>NZ_JBVISC010000005.1:0-320700 GCF_055575715.1 Streptomyces sp. NPDC034037 | reverse complement strand
CCCTCCAGGGGCGCGGGGAACTGCGCGAGAACCACAGCGCAGCCGCAGGTAAAAGACGGGTCGAGCCACCCCTCCAGGGGCGCGGGGAACTGCGCGAGAACCACAGCGCAGCCGCAGGTAAAAGACGGGTCGAGCCACCCCTCCAGGGGCGCGGGGAACTGCGCGAAAACCACAGCGAAGCCGCAGGCAATAGACGGGTCGGGCCACCCCTCCAGGGGCGCGGGGAACTGCGCGAGAACCACAGCGAAGCCGCAGGCGAAAGGCGGGGCCCTGTCAGGGGGCCTGCGCGACACTCACCCGCCTGCGCGTCGCTGACGGAAGGCGGGGGAGCCGGGGGGACAGCCACCCCCCGACCCCCACCAGCACCCCCACCCCCACCACCGCCCAAGAAGACCTCCGCAGGGACGCCGTCAGCGCGTCGTACACCGCCCCCGCCGCCCCCCGCGAAACATCCGACGGAAGGTCACCGAGCGTCAACCCCCGCCCCACCGCCACGCCCCCCAGCAACAGCCCCGCCGCGAGCCCCGCGCCCAGCGCCATGGCGATGACCGCCCGTCGCCGCGACAGGGCGAGCAGGACACCGGCGACCGCGAGGACGACCGCGCCGGCCGGCACCCACGGCCCCGCCCCCCGCAGCACCGTGAAGACCTGCCGCAGCCACCCGAGGTCGTCGGAGGACCGCAGCACCGTGACCTCGGCGTGCCGCACGGGAATCCGCGAGGCGAACGGCACCCCGTCGTCCGAGAGCTGCCGCTTGATCCGCTGCGTGATGGGCGCGAGGTCGATGGTGACGGCCCCGTCGGCGTCGCCCCGGGCCCGCCGCACGGCGTCGTACGCGGCCCGGTTCGCCGCCTCCCAGGCGGTCCGGTAGGCCGCGGTCCCGGTGAAGGACCCCGCCGCGTCCCGTACGAACGTCGTGACCGTGCCCTGGAGCGGCCCCACGTCGACCTCCGCCATGACCGCGCCGGTGACCGCGTCCGCGACCGCGGCCCGCACCGCGGGGTCGGAGGCGAGCGGCGCCATGGTGGCGACGTAGTTGTCCTCGTCCCCGATCTCGTACCGCGTCCAGGTGGAGAGCGCGCCGAGGGGGACGAGGAGGCAGGCGAGGACGAGGAGGACGGCGGACAGGGGACTGCGGACGCTGCGGGGCACGCCTTCCAGGCAAGGCCCCACCTCTGAGGGGCGCGAGCGGTGCGACTGCATATGGGGCAACGGCGTCAGCCCCCGGGGCCGACCGTTCCGGTGGAGCACTCGGCCGAACGGGTGTTTCCTGGATGAGGGGACGAGGAGGCTGATCATGCGAATCGCTCTGACTCTGGGGGCGGCCTGCGCGGCAGCCGTACTGACCGCCGGAACCGCCGCGACTGCCGCCACCGCCGCGACCGCCGCCACCGCGGAAGCAGCCGTCACCGTCACGACGGCGCCCGCCACGAACCCCGCGCACCACGACGGCGGAGTCATCTGGGGCACCGTCGTCTCCGGACCCGACCTGAAGGTCCGCGACGAGCCGAACACCGGCGGCCGGATCGTGGAGAAGCTGCCGCCCGGCAGTCAGGACCGCGTCGAGTGCGCCACGCACGGCACGGTCGTGCACGGGAACCCCGACTGGTACTGGCTGACCGGCGCCCGTGGCTGGGTGAGCGCGGCGTACGTCGACACCGGTGGCCGCCACGTACCGAGCTGCTCCGCCCCCGAGGACCCGTGCCCGCAGTGGCGCGACCGGGACTGCCACCACGACCCGTGCGTGAACCGCGACCACTGACGCGCGCGTACGCACGTACGTGCGCGCCCCCAGCCCCGCAGACACCCCGCACGTAGAAGGGAACCGTCATGGCACACGCCGCTCCCCTCCGCCCGACGCGCCGACCGGGCCACTCGGGCCGCTCGGGCCGCTCCAGGGCGGCCACGACCCCCACCGCCCGCTGGGCGGGCCTCGCCCTGCTCATGGGCGTCGTCTACGGCCTGTGGGCCTGTGCGATCGACCGCGACGGAGGACCGATCACGACGGGGAACGTCCTGCTCGGCGTGGTCACGGGCCTCGTCTTCGCCGCGCTGATGTTCGCCGTGCACCGGATGGCACACGCACTGCCCCGCGAACTGCGCTCCCTGTCCTGGGCGGTGTTCGCGGGAGTCACGTTCGGCTTCCTGTGCAGCCTGGGCGGAGTGGGCGTGCTGCGGTGCACGGTGCTGGCGCTGCTGATCGCCGGAGGGGTCTTCGCGGTGACGTTCTACCGCTACTACACGACCGAGTGACCGGCGGCGCCCGACCGCTCCGCCCGCCCCAACCGGTACGCGGCCACCAGCGACGCCGCGAGGACCAGCGCCGCGTTCACCGCGACCGCCGCGCCCACCCCGGAGAGCACCGCCCCCGGCGAGGCACCCGCACCGGAGCCGCTCCCCGTCCGGGTGGCGACGATCGCGCTCATCACCGGGATGCCGAGGGTGATGCCGACCTGCTGGGTCATCGTGGCGAGCCCGGTCGCGAGGCCCTGCTGGGAGTCCGGCAGCCCGGACGTGGCGGTGACCATGAAGGCGACGATCAGCAGCATGTTGCCGACACCGCCGACGAAGGTCGCCGCCAGCAGCAGCCAGATCCAGCCGCCGGAGGTGCCGAGCGCGACGAGGGAGACGGTGGCGGCGGCCTGGACCGCGCCGCCGCCGAGGATCGTGGCCCGGCCCCCGAACCGGCTCACCACCCGCCCGCCGAGCAGCCCGCCGGCCACCGTGCCGAGGCCGAGCACGCCGAAGGCGAGTCCGGTGGCGAGGGCGGAGTGGCCGAGGACCCGCTGGAGGTAGAGCGTCAGGAGGAACACCAGCGAGGTCTCCGTGGCGAAGGCGACGAGGCCCGTCGCGTTGCCCCAGACGACCGTGGGGCGCCGCATGATGCGTACGGGGACCAGGGGCGCGGCCGAGCGGCGCTCCACGCACCAGAAGGCGACGAGCAGTACCGCCCCCGCGCTCAGCGCGGCGAGGGCCACGGAGTCGCCCCAGCCGCTCTCGCCGGCCCGCGTCAGCCCGTACACGAGGGCGAGCAGGCCGCCGGTGACGGTCACCGCGCCGGGCACGTCGAGCCGGTGCCGGCACACGATGCGCGAGTCGGTGAGGAGGGCGGGCGCGAGGGCGACGACGGCCGCCGCCACCGGCACGTTGACGAGGAACGCCCAGCGCCAGGAGAGCAGGTCGGTCAGGAGCCCCCCGAGGAGCGCGCCGGTGGTGAAACCGGCGGACATCAGCGCGCCGTTGAGCCCGAGCGCCCGGTCCCGCTGGGGCCCCTCCCGGAACGCCGTGGTGAGCAGCGCGAGCCCGGCGGGGGTGACGGCCGCCGTGGCGAGGCCCTGCAACACCCGGGCGGCGAGCAGGACTTCGGGGGAGCCGGCGAGGCCGCCGAGTGCCGAGGAGAGGCCGAGGAGCGCCATGCCGCCGATGAAGAGCCGCTTGCGCCCGAAGAGGTCGGCCACCCGCCCGAACAGCAGGGTGAAGCCGGCCGCCGCGAGGGCGAAGGCGGTGGCGACCCACTGGAGGTGGGCGAGGGAGAAGCCGAGCCCCGCCCCGACGGCGGGGAGGGCGACGTTCAGGATGGAGAAGTCCACGGCGACCATGAACTGCGAGCCGAGCAGCAGGACGAGCACGAGCCGCTGCCGCCGGGTCATGCCCCCCTCCTCCCGTCTGCCCCCGCCCACGGACAACGCCCCCTCACCGACACCGACGCCGACACCCGTACCGGCGCTCACAGCTCCCCCAGCTCGGCCGCACGCGCCATGGCCCGGTAACCGGCGTCGTTCGGGTGCAGGTGGTCGCCGCTGTCGTACTTCGGGGCGATCCGCTCGGGGTCGCCCGGGTCGGCGAGCGCCTTGTCGAGGTCGACGTACGCGTCGTACTCGCCGGACGTACGCACCCAGGTGTTGAACGCGTCGCTCACGGCGGCGGCGTGCGGCCCGTAGTGGTCGGAGCCGCCGAGCGGCAGCAGGGTCGCCCCGACGGCCTTCACGCCCTTGGCGTGGGCGGCGCGGATCAGCTCGCGGTGGCCGTCGATGAGCTGCCGGGCGGAGACGGTCGGGGCGGGCTTGTAGGTGGGCTTGTCGGTCTCGCTGAAGCCGATGTCGTTGACGCCTTCGAGGACGAGGACGGTGCCGACGCCGGGCAGGTCGAGGGCGTCCCGCCGGAACCGGCCGAGGCCCTTGTCGCCGTACCAGGCGGAGTCGTTGAGGACCATGTTGCCGCCGATGCCGGAGTTGACGACGGGCCGCTGGTCGCCCGCCTCGGTGAGGCGTTCGGCGAGGGCGTCGGACCAGCGGCGGTTCCGGTCGGTGGTGGAGGCGAAGCCGTCGGTGATGGAGTCGCCGAAGAGGACGACGCCGTCGCGCCGGGCGGGCCCGGGACCGCTGACGTCCACGCCGGCGAGGTAGTACCAGGACTCGGTCGACTCGCCGAAGGCCTCGCCGCCCGCGTCGGCGGCGTGGTCGCCGTCCGCGCGGTAGCTGGTGGCGAAGGACTGCGCGTGGAAGGTGGCGGGCCCGGTCGTGCCCGCGAGGTGGAGGGTGACGGTGACGGACTCGAAGGGGTCGAGCCGCAACCCGGCCGCGTCGCTGGCCAGTTGACCGCCTGCGGGCACGGACGCGGAGCGTTTCCCGTCGAAGGTGAGCCGCCGCACCGAGCCCTTGTCGACGGCCGCTCCCTTCGTCGTACGGGCGACGGTGGCGCTCGCTATATGCAGCGGCGAGGCGCCGTACGCGTTGGAGAGCCGGATGCGGGCCCTGGTGCCGCCCTCGGTGACGCGGACGACCTGGCGCAGGGTCTGGCCGTCGAATCCGGCCTCCGACCAGTTGGCCTTGAACCCGGCGCTGGGCCGCTGCGGGGAGGCCGCCCAGGCGGCGCTCCACCCGGCGGCCTGGCCGCTCGTGGCGGGCGCGGTGGCGGGGGCGTGGGCGGTGGCGTGGGCGCCGGTCAGGACGGCCCCGGCGGTCAGCGCGAGGGCGGCGGCGGTGGCGACGGCGGTCATACGGGCACGCGAAATCATGGCGATCTCCGGGGTGTTGGGAGGAGGGGACCCGGTCCGGCACCGCGCCGGACCGACACCCCAAAGATCCGCCGACCGTGATCGCCCATCAAGGGCGATCCATGGAACGATCAACGCGCCTGCGCTTATCGACGCAGGTCACAGGGGGTACAGGGGTTATGGGGGCATGGGGGACATGATGGAACGGCAGGAGCTGGAGACCTTCTTGACGCTGGCTGAGGAGCTGCACTTCGGCCGCACCGCCGAACGCCTGCTGCTCTCCCAGGCCCGCGTGAGCCAGACGCTGAAGAAACTGGAGCGCAAGATCGGCGCCCCCCTCTTCGAACGCACCAGCCGAGTCGTGCGGATGTCACCGCTGGGACGGCAGTTGTACGAGGATGTGGCGCCGCTGCACGCCCAGCTGGAGGCGGCCCTGGCGCGCGCGAAGGACGCCGCGCGGGGCGTCGAGGGCGAGCTGAACGTCGGGTTCCTCGGCTCGGGCGCGGGTTCGCTGACCGCGCCGATCCTCGCGGCGTTCCGCGAGCGCTGCCCGGGGTGCGCGGTGACCATGCGGGAGACGCAGTTCAAGGACCCGCTGGGCGCGCTGCGCGGCGGCGACGTCGACCTGCTCTTCACCTGCCTGCCCGTGCGGGAACCGGACCTCGCGGTCGGCCCCGTCGTCATCGAGGAACCCCGGCTCCTCGCCATGCCGCTGGGCCACCCGCTCGCCGGGCGGACCTCGGTCTCCCTGGAGGAGATGGCGGGCGAGACGTTCTTCGGCGTCGTCAACGGTGCGCCCGCGTACTGGTGGGACTTCCACGTACCGCCGCGCACGCCGAGCGGCCGGGAGATCCGCCGGGGGCAGGCGGTCGCCTCGTTCCAGGAACTGATGACGCTGGTCGCGACCGGGCAGGGGATCTCGCCGGTGGTCGCCTCCGTGGAGCGGTACTACGCCCGCCCCGACGTCACCTTCGTGCCCCTACGGGATGTCCCGCCGGCGGAGGTGGCCCTGATCCACCGGACCGGCACGACGAGTGCCCGCGTGGACGCGTTCGTCCGGACCGTCGCGGATGTCGTCGCCGGGAACGGAGGGCCCGCGCGGTTCTAGGGCGTGTTTCGAAAGTAGCGTCGTCCGCCCGCAGGGCGGGCCTGGCGGCGTCTGGTGCGTGCGATCGCAAGGCGGAGGGGCGCCCCGATACTGGTTGTATCGGGGCGATCCCGACAACGCCGCGAGCGTGCGTGCCAGGCGTCGCCAGGCAGACGGGACTTTCGAAACATGCCCTAGGGACCGGCGCTGTCCGGGCGGTCCGTGCACAGCGCCCAGATCACGAAGACGCCGAGCGCGATCGAGATCAGCGCCCACAACGGCGTGTACGGCAGCCACAGGAACTGAGCGACGATGCCGAGCGCCGCCAGTGCCACGCCCGCCGCCTTCGCCCAGCTCGCGCCGGTCAGGATGCCCCAGCCGACGACGGCGATGACGATGCCGAGCACCAGGTGGATCCAGCCCCACGTGGTCAGGTTGAACTTGTACACGTAGTCGCCGATGCGTTCGTACACGTCGTCCTTGGCGATGCCCGCGATCCCGGCGAACACGCCGAGCAAGCCGTTCACCAGCATCAGCACACCGGCGAACACCGTGCCGCCGGTCGTCCACACCGCTTTCTGGCCGCCGCCGCGATGGTCCGGCTTCCCGTGGTCGGTCACGCTGCTCATGGCCACCCCACCTCTCGCTGTCGGGACCCACAGCGTGTGCCGGGCCCCCGGGCGCGGCGACCGGACGTACTCCGAACGAGTGACCCGGAGGTTTGTGGATTCCCGCCACTCGGCCGGAGCGGCGTGGTTACGCTGGGCGACAGCGTCAGTACGCCGTGTCCGTGCGTTCGAGCCCGGGGGAGTCCGTCCCATGGTCCACAACACCGAACTCGACCCCAGCGCGTCGCCGCTGGACTACTACGGCGCGGAACTGCGCCGCCTGCGCCAGTCCGCAGACCTCACACAGGCGGAGCTGGGCGGGTGCCTCTTTTGCACGGGCTCGCTGGTCGGCCAGATCGAGACTGCGAGGAGGGTCCCCACCAGG
Organism: Streptomyces sp. NPDC034037; assembly: GCF_055575715.1. Classification (NCBI taxonomy): domain Bacteria; kingdom Bacillati; phylum Actinomycetota; class Actinomycetes; order Kitasatosporales; family Streptomycetaceae; genus Streptomyces; species Streptomyces sp. NPDC034037. The sequence continues at coordinate 313,624 of NZ_JBVISC010000005.1, read as the reverse complement.
GACTTCTCAGAACGGGCAGACGCCGTGCTGGACACGGACGGCCACTTTTCCAGGCTCGTGAGCCTCGTCCTGCGCAGCCAGTTGCCCCACTGGTTCCAGGCATTCGCCGAGATGGAGGCCAAGGCTCGCTACCTCTCCACGTACCAGGCGCAGTTGGTATACGGCCTGATGCAGACGGAGGCGTACGCGCGAGCGGTGCTCGCAACGGGTGCTCCGGACCGACTCGATGAATTGGTCGCGGCACGGATGGATCGTCAACGGGTTCTGGAGCGGGAGCACCCCCCACTGCTGCTCGTGACCCTCGACGAGGCTGTGTTGCACCGGGAGGTCGGTGGTCGCGACGTCATGCGGGAACAACTCGCCCACCTGCTCCGGATTGCGGAGCGTCGCTGGGTCCAACTCCAGGTCCTACCTGACTCCGCTGGTGAACACGCCGGTATGGTCGGCTCGTTCACAGCACTGCGCTTCGCCGATGACCCGGAACTGGTCTATACGGAAGACCTCATCTCCGGCCACATGACAGCCAACCCGGAAACCGTGCGCGAAGCTGCCCGCCGTTACGCTAACTTGCAGGCCGCCGCCCTCTCGGAGGGCAAATCGGCGGAGCTGATCAGCCGCGTGATGGAGGAACGTTATGGCGACCAGTCAGGATACGAGCGACGCGCGCTGGCGTAAGTCGAGTTACAGCGGCAACACGGGGGGCGAGTGCATCGAGTGCGCCCCCCTCGATGGCGCGGCGTGGCGTAAGTCGTCGCACAGCGGCAGCAACGGCGGCGACTGCGTGGAATGCTCCCCCCTCGGCAACGAGGCCTGGCGTAAGTCGACATACAGCGGCAACACAGGAGGCGACTGCCTCGAATTCGCTGCCGCCCAGTGCAACGGCACCGTAGCCATACGGGACAGCAAGAACCCCGGGGGCCCCGCCCTCACCATCGCGACCCCCGCGTTCACGCGATTCGTGGGCGCCGCCGCTAACGGAGATCTGCCGCGACCCGCGAGGTAATCGCGGAGGCCATGCGGCGGACGCCCGGCGACCGCGTCGGGCAGGGCCGGGACTTGGGCGTGGTCGGCGCCAGACAGAAGTGCAGGTAGTCGTCGCCCCGATGGAGCGCGGTGCGGCCACGCGCCGGGTCGGTGCAGTACGCGGGGTGCTTCACCTCGTACGAGGTGCACGGCAGCGTCCCGGCCCACGTGTACCGCGAGGAGGCCGGGGCGACGGCCTTGCCCGCGTCGGCGAGGAGCCCGCCGCCCGCGCGGACCTGCGCCTCGTAGAGGCCGTTGACGCGGCGCACGCGGTCGGGCGTGATCGGGTCGGGGCCCTGGAGGACCCACACGACGCGGGGCCGCCCGCTCCCGCCGCCGGCGGAGTCGATCTGCGCGGCGAGCGCACGCGCGTCCGCCGCGTACCGGTCGAAGTACTTCTCGCGGGCCTTGGCGTACGTGATGCCGTCCATGCACGGCGTGTAGCCCCACGCGTTGCCCCAGAACTGGAGCACCACGTAGTCGGGCCGCTCGGCGCGGACCAGGGCGGCGGCCTTGTCCCGGTCGGGGACGAGGGAGTCCTTGCCGGTGCCTTCGAGGTAGTCGCAGAGGGTGGTGCCCGAGTAGGGGGCGCTGCGGTAGCGGGCGCCGAGGCGGTCCTTGAGCAGGGCGCCGAGGACGTCCTGGTTCTCCATGGCGAGGGAGTCGCCGAGATAGAGCACCTTCGGGGCCTTGCGCCGGGGTTTCGCGGCGGCGCCCCGACGGGGAGCGGGGGCCGGGTCACCGGCGTCGGAGGGCTCGGCGTGGGCGGAGCGCCCGGGGTTCTCGGGGAGGGGCGCGGCGGCCCGCGTCTCGCCGCCGGACCCGGGGTCCCCGCACCCGGCCAGCAGCAGCGCGCCCGCCAGCACCGCCGCACCCACACCCGTGCCCCACAGCCTTCGCACCCGCGACTCCCGCCCCAGACAGCCGAAACGGCCCTCAGGCAAGCACACGGGCGAGACCGGTGGAAGGCGTCGGCCCGCCAAGTACGGTCAGCTGCGCGCGGCCGGTTCCGTCCGCTGGGCGCGTTCGGCGCGTTCGGCGCGCGCGAAGTGGCGTGCCAGCGCGTGGAAGGACTCCTTCGGCTCCCAGTGCCAGCGCGAGCCGGGGTCGTCCGGGTGATCCCGCAGGGACTTGGTGATGCTGTAGCCCGCCATGTCGAGGTCGTGGAGTCGGTCGGGGTGGTGCGGGGAGTCGGGGGCGACGAAGGTGTAGACGAGGGCGGCGTGCAGCGCCATGGACTCGAAGGCGCCGAAGACGTCCAGGAGGTACGCGGCCTGCGTGCCCTCGCTGCGCTTCAGGTCCCCGATGATCTCCGGGGGCTCCTTGGTGTAGTCCACGACGTCGTGCCAGCCCATGCCGCCGCGCTCGGGCGCGCCCTCGTACGTGCACGTGCCGCACTCGGTGATCGCCACGGGCTTGCCCCAACGCCCGTACGGGGTGAGTTCCTTGACGTAGGCGGCGCGGTCGCGGTGGTAGGCGTAGTAGTTGACGCTGACGATGTCGAAGAGGGACCAGTCGACGTCGTCGTCCTGCGCGGCGCCGTAGGTGAGCGGTCCGTGGAAGACGGAACGGCCGACCCGGGCGGCCCGCGCGATGAACTCACGCAGCTTGCGGACCATGTGCGCGGGGTCGTAGTTGCCCTTGAGGATGTTGTCGACGCGCTCCAGGGCGTTGGCGCCGGGCACGATCCCGGGCACGTACAGCAGGAACTCGCAGCCCACGCTGAGGTACACGCGCGCGCCCTGCCGGCGCAGGCGTTCCGCGTGGCGGCCGGTCTCCGCGAGGTGGTCGAGGATGTCCCGCTCCGGTACGTCGCCGAGGCGCGGCTGGAGCCAGACGTGCAGACCTCGTTCGGCGGCCTCGGTGGCGGTGGCGGCGAGGCGCTGGACGCCGTTGCCGAAGACGGAGACGGTGTTGGCGTGCAGGTCCTCGCGGATCGCCCGCAGGTCGGCGCGCATGCGGGGGGCAGTCCAGCGGGTGGCGCGGGACTCGCCGTCGCCGACCTCGTAGCAGACGCCCCGGTAGGTGAGACCGCGCGGCTTCGTGGCGGGGGCGGCGGGTGTCGCCGGGGTAGCGGGTGTTGCCGGTGGGGCCGTTCCGGTGGCCGCGCGGGCCGGGCGGGTGGTGACCGTGGCGGCCAGCGCGCCGCCGGCCGCCACCGCCCCCGCCGCCGTGATGAACCGGGCCCTGCTGATCGCTTCGTTCCGCACTGTGCCTCCCGTGGTGTCGGGCCACCAGCCTGGCGGCCCGCCCCCACGCCGCCCTACGGCCGAAGGTCTATCGCCCGTCGCCGAAGGGCTGCCCGCGACGGTCCATGCGTCGCGGGACCGTCGCGGAAGCGCCGTACTAGCGCGCCACGAACTGCGTCAGGATCGCCTGGACCTCGTAGATGTCGACGCCCTTGGTGAACGTCTTCTGGAGCGGCGTCGGGCTGCCGGAGATCCAGATCTTCAGCTCCGCGTCGAGGTCGAAGTGCCCGGCCGTCTCCACGGAGAAGTGCGTGATGCTGCGGTACGGCACCGAGTGGTACTCGACCTTCTTGCCCGTTATCCCCTGCTTGTCGACCATGATCAGCCGACGGTCGGTGAACAGCATCGTGTCGCGGATCAGCAGGTACGCGGCGTGCACCTGCTCACCGTGACCGAGCAGCCGCGCGTACTCGCCCTGCGCCTTGGACGGATCGACGGTGTGCGCGTTGCCGAAAAGTGCCATGTGTGGCCCCCCACTGTGTGGACCCACCAGCCGGTGGGTCTGCCTTGCCCAAACCCTAACCGGGGCCCGGCCGGGGCCCGGCGGAAGTCTCGTACCCCCGTTCGAACGCCTCGGTGAAGCTCTGCCCACGGCTTAGCGGCGGGTCTGCGATGATCAGGGCCCGTACGAACGGGCCTGCGAAGGTCCCGGCCAGGTGGGTGGGATGGCGATGATGATGTTGCTGCTCGGCGCGGGGGCGCTGATCGCGGCGGCGGGGCTCGGCGCCGTCGTGTGGGCGGCGCGGGGCGGCCCGCGCTGGGTCCACGGGGTGGCCCGGGCCACGACCGTGGCGGCGGAACTGGCCGCCACGGCCCGGAAGAGGAGCCACCGGGGCGGCGGTTACCACTCCGGGGAGTAGCCGGCTCCGGTGAGTTGATCGGCCCGAGCCCTACGACCCCGTGGACGCGCCGCCGACACGCATACCGGCACCGGCACCGGCGCCGTCACCGGCGCTGACGCGGTCACCCGTTTCGTCGTTGCGGCCGTCCTCCCGGCGGTGGAGGGCGAGGCCACCGGCCGCACCCGGCGCCTCCACCTCCGGCAGCAGCCGCATGTCGTGGTCGTAGTCGCCGCCGGTCAGCGAGCGGAAGGGGACCGGGGCGTCCGTGAAGAGGCCGTCGAGGCGCTCCGCGTACGCCCGCCGCGCCGCCGCGAACCGCTCCTCGGACAGGACGTTGGCGTCGTAGAGCGCGAACGGCGGGAGCGGGGCCATGCCGGTGAACCAGAACAGCCCGTGCTGGAGCGGGAACAGCACGTCCGCCAGTTCCCCGTGGATGCCCCGGTCCGAGAACGCCGTCTCCCGGGCCCCCGCCGTCACCGAGACCAGCGCCCGCCGCCCCCCGAGCACTCCTTCGCCGTAGGGCGGCGGCAGGGTGGGACCGTAGGCGAAGCCGGCCGTGAACACCCGGTCGATCCAGCCCTTCAGGATCGCGGGCGCGCCGAACCACCACAGCGGGAACTGCAACACCACCGCGTCCGCCCAGCGCACCTTCTCCTGCTCGGCCACGACGTCGGGCGTCAGCCGCCCCGCCAGGGTCGCCTCCTGCGAGGCGGCCATCACCCGCAGCCGCGCGCCGTCGGCGTCCTCTGCGGGGCCGCCGTCCGGGAAGTCGTCGGCGTCGACCGCGGCCTTCCACTTCATCGCGTACAGATCGGACACCCGCACCTCGTGCCCGGCGGCCCGCAGATGCCCGACCGCGAAGGCGGCCAGGGCGGAGGTGAGGGAGCGGGGGTCGGGGTGGGCGCTGACGACGAGAACCTTCTTGGCGTTCATGCCGCCACGCTCTCCCGCACGCGCCCGGCCAACCAGCCCTCTGTCCGTGGCGGGAACCCGGTTCCTGGTACTGCCGGACCCCCCATCGCCCCGCTCGGGCCCCGTCTCCCGCCGGGCTGCCCATACTTGGGGACATGAGCGACGACGATGACGACCGGGGTGCGGGCCCCGGCCGGACCGCCACCGGCGTCACGGTTGGCTCCGGTACGAGTGCCGGGACCGGCGTCACGGTTGGCTCCGGCAGGAGTGCCGGCACCGGCGTCACGGTTGACTCCGGTACGAGTGCCGGCACCGGCGTCACGGTTGGCTCCGGTACGACTGCCGGCACCGGCGTTACCGGCGCCACCCCCGGTGACCGGGCCCTCGGGGACTTCCTGCGGGCCCGCCGTTCCCGGGTCGCGCCCGAGCACGTCGGGCTGCCCGCGGGGCCCCGCCGCCGGGTGCGCGGGCTGCGGCGCGAGGAGTTGGCCCTGCTGGCCGGCATCAGCGCCGACTACTACGTACGTCTCGAACAGGGCCGCGCCACCCAGCCCTCCCCCGAAGTGCTCGACGCCCTCGCCCAGGCGCTCGCCCTGGACACGGCGGAGCGCACGCACCTCACCACCCTCGCCGCCCGCACCGCCCTCCCCGCGGCCGAGCGCGGCCGACCCGCGCCACGCCCCCGCGTCAGCCCGCTGCTGCGCCGCGTCCTGGACGCCGTCGGCACCGGGTTCCCGGCCTTCGCGACCGACCACCGCCTGGACGTGGTCGCCTGGAACGCGCTCGGCGCCGAGCTGCTCGGCGGCCTGGCCGACCCCGCCCGGCGCGACCGCAACAACGCCCGGTTCCTCTTCCTGGACCCCGCCGCGAGGGACGTACACCCGGAGTGGACCGACCGCGCGGCGGAAGCCGTGGGCCAGCTGCGGGTGGCCGCCGGACGCCATCCGCACGACGCGCGACTGTCGGCGCTCATCGCCGAACTGGCCGCTCACAGCGCGGAGTTCCGCCGTATCTGGGACAGCGGCGAGGTGGTGATGTGCGCGGCCGGCCGCAAGCGGCTGCGCCACCCCGTGACCGGCGTCCTCACCCTGGACTTCGAATCCCTGCACGTACCGGCGGCCCCCGGGGAGACGGGCCTGGTGGTCCACGTGTTCGGCGCGGCGGAGGGGAGCGGGGAGGAGGCCGCGCTCGCCCGCCTCGCCGCGACGCTCGACGCCCGAGAGGCGCCGGCCCCGCCGACCGCTCAGAAGTCGTCGGCGCCGTTGCGCAGCTCGTACGTCCAGTAGCCGGTGGCCCACTTCGCCGGGTCCACGGCGACCCCGCCCGCGCCGGGCGCCCTGACGGCGCTCATGCCGCCGCCGCCCTGCAACGTCACGGAGAAGTCGGTGACCACCTCGGTGCTCTCGTCCCGCCCGCCGTCCGACAGCCTGACCAGGGCGTACGCCGGGGCTCCCGCCTTCAGCACGACGGGCGCGGCGGGCTTGCTCTTGGCGACCGGCGGCACGATCTCGCGGTGGCTCTCCAGGAACTGGATCTCCGGGTGCCCGGTCAGCTCGCAGGCGTGCCCGGAGGTGTTCTTGGCGGTCAGCACGAGGTGGGTGTAGGGCGGGCCGCCGTGGCGGGCGGCACTGAGGGAGACGTCCTTGGTGGTGCAGACGGGGGCGGTGGCGCGCGAGGCGGAGGAGGGGGCCCCGCCGGCCTTCGCACGGGCCCCGGAAGCGGCGGAAGCGCCGGAAACCCCTGAAGCACCGGAAGCACCGGAGGTGCCCGAAGCGCTGGGGGTCGCCCCCGACTTCCCGGCCTTGGACACCGAGACGGAAACGGTCTCGCCGGCCTCGCCCGCCCCCGAGGACTTCACCCCGGTGCCGCCCCCGCCACACGCACTGAGGGACAGCGCGAGCGCGGCCGCCCCGGCGGCGACGACGACGGCGGAACGGGCACGGGCACCGATGCGGGTGCGGCTGTGGAACGTGGGCATGGGATTCCCCCGAGAGCTAAGGATGACGACCGTAGGAGCGAGCCGACCCGACCGGGAAACCCCGCCTGACCTGCTGACACCCCCGAGTCTGCCGCCCCCCGCTCACGCCTCGCTGCCACCCGGCTCACGTCCCGCTGCCGCGCTTCGCGGGCCCGTACAACGGAGTTCTCACGTGATTGCGGGAGAGGCCACGGACGGCCCGTACGGGCGACTAGGGTGCCGCTGTGCGATCAGTGTGTGACGCACCACACAAGGGGCGGCGCGCGACCAGGGGCGGCCGGCGCGCGCCTGACGGGCGCTATGGGGGCGGAACATGTACGAGTTGACCAAGGGCGCCAACGTGGGCCTGGCGGCCCTGAGCGAGAGCACCGACGCGGTGATCGTCGCCCTGGACTGGACGAGCCCGTCGGGCGAGGGCGACGCGGACGTCTCCGTGCTGCTGCTCACGGCGGACGGCAAGGTCCGCGACGACGGTGACTTCTACTTCTACAACAACCCGGTGGCCGCCGACGGCAGCGTGCAACTCCTCGGCAAGACGCCGACCGGCGGCGGCGACAAGGACCGGATCAGCTTCGATCTGACCGCCGTTCCGCCGGACATCGACCGCATCGTCGTGGCGGCGAGCCGATACGGCGGCGCCCACTTCGGGGAGCTGGACGATCTGCGGCTCACGCTGGCGGACGGTTCCGGCGAGGAGCTGGTCCGTTTCACCATCGGCGACACCGGGTCGGTCAGCGCGTTCATCTTCGGGGAGATCTACCGCCGGGGCCCGGAGTGGAAGCTGCGGGCCGTCGGACAGGGGTACGCCACCGGGCTGGCGGGCCTGGCGACGGACTTCGGTGTCGACATCGACGACGACGCCGCGACGGAAGAGGTGCCCGAGGGCGGGCCGACGGAAGAGTTGCCGGCCGACACGGTGACGGCGGAACTGCCGGTCGGTGCGGCGACGGGGCAGGCGGCGGCCGCACCGGACGCCGAGGCCCTCATTGCCGACGGGCGGCCAGCGGTGTCGCCGCGGGCCATTCCGACTCCCCGTCGGCCGGACGCCGATGGAGGGTCGAAGAAGGCGGCCCCCCGGCCTCGTACGGCCAAGAAGAAGGTCACTCTGCCGAAGGTGGCCAAGAAGTCCTTGGCGGAGAACGACTCGTGGAAGGGGGCCAGGCTCTTCCCCGTCTCCGTGCTCAAGAGCGACCGGGACCGTGAGACGCGGGCCACCTCGGTGCTGTTGTCGGTGATGGCGCAGATCCCCGAGTTCGGCCGCCGGCTCACCGCCGCGTTCGGGGCGCCCGCGGGCCGCATGGAGACGTTCGCGGAGGTCCAGCTGCCGCACGGCGAGACCCCCCGGCGCCCGGACGGCGTGATCCGCGTCGAGCGGGCCGGCAAGCTGTGGACGGCCTTGGTCGAGACGAAGACCAACGGCAACGCGCTGAAGGCCGATCAGGTGCAGGCGTACATGGACATCGCCGCCCGCCGCGGCTACGAGGCCGTGATCACGCTGTCCAACGACGTCGCCCTGGAGGGCAGCCCCCTGGTCGACGTCAAGGTGGACGGGCGGCGCAAGCACAAGGTGGCCCTGTGGCACCTGTCCTGGGCCGAGGTGGCCCACCAGGCGCAGATGCTGATCCGCCACGAGGGCGTGGGCAACGCGGCGCACGCCTGGCTGCTCCAGGAGCTGCTGCACTACCTCCAGCACGAGAACTCCGGCTGCCACGGCTTCCAGAACATGGGCGCGGCCTGGGTCCCCGTACGCAAGGGCATCGACGACGAGACGCTGTGCCAGGGGGACTCGCGCACGCTCGAGGTGGTGGAGAGCTGGGAGCGGCTCATCCGCCAGGTCTGTCTCGGGCTGGGCGGTGAACTCGGGCAGAAGGTGCTGCCCGTGCAGCGGGCCAGGCGGGGGTCGGGCCCCGCGGAGCGCCGCTCGCGGCTGGCGGACCAGCTCTGCCTCGAAGGAAGGCTGCACGCGGAGATGCGGATCGAGGACACGCCGGGCGTGCTGGCGATCACGGCGGATCTGCGCACCGGCAAGCTGCGCACGTCGATCGACATCCCGGCGCCCGCTCAGGGGTCCCCGCTGACCTGGGTCAAACGGCTCGTCCGCCGCCTGTCCGACGCACCCGCCGACCTCCACATCGAGACTCTGGTGGAGGGCGAGGCGGGAGGCCCACGAGGAACACTCGAACGGCTCCGCCCCGAGCCGGCGGACATGCTGCCGAAGAACGGCGCCCGGATCACCGGCTTCCGCTTGTCCCTCTTCAAGGGGATGGGAAGCGGCCGCGGGAACGCGGAGACGGGCTTCATCCGCAGCGTGGACGACGCGGTGCACCGGTTCCACGCGTTGGTGGCGGCGCAGCTGGCGAATTGAGCAGCGCTTCTGGGCGCGAGGGAGGCGCGCGGGAAAGCGGCGAGGAATGTTGAGGGGCCCTGGTGCGGTAAGCACCAGGGCCCCGAAGGAACTACAACACCATCTGCCGACCTAGAACTGCGTCGGCCCTCTGTGTCCGCACGGCCGCCCGAAACGCTGACGGGGGTGCGGGGATCGGATATGCGTGACCGGAGACCACCTACCTATCGATGTCCTGCGGTTGCGGCACCCGGGATCAGACGTCGACCCGGGCGATCCTGATGGCGCGCGCTTCCTCCGTTCTTCCCTCTGACGAAACTACGTACTGCCAGGCAGGACGTCCTGTCCCTGCCCTTCTGCGGGGTACTGCTCGTACTGCTGTGTACTACCTACTGCTGGCGGCGGCCCCTGATCACTGCGGGCCACCCGGTCCGGCCGTCAGCCTCGTCACCGTCATGCGACAACCCTGGCTCCGAGACTCCACCACCGCACCGTCATGCGGGTACTTCTGCCCGGCAGTTCGTGTCTGCCGGGCCCTTGCTCGATCTCGACTACAAGAGAAACCATAACGAGGAGACAACCCAATGTCTACTCCCATGACGACAGATTTCTGTGCGCTCGCCGATGAGATATTCCGCGCCGCGGCTGGCCGCCGCGAGGGCGCCGGAGGCGTCCGCACCGCACCCTGTGCATCCACCACGCGCTATGCCATACCCAATGGCATAGTCGATGTGTGACTGACGACGAAGGGGACTTCCCACCCGGTGAGGGCCCCACCAGTGGCATCTCTGTCACCCTGACTGCCGGAACTCTGCATGCGATCCGTGAGCGGGTCGGCAAGCGAGGTGTCTCGGCCTACCTGGAGAAGGCGGCCCAGCGCCAAATCGAGCGGGAGGACCTGGACGAGCTGATCGCGGACTTCGACAAGGTGCACGGCCCGGCCGGCCCCGAGGCCGTGGCGGCCAAGCGCACCCGGCTGACCGGAGGCGCCTCGGACGCTGGGACGGCCGCGTGAGCGGTGCCCTGGTCCTGGACAGCGAGGGCCTGGCAAAGGCCGTACAGCGTGATCGGGAGATCCACGAGTGGCTGACGGCGGCTCGCGACGCGGACCTGCCGGCGATCACCTCGGCCGCCGTGCTGGTCGAGGTGATCCACCCGAAGATCAGCGACGCCGCACTGAAGTGGACCCTCTCCCGCTTGGCCGTCGAGCCGGTCCCCAGGCCGTCGCGCAGTCCGCTGCCGCCTTGCTGCGCGCAGCGGGACTGCACGGCCGCAAGTCCGCCATCGACGCCATACTGTGCGCGACCGCCCTGCGGCATCCCGGCCGGGTGACGATCCTGACTTCGGACGTGGAAGACATCGAACTGCTCACCGCCGAGCACCCCCGCGTGAGTGCTGGCACGCACACCGCCCCGGCCCCGCACAGCAAAAAGACCCAGGTCTCCGACCTGGGCCTCAACTGTGGAGCGGGTGACGAGAATCGAACTCGCACTCTCAGCTTGGGAAGCTGATGTTCTACCACTAAACTACACCCGCGTAACGCGCCGCCAGAAGCGGTGTCGTAACGTCGCACACTGTACCTCATCGCGGGCCCCCGGCGCTGTCGCCGCGGGGCCCGTGTGGCGTTCGGGGCGGGGTCCGGCCGTGCGGGGGGAGGGAGTTGGGGCGTACCGTGGGCGCACCGCCGATGGGTCGCCGAGTGGGGTCGTGCCGCCTGGAGTGGCGTCCCTTTCGTGCCGTAATGTGTGCCTTCGTCGTCGGCTTCAGGGGCGGGACAGCAGCCTCGCGGGCCCGGCCGGCAGGACGAGTTCACACACGGCTTTGGGGAAGGGACTCGAGGACTTGATGGAGCGCACCGTCGTCCGATGTGCCGAGGGGCACGTGTTCAGTACCGCTTCGTTCCCGATGCAGCAGGCCGGCCGGCTCGGCCCCGGGCGGCTCATCCGCTGTCCGCGCTGCGCCCGGCTCCGGCACGCCGTGCCGGTGGTCCTGCAGAAGCGGTAAGGGGTGGCGCAGCGCGCGGGTCCGTCCGATTGGGGCGGGCCCGCGCGCTCTGCGTATCCTCGGTGCGTGCTTCTCTCAGACAAGGACATCCGGGCCGAGATCGACTCCGGACGAGTGCGGATCGAACCGTACGACGAATCCATGGTGCAGCCCTCGAGCATCGATGTGCGGCTGGACCGCTACTTCCGGGTGTTCGAGAATCACCGCTACCCCCACATCGACCCCTCCGTGGAGCAGGCCGATCTGACGCGGCTCGTGGAGCCCGAGGGCGACGAGCCCTTCATCCTGCATCCCGGGGAGTTCGTCCTCGCCTCGACGTACGAGGTCGTCAGTCTGCCCGACGACCTCGCCAGCCGGCTTGAGGGCAAGTCCAGTCTCGGGCGGCTCGGGCTCGTCACCCACTCGACCGCCGGGTTCATCGACCCGGGGTTCAGCGGGCACGTGACCCTGGAGCTGTCGAACCTCGCGACCCTGCCGATCAAGCTCTGGCCGGGCATGAAGATCGGGCAGCTGTGCCTGTTCCGGCTGACCTCGCCCGCCGAGGAGCCCTACGGCTCGGAGCGGTACGGGTCGCGTTATCAGGGGCAGCGCGGACCGACCGCCTCCCGGTCCTTCCTCAATTTCCATCGGACACAGGTGTGAGCAGCGGTATGAGTGACGTGCGCGAGAACCTTACGTACGAGAAGTTCGGTGGCGCCGTGCGCGAGCTGGCGCAGGCCATCGCCGACGACGGGTACCGGCCCGACATCATCATCTCCATCGCCCGCGGTGGCGTCTTCGTGGCCGGCGGGCTCGCCTACGCCCTCGACTGCAAGAACATCCACCTGGTGAACGTCGAGTTCTACACGGGGGTGGGGACCACGCTCGACATGCCGGTCATGCTCGCGCCCGTCCCCAACGCCATCGACTTCACCGACAAGAAGGTGCTCATCGCCGATGACGTCGCCGACACCGGCAAGACGCTGAAGCTCGTGCACGACTTCTGCCTCGACCACGTCGCCGAGGTGCGTTCCGCCGTCATCTACGAGAAGTCCCACTCGCTCGTGAAGTGCGAGTACGTGTGGAAGCGCACCGACGAGTGGATCAACTTCCCGTGGAGCGTCGAGCCGCCCGTCGTCAAGCGCGCGGGGCAGGTCCTCGACGCCTGAGCCACGTCCTCCGATGAGCCACGTCCCCCGACGTGGGGGAAGGGCCCGTCCGACGCATCGTCGGGCGGGCCCTTCCTCGTGCCGGGGCGGGCGCTGGGCGAGCGCTAGAACGTGCCCAGCTTGATGATCGACAGGATCGCCAGGAGCTGGATCGACGCCGCTCCCAGCGCCTTCGGCCACGGCAGGTCGTGCGACTTGGCCACCATCGTCGTCAGCAGCGCGCCCGCCGCGATCCAGGTCGCCCAGCCGAGGAGCTGTACGAAGCTCTGGCCGCCGCCCAGGAACATCGCCACGACGACACGCGGCGCGTCCGTCATCGACATGATCAGCATGGACAGGCCGACCGTCGGCTGCCAGGCGCCGTCGCCGCCGAGCTGGCGGGCGAGGGTGTGCGTGACCACGCCGAGGACGAAGGCGCTGACGGTGATCGCGACGCCGGTGGTCAGGACGTAGGGCACCACGGACGACAGCGGCGCCTTGAGCGCGTCCGAGCGGGCGCCGTCGAAACCGAAGATCGCGAGCAGGCCGTAGACGAACGTGACGACGACGGCCGGGGCCCACATCGCGTAGTCCCGCATCTGCAGGAAGGTCGGGCCCGGGCGCAGCACGATGCCGCGCAGCAGGTCCTTCCAGTGCAGGCGCGGACCGATCGGCGCCGCGGCCGCCTGGCCCGCGCGGTAGGTGTCGCCCTGGGTGTAGTGGTCGTCCCCGATGGAGAAGGCCTGGGTGTGCCCCGGGTTGTTGGCCGCGTACGGGTCGGGACCGGCCTGGGGGCCGTGGCCCTGGTCGCCCGGCCCGCCGAAGTACTCCGGCTCGCCGTGACCGCCGTCGGCCTGCGGCCACTGCGGGCCGCCGCTGCCGGGCTGCGGGCGGCCGCCCCCGTACGGGGCGCCCCCGCCGTACTGGGGGCCACCACCGTGGGGGCCGCCCCCGCCGTACTGGGGGCCGCCACCTTGAGGGCCGGCCCCGCCGTACTGCTGTTGGCGCGGGTTCGGCGACACGGGTGGGTAGCCGTACGGCTGCTGCTGACCCTGGGGGGCCTGCTGTCCGTACGGCTGCTGCCGCGGTTGTTGTTGCGGTCGCGATTGCGGGGCGCGGTTGTCCCGGCCGCGTCCGTTCCTGAATCCAGCCACGAATCGAACGTACCTGGTCTTACGGGGCGGGGTCGTCCCTCCTTGGGAGGAGAGCCGCTTTGCGGCCGACCTGTGACAACCCCTAAGGGAACCCTGAGGGGGCCGACACCTCCCGCGCCCCCCCCGCGCCTCCTACGCCCCCCACGCCCCTCGCGACCCCGGTGGCCGCCCGATCAGCGGCCCAGCACCGCCCCGTACGCGTACGGGTGTGAAGAGGCGGGCAGGCCGATGGACTTGGGGGTGATGACCCGCACGCCGGACGGCTGGACGGCGGGCAGCTCCCAGACGCCGCCCGCCGAGGCGTTCTCGCCCGGCGCGGCGACGGACAGGTCGAGGCGGCCGTCGCCGTCGTGGTCGGCGGTGAGGAGCGCCGCACCGAACGCGTCCCCCTTCTCGGCGCCGCCCGGGATGCCGGGGGAGTTCTGCTGGTACGCCACCGCGCGCGCCGCCCCCGACGCGTCGAGGATGCCCTTCGGGCCGCCCTTCAGGACGGTGACGGCGCCCGCGCCCGCCGCGTCGCCGATCGCCTCGCCGGGGGCGCCCGCGATCAGGTCGTCCTTGCCGTCGCCGTCGATGTCCGCGACGGCGAGGGCGTTGCCGAAGTCGTCCCCCGTCTCGGCGACGCCGGGAACGCCCGGGGTGTCCTGGTTGAGGGTCTGGCCCTCCCAGATCGGCTGCTCGCCGCCCCCGTAGTGGATGTGGATGCCGCCGCCCTTGGCGCGCTCCTCGGGGCCGCACGGGTCGTCGATGTTCTCGTCGGCGATCTCGCGGCAGTTGCCGAGGGCCAGGTCGTCCAGGCCGTCGCCGTTGAAGTCGCCGACGGCCAGCGCGTTGGCGGCGCTGTTGTCGCTGCTCCAGGTCATGTCGAAGCGGGTCTCGTCCTTGAGGTAGCGGTAGAGCTGGATGTGGGACTGGGTGTGGGGCTGGTTCTGCGTGTAGTAGGCGACGGTCAGCTCGGGGCGGCCGTCGGAGTCGAAGTCACCGGTCGCCATGACGGGGGCGCGGCCGCCCATGGGCCGGGCCATGACGGGCTCGGTCCGGGCGGCGTACGGGTTGAGGTTGGCGACGACCTTGTCCTTGGCGCCGATCGCCAGGTCGACGTCCGTGTCGCCGGTGAAGTCGGCGGCGGTCAGGGACATCCCGTACGCGTCGGACGCCTTCTCGCCCCGGGCGGCGGTGTTGGCGAGCGCGAAGCCGTCGCCGGTGCCGTACAGGACGGTGACGGAACCGGCGTCGGCCTTGCCGGCGATGTCCTCGCCGGGGGCGCCGATGACGAGGTCGGCGTACTTGTCGTCGTCCACGTGCGCGGTGGTGACGGCGGCGCCGAAGCGGTCGCCGGCCTCGGGGGTGCCGGGGACCTCGACGGTGGCCTGCGTGATGCGGCGCACGCCGTTCGTGCCGGGGCCGTCCGCGCCGCCGAAGACGACGCTCACGTAACCGGCCCTGGCCTTGCCGTCGACGGTGCCCGAGGGCACGCCCACGGCGAGGTCCGCGTAGCCGTCACCGTTGAAGTCGCTGGTGAGGGGCGCGCGTTCGGACGCGGTGGCCGGGGCCGCGAGGGGCAGGGCGAGGCCGGTGGCGGCGAGGGCGGTGGCGGCGGCCAGGGCCAGGGCGCGGGGGCTCGGGCGGGTGGGTACGCGGGGGCGCATAGGGGCTCCAACTCTGCGGGGTCGGTACGTCGATTCCGGGGACAGCGGCGGCGGGACCGGCCGGCCGCGCCGCTCATACGGGGAAGGGGGCCGGGCCCGCACGTGTGGTGCGGGCCCGGCGGTCAGGCCGGCCGGGGGAGGGGCGAAGGCGGGTCAGTCCGCGAAGTTGTTGCCGAGGCGGGGCGTGCCCGCGCCCGAGATGCCCACGGTGGAGGTGTAGACACCGGAGGTGCCCGAAAGCGTGCCGTCCGCCTTGGAGTCCAGGATGTAGAAGGCGCCGTTGGAGCCGTTCTCGCCGGCCGCGCCGATCACGACGTCGCCGCGGCCGTCGTCGTTCAGGTCGTCGACGTGGACGTCCGAGCCGAAGAAGTCGTTCTTCTCGTTGGTGTTGGGCACGCCCGGCGTGTTCTGGGTGAGCAGGACGGAGCCCGCCGTGGTGAGGCCGGAGCCGTCCGCGGCGCCGTAGATGACGGTGACGGAACCGGCGTCGGTGACCCCGTCCAGGTCCTCGCCGACGGTGCCCACGACCAGGTCGAGGTGGCCGTCGCCGTTGATGTCGCCGAGGTCGAGCTCGGAGCCGAACTCGTCGCCCTTCTCGGCGCTGCCGGGTACGCCCGCGGTGTCCTGGGTGATGACCTGGCTGTCGCCGTAGGGGCCGGTGGACTTGCCCTTCACGACGTACACGCTGCCGCCCTTGTGGGCGCCGGCGATGCCGTCGTCCCAGGTGAGGCCGATGATGATGTCGCCGTAGCCGTCGCTGTCCGTGTCGCCGACGTCCGTGATGTAGCCGCCGGGCAGGCGCTGCACGCCGGTCGTCGTGATGCCGTTCGCGCTGCCGGGCAGCCACAGGTTGGCGTTGTAGTGGTCGCCGGAGGAGAAGCCGTCGACGATCAGGTCGTCCTTGCCGTCGCCGTTGACGTCACCGGAGTGCAGGTTGAACGGGCCCGCGCTGTCGCCGCTGAGGATGGGCGGGGTGACGGTGTAGTGGCGGCCGGTGCCGCCGGCACGGGTGAAGCCGCCCTCGTAGACGTCGAGGGTGGCCGCGCCCGAGCTGGAGCCGATGGCGAGGTCGTCCTTGCCGTCGCCGTCGAAGTCGCCGGCCTGGATGGGGCCGCCGAAGAAGTCGTGCTTGGTGGGGCGCGGGTCCTCCAGCGTGGTGCCGCCGGACAGGCCGTTCTTGGAGCCCCACAGGATCTGTACGGTGCCGCCGTCGACGTCCGTGCCGACGTCCTCGCCGATCGCGGCCACCGCGAGGTCGTCGTAGCCGTCGCGGTTGAAGTCGCCGTAGGCGGTGTCGCTGCCGAAGCGGTCGTTCTTCTCGGCGGCGCCGGGCACGCCGGCGCTGTTCTGGCTGTACGTGGTGTGGTGCCGGTCGCCGCCGCCATACGTCACGGTGACCTGGCCGGCGCCGTCCTTGCCGGCGACGTTGGCGCCGGAGGCGGAGGTGGCGAGGTCCGCGGCGCCGTCGCCGTCGAAGTCGGCGTCGGGCTGCGTGGCGGGGGACGGCGCGGCCGACGCGGTGACCGCAGTGGCGGTGAGCAGCCCGCCGGAGAGCGCGGCGGCGACGGCCGTCGCCGCGGCGAGGCGGATGCGGCCGGGTCTGCCGGCGGTGGTGCGCTTGTGCTGGGCCATGCGGTTCTCCTGCGGCATGCGGGGATGCCTGCGGGCATCCGCCTTCGATGGGGTGCGGAGCAGACGCGTTCACCGGGCATTGGCCCTGGCGTCACGCCGTGGTCGGCGAAGAGGAGACCACCGATGAGGCCCAAGGGTTGTACGGGACAGGGGAGTTGGGGCGGCTTGACGGGTTTCGGCACGTTTGGCGGGGCCCCGGGGGGGGGGGGGGGGGGGGGGAACGCTGGCCGGGCCCGCTGATGGCGGACCCGGCCAGCGGAACGCGACAAGCCCCTGGGGGGAACTCAGCCAGCCCGGCCGGGGAACTCGACAAGCCCGTCCGGCGTTTGCGGACGGACGCGGTGGAGCCGGTGGCTCACCGCCCCAGGATCGCCCCGTACTCCACCGCTCCGGTCAGCCCCAGCTTGCCCGGCGTCACCGAGGTGACCGGCAGGTTCGGGCCGTCCTTCTGGGTCGGGTCGTACCAGACGCCGCCCTTGCCGTCCTCTCCGGGCGCGCCGACGGCGACGTCCGGGTAGGTGTCGCCGTCGTAGTCACCGGTGGCGACGGCCGCGCCGAGGCGGTCACCGGCCTCCGCGGTGCCCGCGACGTCCGGGGAGTCCTGGTTGAAGGAGGGGCCCGCGAGGGCCTCACCGGTGCCGAGCGAGGCGAGGACCCAGTAGGCGCCGGCGCTCTTCGCGGTGCCGACCGCCTCCGTGTCGGCGCCGACGATCAGCTCGTCGATGCCGTCCTTGTCGACGTTGGCGACCGCCAGGTGCGCGCCGAAGTTGTCCTCGGCCTCCGCGTCGTCGGCGACCGACGGGCTGTTCTGCGTGGTGCAGGAGTCGCCTCCGTCGCCGAGCTTGCCGCCCTTCTTGTTGTAGACGGTCAGGACGGCGCCGCCGAAGCGGTCCGCGCAGGCGGTGTCGTCGGCCTCGGGGTTGGGCCGGACGTTGCCGACGGCGAGGTCCGTCGTGCCGTCGCCGTCGAAGTCGCCGGCGGCCAAGGCGGTGTTGGTGGAGTCACCGGTGGACCACAGGCCCTTCCACTCGCCCGACTTCCGGCTGACCACCTCGGTGCCGCTGATCTCCATGCCGGAGTAGGCCAGGGCGATGTCGTCGCCGCCGTCGCCGTCGAAGTCGCCGCTGGTGACGACGCTCGGGCCGGCGAAGTGCCAGCTCCGGATGGTGGAGAGCGTGGCGGAAGAGCCCGCGGTGAAGGGGCCCGGCCGCATGCGCAGGGCGCTGGATTCGTCGAAGTGGGTGTTGAGGGCGATGTCCTTGTCGCCGTCCTTGTCGAAGTCGCCCGTGGTGAGCAGCGCTCCGTAGTTGCCGGACTCGCCCTCTCCGGTGGCCGCGGTGAAGCCGCCCTTGAAGCCGCTCGCGGAGCCCCAGACGACGGTGACGCTGCCCGCGTCCAGGGTGGTGCCCATGTCCTCGCCGGGGGTGCCGACGACCAGGTCGCTGTAGCCGTCGCCGTTCATGTCGTTGGAGTCGACGGCCTTGCCGAACTTGTCGCCCGCCTCGACGGTGCCGGGCACACCCGCGGTGGACTGGCTGACCGTCGTCGAGCCGTGCTTGCCGAGACCGGACGCGCCGCCCCAGACGACGTTGACGTAACCGGCCTTGGCCTTGCCCGCGACGGTGGCGCCCGGCACGCCGACGGCCAGGTCCACGTAGCCGTCGCCGTTGTAGTCGGCGCGCAGCTCGGAGGGGGCGGGGGTGGCGGACGCGCTGCCCGCGGTCAGGCCGGTGAGGCCGAGGGCCGTGGCGGCGCAGACCGCGCCCGCGGCGAGGAACTTGTTGCGCGCGGTCCTGCGCGCGGTCGTGCGCACGTGCTGAGTCACTGAGGAAGTCTCCAACCGGGTGATGACATGGACGCCGAAGTCAGAAGTACGGGGCAGGGCGTCTGCGGGCTCGACGTGAGCCGCTGGGAAAGATCGTTTCCGTGGGGTGTGACTCGTGAGGCGTACGAAGGGTTGTGCGCCGGGGGCGGCGGAGTGAGCGCCGGGTGAACGGGGCGCCACGGTGCCGTTCGCGGCACGAACGCGTCAGGCCGGCCCCGCCCCGAAGGGCGGAACCGGCCTGGGCGTCGTTCCGGGACGCGGACCGTCGTATCCGTAGGCGCTACTTGACCGGCTCGGGCTCCGGCGCGTCCGTGGACTCCTCATCGTCCGCCGGGTCGGCCGGCGTCTTCACGGAGTCGAGCAGCAGCTGCGCGACGTCGACGACCTGGAGGGACTCCTTCGCCTTCCCGTCGTTCTTCTTGCCGTTGACCGAGTCGGTGAGCATGACCAGGCAGAACGGGCAGGCGGTGGAGACGATGTCGGGGTTGAGGCTGAGCGCCTCGTCGACCCGCTCCGTGTTGATGCGCTTGCCGATGCGCTCTTCCATCCACATGCGCGCGCCGCCGGCGCCGCAGCAGAAGCCGCGCTCCTTGTGGCGGTGCATCTCCTGCTGGCGCAGGCCCGGGACGGCGGACATGATCTCGCGCGGGGGCGTGTAGACCTTGTTGTGCCGGCCCAGGTAGCAGGGGTCGTGGTAGGTGATCAGGCCCTCGACCGGGGTCACCGGGATCAGCTTGCCCTCGTCGATGAGGTGCTGGAGCAGCTGGGTGTGGTGGATGACCTCGAAGTCGCCGCCGAGCTGCGGGTACTCGTTCGCGATGGTGTTGAAGCAGTGCGGGCAGGTCGCGACGATCTTCTTCGCCGACTTCGGCTTCTTGGTCGACTCGTCCTCGTCGTCCTCGCCGTACGCCATGTTCAGCATCGCGACGTTCTCCTGGCCGAGCTGCTGGAACAACGGCTCGTTGCCCAGGCGGCGGGCGGAGTCACCGGTGCACTTCTCGTCGCCGCCCATGATCGCGAACTTGACGCCCGCGATGTGCAGCAGCTCCGCGAAGGCCTTGGTGGTCTTCTTGGCGCGGTCCTCCAGGGCGCCCGCGCAGCCGACCCAGTAGAGGTAGTCGACCTCGGTGAGGTCCTCCACGTCCTTGCCGACGATCGGGACCTCGAAGTCGACCTCCTTGGTCCACTCCACGCGCTGCTTCTTGGCGAGCCCCCAGGGGTTGCCCTTCTTCTCCAGGTTCTTGAGCATCGTGCCCGCCTCGGACGGGAACGCGCTCTCGATCATCACCTGGTAGCGGCGCATGTCGACGATGTGGTCGATGTGCTCGATGTCCACCGGGCACTGCTCGACGCAGGCGCCGCAGGTGGTGCAGGACCACAGGACGTCCGGGTCGATGACGCCGTTCTCCTCGAGGGTGCCGACGAGCGGACGCTCGGCCTCCGCGAGGGCGGCGGCGGGGACGTCGGCGAGCTGCTCGGCCGACGCCTTCTCCTCGCCCTCCATGGTCTTGCCGCCGCCCGCGAGCAGGTAGGGCGCCTTGGCGTGCGCGTGGTCGCGCAGCGACATGATGAGCAGCTTCGGGGAGAGCGGCTTGCCGGTGTTCCAGGCGGGACACTGCGACTGGCAGCGGCCGCACTCGGTGCAGGTGGAGAAGTCCAGCAGACCCTTCCAGGAGAACTGCTCGACCTGGGAGACGCCGAAGGTGTCGTCCTCGCCCGGGTCCTCCCAGTCGATGGGCTTGCCGCCACTGGTCATGGGCTGGAGCTCGCCGAGGGTGGTGGAGCCGTCCGCGTCCCGCTTGAACCAGATGTTCGGGAAGGCCAGGAAGCGGTGCCAGGCGACGCCCATGTCGGTCTTCAGGGCGACCGTAATCATCCAGATGAACGAGGTCGCGATCTTCACGCCGGCGAAGAGGTACGTGAGGTTCTGCAGCGTGGAGACGTCCAGGCCCTCGAACGCGGAGACCAGGGGGTACGAGATGAAGAACGAGGCCTCGTAGCCGTCCACGTGGTGCTGGGCGCCCTCCAGGGCGTGCAGCGTGAAGATGCAGATGCCGACGATGAGGATGACGGTCTCGACGAAGTACGCCTGGCCGGTGTTCGAGCCGGCGAAGCGGGACTTGCGGCCCGGCTTGTCCGGCCGGTTCAGCTGCCGGATGACGATCAGCGTGGCGATGCCGAGCACGGTCATGGTGCCGAGGAACTCGACGAAGACGTTGTACGGCGCCCAGTCGCCGATGATCGGCAGCATCCAATCGGCCTGGAAGAGCTGGCCGATGGCGTTGACGATCGTCAGCAGCAGCGAGAAGAAGCCCACCGCCACGAACCAGTGCGCGACGCCGACGATGCCCCACCGGTTCATGCGCGTGTGGCCGAGGAACTCCTTGACCACGGTGAGCGTGCGCTGGACGGGGTCGTCGGTCCGGGTGCCGGCGGGGACGGGCTGGCCGAGCCGCATGAACCGGTAGATCTGCACGATGGCACGGCCGAACAGCGCGACGCCGACCGCGATTAGGACCAGCGACACGATGATCGCGGCGAGTTGCATTGGGGGGCTCCTCGGGCCTGCGAGGCGGGACTCGTCGTAGCGGACTAGGGCTGATTACTAAGCGGTAACTTATGCAGTCCGTCTGAGACTACCCACTTACCCGGTCGCACTGTAGCCAGCAAGGCGGTGATCTGCGTCGCTCAGGCAACCCTTCCCCGGCGCGCCGCGGTACCGGGGGGTGCGCCCCGAAGGGGCCCGGGGAACTGCGCGCCCAGCCACATGTGGCCCGCAGCCGGGTTCCGGACCCCCGGGAGGCACCGACTTGCGCGTAAGCCCTGGATAAGAGTTGAGCCCCCTCGACTCACATCTGTTGACGCAAGCGCAGCGCTCATGCATCCTTGAGCCAGATCCACTCAAGAAGTACCTCTGGAGGAATCGAAATGGCACGTGCGGTCGGCATCGACCTGGGCACGACTAACTCCGTCGTCAGCGTTCTGGAAGGCGGCGAGCCCACCGTCATCACCAACGCCGAGGGCGCCAGGACCACGCCGTCCGTCGTCGCCTTCGCGAAGAACGGCGAGGTGCTGGTCGGCGAGGTGGCCAAGCGCCAGGCGGTCACCAACGTCGACAGGACCATCCGGTCGGTCAAGCGCCACATGGGCACCGACTGGAAGGTGGACATCGACGACAAGGGGTTCAACCCCCAGCAGATCTCCGCGTTCATCCTCCAGAAGCTGAAGCGCGACGCCGAGGCGTACCTGGGCGAGAAGGTCGCGGACGCGGTCATCACCGTCCCGGCGTACTTCAACGACTCGGAGCGCCAGGCCACCAAGGAGGCCGGTGAGATCGCGGGTCTGAACGTCCTGCGCATCGTCAACGAGCCCACCGCCGCCGCCCTGGCCTACGGCCTGGACAAGGACGACCAGACCATTCTGGTCTTCGACCTCGGCGGCGGCACCTTCGACGTCTCGCTCCTCGAGATCGGTGACGGCGTCGTCGAGGTGAAGGCCACGAACGGCGACAACCACCTCGGTGGTGACGACTGGGACCAGCGCGTCGTCGACTACCTGGTCAAGCAGTTCAACAACGGCCACGGCGTGGACCTCTCCAAGGACAAGATGGCGCTCCAGCGCCTGCGCGAGGCGGCCGAGAAGGCCAAGATCGAGCTGTCCTCCTCCACGGAGACCACGATCAACCTCCCGTACATCACGGCCTCCGCCGAGGGCCCGCTGCACCTGGACGAGAAGCTCACGCGCGCCCAGTTCCAGCAGCTCACGTCCGACCTCCTGGAGCGCTGCAAGACGCCGTTCCACAACGTCATCAAGGACGCGGGCATCCAGCTCAGCGAGATCGACCACGTCGTCCTCGTCGGCGGCTCGACCCGCATGCCGGCCGTCGCCGAGCTCGTCAAGGAGCTGACCGGCGGCAAGGACGCCAACAAGGGCGTCAACCCGGACGAGGTCGTCGCCATCGGCGCCTCGCTCCAGGCCGGTGTCCTCAAGGGCGAGGTCAAGGACGTCCTGCTCCTCGACGTCACCCCGCTGTCCCTCGGCATCGAGACCAAGGGCGGCATCATGACCAAGCTCATCGAGCGGAACACCACGATTCCGACGAAGCGCTCCGAGATCTTCACGACGGCCGAGGACAACCAGCCGTCGGTCCAGATCCAGGTCTACCAGGGCGAGCGCGAGATCGCGGCGTACAACAAGAAGCTCGGCATGTTCGAGCTGACGGGCCTGCCGCCGGCCCCGCGCGGCGTCCCGCAGATCGAGGTCTCCTTCGACATCGACGCCAACGGCATCATGCACGTGACCGCGAAGGACCTCGGCACGGGCAAGGAGCAGAAGATGACCGTCACCGGCGGCTCCTCGCTGCCGAAGGACGAGGTCGACCGCATGCGCCAGGAGGCCGAGCAGTACGCGGACGAGGACCACAAGCGCCGCGAGGCCGCCGAGTCCCGCAACCAGGGCGAGCAGCTCGTCTACCAGACGGAGAAGTTCCTCAAGGACAACGAGGACAAGGTCCCGGCCGAGGTCAAGACCGAGGTCGAGGAAGCCGTCGGTGAGCTGAAGGAGAAGCTCAAGGGCGAGGACACCGCCGAGATCCGCACCGCCACGGAGAAGGTCGCGGCCGTCTCGCAGAAGCTGGGCCAGGCCATGTACGCCGACGCCCAGGGCGCGCAGGCCGCGGGCGGCGCCGAGG
Source organism: Streptomyces sp. NPDC034037 (assembly GCF_055575715.1). Classification (NCBI taxonomy): domain Bacteria; kingdom Bacillati; phylum Actinomycetota; class Actinomycetes; order Kitasatosporales; family Streptomycetaceae; genus Streptomyces; species Streptomyces sp. NPDC034037. The sequence goes on along the minus strand of NZ_JBVISC010000005.1, from coordinate 290,195 downwards.
GCGCGGCCCCCGGCGGCGAGCAGGCCAAGGAGGACGACGGAGTCGTCGACGCCGAGATCGTCGACGACGAGAAGGACCAGAAGGGCGGCGCCGCCTGATGACCGAGGAGACCCCGGGTTTCGGCGAGAGCGCCGACAAGCCTGACGTCCCCTCCGGCGCCACCCCTGACGACGCGGCGCCCAAGGCCGCCGAGCCCTCCACCGAGGAGGGCCCGGCGGCCCCGGCCGGGGACAAGGACAGCAAGACGTCCGCCCAGGATGTGGGCCTGACCGCCCAGCTGGACCAGGTGCGCACCGCGCTCAGCGAGCGCACGGCGGACCTCCAGCGGCTGCAGGCCGAGTACCAGAACTACCGCCGCCGCGTGGAGCGGGACAAGGTGACGGTGAAGGAGATCGCCTCGGCGAACCTCCTCTCCGAGCTCCTGCCGACCCTCGACGACATCGGCCGCGCCCGTGAGCACGGGGAGCTGGTCGGTGGCTTCAAGTCGGTCGCCGAGGCGCTGGAGACCGTCGTCGCCAAGATGGGCCTGCAGCAGTTCGGCAAGGAGGGCGAGCCCTTCGACCCGACGATCCACGAGGCCCTGATGCACAGCTACGCACCGGACGTCACCGAGACGACGTGCGTCGCGATCCTGCAGCCGGGGTACCGCATCGGCGAGCGCACCATCCGCCCGGCGCGGGTGGCCGTCGCCGAGCCCCAGCCCGGCGCGCAGCCGGCCAAGGGCGAGGAGGCCGCCGAGAAGGCCCCCGAGGGGTCCGCGGCCGCCGAGGGATCGGACGAGAAGGAGACCGGTGGCCCGGACGAGGGCTGACGGCGACGACATGAGTGAGGAGGGACGTCGGGGATGAGCACCAAGGACTTCATCGAGAAGGACTACTACAAGGTCCTCGGCGTCCCCAAGGACGCCACCGAGGCCGAGATCAAGAAGGCGTACCGGAAGCTCGCCCGCGAGAACCACCCGGACGCCAACAAGGGCAACGTCAAGGCGGAGGAGCGCTTCAAGGAGATCTCCGAGGCGAACGACGTCCTCGGTGACCCCAAGAAGCGCAAGGAGTACGACGAGGCGCGTGCCCTCTTCGGCAACGGCGGATTCCGCCAGGGCCCCGCAGGCGCCGGCGGCACGTTCAACTTCGACCTGGGCGACCTCTTCGGAGGCGGCGCCCCGGGCGGCGGTGGGGCGGCCGGCGGCGGCTTCGGGGGCGGTCTCGGTGACGTCTTCGGGGGCCTGTTCAACCGCGGTGGCGCGGGTGCCGGTACCGGCACGCGTACGCAGCCCAGGCGCGGCCAGGACATCGAGTCCGAGGTCACGCTGAGCTTCACGGAGGCGGTGGACGGCGCCACGGTGCCGCTGCGCATGTCCTCCCAGGCCGCCTGCAAGGCCTGTTCCGGCACCGGCGACAAGAACGGCACGCCGCGCGTGTGCCCGACCTGCGTCGGCACGGGCCAGGTCTCGCGGGGCGGTGGCGGCGGCTTCTCGCTGACCGACCCGTGCGTGGACTGCAAGGGCCGGGGTTTGATCGCCCAGGACCCCTGCGAGGCCTGCCACGGCTCGGGGCGCGCCAAGTCCTCCCGCACCATGCAGGTGCGCGTCCCGGCCGGGGTGAGCGACGGCCAGCGGATCAGGCTCCGCGGCAAGGGCGCGCCCGGCGAGCGGGGCGGCCCGGCCGGCGACCTGTACGTGGTCGTGCACGTCGACGCCCACCCCGTGTTCGGCCGCAAGGGCGACAACCTCACGGTCACCGTGCCGGTGACCTACCCCGAGGCGACGCTGGGCGGCGAGGTCAAGGTCCCGACGCTGGGCGGACCCGCCGTCACGCTGAAGCTGCCCCCGGGCACGCCCAACGGCCGTACGATGCGGGCCCGCGGCAAGGGCGCGGTCCGCAAGGACGGCACCCGGGGCGATCTCCTGGTGACGGTGGAGGTGTCGGTCCCGACATCTCTGTCGGACGCCGCCAAGGAGGCCCTGGAGTCCTACCGCGAGGCGACCGCGGGGGACGACCCGCGGGCAGAACTGTTCCAGGCCGCGAAGGGAGCATGAGATGGACGGCCGCCGTCGACAGTCCGGATTCAGTAGGGCGTACCAACTCACCGACGAGACGCCGGTGTACGTCATCTCGGTGGCCGCCCAGCTCAGCGGCCTGCACCCGCAGACCCTGCGCCAGTACGACCGCCTGGGCCTGGTCTCCCCGGACCGCACCGCGGGCCGCGGCCGGCGCTACTCCGCCCGTGACATCGAACTGCTGCGCACGGTGCAGCAGTTGTCGCAGGAGGAGGGCATCAACCTCGCCGGCATCAAGCGCATCATCGAGCTGGAGAACCAGGTCGCGGCGCTCCAGTCGCGCGTCGCGGAGCTGTCCGCGGCCGTGGAGGGCGCCGCCGCGGCCATGCAGCAGCGCGAGGCGGCGGTGCACGCCTCCTACCGCCGCGACCTCGTCCCGTACCAGGACGTGCAGCAGACGAGCGCGCTCGTGGTGTGGCGGCCCAAGAGGACGCACGAGCAGTAGGGGCACCGAGGGCATAACCGAGGGCATAGGGGACCGGCGGCGGTTCGCAGGGCCTGAGTAGGCTGACGCGGGAGCCGGGAGGTGGCAACCTCCCGGCCCCCGTTCGCTGTTTTCCGCTGTTGGTTTTCCGCTGTCGAACGGGGAGTTGAGCCGGCCATGGCCATGGTGGGGCTGTTCTGGATCGCCGAGGGCGATGTGTACGTGGGCGCGAAGCCGTCCGGGCTCGCTCCCGGGGTGCGGCTGACGCCGGAGGGCGTGGCGGCCCTCGGGGACCGGCAGTCGGCGTTCTGGCCCTGGGCGGACGTCCACACGCTGACCATCGACGACGTACCGGTGAAGTCGTTCAAACGGCATGTGGGCGTGGCCGTCGACCTCGTGCTGACGGTGGGCCTCGGCGGCCCGGACGAGGCCCCGACGATGACGGTGCGGATCGGCGGCGCCACGGGGGAGACGGAACTGACCGCGTACACCGCCGCGGCGGTGGGCTACTCCGCGACGGAGTACGACCTCTCCCGCGCGCTGCTCGGCCGCCTCACCCAGGGTGCGGCCACCCTCCTGACGACGCTGTCGGCGATGGCCGAGTGGGGCCGCCGGCACGAGGGGGGCTCGCCGCGGGCGGCCGCGCGGGAGGCGCTGCTGCGCGAGTGGCTGGCGGTGGCGGACGCTACTGGTCCCGCTCCAGGAGCCCCGAGCGGCCGATGAGGTAGCCGAGCTGGGCGCGGCTGCCGCTGCCGAGGGTGGCGGCGAGCTTGGCGATGTGGACGCGGGCCGTACGGATGTTCATGCCGAGGCGGTCGGCGATCTCGGCGTCGGTGAGGCCTTCGACGAGCAGGCCCGCGATGGCCCGCTGACGAGGTGTCACGCCGCCCTCGGAGACCTGCGGGGCGGCCTGCGGCCACATGGGCGTGGCCAGCCGCCACAGCCGCCGGAAGGTGGTGGTGAAGTACTCCACGAGGGCCGGGTGGCGCACCTCCAGGGCGATGCTGCGGTCCTTGCTCGCCGGGATGAACGCGACGGTCCGGTCGAAGACGAAGAGGCGGTCGGTCACCTCGTCCAGGGTGCGGGCCTCGGCGTCGCCGTGCAGCTGCTCCAGATAGCCGAGCACGGGCAGGGAGTGGCGCGTCGTGTGCTGGTAGAGGGTCCGCATCCGGCAGCCGCGGCTGAGGATCGCCTGGTCGCGCGGGAAGGCCTCGGCCAGTGTCTCCGGCGGCCGGGTACCGCCGGGCTGAATGGCCAAAAACTCCTCCCTGACGTCGTTCATCGCGCGGTCGATGGCCGCGTTGATGCGGCCGACGCCGTCCAGGACGGTGATGTGCGCCTCCGGGAAGGAGGCGCTCGTGACGTCCTCACCGCGGATGCGACCGGCGCGGAGGGCCCGGCGCAGGTATACGGCCGAGCCCGCCTCGCAGAGATCCGTCACTGCGTGCGTCGTGAGTTCCCTGGCCATGTGTGCTCCCTCCCGCTCGGTTGAAGCGCGGCGATTCTATGCAGAGGGTGCGGGCGCGGACCGTCCCGCCGTGATTGAAGTGTCCACTTCTGGCGGCTGGTTCGGGCGGCTACTTCGGGCGGTCCGGACTGAGCTTCGCCTGGTCGAGGATTCCCGACTGGGCGATGAGGTAGCCGAGCTGGGCGCGGCTGCCGCTGCCGAGGGCCGCGGCGATCTTGGCGATGTGGGCGCGGCAGGTGCGGACGTTCATGCCGAGCCGACGGGCGATCGCCTCGTCGACGTGACCCTCGATCAACAGCTTGGCGATGGAGCGCTGGACGCCCGTGATGCCGTTGGGCGCGATGTCGTAGGGGACTTCCTCGGTCAGCGGGACCGCGCGCTCCCAGAGCTGCTCGAAGACCTTGCTGAGGTACTCGACCAGGCCGGGGTGGCGCAGTTCGAGGGCCACGCGCCGGTCGTCGCTCGCCGGGATGAAGGCCACGGTCCGGTCGAATATGATCAGCCGCTCGATCAGCTCTTCCAGGGTGCGGACCTGCACCTTGCCGCCCGAGATGCGGTCCACGTAGGCCAGCGTTCCCTGGCTGTGGCGGGCGGTGTGCTGGTAGAGGGTGCGGATGCTGACGCCGCGGTCGGTCAGGGGCCGGTCCCGCTCCAGGGCCTGGGTCAGGGCGTCCACCGGGCGGCCGCCGCCGGGCTGGATGGTCAGCACGGAGGTGTTGCACTCGGCGGTGGCCGAATTCAGCGCGGCGTTGATGCGGTCGAAGCCCTCGAGGACGGTGATCGCGTGGATGTTCGCGGGGCTCTGGGCGCTGATCGTGACGAACTGTTCGAAGGAGTCCGTCAGTTCGATGGCGAGCCGCCTGCGGTCCTGGATCTCGCGTTCCAGCGGGTGCAGACGCTGGGCGAGGGCGACGGAGGGAGGAACCGGACGGAGCCAGTTGGCGTCATCCGGATCCGGGTGCAGCAGTGCGAATTCCACGAGGCAAGGGGCCAGTTCCGCTTCGACACGATTGATGCGTCCGGAACGCAGCGCGTTGGCGTAAAGCCGTGCCCCCTCGTCGCACAGGTCAGTGACAGCATGGGGATGTGTCGGTTTTGTGTTGCTTGTGGTCATATCTCCACCCCCCAGGGTCCTGAACGTGCAAGAACATGATGCATCGCTCCTGTGGCGTTGACATGCCTGAATGAGCCATCGTCTTCATGGCCGGGGGAGAGGAATCCATCAAGTGAGGACGAAGCCGACTATGCGCGTGAGAATACTTGGCTCAGTGCTTGCCGCGGTCTTCTCTGCCGCTGTGGCCCTCGGTGCCCAGAGCGGCTCGGGCCTTGGCAGCGGAAATTCCGCGGTGGCGAACCCGGCGGACACCGGTTGGACCAGCGTGCAGGCGCTTCCGGTGGACACCGGTTGGACCAGCGTGGAAGCGCTCCCGGCGGGGGACACGGGCTGGACCGTGGGCCCGAAGGGTGCGCACACATGAGCACTCCTCCTGACGACCGCACCTTCCGCCGCGAGATGGCCACCGCCTATCGCTCCGGATGGCACTTCATCGATCTCGTGACCGCGATCCCGCATCGCGGCGACTCGCTGATGGTCACCCTGCTCGGCGAGCCGATCGTCGTCACCCGCGACGACGAGGAGGAGATCCGCGCCTACCGGTGCCTGCGGCGGCCGCGAGGAGCGCCGCAGCCCGTGCGGTGTGCCATCCGGTACGGGATGGTCTTCGTCAATCTCGACCGCCGCGACCACCAGGTGGTCGGAGAGGGCGAACAGCAGGACCCGGGGGCCATGACGAGCGCCCCGGACAGCATCACAGCCACCCCCCGCAGCGCCTGACGCGATTCCCCCGTCGTTGTAGATCGCGCAGGTGCTTCCCCCAGCAGCGGCGTCACCGTGGACCTGAACACGGTGGCGCCGCTGTGGCGTGCGCGGCCGGTGGCGCTCATGCGGCGTGCGGCCGCCGGCGCCGGGTCCGCGCGGGCTCAGGCCTTGCCCAGGGCGCGGGTGACCTCGATCTCGATCAGGACGCGGTCGGGGTTGGGCGAGGGGCGCCGCTCGTAGCGCGCCTCGTAGCGCGTCTCCGCGTCCTCGATCCGCTCCGGTTCCGTCCTGATCGTCGCGCGGCCCTCCAGCGTCGCCCAGCGCCGGCCCGCGAACTGGCAGACCGCCACCCGCGCCCCCGGCCCGTCCGGCGCGCCCGCCGCCGCCAGGATGTGCGCGACCTTCCTGCTCGTCCTGCGCGCGAGGACACGGGCGGTGCCGGTCTCGGGGTCGTAGGTCACGCCGACCGGCACCACGTGCGGGGTGCCGTCCGGGCGCAGGGTGGTCAAGGTGCACAGGTGCCGTTCGCGCCAGAAGCTGAGGTAGGGCTCGGGCGGATGCCGCGGATCTATCGGCGCGGATGCGTGGCTGCTCATGGACCGGAACATAGCCGCCCCGCCTTCCGACCGCTGCCTTGAGTGGAATAGACTCAACTTTGTGTACGTTGATTAAGTCAGCGTGAGAGGGAAACCCGGCCGTCGGCCGAGTTCAGGACCCGTACCCCGTTCGGTCCGTAAGGAGGACAAGCGCACGTGGACGCAGAGCTGACCAACAGGAGCCGCGCCGCCATCAACGCGGCCGGTGACCGGGCCGTACAGGACGGCCACCCCGACCTGACGCCGGGGCATCTGCTGCTCGCCCTCCTGGAGGGCCAGGACAACGAGAACATCACCGACCTGCTCGCCGCGGTCGACGCGGACCAGGCGGCCGTGCGCGCGGACACCGAGCGGGCCCTGGCCGCGCTGCCGAGCGTGACCGGGTCCACCGTCGCGCCGCCGCAGCCCAACCGCGAACTGCTCGCCGTCATCGCCGACGCCGCGCAGCGGGCGAAGGAGCTGGGCGACGAGTACCTCTCCACCGAGCACCTGCTCATCGGCATCGCCGCCAAGGGCGGCCGGGCCGGACAGGCCCTCGCCCAGCACGGGGCCACCGACAAGAAGCTGCTGGAAGCATTCGAGACGACAAGGGGAGGGCGCCGGGTGACCACACCCGACCCCGAGGGTCAGTACAAGGCGCTGGAGAAGTTCGGCACCGATTTCACCGCCGCGGCCCGGGAAGGGCGCCTGGACCCCGTCATCGGGCGGGACCAGGAGATCCGGCGGGTCGTGCAGGTGCTCTCGCGCCGCACCAAGAACAATCCCGTGCTCATCGGTGAGCCCGGCGTCGGCAAGACCGCCGTCGTCGAAGGCCTCGCCCAGCGCATCGTCAAGGGCGACGTGCCGGAGTCGCTGAAGAACAAGCGGCTGGTCTCCCTGGACCTCGGCGCGATGGTCGCGGGCGCCAAGTACCGCGGCGAGTTCGAGGAGCGCCTGAAGACCGTCCTGTCCGAGATCAAGGAGAGCGACGGCCAGATCATCACGTTCATCGACGAGCTGCACACCGTCGTGGGCGCCGGCGCCGGCGGCGACTCCGCCATGGACGCGGGCAACATGCTCAAGCCGATGCTGGCCCGCGGCGAGCTGCGCATGGTCGGCGCCACCACCCTGGACGAGTACCGCGAGCGGATCGAGAAGGACCCCGCCCTGGAGCGGCGCTTCCAGCAGGTCCTGGTCGCCGAGCCGTCCGTGGAGGACTCCATCGCGATCCTGCGCGGCCTCAAGGGGCGCTACGAGGCGCACCACAAGGTCCAGATCGCCGACAGCGCCCTGGTGGCCGCCGCGACGCTCTCCGACCGATACATCACCTCCCGCTTCCTGCCGGACAAGGCCATCGACCTCGTGGACGAGGCCGCATCCCGGCTGCGCATGGAGATCGACTCCTCGCCCGTCGAGATCGACGAGCTCCAGCGCGCCGTGGACCGGCTGAAGATGGAGGAGCTGGCGCTCAGCAAGGAGACCGACCCGGCGAGCAAGCAGCGCCTGGAGAAGCTGCGGCGCGACCTCGCCGACAAGGAGGAGGAGCTGCGCGGGCTCACCGCGCGCTGGGAGAAGGAGAAGGAGTCCCTCAACCGCGTCGGCGCCCTGAAGGAGAAGCTGGACGACCTGCGCGGCCAGGCCGAGCGCGCCCAGCGCGATGGCGACTTCGACACCGCCTCCAAGCTGCTCTACGGCGAGATCCCGACCCTGGAGCGCGACCTCGAAGCCGCCTCCGAGGCCGAGGAGGAGGCCGTCCAGGCCAAGGACACCATGGTCAAGGAGGAGGTCGGCCCCGACGACATCGCCGACGTCGTCGGCTCGTGGACCGGCATCCCCGCCGGGCGCCTCCTGGAGGGCGAGACGCAGAAGCTGCTGCGCATGGAGGACGAGCTGGGCAAGCGGCTGATCGGCCAGCACGAGGCGGTGCGCGCCGTCTCCGACGCGGTGCGCCGCACCCGCGCCGGGATCGCCGACCCCGACCGGCCCACCGGCTCGTTCCTCTTCCTCGGCCCCACCGGTGTCGGCAAGACGGAGCTGGCCAAGGCCCTCGCGGACTTCCTCTTCGACGACGAGCGGGCCATGGTCCGCATCGACATGAGCGAGTACGGCGAGAAGCACAGCGTCGCGCGGCTCGTCGGCGCCCCGCCGGGCTACGTCGGCTACGAGGAGGGCGGCCAGCTCACCGAGGCGGTGCGGCGGCGTCCGTACAGCGTGGTGCTCCTGGACGAGGTCGAGAAGGCGCACCCGGAGGTCTTCGACGTCCTGCTCCAGGTCCTCGACGACGGGCGCCTGACCGACGGGCAGGGCCGGACGGTGGACTTCCGCAACACCATCCTGGTGCTGACGTCCAACCTCGGCAGCCAGTACCTGGTCGAGCCGCTGACCTCCGAGGAGGAGAAGAAGCAGCAGGTCCTGGAGGTCGTGCGGTCCTCGTTCAAGCCCGAGTTCCTCAACCGGCTCGATGACCTGGTGGTCTTCTCCGCGCTCACCAAGGACGAGCTGGCGCACATCGCCGAGCTCCAGATCGGCCGGCTCGCCAAGCGGCTCGCCGAGCGGCGCCTGACCCTGGAGGTCACGCCCGAGGCGCTGGCCTGGCTGGCCCTGGAGGGCAACGATCCGGCGTACGGCGCGCGTCCCCTGCGGCGCCTGATCCAGACGTCCATCGGCGACCGCCTCGCCAAGGAGATCCTCGCGGGCGAGGTCAAGGACGGCGACGTGGTCCGCGTGGACCGCTCCGAGGACGGCCTGCGGGTCGGCCCCTCACCGGCCGCGCCGGGCAAGCAGCTGTAACGCCATCCCGTCTGCCGCCCCGCGCCCCTGACGGGGGGTGGCCTGACGCCCTCAAGGGGCGCGGGGAACTGCGCGAGGACGGACCACCTCCCGCGGTCGGCAGACGGCGGAAACCGGGCAGACGCGGTGCCGGGGTTGCTAGGGGCACCCCATGGTGGGAGAGGATGGCGCCAATCCGTACGAAGGGACAAAGCACGTGAGCATCGACCCGTCCTCGATTCCGAATTTCGGGGGACAGCCCGAACCGCAGCAGGGCGCAGGACCGGCGGGCCCCGTCGTCCCCGACCAGGACCTGGTGAAGCAGCTCCTGGACCAGATGGAGCTCAAGCACGTCGTCGACGACGAGGGTGACCTCGCGGCGCCGTGGGAGGAGTTCCGTACGTACTTCATGTTCCGCGGCGAGGACGACCAGCAGGTCTTCTCGGTGCGGACGTTCTACGACCGCCCGCACCAGATCGAGCAGAAGCAGCAGCTCCTGGAGTCGATCGACGACTGGAACCGCCGCACGCTGTGGCCGAAGGTCTACAGCCACACGCACGACGACGGCACGGTCCGCCTCATCGGCGAGGCCCAGATGCTGATCGGCACGGGTGTCTCCCTGGAGCACTTCGTGTCGTCGACGGTCAGCTGGGTGCGCGCCGCGATCGAGTTCGACCGCTGGCTGGTCGAGCAGCTCGGCCTGGAGTCCGAGGTGGACTCCGCCGAGGGCGACACCGGCGAGCAGCCGGGCGACGAGGCCTGAGGGTCCGTACACCCACGAGAGCCCGGCCGGGACGACCCCGAGAGGTCGCCCCGGCCGGGCTCTTCGCCATGGCCCGTGCGGTGCCTGCTCAGACGGGTGCCTGGGCCAGGGCCTGCACGGCCGACGGGTCGCTCGTTCCGGTCGCGTCCCAGGCGCCCAGGGTGATCTCGGCGGTGATGCCGGGGCCGAATCCCGCGATGACGCCCGAGGCGGCGTGGTCGGCGCCGCCGTCCTGGAAGAGGCGTTCCAGGGCGTCGAAGATGACCGCGCTGGCGATGTTGCCGCGTTCGGTGAGGGTGGCTCTGCTGTAGCGGAACATCGTCGGCGGCAGTCCCAGGTGGGTGCTCAGGTCGTCCAGGATCCTGGGCCCCCCGGCGTGGATGATGTAGAAGCCCAGGTCCGAGATGTCCCAGCCGCGCAGTGCGGCCATGTCGCGCAGGGCGGGCGCGAGGTCGGCCATGGTGCCCGGTACGCGCTTGTCCAGCAGGAAGTGGAAGCCGGTCTCGCGGACCGCGTAGGAGATCCATTCCTCGGTGCGCGGTACCAGGTGGGAGCCGTTGTGGTGCAGCTGTACGCCGGTGCCTCCCTGGCCGCGGACCACGGCGGCGGCGATGGCGTCTCCGAACAGGCCGTTGGAGAGCAGGTTTCCCACGAGCAGGTCCGTGGGCTGGTAGCACAGTGAGCAGAACTCGCAGGAGACGATCAGCACGTTCGCCCGCGGGTAGGCGGTGCAGAAGTCGTGGGCGCGGTTGATGGCCGCCCCTCCGGCGGCGCAGCCGAGCTGCGCGATCGGCAGTTGCCGGGTCTGCGGTCGAAAGCCCAGGGTGTTGATGAGCCAGGCGGTCAGCGAGGGCATCATGAAGCCCGTGCAGGACACGTAGACGATCATGTCGATGTCTTCGGGCGTCAGCTGGGCGTGCCCCAGCGCCCGGTGCACGGCTTCGGGGACCCGTGACTTGGCCTCCGCCTCGTACAGGGCGTTGCGTCGGGTGAGGCCCGGGTGGCGCAGGGTGTCCTCGATGGGTTGCACCAGGTGGCGGGTCTGGACCCCGGTGTTGGCGATGAGGCGCAGCGCGAGATCCAGCTGCGGGTGGCCGGCGTGGAGCTCGCGCGCCAGGCCCAGGGTCTGTTCCCGGGTGATGACGTGTTCGGGCACGGCGATGGCGGGTCTGCACAAAGTGGCCATGGTCAGCTCCTCACCAGACGACCGGCAGGGTCAGTGGATAGCGCCAGATCGACACGGTGTTCCACCGCACGTCCTGCGCCGGTACGGCCAGCCGCAGTTTCGGGAACCGGGCGATCAGGGTGCCGATGGAGACCTGGAGGACCATACGGGCGAGGTGGGAGCCCAGGCAGTGGTGGCTGCCGTACCCGAAGGTCATGTGCGGGGCCGGGTCCTTCCGCTCGAAGTCGAGGGCGTCGGGCTCTTCGTAGACCGTGCCGTCGCGGTTGGCGGTCAGATAGGACACGTGCACGATCTCCCCCGCCTTGATGAGGACGCCCGACAGTTCGACGTCCTCCAGCGCCACCCGTGGGATGCCGACGCCCTGGCGGAAGGGGATGTAGCGCAGCAGTTCCTCCAGGGCCCGGTGCAGCAGTTCGGGGCTGTCCCGCAGCCGGCGCAGATGTGTGGGGCGGGTCAGCAGCGTGTAGACGACGTTGCTGATGTCGTAGGTGGTGGTGTCGTGTCCGGTGACGACCAGGAGCATGGCCAGAACGGACAGCTCCCCTTCGTCCAGCATTTCCGAGCCGATGCGTGCGGTCGCCAGTGCGCTGATCAGGTCGTCGCCCGGGTCACGGCGCCGCGCGGCCGTCAGCGCGTCGAAATAGGCGCGCAACCCCGCCTTCGCCTCGGCCGCCGACGAACGGTCGGCGGCCCTCATGGACATCATGGCCATCGCCCAGCTGCGCAGTTGCGGCCGGTCCTCCTCCGGCACGTCCATGAGCTGGCAGATCGTCATCAGCGGCAGCCGGTCCGCGAGATGAGCGACGATGTCGGCGGGCGCGCCACCCGCCTCCATCTTGTCCAGCAACGTGTCCACGGTGCGCTGCGTCCAGGGCCGCAGTGCCTCGACCTGGGGTGTGGTGAAGGCCTTGATGACCAGCCGGCGCACGCGATTGAGCGCGGGCGGATCCATCAGGTTGATCGCCTCGCGCTGGGCGATGGGGGCCGGGGTGATCCGGGGGAAGTCGCGGTCGACGAGCGCGGCACGGCTGAAGCGCCGGTCGGAGGTCACCGTCCGCACGTCCTCGTAGCGCGTCACCAGCCAGCAGTCGCCCTCCCCGTAGGGCATGCGGACCCGGGCGACGGGCGACTCGTCGCGCAAACGGGCCATGACCGGATCCGGTTCGAGGGCGTCGTCGTGTCGGAAGGGACACGTCGGCACGGCGTCGGCAGCAGTCATCCTGGCACTCCCCTTGTGGCTGGACCCGGCCCACGCGTGTCCTTGGCATATTCCTGCCCACGTTCAGCAGGAAAGCATCTCATTGCCACCTTTATGGAGTAATAACCCGACTATCACACTTAGGGTCATCACCCACGCGGGCCGTCCCGGGGTTACCTCCCGCGGACCGTCAGCCGCTTGAGGCGGGTGACGGCCTCCTCCAGGACGGAGACCTTCTTGCAGAAGGCGAAGCGGACGAAGGGCGCGCCCGCCTCGCGGTGGTCGTAGAAGACGGCGTTCGGGATGGCGACGACGCCGGCCCGCTCGGGCAGCGAGCGGCAGAAGGCGAAGCCGTCGCTCTCGCCGAGGGGGCGGATGTCGGTGGTGACGAAGTACGTGCCGGCCGGGCGGTAGACGTCGAAGCCGGCGGCGGCGAGGCCCTCGGCGAGCAGGTCGCGCCGGGCCCGCATGTCGGCGCGGAAGCCGTCGAAGAAGGAGTCCGGCAGCGCGAGCGCCTCCGCGACGGCGTACTGGAAGGGGCCCGAGGAGACGAAGGTGAGGTACTGCTTCACCGAGCGGACCGCCGTGACCAGTTCCGGGGTGGACGTCAGCCAGCCGACCTTCCAGCCGGTGAACGAGAACGTCTTGCCCGCCGAGCCGATGGTGACCGTGCGCTCGCGCATGCCGGGGAAGGAGGCGAGCGGGATGTGCTCGGCGTCGTCGAAGACCAGGTGCTCGTAGACCTCGTCGGTGATGACGAGCAGGTCGTGCTCGACCGCCAGTTCCGCGATCCGGGCCAGTTCGGCGCGGGTGAGGACCGTGCCGGTCGGGTTGTGCGGGGTGTTGAGCAGCAGCAGCCGGGTGCGGGGCGTGATCGCGTCGCGCAGCTCGTCCAGGTCCAGGCGGAAGCGGCCGTCGCCGGGCCGCAGCGTGACCGGCACCCGCGTGCCGCCCGCGAGCGCGATCGAGGCGGCGTACGAGTCGTAGTAGGGCTCCAGCGCGATGACCTCATCGCCCGGTTCGACCAGGGCGAGCAGCGAGGCGGCGATGGCCTCGGTGGCGCCGGCCGTCACCAGGACCTCGCGGTCGGGGTCGTAGGTGAGGGCGTAGCGGGAGAGCTGGTGCGCGGCGATCGCCGTGCGCAGCTCGGGGACGCCGGGGCCCGGCGGGTACTGGTTGCCGCGGCCGTCGCGCAGCGCGCGCACCGCGGCCTCGCGCACGGACTCGGGTCCGTCGGTGTCCGGGAAGCCCTGACCCAGGTTGATCGCGCCCGTCGACACCGCGAGCGCGGACATCTCGGCGAAAATCGTCGTACCGAACTCGGCGAGGCGGCGGTTGAGCAGCGGGCGCCCGCTCCCGGTGGTGGAAGTCATGGCCGCCATCCTGCGCCGAACCTCTGGACTTCCTCAACTCTGCTTTGGGCCGCGACGGCGAAGGGCATCCCCCTGTCACGCGAGGAGCGAGGCCCATGGGGGGACCGCGTCGCGGGGGAACGGAAGGAGCGTGGTGGTCGTGATCGTGGCCTTCGTCTTCGCAGGAGTGATCATGTTCGTCGTGGCCATGGTGGCCGGTTCCCGGGGCAGCGCCAAGCGCCGCGCCGGTTCGCGGTGGAGCTCGGGCACGGCGTCGAGCACGGCGGGTGGCGGCAGTTGGTGGGCCGGGGGCGGTGACTCCGGGGGCGGCCACCACCACGGGGGGCACTCCTGCGGCGGCGGCTCCTCGTGCGGGGGCAGTTCCTCGTGCGGGGGCGGCTCGTCGTGCGGGGGCGGGGGCGGGTGCGGCGGAGGCAGCTGACACGGGGCAGCTGGTCCACCGATTCCCCGGGGCGCCCGGTGGGAGGCAACTCCCGCCGGGCGCACTGGTGTTGCGTTCGGGTGTGCGAGGCGAGGGGGCGTGCTCCGGCGGACGGACGGTTGTGAATCATTGAACAGTTGAACTGTGCAACCCCCAGGGGGATGGAAAGCGCACGAAGTTGGGTAAAAACGCTGTGGCACTGCCGCCGACCATGATTCCCTCTTAACCGCCCGTACCGCCCTCGGACGTCCCTCACGGGTTTCACGGACGCAAGCCCGGAGACCCGACCGGTGCCGTTCACGTGGGCACGAGCCGGTATTCCGACCTCCCGGTCACGACCCTTCCGGGCCGCGACCCGGGTGCGCCGGCCCCACCTCCATTGCGTGTTAGCGGAGCCGACCCATGCTCACGACCCTGAAGACTGTCTACACCGACACGCGCGCCGCGGACCTCGCCTGGGCCCTGGGGCGCGAGCCGCTGCCCGCGCTCGCCACCCTCGACGTGGAACTGACCGACGCGAGAATGCAGTTGAGACTCCTCGGGGCCTCCCACCAGGTGCTCCTGGAGGACGAGCAGGGCAGCTGCTCCGAGACCGTGGCCTGCATCCCCGGCAGCAGCACACCGCTCCCACTGGGCGTCTCCAAGCGGGTGGGCGACTGGGAGTACGAGTTCGCGGCGCGCGTCGAGACCCTCTCGCGCGGCCAGTTCGCGGGCCGCGCCCAGGAGTTGCTGGCCCTGGTGACCGAACACCCGCACGGCCTCGCGGGGGTCTTCCCCGGCAGCCCGCACGCCTTCACCGCCCTGCTGGCCCAGCGGCACGAGGGCTCGGTGATGTGGCGCACCTGGCACGCGTATCCGCAGGACGGCCAGTTGGTCGCCACGCGGTCGCGGGTGGGGGTGCGGATGCCGCTGCCCGCGCCGCTGTGAGCGGGGCCGCCACGCCCGGCGGGCCCCTTTTGCACCCTTGCGGGTGACCCGGAGTGAGGCCGCAGTGACGTAGCGTGCTGTCGGTGCTCGACTCGACGGTCCGGTTGCCGGTCTCACCCCGGGCAGGACGGTTCCTCGTTCTGGTCGGCGTGTTCGTCTGCGCTGCCTGCGGGCTCGTCTACGAACTCGAACTCGTCGCCCTCGCCGCCTATCTGATCGGCGACTCGGTCACCCAGGCCTCCGTCGTGCTCTCCGTGATGGTCTTCGCCATGGGCATCGGGTCGCTGCTCGCCAAGCGGCTGCGGCGCCGCGCCGCCCTCGGGTTCGGCCTGATCGAGGCCGCGCTCGCGCTGGTCGGCGGGTGCAGCGCCATG
Organism: Streptomyces sp. NPDC034037; assembly: GCF_055575715.1. Classification (NCBI taxonomy): domain Bacteria; kingdom Bacillati; phylum Actinomycetota; class Actinomycetes; order Kitasatosporales; family Streptomycetaceae; genus Streptomyces; species Streptomyces sp. NPDC034037. The sequence continues at coordinate 274,839 of NZ_JBVISC010000005.1, read as the reverse complement.
GCGCTGTACGCGGCGTTCGCGTGGACCGGCGACCGGGGCGAGGTCTGGGCGGGCGGCTCGCGCCCTCTCGTCGTCGCGTTCTCGCTGGCCATCGGCGTCCTCATCGGCGCCGAGGTGCCGCTCCTGATGGTCCTCATCCAGCGCATCCGGCGGCAGGACGCCGGGGGCGCCGTCGCCGACCTGTTCGCCGCCGACTACGTGGGCGCGCTGGTCGGCGGCCTCGCCTTCCCCTTCCTGCTGCTGCCGGTCTTCGGGCAGCTCACGGGCGCCCTGTTCACCGGCGCGGTCAACGCGGTCGCGGGCGGCGCGCTCGTCCTCGGCCTGTTCGGGCGGGACCTCGGCGTGCGCGAGCGGGCCGCGCTGATCGCCGCGAACGTGCTCGTCCTGTCGGTGCTGGCCACGGCCGCCGTCTTCGTCGGCGACTTCGAGCGGGCCGCGCGGCGGGCGGTGTACGGCGCGGACGTGCGCGTCGCCGTCCAGACCGAGGTGCAGGAGATCGTCCTCACCGGAGGGCGGCGGCGCTCCCTGGACCTCTACCTCGACGGGCGCCTGCGCATCAGCGGCCGCGACGAGCGCCGCTACCACGAAGGGCTGGTCCGGCCCGCGATGCGCGGCCCGCACGCGCGCGTGCTCATCCTCGGCGGCGGCGACGGCCTCGCGGCGCGCGAGGTGCTGCGCCATCCGGGGGTGCGCCGCGTCGACCTCGTGGAGCTGGACGCGGGCGTCCTCGCCCTCGCCCGGCACGACCCGGCCCTCGGCGAGCTGAACGGCCACGCCCTGCGCGACCCGCGGGTGCGGGTGGTGCGCGCCGAGGCCTTCCGCTGGCTGCGCGCGGAGCGGGCCGCGTACGCGGAGCGGGCCGCGTACGACGTGGTGATCTGCGACCTGCCGGACCCGGGCGTCACCGCGAGCGCGAAGCTGTACTCCCAGGAGTTCTACGGCCTGGCCACCCGCGTCCTGGCCCCTCGAGGGCGCCTCGCCGTGCACGCGGGCCCCGTGTCGGTGCGGCCGCGGGTCTTCTGGACGGTGGAGGCGACGGTGCGGGCGGCGGGCCTGCGGACCGTGCCCTACCGCGTGGGCGGCCGGCGCTCGGGGTTCGCCGCCGGGCCCGACCGCGCATCGGCGGGGACGCGGGCGCCGCGCGACTGGGGGTTCGTGCTGGCCTCACGGGCGCGTCCCGTGCTGCTGCGCGCGGCCGGGTCGCCGGCGGTGCGCGCCGGGGTGCGCTCGGCCGCGCCCACCCGGGTGCCCGGCCTGGTGGCGTCCACCCTGGTGCGTCCGCGTTACGCGGACTGACGTACACGGTCCGGTGAACCGGCGCACATAGTCGCGAGTGCGTGGGTAGGCTCCACTGCCATGGAGCATGAGGTCTTCGTCCCGGTCGCCGCAGAGCGTCTCCGGCAGGTCCTGGCCGACCCCGAGCGGGTCGCCGGGGCGGTGCCCGCGCTCCAGCGCGACGCGCGGGAGACGGCGGGGCCGATCTCCGGCCGCCTCAAGGTGCGGGTCGCGGGGCACACCATCACCTACCGGGGCGCGGCGCGGACCGAGGGCCGTGCCGACGGGGCGTACGTGATCGAGGGCGAGGGGACGGAGGCGCGCGGTTCCGGTTCCGTGCGGCTCACGCTGACCGTGCGGCTGCTGCCCGTCTCCGCGGGGACGAACATCGCCTTCGAGGGCGCGGCCACGGCCGACGGCCGGATCACGGAAAGTTCTCCACAGGCTGTGGAGACCGCTGTGCGCAGACTCCTCGAACGGTTCGCGGAGGCCCTCGCGGCGGCGGCGCCCGCGGACTCCGGCCCGGCCGGGGCACACGCCACGACCCCGCAGCCCGCCCCGCGAGCCCCCGGGGCGGAGGATGACGACGACGATGACGATGACGACGACGTCGAGGGCATGGACGACCTCGACAGCGCCGACGACCTCGACGACGAAGATGAGCTTGAGGGTCTGGGCGACATCGACATCGACATCGACGACGACGTCAGCGACATCGACGTACCGCCCGCCGAGGCCGCCCACGCCCGCCGCACGATGATCGGCCGCAGCGCCGAGGAGGTCGACCACGCCCCGCCGCGCGGCCGGTACGCGCCGGCGCCCGTCCCCGAGACGCTCTCCGCCGGTGCCACGCTCCGCTGGGCCGCGCCCGCCGCCGCCCTCGCGCTGGCCTCGGCCGTCGTGGTCGGCCGCGCCCTGCGCCGCCGCCGGTGACCGCGTACACCGTAGGGTCGGCCGGGTGAGTACCCAAGACGTGACTTTGACCGCGGGCGACGCGGAAGTGACCGTGCGGCCGGGCAGCGGCTGCCGCATCGGAAGTCTGCGCATCGGCGGCGTCGAGCTGCTGCGCCAGGGGGAGCGGTACGGCTCCTTCCCGATGGTGCCCTGGTGCGGCCGGATCGACCGGGGCCGGTTCCGCGACGGCGCGAGCGTCCACCAGATGCCGCTGAACTCCCCGCCGCACGCCATCCACGGCTTCGCCCGCGACGCCGCGTGGCGCACGGCGCGCACCTCCCCGACCGAGGCCGTCTTCACATACGACCTCACCGACCCCTGGCCCTACCCGGGCCGCGTCACCCAGATCGTGGAACTGACCGAGGACGCGTTGACGCTGCGCCTCGGCATCGAGACGTACGGCGACTCCTTCCCCGCGCAGGCGGGCTGGCACCCCTGGTTCAACCGCTCCCTGGACGGCGGCGGCGAGCCCGCGCGGATCGACTTCGCCCCCGCCTGGCAGGAGGAGCGCGGCGACGACCACCTCCCCACCGGCCGCCGCGTCGAGCCGCGCCCCGGTCCCTGGGACGACTGCTTCGGCATGCCCGACGGCGTCGACGTGACGCTGACCTGGCCGGGGCGGCTCGCGCTGCACGTCACGAGCCGCGAGCAGTGGGTCGTCGTCTACGACGAGCAGGAGGCGGCCGTGTGCGTGGAGCCGCAGACCGGCCCGCCCAACGGGCTCAACACCGCGCCCCGCCTGGTCACCCCCATCGAACCGCTGGAGACGGCGACGACCTGGACCTGGACGCGGCTTTAAGCTGACAGGCATGACTGACGACGTACGTGGCGCGCTGCTCCAGCAGATCAAGGACAAGGCCGTGGTGCACGGCAAGGTGACCCTCTCCTCGGGTCTCGAAGCCGATTACTACATCGACCTGCGCCGCATCACCCTCGACGGCGAGGCCGCCCCGCTGGTGGGCCAGGTGCTGCTCGACCTCACCGCCGACCTCGACTTCGACGCCGTGGGCGGCCTGACCATGGGCGCCGACCCCGTCGCCGGCGCGATGCTGCACGCCTCCGCCGCGCGCGGCAGGCGCCTGGACGCCTTCGTGGTCCGCAAGGCCGCGAAGGCGCACGGCATGCAGCGCCGCGTCGAGGGTCCGGACATCAAGGGGCGCCGCGTGCTCGTCGTCGAGGACACCTCCACCACCGGCGGCTCCCCGCTCACCGCCGTCGAGGCCGTCCGCGAGGCGGGCGCCGAGGTCGTCGGCGTCGCCACGATCGTGGACCGGGCCACCGGCGCCGGCGAGAAGATCACCGAGGGCGCCGGCGTGCCGTACCTCTTCGCGTACTCCAAGGACGACCTCGGTCTGGCCGACTGACTCCGGCACGTCTGGAAAGATGGGGGCGACGATGTCGTCGCCCCCAGGTCAGGGTCAAGCAGCACAGCATCCCACCCGCACATCACAAGGAGCGGACACATGCCCATCGCAACTCCCGAGGTCTACAACGAGATGCTCGACCGGGCGAAGGCAGGCAAGTTCGCCTACCCGGCCATCAACGTCACCTCCTCGCAGACCCTGCACGCCGCGCTGCGCGGCTTCGCGGAGGCCGAGAGCGACGGCATCATCCAGATCTCCACCGGTGGCGCGGAGTTCCTGGGCGGCCAGTACAGCAAGGACATGGTGACCGGCGCGGTCGCGCTCGCCGAGTTCGCGCACATCGTCGCCGCCAAGTACGACGTCACCATCGCGCTGCACACCGACCACTGCCCGAAGGACAAGCTGGACGGCTACGTCCGCCCGCTGCTCGACGTCTCCGCCGAGCGCGTCAAGGCCGGCCGGAACCCGCTCTTCCAGTCCCACATGTGGGACGGCTCCGCCGAGACCCTCGCCGACAACCTGGCCATCGGCCAGGAGCTGCTCGCGAAGGCCGCCGCCGCCAAGATCATCCTTGAGGTCGAGATCACCCCGACCGGCGGCGAGGAGGACGGTGTCACGCACGAGATCAACGACGAGCTGTACACCACCGTCGACGACGCGCTGCGCACCGCCGAGGCGCTGGGCCTCGGCGAGAAGGGCCGCTACCTCCTGGCCGCGTCCTTCGGCAACGTCCACGGCGTCTACAAGCCGGGCAACGTCGTCCTCCGTCCCGAGCTGCTCGCGGACCTCCAGGAGGGCGTCGCCGCCAAGTACGGCAAGCAGTCGCCGTTCGACTTCGTCTTCCACGGCGGCTCGGGCTCCACGGCCGAGGAGATCGCCACCGCGCTGGAGAACGGCGTCGTGAAGATGAACCTGGACACCGACACCCAGTACGCGTTCACGCGGCCCGTCGCGGACCACATGTTCAAGAACTACGACGGCGTCCTGAAGGTCGACGGCGAGGTCGGCTCGAAGAAGACGTACGACCCGCGCACCTGGGGCAAGCTCGCCGAGGCCGGCATGGCCAAGCGGGTCACCGAGGCGTGCGCGAACCTGCGCTCCACCGGCACGAAGCTGAAGTAGCGCCCCGCGCTCCACGTGACGAAGGCCCCGGGTCGGGTGACCCGGGGCCTTCGCCGTACCGCCATGCAGCACACTGAACCCATGGCCATTCACAAGGATCTGCTCGGGGGACCGCCCCCGACCCACCTGCCCGACGACCCGGAGCCGCGCGAGCTGCTGGCGAACGGCACGGCGCCCGCCGACGTCGCCGCCAAGTACCCCACGTCCTCGCTCGCCTGGGCGCAGCTCGCCGACGAGGCGTTCGAGCGCGGCAGCGTCGTGGAGTCGTACGCGTACGCCCGCACCGGCTACCACCGCGGCCTGGACGCGCTGCGCCGCAGCGGCTGGAAGGGCCACGGGCCCGTCCCGTGGGAGCACGAGCCCAACCGCGGCTTCCTGCGCGCGCTGCACGCCCTGGCGCGGGCGGCGCAGGCGATCGGCGAGCAGGAGGAGTACGAGCGCTGCGCGGGCTTCCTGCGGGACTCCTCGCAGACCGCGGCGACGACGCTGGGCTGACCTTGAGCGGGCCCGCGTCGCTTGCGTCGTGGGCCCGCGCGGCTCTTGGGCAGGCGGGCACTGGAGCGCCCCTTCAGGGGCGCGGGGAACTGCGCGACCAGCCAACCACGCGCCCGCGGGCGAAGAACTAGCGCAGCCGGCCCAGCTGCGCCACGTCGTACGGCGCCGCTTCCGCCAGGCGCCCCGTCACCGCCTTGTTCGCCCACTCGGGGTCACCGATCAGGGAGCGGCCCACCGCGATGACGTCGAACTCGTCCCGCTCCATGCGGTCGAGAAGCAGGTCGATGCCGGTGGACGCGGTCTCCTTGGCCCAGCCCTGGGGGCCGACGAACTCCTTGTCGAGGCCGACCGAGCCCACGGACAGCGTGGCCCTGCCGGTGAGCTTCTTGACCCAGCCCGCGAGGTTCAGGTCGCTGCCGTCGAACTCGGGCAGCCAGTAGCGCCGCGTGGAGGCGTGGAAGGCGTCGACGCCCGCGTCCGCCAGCGGCGCGAGCAGCGCCTCCAGCTCGGCCGGGTCGGTGGCGAGCTGAGCGTCGAAGGCGTACGCCTTCCACTGGGAGAGGCGGAATATCACCGGGAACGCCGGCGAGACCGCCGCCCGCACCGCTGCCACGATCTCCCGCGCGAAGCGGGTGCGGGACGCGAGGTCGCCGCCGTAGCCGTCGGTGCGGCGGTTGGTGGTCCCCCAGAGGAACTGGTCGATCAAGTAGCCGTGCGCGCCGTGCAGTTCGACCCCGTCGAAGCCGATCCGCTCGGCGGCCGCCGCGCTGTCGGCGAAGGCGGCGATGACCGCGTCGATGTCCGCGCCGGTCATCGTGTGGCCCTTGGCCGCGCCGTCCAGACCGATGCCGGAGGGGCCCACCGAGGGCGCCGAGGGGATCGGTCCCTGGCCCTCGTCGCGGGTCACGCCCACGTGCCAGAGCTGCGGGACGATTCTGCCGCCCGCCGCGTGGACGGCCTCGGCGACCCGCTGCCAGCCCGCGAGCGCGGCCTCGCCGTGGAAGTGGGGGACGCGGTGGCTGCTGCCGGCCGAGGGGTGGTCGACGTAGGTGCCCTCGGTGACGATGAGGCCGACGCCGCCGGCCGCGCGGCGGGCGTAGTACTCGGCGACGTCCGTGCCCGGCACGCCGTCGGGCGAGAACTCGCGGGTCATGGGGGCCATGGCGATGCGGTTGGGCAGGGTGAGGCCGTTGATGTCGAAGGGGCGGCCGAGAACGCGTGCGGCGCGTGTGTCGCCCGTTCCCGCCGTGGCGGTGGCTTCCGGCGCGGTGTCCGGCGTCGCTTCCGTGGCTTCCATGCGGCCCTCCTGGGCTCTCGGTCCGGCGTGGCGTCCTACGATGCTGACAGCACTGTATGCCTTTTACTGGTGTCGCCTTCGGGGCGGGTACCGTGAGAGGCATGAACTGGCCAGCGACCGAGCGCCACTGTCTGAGTCCCGCGCCGGGCGGCCTCGCCCTCGTCCAGGAGCTCCTGAACACCGCGCCGGCCGCCCGTCCCGCCCCCGCCGACCTGCCCGACCTGCTGGCCGACGGCGCGCTCGGCACCGCCCAGGAGTGGGCCGACGGGGCGGTGCGCGGCTGGGCCCGCGAGACGGGCCGGGCCGACGTCCAGCTCGTCCTGACCGCCGACGACCTGCCGAAGCTGCGGTGCCTGCGGGACCAGGTGCGGCGCGCGCTGGCCGCCGGGGACCGGGGCGGGGCGGCGGTGCGCTTCACCTCCGCGCCCGTGGTCGTCGGCCTCGCGGGCGACGGCACGCTGACCGTGGAACCGGAGGGCGCGGGGGCGCGCTGGCTGGCCTCCGCCGTGCTCGCCGAGTCGCTGCTGGCCCAGACCTCGGGCCTCTGGCGCCGCCTGAAGATCTGCCGCAACGCCTCCTGCGCCGCCGCGTTCTACGACCGCTCCCGCAACAACAGCGGCGTCTGGCACTCGGTGCGGGGCTGCGGGAACGCCGCCCACCTGCGGGCCTGCCGGGAGCGGCGCCGCGTACAGGACGGCGTCGGCGACAGCAGCGTCCGGCTTTAGCCCGAGTCCCGAACGGGTGTGCCTTGCCGATTCGGGGAAAGTTGCGGAGGATGCCGGTGGGGACCGGGGCCCCCGTGCCGGTACCGGCAGGGGCGGACCGCTACCCGGAGTACGTACGAGGAGACAGCGATGTCCCCAGAGGCGCATGAGACGCCCGCCGAGACGCACGAGGCCCCGAACCTCGACTTCGCCGGCACCACCCCGTACGAGGACTACGTCCAGGCGGACGTCCTCACCCACCTCCAGCACCTGCGGTCGGACGACCCCGGCGAGATGGTCTTCCTGGTCACCACCCAGGTCATGGAGCTGTGGTTCACCGTGATCGTCCACGAGTGGGAGACCGCCGCGAGCGCCCTGCGCCGCGACGACGTCCCGGTCGCCGTGGCCGCGCTCAAGCGCAGCATCCGCGAGCTGGAGGCCCTGAACCACTCCTGGACCCCGCTGGCCGGGCTGACCCCCGCGCAGTTCAACTCCTACCGGAGCTCGCTCGGCGAGGGCTCCGGGTTCCAGTCCGCGATGTACCGGCGCATGGAGTTCCTGCTGGGCGACAAGTCGGCGTCCATGCTGGTCCCGCACCGGGGCGCCCCGCGCGTCCACGCGGAGCTGGAGAAGGCCCTGCACGAGCCGAGCCTGTACGACGAGGTGCTCAGGCTGCTCGCCCGGCGGGGGCACGCGATCCCGGACGCCGTCCTGGAGCGCGACCTGACGAAGAAGTACGAGCCGTCGCCCGAGGTCGAGGCGGTCTGGACGGCGCTGTACTCCGGCGACGAGAGCGCCGAACTGGCGCGGCTCGGCGAGACGTTGACGGACGTGGCCGAGCTGGTCTGGCGCTGGCGCAACGACCACCTGGTCGCCACCCGCCGCGCGATGGGCTCCAAGACGGGCACGGGCGGCTCGGCCGGCGTGGCCTGGCTGGAGAAGCGGGCGACGAAGAACGTGTTCCCCGAGCTGTGGACGGCGAGGAGCCATGTCTGACCTGCGCAGCGAGGCCGAGATCTGGGACGCGAAGGACGAACTGGCCGCCAAGCGCGCCGAGTTCATCCTGGACGACACCGTCTATCTGGACGGCAACTCCCTGGGCGCCCTGCCCGCGAACGTGCCGGACCGGGTCGCGGACGTCATCGCCCGCCAGTGGGGCGAGCTGCGCATCCGCTCCTGGGGCGAGAGCGGCTGGTGGACCGCGCCCGAGCGCATCGGCGACCGCGTCGCCCCGCTGGTCGGCGCCGCCCCCGGCCAGATCGTGGTCGGCGACTCGACCAGCGTGAACGTCTTCAAGGCGCTGGTCGGCGCCGTGCGACTGGCCCGCGGCGAGGGCGGCGACCGCCCGGACGGGGGCGACCGCCACTCGGACGGGGGGCGTGACGAGATCATCGTTGACGCCACGACCTTCCCCACGGACGGGTACATCGCGCAGTCCGCGGCCCGCCTCACCGGCTGCCGGCTGATCCCGCTCGCGCCCGCCGAGGCGCCGGCCGCGCTCGGCCCCCGCACGGCCGCCGTCCTGCTGAACCACGCCGACTACCGCACCGGCCGCCTGCACGACCTGCCCGGTCTGACGGCGGCCGCGCACGCGGCGGGCGCCCTCGCCGTCTGGGACCTGTGCCACACGGCGGGCGCCCTGCCCGTCGGCCTGGACGAGCACGGCGTGGACCTCGCGGTGGGCTGCACCTACAAGTACCTGAACGGCGGCCCCGGTTCACCGGCCTACCTCTATGTGCGCGAGGAGCACCAGGAGCGGTTCGACTCGCCGCTGCCCGGCTGGAACGCGCACGCCGAGCCCTTCGGGATGCGCCCCGACTTCGAGCCCGCCCGGGGCGCGGTGCGCGGGCGCGTCGGCACGCCCGACATCCTGTCCATGCTCGCCCTGGAAGCGGCCCTCGACGTCTGGGACGGCGTCTCGGTCGACGCGGTACGGGCCAAGTCGCTCGCCCTGACGGACTTCTTCCTGCGGTGCGTCGAGACGTACGTACCGCCCGGCCTGGTCGAGTCGCTCACCCCGGCCGCGCACGCCGAGCGCGGCAGCCAGGTCGCGCTGCGCTGCGCGGACGCCGGCGACGTCATGAAGCGCCTGATCGAACAGGGCGTGGTGGGCGACTTCCGGGCGCCGGACGTGCTGCGCTTCGGCTTCACCCCGCTGTACGTCTCCTTCGCCGACGCCGAGCGCGCCGCCCGCGTACTCGCGCGGACGCTGGCGGCGTGATGCCGGGGCGCGCGCCGGGCTGGTAGCGTCCGGCGGATCTTGGTCCCGTCCCCCCGCGCCCGGGGGGACGGGACGTGCCCGCCAGCCGCACTGCCGTTGAGAGGTTGCCGCATGCCGGACGACGCCGCCGTGGCCCGCGATGCCGCCGAGGCCGAAGCCGCCTTCTCGCACCCCGCCGTGGAGCCGGACGCCACCGCCGCCTACGGCGCGCACCCCGACCAGGTCATCGACTTCTACGCGCCCCGGGGCGACACCCCCCGGCCCGCGCCGCTGGTCGTCACCCTGCACGGCGGCGCCTGGCGCGCGCCGTACGACCGGTGGCACCTGACGCCGTTCGCGGACTTCCTCGCGCGCCGGGGCTTCGCGGTGGCCAACGTCGAGTACCGCAGGGGCAGCCCCATCCCGGCCCAGGGCGGCACGGCCCCGGTGGCCGGGCGCTGGCCGGAGACCTTCGACGACGTGGCCGCCGCCTTCGACGCCCTCTTCCCGCTCGTACGCGAGGCCCTGCCGTCGGCCGACCCGCGCCGCACGGTCGTCACCGGGCACTCCGCCGGCGGCCACCTCGCGCTGTGGGCGGCCGCCCGGCACCTGCTGCCCGCCGACGCGCCCTGGCGCACCGAGCGGCCCGCCCCGCTGCGGGGCGTCGTCGCGCTCGCGCCCATCGCGGACTTCACGGCCGCCGAGGAACTGGACGTGTGCGGCGGCGCCTGCGCCCAACTCCTGGGCGGCAGCGCCAGGTTCACGGACCGTCTGCCCTACGCCGATCCCGCCTCGCTGCTCCCGACGGGCATCGCCACCGCCCTCGTGCAGGGCCGCGACGACATCGTGGTGCCGCAAGCCGTGGCCGAGGCGTACGCGGACGCGGCGGCCGCGGCGGGCGAGGTCGTGGGCCTCACCCTCCTCGCGGACGTGGGCCACTTCCCGCTGATCGATCCGGCGGCGGACGCGTGCGCGGTGGTCGCGGAGGAGATCGCACAGCTGGCGTTCTGAACGGGCCCCGCGCGGCGGCCCCGGGGATACCCGTCATACCTGAGAGCTACGCGGCGGGTGCGTACCCCGGTGTGATGCGGGTGACAGAGCCCGGTCCCTAACTTCCCTTCCATGGACGCGAGTCGGAGCACGGCCCGCGCGGTGGAAGGGAAGCGCGATGAGGATCAGTGCCGGGCGGCTGCGCCGCACTCTGCTGGCGGCCGGGGTCACCGCGGCGGTGGTGTTCCCGCTGTCGGGCGCCGCCCGCCCCGAGATTCCGGCCCCCGCGCCCGCCGCCCTCGGCCACGTCACGGCCCGGGAACTGCCCGCCGCGTACGAGGCGAACAGGGCGAACGCCGCCGAGGCCGCCCGCATGGCCGAGCGGTACGGCGCGCGGGAGCGGGCCGCCGGACTGCGCGCCATGGCCGCGCCCGGCCGGCACTTCCTCGCCTTCGACGGGCGGGGCGCGGGCCGCACCGCCGAGGTCTTCGGCGACCTGGCGGACGCCGGGCGCGTCGCCGTCCTGGTGCCGGGCTCGGACACCTCCCTCGACACCTACGGCAGGCTGCGCGCCGGCGCGCTCGCCCTGCACCGCGAACTGGGCGCGGGCACGGCGGTCGTGGCCTGGCTCGGCTACGAGACGCCGGGCACGGTCAGCCCCGCCGTGCTGACCACGGGCCGCGCGGACGGCGCGGCGCCCGCGCTGCGCTCCTTCGTCGCCGACCTGCACGGCGTCAACGCCCGCGCGCGGGTGTCCCTGCTCTGCCACTCCTACGGCTCGGTGGTGTGCGCGAGCGCCGCCTCGGGGCCGCGCCCCCTGGACGTCGCCGACATCGCGCTCTACGGCAGCCCCGGCACCGGCGCCGACCGGGCCGCCGACCTGAACACGGGGGCCCGGATCTGGGCCGGCCGCGGCGCGGACGACTGGATCGCCGAGGTGCCGCACGCCGGCGCCGACCTGTTCGGCACCACGGTGGGCTTCGGCACCGACCCGCTCTCCGCCGACTTCGGGGCCCGCGTCTTCCCGGCCGGGGACGGCGGCCACAGCGACTACCTCAGACCGGGCTCCGTCCCGCTGCGCAGCCTCGCCCGGATCGTGCGCGGGGACGCCCCGGAGGGCGGCCATGCGTGACCTGGTGCGGCGGATCGAGGCCGGTACGCCTCCCGGGCGGGACCGCGCCGTAGACGCCCTGCGGGCCCTGGCCATCCTCGGTGTGGTGGGCGGCCACTGGCTGGTCACGGCGCTGGTGTGGGACGGCGGGGCCCTGCACGGGGAGAGCCCGCTGCGGCACCTGCCGTGGCTCGCCCCGGTCTCCTGGGTCTTCCAGACGCTGGCCGTGTTCTTCCTGGTGGGCGGCCAGGTGGCGGCGAAGAGCCACGCGTCGGCGCGGGCGCGTGGCATCGGCCACCTCCCGTGGCTCGCGGCCCGGCTCGGCCGTCTCTTCCGGCCGGTCGCCGCCGTGCTCGCGGTCTGGGCCGTCACCGCGTGCGCCCTCCTCCTGACGGGCACGGACCCGGACACGGTGCACACCCTGCTGAAACTGGCGCTCTCCCCGCTGTGGTTCCTGCTGGTCCTCGCCGCGCTCACCGCGGTGACCCCGCTGGTGGCGCGGCTCAACCCGCTGTGGCCGCTGGCCGTCGTCCTCCACGTGGATCTGCTGCGGTTCGGTTTCGGGGGCCCGGCCTGGCTCGGCTGGATCAACGTGGCGGCGGGCTGGCTCGTGCCCTACACCCTCGGCACGGCCTGGGCGCGGGGCGGGCTGACGCGCGTCTGCGGGCGGGTGCTGCTCGTGGGCGGCGCGGCGGCCACCGCCGTACTGGTCCTGTGGGGCGGCTATCCCGCCTCGATGGTCGGCGTCCCCGGGGCGGCGGTGTCGAACCTCGACCCGCCCACCCTGGCCGTCGTCACCTTCGGCCTCGCCCAGTGCGGGCTCGCGCTGCTGCTGCGGGAGCCGTTGCGGCGGTGGACGCGCGCGCCCCTCGCCTGGGCGGCGGTGGCCCTCGCCAACCTCTCGGCGATGACGGTGTTCCTCTGGCACCAGACGGCCCTGATGGCGGTGACCGCGCTCGGCCTGCTCGCCGGCCGACCGCTGCCGGGACTGCACACGGTGCCGGACGGGCTCGGCTGGGTGCTCGCCCGCCTGGCCTGGCTGCCGGTGTTCGCGGTGGCCCTCGGGGTCTGCTGGGCGGCGTTCCGCACGCAGGAGCGCGGGGGTCCGCGGCGCGGCGCGGGAGGCTCCCGGGTGGTGCGCGTGCGCCGCGGGGCGGGGGCGGCGCGGGGCGAGGGGGTGCGGCATGACTAGGGTTGATCTTGTGGACGGTGCGGGCCGCGGGGATGGCGACGGAGAGCGGGCCGACCGGTTCCTGACCGGCGGTCTGCGCGGTCTGCGTGGGCTGCGCGGGGAGCTGTGGAACGCGGCCCTCCTGCCGCTGCCGCCGCTCGGCAGGCCCCGGCGGCTGCGCTGGGCCCCGCACCTCGTGGTCCTCGGGATCACCCTCGCCACGACCGTCAACAACGTCGACCAGCTGGCGCAGGTCTACCGACTCGGCTACGTGCTCGGCTGGTTCCTGAGCCTGGCGCAGGGCGCGGCCCTGCTGCTGGCCCTGTCGCGGCCGGCCGCCGCGTGGTGGCTGTCGCTCGGGGTGAACGTGTTCGTCGCCGCGGCGGCGCGCATCCCCTCCGGGCATGGGGTGTTCACCGCCGCCGGGACCGTCCCGCCCGATCAGGGTGGTGAACCCTGGCCGTGGTCGCCGCCCTCGTTCATCGCGCACGCCGCCGTGACCCTGCTGCTCGCGCTGCGGCTGCCGGCCAGGGCCGCCTGGGCGGCGTACGTCCTCGGTGTCGGGGTGCCGTTCCTGCTGCAACAGACGATCAGGCCGGGGCCGTACGACACGACGGTGCCGCTCTCGGCGCTCGTCTTCGGTGCCGTCACGCTGATCGGCACGCTGCTGCGCGGCCGCCGCGAGACCCGCAGCCAGCTCGTCCGGCAGACGACGCTCACCGCCGCGGAGCGCGCCCGGCGCACGCTGCTGGAGGAGCGCAGCCGCATCGCCCGCGAGCTGCACGACGTGGTCGCCCACCACATGTCCGTGATCTCCATCCAGGCGCAGGTCGCCCCGCACCTGGTCAAGGACCCGCCCGACGAGCTGCGGGAGAACCTCCAAGGCATCCGGGAGAACGCCCTGGAGGCCCTCACCGAGCTGCGCAGGGTCCTCGGCGTGCTGCGCTCGGAGGACCCCGAGGACCCCGACGGCGCCCCGCAGGCCCCCCTGCCCACCCTGGACCGGCTCGACGGCCTCCTCGACAACGCCCGGATGGCCGGACTGACCGTCCACGGCGGCTTTCCGGCCGGCGGGGAGCGGCGGCCGCTGCCGCCCGGCGTGGACCTGTCGGCGTACCGCATCGTGCAGGAGGCGCTGAGCAACGCCATCCGGCACGCGCCGGGCTCGACGGTGCGCATAGCCCTCGCGCACGGCGGGGCCGGCCTGCGCGTGCGCGTCACCAACACCGCCGCGCGGGAGCGGGTCCCGCCCTCGCCGGGCGCCGGGCACGGGCTGCTCGGCATGCGGGAGCGGGCCGCGATGCTGGGCGGTGACCTCGCCGCCGGCCCCCTGCCGGACGGCGGCTACGAGGTGTCCGCCTTCTTGCCGACGAACGTTTCGCCGACGAACGGGGAGAGCCAGTGAGGGACACGATCCGGGTACTGATCGCCGACGACCAGATCATGGTCAGACAGGGCTTCACGGTCCTGCTGAACGCGGAGCCGGACATCGAGGTGATCGGCCAGGCGGTCGACGGGCGGGACGCGGTCGCCCAGGTCGGCGAGCTGACGCCCGACGTGGTCCTGATGGACATCCGCATGCCCGAGCTGAGCGGCATCGAGGCCACCCGCCGCATCACGGCCGCGCTGCCCGAGGTGCGCGTCCTGGTCCTGACGACGTTCGACCTGGACGAGTACGTGTACGAGGCGCTGCGCGCGGGCGCGTCCGGTTTCCTGCTGAAGGACGCCTCCGCGGACCAGCTCGCCGAGGCCGTGCGGGTGGTGGCCGCCGGGGACGCGCTGCTCGCGCCCGGCATCACCCGGCGCCTGATCGCGGAGTTCTCCCGTCTGGACGGCGGGGGGCGCGGGCCCCTCAGGTCCCGCGTCGGCGAGCTGACCGGGCGCGAGACGGAGGTCCTCGCCCTGATCGCACGGGGCCTGTCGAACGCGGAGATAGCGGCGGAGCTGGTGGTCGCCGAGCAGACGGTGAAGACGCACGTGGGCCGCATCCTGGTGAAGCTGGGCCTGCGGGACCGCACCCAGGCGGCGGTCTTCGCCTACGAGTCCGGGGTGGTGCGGCCTTCCGGGCACCGGTGAGAGCGGGGCCTCGGGGGGCCTCGGGGGCCTCGGGGCGGCGTGTCGGGCCCGCGTGTAGTACCTGCGACGGACCCCGCGGAACCCCTCTCGCTGTGGACGACCCGGGCCCGGCGCCCCCGTACCGTCGTCACCGTGACCGATACGACTGAGCAGCTCAGGGGCCAGGGCCCCAAGAGCCCGGAGTTCCATTTCGCGCGGGAGGTCCTCGGCGGCCTGCGCGAGGCACTGTGCCGTGACGCCTTCGCCTACCGGCTGCTGCCCCCGAGGCCGGCGGGCGGCGGGGCGGCCCGTCTGCTCCCGGAGCGGATACGCCCGTACGCCGTCTGGAGCCGTCACGCCCTGGTGGTGGCCGCGGCCCTGATCACCATGTTCATCTCCTACCGGATGGCCCTCGGTGGCGGTGGTGCCCCCTACGTGGCCGTCAGCCTGATCCCCGCGGCAGCCGTCCTGATGACGCTGGTCAGGCCGGTCGGCGCGTTCTGGGTGTCGCTGGCGTCGACGCTGGTCACCGCGGCGTTCGGGAACACCTGGGACGGCTGGCCGTGGACGCCCGAGGCCTTCTTCGCGCACATCGTGGTGATGGTCGTGGTCGCCGCCCGCACCCGCCCGCGCACCGCCCTGTGGATGTGGCTCGCCACGGCGGCGTACGCCCTGGCCGCCGAGGCCCTGCTGGACTTCGGCGCCAACGGCTACGCCGGGTCCGACGCCCCGGCGATGCTGTTCTGCTCGGCGCTCGCGCTGCTCGTCACCACCCTCGCCCATGTGCGCAGCGAGGCCCAGCGCGAGGTCACGGTGCAGCGCACCGTCACCGCCATCGAGCGCGGCAAGCGCACGCTCCTGGAGGAGCGCACCACCATCGCCCGCGAGCTGCACGACGTGGTCGCGCACCACATGTCGGTGGTCGCCATCCAGGCGGAGGCCGCGCCCTACCGCGTGCAGGACCCGCCGCCCGAGCTGGAGCAGGCGTTCGCGACGATCCGGGAGAACGCGGTGGCGGCGCTGACCGAGCTGCGCCGCCTCCTCGGTGTCGTACGGGCGGAGGACTACGAGGCGCCGGACGCCCCGCAGCCCACCCTCGCCGACCTCGACCGCCTCCTGGACAACGTCCAGGACGCGGGCCTGAGCGTCGACAAGGTGATCACCGGGGCGGTGCGGGAACTGCCGCAGGGCGTGGAGCTCTCGGCGTACCGCATCGTGCAGGAGGCCCTGAGCAACAGCCTGCGCCACGCGCCCGGCGCCCCGGCCCGCGTCGAGGTCGGCTACGTCCTGGGCGGCCTCGGTCTGCGCGTCGTCAACGGCCCGGCGACCGGCCTGGTCAAGCCGTCCCCGGGGGCCGGCCACGGCATCACCGGCATGCGTGAGCGCGTCACCATGCTGAACGGTGAGATGACGGCGGAGGCGACGGCCGAGGGCGGGTACGAGGTCACCGTCTTCCTGCCGGTGCCCTTGGCCGACCGGCCCGAGGCGGCGAAGGAGGAGAGCGCATGACGATCCGCGTGCTCATCGCGGACGACCAGATGATGGTCCGCGAGGGTTTCTCCGTCCTGCTGGGCGCCATGCCCGACATCGAGGTCGTCGGGGAGGCGGTCAACGGCCGCGAGGCGGTCGAGCGGGTGCGCGAACTGGCCCCCGACGTCGTCCTGATGGACATCCGCATGCCCGAGCTGAACGGCATCGACGCGACCCGGGAGATCGTCGCGGCCGAGGGCACGTCGAAGGTGCTCGTCCTGACGACGTTCGACCTGGACGAGTACGTGTACCAGGCGCTGCGCGCGGGAGCCTCCGGGTTCCTCCTCAAGGACGCCTCGGCGCGCCAACTGGCCGACGGCGTGCGGGTGGTGGCCTCCGGCGAAGCGCTCCTGGCGCCGACCGTCACGCGCCGCCTGATCACCGAGTTCTCCAAGATGGCGCAGACGCCGCGCCTTTCGGCGGCGGTCCAGGCGCAGCAGTACGGCGAGCTGACCGAGCGCGAGACGGAGGTCCTGGTGCTGATCGCACAGGGGCTGTCGAACGCGGAGATCGCCTCGCGCCTGGTGGTCGCGGAGTCCACGATCAAGACGCACGTCAGCCGGGTCCTGGTGAAGCTGGGGCTGCGGGACCGCACGCAGGCGGCGGTCTTCGCGTACGAGGCGAGGCTGGTCACCCCGGGCTGACGGACTTCCGGGCGGGTCGCGGCCCCCTCCGGAGGTCTGTCCGCGCCCCACGGCGACCCCATAGCGTCGCGCCATGACGCCCGTACCGTTCGATCCCTCCGAGGTCTTCACCCCCGACGCGCCGGAGTTCGTGGCCGACCCCTGGCCGGCGTACGACCGGCTTCGCGCGGCGGGCCGCGCCCTCCACCACGCGCCGACCGACCAGTGGCTGATCCCGCACCACGCGGACGTCTCGGCCCTGCTGCGCGACCGGCGCCTGGGCCGGACGTACCTGCACCGCTTCACCCACGAGGAGTTCGGCCGCGCCGCCCCGCCGCCCGAGCACGAGCCGTTCCACGTCCTGAACGACAACGGCATCCTCGATCTGGAGGCGCCCGCGCACCCCCGCATCCGCCGCCTGGTCGCCAAGGCCTTCACGCCCCGCACGGTCGAGCGGCTGCGCCCCTACGTCGAGGAGCTGGCCGACGAGCTGGTGCGCGAGCTGGTGGCCGACGGGGGCGGCGACCTCGCCGCGAAGGTCGCCGAGCCGCTGCCGGTCGCGGTCATCGCCCAGCTGCTGGGCGTCCCGGAGAGCGACCGGCATCTGCTGCGGCCCTGGTCGGCCGCGATCTGCGGGATGTACGAGCTGCGCCCCTCCGCGGAGACGGCGACCAGGGCGGTCGCCGCCTCCCTCGAATTCTCCGCCTACCTGCGGGAGTTGATCGCCGCCCGCCGCGAGAGCCCGGGGGACGACCTGATCTCGGGGCTGATCGCGGCCCACGAGGACGGCCGGTCGCTCGGCGAACAGGAGATGATCTCCACCTGCGTGCTGCTCCTGAACGCGGGACACGAGGCGACCGTCAACGCCACGGTCAACGGCTGGCACGCGCTGCTGCGCCACCCCGACCGGCTCGCCGAGCTGCGCGCCGACCCGGCCGGCCTGCTGCCCACGGCCATCGAGGAACTGCTGCGCCACGACACCCCGCTCCAGCTGTTCGAGCGCTGGGTCCTGGACGACATCGAGATCGGCGGCGTGCGCATCCCGCGCGGCAGCGAGCTGGCGCTCCTCTTCGGCTCCGCCAACCGCGACCCGGCCGTCTTCACCCGCCCCGCCGAACTGGACCTGGCCCGCCGCGACAACCCCCACATCTCCTTCGGCGCGGGCGTCCACTACTGCCTCGGCGCCCCCCTGGCCCGCCTGGAACTCACCGCCTCGGCCCGGGCCCTGCTGCGCCGGGCCCCCACCCTGCGCCTCGCCGCGGAACCGGTCCGCAGACCGAACTTCGTGATCCGCGGCTTCCAGGAACTGCTCGTGGAGGTGTGACCGCGTACCTTGCACGCACCACACGTCGACCGGCGGACCGGACCGTGCGAGCGGTCCGGTCCGCCGGGAGGGCGGTGTGCTATCTGCCGCCGGTCTGCCAGAGCGTGACCGCAAGCGCCGTGCACGACGTGATGGCGGCCAGGGACGGCAGCGGCCAGCGGCTGCGCTCCAGGGCGCCGAGGCGGTCCTCGTGTTCCGAGAGGGTCTTGTCGGTCTGGTCGGCCCGCTGCAGCAGGAGCGCCAGATCCCCGCGCGTGGTCGCGAACCCCACGTCCACGGAGCGCCTCAGCCGCTCCAGCTCCAGGGGGACGCTGCCCGTCTCAACCGCCATCGTCCGCCCCCTCGCCCGCCTGCCCGCGCAGCCACGGGGGCAGCAGCGCCTCGACGGCCGGTACCGACATCAGCCGGCTCAGCCCGGTGGCGAAGGCGACGAGGGCCGCGAGCACCGGTACGTCGGCGATGCCCGGGTCCGCCGCGAGCAGCGGCAGGGCGGCGAGCAGCGTGAACAGCGCCTGTACGGCGGTGCGCAGCGCTCTGCGCGTGGTGTCTTTCTCCATGGTTCTCCTCGGTTCTCCCGGGTTCTCCTCGGTGCTCCTCAGCGCTCCGCAGTGCTTCTTGCAGGAGTCGGCCGCCGTCAGGGCCGCGGTACGCGCAGGCGGTCCCAGCTGGCCCGCCCCGGCACCCCGTCGGCCGCGCCGCCCCGGTAGCCGAGCTTGTGCTGCCAGGCGGCGTACGAGGCGCGGTCGGCCTCGGTCCACACGGGCCCGGGCCCCATCTCGTACCGTCCGCAGCCCTCCTCGACCAGGCGGCGGCCGACCGCCGTGCACAGCGCGTCGCGCCGGCCGACCGTGAAGAACGCCGCGCCGGGGAACGGCGCGTACGCGGGGGAGGGGGTGTGGTCGCCCGGCGGCCTGGAGCCGAGCCGGGCGGCGACCCGGCCGCGCATCACCGGCATGGAGAAGGACGGGTCGATCTTCCTGCGGGTCCACTCCTTGTGGGCGATCACGCTCGCCCCCGTCCAGCCGTGCGCCCGGCACAGGGCCGCCGACAGGCGCTCCACCGCGTCGAGCTGGGCGGCGGGGTAGGGGTCGCGGCCGGTGCCGAGGTTCTCGATCTCGAAGCCGTAGAAGCGGGCGTTGCCGTCCACCGCGTCGGGGCCCGGCCGGGACGGCGGTGCCTTCGAGGTGCGGACCGCGTCGAGCACCGCGCTGGAGCCGTTGCCGGCGTGGTTGGTGCGGCCGTATCCGACCAGGTGGAGCGTGCCGTCCTTGGCGATCAGGCCGACGCACAGCGGGCCGGGCAGGTCGGGCAGGCCGTGCCGGCAGACGGCGAGGCTGTCGCGGCCGGCGGTGTGGTGCAGCATGACGCCGTGCACCGGCCCCCAGGGGCCCTTGTGGTTGCGGTTGTGCGTCCTCCAGTCGCCGTGTTCTCTCACGCGGACGCCCTCGCCGCGCAGGGCGCGGACGAGGGCGTCGGGGGTCAGAGGTGTGGCCATGGGGGCCTCCTCGGGTGTGTCAGTTCAGGCCGGTGAGGGTCAGGAAGCGGTTGGTGAAGGTGGCGGTGGCGGCGGTGGTGCGGTAGGCGCCGGTCACGGTGTAGGCGGCGCCCGCGGTGAGGCCGGAGAGCGGGAACTGGCTGCTCGCCGAGACCGGGTTGGTGCCGCCGACGACGGCCGCGCGGTTGTCGGCCGCGGCGAAGACGACCCTGGTGCCCTGCTTCACGGAGGCCGAGAAGTGCGCCAGGCCCGCCGCGCTGTTGTTGATGCGGGCGCCGACCGTCAGGAGCGCGATGCCGGACGGCGGGGCGAGGAAGGTGACGGCGAACGGCTCGGTGACGCCGGTGAGGGTCTCGACGTACGCGGTCGAGGTCGTCGTACCGCTGAGGTTGCTGAACCAGTGCACCGGGCCGGGCACGAGCGGCGCCCACTGCCGGGCGGCGGTGAAGTGGTAGTAGCGGCCGGGGTTGTTGAGCCAGGTGAGCATGCCGGGGATCGGGTCGCTCACCTTCGCGTCGCGGGCCGCGGCGTCGGCGAAGCGCAGCACGGTGCGGCCGTCGACGGCTTCGGCGAGGGACTGGAGGTGGACGGGGATGTTGGCGTTGTCGGCGGGCTGCGGGTAGGGCAGGCTGCCGAGCGGGGTGAGAGCGACCATGAGTTCGATTCCTCCTTGGGGCGGGCACGGGCACGGGGCCGGGGGTGGCGCGGCGGGCTCAGCCGTCGAGCGGCGGCGGCAGCGTCTCGTTCGGGTCCATGCCCTCGTCGTCGGCCGCCACGAGGGGGTCGTCGATCTGCACGGGCCCGGGCGGCGGCACGTACGTGCCGGCCGTCCCGGCCTCGTCGGGGTCGTCCTCGTTCATGCGGAGGCTCCCCTCCTCGTTCATGGCGAGGCTCTCGTTCATGGCGAGGCTCCCGTTCATGTCGTGGCCCCCGTCGTCGTCAGGAGCGTCCGGTAGCTGAGCGCCGCCGTGGTGAGGGCGTCGAGCGTCGCGTACTGGGCGGTGAGCCGCTGGTACGTCCGCTGCGTGCCGTGGGCGGGGTCCACCGGGCCGTCGGGGGTGAGCCCGTCGTCGGCGGGCGCGCCGTTGTACGCGGTGCCGCGCAGGGTGAGGGTCTGCTGCGGGGCGCTGCCCGCGGCGCACGTGGTGCGGATGCCCACCACCCAGGCGAGGGTGTCCAGTTCGGCGCCCGCGAAGTCGCGCACCCGCACCACGTCGCCGAGCTGGACGCGCGGGTCGTGCAGGATCTCCACCTCGCCGAGGAGCGGCACGGGGTAGCGGCCGGCGGCGAGCATGGCGTTCGACAGGGCGGCGGCGCCCGTGGACGTCTGCACCCAGTCGGTGGCGGGCGCCGTGTACTGCTGCTTGCCGTAGTGCTCCTGGCTGGTGGTGTTCCAGCGGGCGTAGGACCGCTGCCTGGGATCGGCCGACCGCTTCAGGGGCAGGACGCGCACGGACGGCTTGCCGTCCTTGGTGACCGTCCACACGCTGGTCGTACCGCGGTTGGAGAACCGTACGAAGTAGGTCGGCCCCTCCCGCCAGCAGCTCACCGACACCTTGCCCTTGACCGCGGTGCCGCCGGTCTTCGCCGTGCCGAACCGCACGCCGTGGCCGTCGTAGCTGACGGAGTCGTCCACGACCAGGAGCGGTCCGACGTCGTTCTCGTCCTCGGCCATGGCGTACTGCACGACGACGGCGGTGTTCGGCTTGATCTCCCGCACCACCGTGTCGTCCACCGCCTCGCCGCGCAGCGCCTTGATGCCGGTCCAGTCCTGGTAGGGCTGTTCGCAGTGGTTGCGGCAGGCGTCGATCTCCTCGGTGACCGTGAGCGAGGCGATGTCCCGGTTCGTGGTGACGGTGAGGTCGGGGACGGTCGGCACCGTGGTGAACCGGGAGGGGCCGCGCCAGCGGAAGACGCCCTGTTCGTCGAATTCGGCGGTGGACATGCTGGCCCGGGCGATCTCGGTGATCACGTCCCACTGCGAGCCGGACACCTTGGGGATGTCGTACAGCGGCAGTTCGGGCAGGTCGAGGACCGCGCCCTTCACCCACCCCCCCTTCGGCTCCCACTCCTGGTCCGGATAGCTCGCCGTGTCCGTCCACACCCGGTCGGTGACCTGGAGGCACTCGACGGCCATGTCGGTGGTCAGGTCGATCCGGTTCAGCTCCGAGGTGGGCTGGAACGCCGACTCCTGGGTGAACGTGTACTTGCCGCCCACGCGCAGCGAGCCGTCGGGGGCGGTGAGGCGCGGCTGCACGGTCGGGGCGACGACGGTGCCGGTCGAGGACGTGTCGACCAGGAAACCGAGGTGCCAGTTCCCGCGCAGCGAGGCCAGCTTGTCGATGCCCCAGGTGACCGTGGGCGCGGCGACGCCCGTGGTGCCCGAGGTGATGCCGACGACGCCCGTGGCGATGTCGAACGACGCCTTGATGTAACCGGTCTTGGTGCCGCTCTGGTCGAACACCGCCGACATCTCGATCAGATTGCCGCGCGTGAGCGCCGTGTTGACCCAGCACTCCACCAGGAAGACCTTGCCGGGCATGACGAACCGCGAGCGCGGCATCCAGGAGGCGGTGAGCCCGGTGGCCTTCGGCATCAGCGCGAGCTCGAAGGGCGCGCCCTCCTGGATCCAGTCGTACGCGGACGGGCTCGGCACCTCCTCCGGCTGGCCGTAGGTGGAGTTGAAGCCGCCGTGGAGCGAGGCGTAGAGCACGGTGAACGGCTTCTCGTCCGCCGTGTCGTCCTGGTCGACCAGCGGCGCGCGCGGGGGCGGGCAGGTGTGGATGCCGCCCTGGCGCAGGAGTTCGTCCACGCACCAGGTGGCGGTGGCCACCGGGCGGCCGTAGAGGTAGCCGTGGTAGGGCCGGGGCAGCGAGGCGGGACCGCGCAGCCGCTCGGCCCCGTCCAGGGCCTGCACGGTGACGGTGTCGCTGCCGGAGGCCGCGCCGCGCGAGCGGACCGTGCCGCGGAAGGCGGGCAGGGTGCGCCCGGCGGCCCCCGCCCGGTGGACGACCGACTGGCCGGGGCGTACGACGTCGCCCGTGGCCCGGTTCGCCCAGGCCGAGTACAGCCGTGGCGCGGGGACGCCGTCGGCGCCGCCCAGCTGCACTTCGAGCTGGGCGGACGCGCTGCCGGAGAAGGCCCGCATCGCCTCGGGGAGGTCGGTGGCGTAGGCGCGCTCGACCTTCCAGGACTGGACCTGGCCGCCCAGCTCCTCGCCGCCGAGGCGGGTGGAGTGGGCGGGGACGCGCTCGGGGGCGGACAGGGCGTGGTCGAGGGCCTCGTCAGAAGGCTGCACGGCGCACCTCCACGAGGTCGACGCTGACGTTGCGGTACGGCAGGCGGGCCGCCGGGACGTCGGTGTACGCGGTGACGGACATGGCGGGGCAGCCGTCGCCGAGGAGGTGGGCGCCGGGCCCCGTGCCCGGGTCGGCGCCCGGCTCCTCGTCGAGGGTGAGGCAGGCGCCCGCGAGCCCGAACAGACCGGTGGCGCCGGGGCGCCCGACCGGGGTCGCGAAGGCGGCGCCCGCCGGGGCGGTGCCGGTGACGGAGGTCCCGGAGGCGTGGGCGGTGCTCAGATACGTCCCGTCCGCCGCCTTCCAGTCCAGCTGGGCGGTCACGGTGGCCGGGTCCCAGCCGGCCGGCAGGAGCCAGGACACCCGCATGCCGGGCACCACCGGCCAGCCCGCCCAGGTGCCGTGCACCCAGCCGATGGCGGCGGCCGGGTCCTGGCAGTCGGCGGTGGTGAGGTCGTCGGCGTCGCGGGCGAGCGCGACGGCGCCGTTCATGGTGAACCAGTGGTCCCGGCCGCCGGGGCTGTCCGACTGGCCGGCCGCCTGATGGGGGTCGAGGAGGTTGACGGCGGCGGGGTCGAGCACGACGAGCGGGCCTCGGCCGGTGCCGACGCGGCGGGCGAGGCGGTCCAGGTGCCGGGCGTCGCCGGGCTCCAGCCAGTCGAAGGAGAACTTCAGGCGGCGGGTGGTGCGGGTGGGGGCGAAGGTGGTGACGCGCCCTTCGAGCGCCTTGAACTCGGTGACGTTCAGCTCGGCGGTGCGCTCCCAGCTCTTCGCCGCCTGACGTATTTCCCGGAGCCGGCCGGGGGCTCCGATCCACAGGTTCCTGGCCATGAACTCCTCCTGTTCTATGTGATGCGCGGCGTACGGGCCTACGGCGTGCCGCGCGGTTACCTGCGGGCGAGGGCGCGCTGCCCGGCGAAGACGGCGCGGGCGATGGTCTGCGAGTCGACGTCGACGTGCACGGGCCGCTCGGCGAGCCGCTCCATGACGTCGGCGAGGCGGCGCAGGGCGGCGGTGTTGCCGCCGCCGCGGCCGATCATGCTCTCCAGGCGGGAGAGCGGGATGACGGCCTCGGATTCGCCGGCCTCACCGACGAGGGCGAGGGTGCCGCCGCTCCGCGCCCGCACGACGCCGCCCTGGGCGAGGTGCGGGACGGGCACGTGCAGGCGCGGGAACCCGAAGGACTTGCCGCCCCATTTCGGCACCCAGCTCGGGATGGAGATCTTGATCCCGGCGAGGACGCCGAACACCCCGTTCAGGGCGCCCGCCAGCCCTTGGATGGGGGCCAGGATGAGGTTGCCGAGGCCCTTGACCAGCGGCTTGATGAAGTCGACGGCCGAGCGGGTGCCGGACTTGATGCCGCTCCAGGCGGCGGTCATGCCCCGCTTGAGGGCGGCGGTGACCTTGTCCATGTTCACGAACTGGGCGATCAGCGGGGCGGCCAGGGTCATGATCAGCCCGAACGGGCTGGCCGCCATGGCGAGGTTCAGCCCCTTCTGGGCCACGCTCGCCCCCTTGAGGCCCTTGCCGAGCCCGCCCATGGACTTGCCGCCCTTGTCGGCGTTCTTGCCGGCCTTGCCGACGGACTTCTCGACGGCGTCGGCCTGGCGCTGCACGTCGCGCAGGGCGGTCTTGGTGCGGTTGGCGGCGCCGCGCAGCCCGTCCAGGGCCTTCTTGAAGCCGTCGCTTCCCTTGCGGGCCTTGGAGAGGGATCCGTCGGCGGTCCGCAGGCCGGTGTTCAGTTGGCGTACGGCGCCGCCGCTGTTGTTGGCGGAGGTGCGCAGCCGTCCCACGGCGGTGGCGGCGGTCCCGGAGGACGTGCCGAGCTTGCCGACGGCGGTGGCGGCGGTGCCGGCCGGCCGGCCGAGGCTGCCGACGGACCTCGCGGCGGTCCCGGTCGACTTGCCCAACGTGCCGATCTCGGACGCGGCTTGGCGGGCCGCCCCGCGCAGCCGCCCCAGTTGGGTGGCCGCGGTTCCTATGGACTGGTTCAGTCCCATGGTGTCTTCTCCTCGCTCGCCGCGTCAGAAGCGGGAATTGAGCCGGGTGATCTCGTCGTTCAGGTGCTGCACGGCGGCGTTCGCCTGGGTGGCCTCGCGGCGCAGCGCGCTGACCTGACTGCTCCGCAGCCCTTCGAGCTGACTGTTCTGGCGGCTGTTGGTCTGCCGTACCTCGGAGAGGTCGGCCTTGCGGCGGAGCTTCTGGTCGACGTCGCGGGAGAGGTCGCTCACCCGTCGGTCGACGCGGCCGGCCGCCTCTTTTCCTTCGTTGGCCAGGCGTTTGGCGGCACCGATGTCTTCGGCCAGCTGATCCGGCAGCTGGCGCAGACTCCTGAGCTTCTTCTTCTCCCTCTCGGCCATGAAGTCGTATTCGAAGTTCGCCAGCTTGAAGCCGCCGGACAGCAGGGTGGCCTCGCCCGAGACACCGGTCAGGGACGCGGCCGCACCCGTGGCGGCACCCGCCGCGCCGACGGTTTCGCCTTTGGCCCAGCCGTGTTCGAACTTGGTCGTGAACTCCTGGATCTGCTTCTCAAGGTCTGCCACCCTGTCCTTGATCGGCTTCACGTCACCTTCGCTCATCTGGCATTTCCTCTCGAAAGGTTCCTGAATGTCCGATAGTTCGTCGGGGTATTTCTCCGGACGCGGAAGGGACGAGTTCGACATACCGGCTTCTCGCTCCGGAAAGGTCCTGCTCGCGGAGGCCTGGGGCAGAGCGTTCGGGCGGGGCTTCTCGATCGACGGTGATTGCACGGAGGGCGGCATCACCCTCCGGGAACGCGTCGGGGAGTCCGGGTGGGGAAAGGACCGGGCCCACCTGGTGATTCCGGCGAAATACCACCGGCTCGCCATATCCGACGGCGTGCACAGGCCGGGGCGCTGGCACATATCCCTCGGCGAACTGTCGGACGCGCCCCCGCTGGCGCCGGAGAATGCCGGGAACACGTCCCGCGTCTTCACCCACCACGGGGAAAAGACAGAAGCGGACGTCGATTTCGAGGGCCACGGTTCCGTCTGGCTCTACGACTTCCAAGGGCGCGGGGAAAGGAAGCTGATCGAGCACACGGGGAAGTTCCGCGGCACGATCGTCATCCCGGGCCCGGGACTCGTCGCCGTGGGCGGCGGCCACGGGGGCGCGCTGCGGTGGGGCTCCCTGCCCCCGTGGAAGGTGACCCTGCGCCGGAGGTGACGGGGGACGACCGGTACGGCCGGGCGGGCTTCCGCTCGTCAGGAGAAGAAGGCGGCCAGCTGATCGGCGCTCGGCCTCGCGAGGGGCGCGGGCGCGGGCCCGGGGGCGGGGCCCGGGGCGGTGCCGGGACCTGCGCCGGGACCTGTGCCGGGGGCGGTGGCGGGCTCAGGGGCGCCCCGGGTGGCCGCCACGTCGACCGTACCCGGCCGCGGCACCGGCTTCGGCGGCTCCAGGGGATCCGCGTCCTCGTCCCGGTTGACCGTGGCGAACATCCAGTTGGCGTCCGCCAGTTGGTCCACCACATGGGCGAGGAGATAGTCCCCCACCGCCCACTCCGCCGCCTCCCCCTCCGTCTCGCGGGCCACCGCGCTGTCCCGGGGCAGGTGCCGGATCAGGAGCGCGAGGCGGCGCGAGGAGAGCCGGCCCCGGTGCCAGTCCAGCAGGTCGAGGCCGTAGTGGCGCAGCAGGTCCGCCTCAAGGGCCTCGGCGTGTTCGTCGACGAACACGCCGAGGCTCAGCCTTCCCCCAGGCCGAGCCCGGTCTCCTTGCCGTACGCCTCCAGGATCGCCGCGATGTCCTGCATCGTGACGTCATGACGCTCGAAGCGGGCGAACTGCTGCTCGCCCAGAAGCAGTTCGAGCAGTCCGTCCACGTCGTTGTCGTCCAGGTCCCGCAGCTCGCGCGCGGTGGCGCGGGTCAGTTCGGTCGGCAGCTCGAAGGTCTCGGCGTCGAGCTCGAAGGTCCAGGCCCGACCGAGCGCTTCGAGGCGCTGGGCGCGGGCGGCGTTGACGTTGAAGCCGGCCACGGTTGTCTCCTTGGGCAGGGCGACGCCCGGCCGTGCTAGGGGGCACGGGCCGGGCGTCGCGGGGATCCTATGCGGTCGCGTACGAGCACGACCGCCGATTGCGCGCCGTCAGCGGGCGTTATGAGCGGGCCACATGTGCCCCGGCCGGCTCACGCGTAGGACGTGGCGAGTTCCTTGATGCGGAAGCTGGCCAGCGGAGCCCGGTCGTCCTTGGCGAGGGCCGTGAAGGTCACGCCCAGCTTCACCGCGCCGGTCCGGGTCAGGCCGATCTCCTCGGTCTCGGTGACCTGGCCGCGCGGCACCACGAAGCGGTACTTCGACGCGCCGTCGACGAACTCGATGCCGAGCGCCCGCTCGTCCGGGGTCGGCGTGTTGGCCAGGTCGTACGAGAACTCCTTGAGCTCGTTCTCCACCACGGTCCCCGGCGCGGTGGTCACCGCCTTCACCTCGCCGCCGCCCATGAAGAAGGCGAGGGTCGCCTTGTTCAACTGGAGCAGCTGGAACTTCACGGTGAGGTCGCGGTCGGAGTAGATGAACCGCGCCGGGCTCACCGACTGCCAGGTGTCCACCGGGTCGATCTTGTCCTTCTTGTTGAACTTGATGCCGTCGGTCGTGGTGTAACCGAGGTCCGTCCACTTGGTGGTGTCCCAGTCGACGGTGGCGTTGGCCGGGGCGTCGGTGCCGGCGGGGGCGATCAGGACGCGTCCGGTACCGGCGACGCGGATCTCCTTGCCGTTGTTGCCTGCCATGCGTACTCCTCAGATGGGTGCGGTTGGTCGCGGGACGACGGTCCCGGACACGACGAAGGCCCCGCCGTGATGGGGCAGGGCCTGGAACTGCGTGCGGTGCGTGTGGTGCTCAGGGGGAAGCCGGGGCTCACTGGGGCCGGATCGACACCCGGACCGTCGACAGGTACCGGCTTCCCGCCGGGCGGTTGTGGTCGGGCAGCCAGCGCGGCCCGTCCGTCTCGGTGACGTCGGTGACGACGGCCCCGCCGTACGAGGTGCCGGCCAGTTCGAGCACACAGGCGCGGGCGGCGAGGGAGACGCTGTGCGCGGTGGTCTTGTCCGGACCGTAGACCTCCAGGTCGAGGAGGGGCTGGTCGAGATGCCGGTCGTCGACCCACGCGCCACCGACGCGGGAGACGAGGACGGCCTTCTGGGTGCCGTCGAACCCCGGGGGCGGCCGGTTGTCGACGTCCGAACCGGCGAGCTCCGCCCGGTTCTTGAGGAAGTCGACGACGAGCCGTTCCGCGTCGGGAAAGGTCAGGATGGCCACATGGACACTCCCTGTCATCGGAGGGGATGGGACGGGTGCGGGCAACACGAAGCGGCAGGTCCGCCGCCCCTCGCCGGGGGCGCAGCTCTGCCGCTGCTCCAAGTGTGATCCAGGGTCCCGATTCCCGCAACCGGCTTGTACGGGGCCCGGGTTGACCCCGGCGCCGAAGCACGCGAGGGGCTCGCTGCCGATACGCACGAGGGGCCCCGCACCTCCCGGGTGCGGGGCCCCTCGCTCCTACGTTTCTCTCACGCGGCTGACGCGGCTTACGTGGGCGGCCGGTCCGCCACCCGTGCGCGGCGGACGGCACGCTCGGCGGCGAAGACGTCCTCCAGGCGGTACAGGGACCGCCGCCCCTGCCGCCCGGCGGCCTTCAGATGGCCGAGCTGCACCCACTTGCGGATGGTGGCGGGCGAGACGTCGGCCTCGTCGGCGGCGAGGTCACCCGAGATCAGCGGTGTGTTCAAGGCGTCTCCTCGTCGAGCACGTGCCGGCACGGGGGGTTCACGCACATCGCGATCCCCCGCTCCGGAAACGCCCGCAGCGAGACGCAGTCGCAGGCCGGGCAGCGTCCGGGGAGCCGCACCAGCTGCTCGGGATCCCCGAGGGCGCGGGCACAGCGGTGGGCCATCCGGCGCGCCTCCTCCTCGACGTGCGCCGCGAGGTCGGGCAACTCCGCCACGTAGTCGAGGAGTTCGCCGAGCCGGCGCAGCCGGACCGGCACCGGGGCGGCGGAGATGCGGCGCAGGCCGAGCCGGTCGCGTACGGCCTCCTCCAGCTCGATCACGCCGTCACCGATGTCGCGCAGGGCGTCGCTGACGTACAGGCGGACGGGCGCGACGGCGGACGCGGCGGGTCCGCCACCGCGTACCTCGCGCAGGGTGCGTCCGGTGCCGGGCACCAGCTCCGCGAGGAGCAGGGGGTAGCGGCGGCGCAGGGAGTCGAGCCAGAGGGCGGCGCGGTCGACCGCGCTGTTCGCGTCGCTCATCACGGCCTCCCGGCGGCCGGCTTGCGGGGCTTGACCGCGCGGCCGTTGCGCCAGAGCCGCCCGCCGCTGACGCCGTCGAACCAGCTGTGCGACGGATCGACGACGGCCTCGCACTCGCGCCGGATCGGACACTGATTGCAGGCGCGCAATACCGGCGCGGCCTCGGCCAGGGTGCGGGTGAAGACGTACTGCTGGGGGAGGTCCACGCAGGCGGCGTCTCTGCGCCAGTCGAGAGCTTCGTCCAGGGGGGCTTCCGTACGAGGAAACGCGCTGTTCAGAGCAAGTGCGGGGACAGCTGTCCGTTGAGGCATGCGCAATCCCTCCGCAGGGTATGCGAACGTATGTTCGAAAGGGCGATGCGTGATCAGAGTTCCACGCTGTGTGCGCAGGCGCAACTAAAAATGGCGAGGCGAGTGAGCGGAGTGGCGAGAGGGATGGCCAGAAAGCAACGTCCGGCGGGACCCCGCCGGAACTTCCCGGCAACGCGCTGGCGCGCACGTATGTCCGTGCGCGCGCGATCGATACGCTCCCCCTGCGACGAGGGGAGAGCGACGACATGGTGTCCAGCCCGCGGGCCAGCGCCCGCAGCGACCAGGACGGACAGATCCGGGACAGTGGCCGGAATCGAGCGGATGAACTGGAGGAGTTCGCCGAGTGGATCGAGGGTGTGATGCGCGAGCGCGGCTACGACATCGACAGCCCGCGCGGCGGCGGCAAGTCGAAGCTGGCGGACGACGCGGGTGTGCACCGGGCGGCGGTCAGCCGGCTGGTGCAGCGGCAGAGCATGCCGGACCTGGAGACGATGCGGCGGCTGGCGACGGTGCTGGGCGTTCCGCTGCGGGACATGCTGATCCGCTCGGGACGCCTCTCCGAGAGAGACCTGCCGATCACGGCCCCGCGGGGCGGGGACACCGGCGCCCCCCGACGGCTGAGCCCCGAGGAGGCGGCTCGGCGGATGGGGGTGCCGACGGAACTGCAGGCGGTCTTCGTGCGCGTCACGAAGGCGTTCCTGCCGCAGGACGAATAGCAGGGCACAGAAGGAGCGCGAACATGCCGAATGACGAATCGGAGGGACCGTCGGGCCACCCGCGCCGCGACGGCGAACGCGGCGAGGGCCACGCCTGCACGCCGGAGGAGCTGGCGTTCCTCCTCGGCGGACTGCTCGTCGAACTGGGTACGAAGATCCAGGAGGCCGGCGTGGAGGGCGTACGGATCATCACAGAGGCCGAGGCCCAGCAGACCCACCTGCACTGGTTCCGCGAAGGCTGGACCCAACACGCCCAATCCACAAACCCCACCCCCTAGCCCTCCAGGGGCGCGGGGAACTGCGCAAACCCCCAACGCACCCGCACCCACCCAAGCACCCCAGCCACCCACCCCCCCCCAGGGGCGCGGGGAACTGCGCAAACCCCCCAACGCACCCGCACCCGACTAACGAGCGCAAGGTCGACCCACCCCAGGGGCGCGGGGAACTGCGCAAACCCCCCAACGCTCCCGCACCCACCCAACGAGCCCAGGCCCCACCCACCCCCCAGGGGCGCGGGGAACTGCGCAAACCCCCCAACGAACCCGCACCCACCCAACGACCCCAAGGCCGACCCTCCAGGGGCGCGGGGAACTGCGCAAACCCCCCAAAGAACCCCCCGCACCCCCCACCCCTCACCGAGGCAACGTCAACCCCCACGCCCCCGCCCGAACCGTCCAGGTCCGCGTACGAACAGGCCCCCCCACCACCGCATCCGCACAAAACCGAAAATCCGCCCCAGAGATGGTGACCGCCCGCGCCCACACCCCCAGGGCCCCCGCTTCCGCCCCCACAGAGACCGGCCGCACCTCGACCCGCGCCAGCCCACCCTCCCCCGCACTGATCCGCACACCCTCGACAGGCTGGTCCAGGTCGATCAACGTGACCCCATCCGCCTCGACCCGCAACCGCGAAGGCCCCGCCCCCGCCACCGCCGCCACCCGCGAGGGCCGCGCGGCAAGGGTCCGTACGAAGGACTGACAGGTCCGAAGCCAAGCGTGCCCCTCCCCGGCACCGGCCGGGGACACACCCACGGAAAGACGAGACAGCCCAACCCGCGCACCCGCACCCGCCCCCGCCCCCGAGGCCGGCACCGCCCCCACCCCCACAGGAGGAATCCGCAACTCCCCCAACACCACCCCATCGCTCTCGTCCACCAGCAGATCCAGCCGCCGCTCGGCCCCTTCCAGGACGGCCCGCGCCGCAGCGACCGCCCCGGCGGGCACCCCGAGCGCCCGCGCGAGCGTCTGCGCGGCCCCGACGGGCACGAGGGAGAGCGTGGCCCGGGCCAGCCCCCGCTCCCGGTGCAAGGCCTGGACGGCCCGCAGCAGCGCACGGTCGTCACCGATCACCACCGGCCGCCGCGCACCCCGCCTGGCCAGCGCTTTCGCGAAGTCCTCGGGACTGTCCGGCAGGCAGATCCGCAGGTTCGCGCCCGCACCGAGCACGTCCTTCGCGATGCGTACCGACTCGCCGTCCGCGCGTCGGGCGACCGGGTCGATGACGACTAGGAGCTGGTCGCGAGCCGACAACGTGCTCCCTTTCTTTTAGCCGTTCTTTGAGACCTCGGGTAGCATCTTTGTGCAAGAGCCCCTTGCGCTATTGCGCCAGGGGCTTCGTCTATTCCGGGGCAGCATCCGAGGCACACTCGGGCCGTACACGCCACACCCATACGGGGGCGACGGCCCCTGACCTTGGACATGCCCCGCCCGGAAGGGGTGTACGCCTGTGCCCGCACTTGTGCTGCTCGGTGCTCAGTGGGGTGACGAAGGCAAGGGAAAGGCCACTGACCTGCTCGGTGGCTCCGTGGACTATGTAGTGCGATACCAGGGCGGCAACAACGCCGGCCACACGGTCGTCGTCGGCGACCAGAAGTACGCACTGCATCTCCTCCCTTCCGGGATCCTCTCCCCGGACTGTGTCCCGGTCATCGGCAACGGAGTCGTCGTCGACCCGTCGGTCCTGCTCTCCGAGCTGAGCGGTCTGAACGAGCGCGGCGTCGACACGTCGAAGCTTCTGATCAGCGGAAACGCCCACATCATCACGCCGTACAACGTGACGGTCGACAAGGTGACGGAACGCTTCCTCGGCAAGCGCAAGATCGGCACGACCGGGCGCGGCATCGGCCCGACGTACGCCGACAAGATCAACCGCACCGGCATCCGCGTGCAGGACCTCTACGACGAGTCGATCCTTCAGCAGAAGGTCGAAGCGGCCCTGGAGATCAAGAACCAGCTCCTCACGAAGCTCTACAACCGCCGCGCGATCGAGGCGGAGCAGATCGTGGAGCAGCTCCTGGAGCACGGCGAGAACATCAAGCGGTACGTCGCCGACACCACCCTGATCCTGAACAACGCGCTGGACGAGGACAAGGTCGTCCTCTTCGAGGGCGGCCAGGGCACGCTCCTGGACGTGGACCACGGCACGTACCCCTTCGTCACCTCGTCGAACCCGACCGCCGGCGGCGCCTGCACGGGCACCGGCGTGGGCCCGACGAAGATCAGCCGGGTCATCGGCATCCTCAAGGCGTACACGACGCGGGTCGGCGCGGGCCCGTTCCCGACCGAGCTGTTCGACCAGGACGGCGAGGACCTGCGCCGCATCGGCGGCGAGCGCGGTGTGACGACCGGTCGTGACCGCCGCTGCGGCTGGTTCGACGCCCCGATCGCCCGCTACGCGACCCGCGTGAACGGCCTGACGGACTTCTTCCTGACCAAGCTCGACGTCCTCACCGGCTGGGAGCAGATCCCGGTCTGCGTGGCGTACGAGATCGACGGAAAGCGCGTGGAGGAACTCCCCTACTCGCAGACCGACTTCCACCACGCGAAGCCGATCTACGAGATGCTGCCGGGCTGGTCCGAGGACATCACCAAGGCCCAGACCTTCTCGGACCTGCCGAAGAACGCGCAGGCCTACGTGAAGGCGCTGGAGGAGATGTCCGGCGCCCCGATCTCCGCGATCGGCGTGGGCCCGGGCCGCACGGAGACGATCGAGATCAACTCCTTCGTCTGATCCGCCCGCCCCGCGAACGGGGCTCAGCTCACTCTTAGGGGTGGGTCGCACATCAACGCGACCCACCCCTTTGCCTTGCCCGGAAGACTGACGGACATGACAGCGAGCGGCGCTACGGTGGGAGAGCATCTCCGTCATGCCCGAGCGAGGAGTAGCCCGATGAGCGCGCAGCCGGTGGAGTCGATCAAGCCGACGGTCACGTATCGGCAGCTCATGGAATTGGCCGAGGAGTACGAGGCCGTGGCGGAGAACCGTGGCCGCGTGGCGCGGGCAGACATCACGAACCAGGAGATCACCGTCCACATGATGTCCCCCTCCAACCCGCATGGCGAGCTCGTGATGGAGATCGGCTTCCAGATCCGGAGCCAGGATGGTGACGCGGTCGCCCTCGCCGAGAATCGAGTGCACCGTCCCGACCTCGGTCTCTGCCGGACGGCAGACCTGTTGGTCCTGACACGCGAGGCCCGCGATGGGCAGCCCGAGGACTTCGCCGTGTTCGCCCCCGACGTATCCATCGCCGTCGAGGTCGTATCCCCCTCGGACCCGGGCCGCGACTACGTCACCAAACTCCGCGACTACCCCCGCATGGGCATTCCCGTCTACGTGATCATCGACCCCCGGGACGGCACGATCACCGTGCACTCCGAGCCTGACACGTCCGCCGGGGAGCCCCGTTACGGGGACACGCGTCGCTACAAGTTCGGCGACACCGTACAGATGGGCGCCTGGTCGGTAGAAACCGGCGACTTCCCCCGCTACCGCACCTGACAGGACCGCTCCTCGGCGCCTACCGCCGGCGCCGGTAGTACGCGAACGTAAGAGCGAGCAGCAGCGGCCCCCACAGCGTCATCAGCCCGCTCACCGTCATGGCGAGGACGTTCCAGCCGTCGGCGTAGGGCCAGGCGTCCGGACCCTGGGTGCAGGCCAGGCGGAGCCAGTCGGCGCACAGCGCACTGAAGAGCAGCCCCGCGAGGGCCCCGGGCACGATCACGGCGGCGGGCGGAACGCGGCGCCCGCCGAGGCGGGGGAGCCAGGCCGGGAAGACCTCGCCCCAGGGGCGTACGAGGCCGAGGCCCAGCAGCGCGGCGAGTTCGGTGAGCAGGCTCAGCCCGAGCACGTAGGGCGTGTTCCACCACGCCGGATCCGGGGCTGCCCCGCCCATCCCGTACCCGAAGGCGAACGGCAGCCGCCACACGCAGACGGGCAGGGCGAGCAGGGAGAGGGAGCGGGCGGCCCGGACGGTCCAGGCGGACGCCGGGGCGGCGACGGTGCGGGCGGGGCGCTGGTGTGCGGCTGCGGTGGTCATGCCTCCAGCCTCGCGGCGAGCGCGGCGCGGCGGATCACCTCCGTGGCCGGTCCGCCTCCCCCGCGCGGGGGAGCGCTACTCGGCCCAGGAGACGAACGCGGCCCAGGCCCCCGCCGAGACGGCGAGGGAGGGCCCCCCGGGATTCTTGGAATCCCGGACGTGCGTGGTCGCGCCGGGGGCGCGGGGGCAGGGGGCGACCTCGACGCATTGGCCGCCACCGCTGTCGCTGTAACTCGACTTGCGCCACTCGTAGGCGGCTTCCAGGCAGTTGCCCCCACCGCCGTCGCTGTAGCTCGACTTGAACCACCGCAGAGTGCTGCTCATTTGCGCTCTTCTCCTGCCAACCGCTCGATGAGGCTCAGCGAGTCGTCCGGGCTCAGAGCCTGTGAACGGATCTTCGCATAGCGGTGGGAGAGTTGGGACACCTTGACGGCATCGCTGACGAGCTGGCTTTCATCCTCGATCTCCAGATAGACCACGTGGTGGTGCTCCTCCGTTTCCACCAGGATCATGGGGCCACGATCGCCGGCGTGTGCACCACGCAATCCGCGCTCCAGGGGCAACACCTGCACGTTGACGTTGTCCCGCTGCGCGTCCTCGGCCAGCGAGCGGAGCTGCCCGCGCAGGATGTCCCAGCTCCCGAAGGGCCGCCGCAGCACGGACTCGTCGAGGATCAGCTCGATCATCGCGGTCGGCTGCCGGTCGAAGAGGGCTCGGCGGGCCATGCGAGCCTCGACCAGCTCCTCCACCTTGTCCTCGGACAGTTTTGGATAGCCACCGCCGATCAGCGCGCGGGCGTAGTCCTCACTCTGGAAGAGCCCGTCCACAACGTACGTCTGGTACGAGGACAACGTCACCGCCTGCGCCTCCATCAGGGAGAAGTCCTTGAACTGAGGCGGGTACTTGTCCATCAGGACGTACTCGCGGGCCTTCTCGAAAACACCTAGCCCCGCGCCGATCGTCTCCCCCAATTTGACCAGCATCTGGTCACTCGGCGGCTGCGCGCACGTCTCCATCGCGCTGATCGCCGATCCGGTGTAACCGGTCATCGCGCCCACCTCGGTCTGGGAGAGCCGCTGCTGCTCCCGCAGGGCCCTGGCCAGGGCGGCGACGAGGTGGGTCACGCCGCCCGCCTCGTCCTTGTTCGCGGACCGCGCCATCGAGGTCACCTCCGAAAGTATTCCGAACTCACCGGATCTCAACCGATCTCAACCGGTCTCAACCCCGCTCGGCCCGTTTCCGACCGTGCGCGGCAGTCGACTCAGAGTCATGGAAAAGCTATCCTCGCGCCGCTTGGCTGAACCCATGAACACGCACAACGCGCAGGCCGACTGGATTCCGGCGACCGGCCTCCAACTCCGCAAGGCGGGCGTCCAGTTCGACGCCGTACGAGTCGACGGCGACCGGGGTCGCGCCCTCGCCGACGAGCTGGCGCGGCTGACGGGCGGCGACCCGGGGCCGATCGTGGAGGAGGCGAACGGGCGTCGCGGGGTGTACTTCCTCGTCCCGGTCGGCAGCACGTCGCACCGGCCGTGGCCGGACGGCGTCACGCGCCTGACCGCCGCGCCGGGACACGTGTCGTACGTACCGGTACCGGCGCTGGACGGCCATACCTGGCCCCTGAGTTGGCGCTACCGCCCCAGCGGCGCGGACCGCCGCGTACACACCCTGCTGCTGCACACCGCGCTTAACTCGCACGAGTGAAGATGACGAACGCGACCTGCACAAAGGCCAGTTCAGACTTGCGCGCGGCACTTTGCGTGGGCATAGAGTCGCCGCCAATGGCGCGGCCGGTCGGCGGCGCATGAAGTTGCCCCCACGGTGCGGGAACACCTGGGGGCTCGACACCCGGAGCGAAGACCTCCAAATGCGCATCCATCGTACGACGCCCACGCGCGCGTTCTCCAGCTTCGCCAACTCTCTTCTCCGCGACAGGTCCATCTCCTGGTGCGCGGCAGGCGTACTGATGTACCTCCTCAGCCTCCCGAACGGCGCCCGTGCCACGGTCCGTTCGCTCGCGGAACAGCGCAAGGAAGGGCGGATGCGGGTCGCCGCCGCCCTGCGTGAGCTGGAGGAATCCCGCTATCTGCGGCGGGCCGTCCACAAGGACCGCGAGACGGGCCAACTCTTCACGGTCTACGAGGTGTTCGACGCCCCGTACGACGAGGAGCCCCCAGAGGGTGACGCGGAAAAAGTTCAAAACCTGGCTCCCGGCGAGTCGGCATCCGGGGCGGCGGGCGCTCTCCCTTCGGGAGAAAAGACCAGGGAAGAAAAACCTCCCTCCCCGGAGCCGCCGGCGCAGCGCGGCGCCGAACCCCCGAGCGCCGCCGAACCGCTGGGCGTCGCGGCCCAGCTACTGGCCTCGCTCGGCAGGCGGGACCCCCGTCTCGCGCTCGGCGCCGCCGACGCGGTCCGCCTCGCGCCGCTCGTGGAGGAGTGGTGGGCGGCCGGCGCGAGCGACGCGATGGTGCGGGCCGCGTTGACGCAGGGGCTGCCGTCCCGGGTGTACTCGGCGGCCGCGCTGGTCAAGGACCGCCTGCGCCGCAAGCTGCCCGCGCCTCCGCCGCGTACGCCCCGCGCGGGCGAGGAGCGGCGCGCACCCGGCCAGCCGGGATTCGTCGCGGCGGCACTGCGCGGCGGGGCGGCGGCGAGAGCGGCGCTACGGGGCGCGTCGGCCCCGCTCCTGGCCTGACCGGCGGCCATAAGACTCCCGGCCCACGACCGTGCGGCCGGGTCCCCCATCCGAAAGGAAACGGAATGACCACGTTACTGGAGCGGCCCGAGACGGTATACCGTCAGTATACTGTCGTCATGGCTGACACCACCGTCAAGGTTGACCCCGCTGTCCGCGACCGGCTCATGGTGCTCGCCCGCGAGCGCGGCATGACCATGCGCGACCTGATCGCCGAGCTGGCGGGAGCCACTCCCACCAAGGAGGAGCTTCAGAAGCGGTACGAGGAGGCCAAGGCGTACTGCGAGACGCACTTCGGCGTGACGCTGACGGACGAGGACCACGACAGGGCCGAGAAGGTCTGGCAGGACCTGGAGGCCGGTCGGCCCGTGGACAGCCTGTGAGCGGGTCGACGGCGGTGATCTACGACCAGACCGCCCTGCTCGCCCTGGGGTCGGGCAACCGGCTCGCCTCGCAGTTCATCTCCAACACCGAACACGGGCCGACCCGGCACGTCTACGTACCGGCACTGTGCCTCGCGGCGGCCGACGGGATGCGCAAGGGCCTCGCCGATCACGTGGGCGCGTTGCCCGCCGCCGAAATCGTCGAGTTGGACTTCGCCGGGGCCTCGGCCCTGGGCGCGCTCCTGCGTGACGGGGTCGAGTGGCGACTGGGGCAGGCGGTCCACCTGTCCCGGCCGACGCCTGACTGGCCGGACGGCCGGCCCGTGGTGACGACCGAGCCGAGCCTGTACGCGGACATGCCGCTGGTACGGACGATCCGGCTGCCGTAAAGGGCGACGGGGGCGAGGTCTCGGGGTCTCGCCCCAGGCGCGGCGGGCGCTCAGCCCGACCGGTCGTACGTCAGCTCCCCCGTACCGTCCGTGTTGGCGCGCCGCAGCTTCCCGTTGCCGAGGATCGTCACGACGCTCGCCTTGCCGGGCGTGCACGCCGACATCGGCTGCCCCTCCGTGATCTCGGTGGGCCCGATGTGCAGGCGGTCGCCGGACGCGGACTCCAGCTTGCCCTCGAAGACGCAGCGGTAGGTGCCGCCGCCGTCCGTCGGTCCCTCGGCCACCAGCGACAGGGCCGTGTCCCCGGTATCGCCCTGCTGGATGGTGAGACTGCGCGTGTGGTGGCCGAACTTGTTGTCCAGGCCGCCCGACCACGTGCCGACGTACTTGTCCGGGACGGTGCCCTCCTCCTCGGTGGGGGAGGGGGTGGGCGACGTGGACGGGTCCGGCTCCGGGGAACTGGGGCCCGGGGTCCGGGGCCCGCTGCTCGCCGAGTTCTTGGCGTCGTCGCCCCGCTTGGTGTCGTCGTCCTTGTTGTTCATGACGGCGTAGACGGTGCCGCCCGCCCCGATGGCCACTATCAACGCGACGACGATCAGCGCGGCGCTCGAACGGCCGCTGCGGCGCGCCGGTTCGTTCTGCGGCACGGGCAGCGGGGTGTACATGCCCGGACCGTAGGGCGGCGTCGGGCCGAAGCCGGCCGGGGGCTGCTGCGGGTAGCCGTAGGCGCCGGGCTGCGGGTGCTGGTGTGCCTGCTGGTGTGCCTGCTGGGGATAGCCGTACGCCGGGGCGCCCGCCGGCGGCATGGGCGGCGGAGTGGGCGTGTGCGGCGGGGCCTGGCCCCCGACCATGGTGGGCAGATGGTCGAGCGGCGCGGCGCCGGGCGCGCCGGGGGGCGGGGGAGTGGCCCCGCCACCGGCCGCCGCCCCACCGGAGGCCGCTGCCGCCGCGGCTGCCGCTGCGGCCGCCGCGGACACGGCCGCGCCCGCGCCGTCGGCCCTCGCCTCGGGGGAGCGGGCCGGGGGCCCGTCCGACGATCCCGCACGGTCCGGCGAACCGGCGGCTCTATCTCTGGACCCGTCCGCACCGTCCGCTGCGGCGTCGGGGGACCCCTCCGTGGCCACGACGGTCGCCACCCGGGGCTCGTCCGGGTCCTCCGCGTCCAGCAACTGCACGGCGTGCCGCCCGAGTTGGGCGACGAGGGCGCCCGGCAGCCAGGGATCGCGCGTGCGGCCCTCCGCGCCGAGGGTGTCCTGCGCGCCCGTGCGCTCCAGGACGTCGTCGAGAGTGGGCCGGGAAGCCGGGTCCTTGCGCAGGCAGAGCGCGATCAGCTCGGCCAGGTTCTCCGGGAGCCCGGACAGGTCCGGCTCCTCCTGCGCGATGCGGAACATCAGCGCGTGCACACCGCTGTTGGCCGTGCCGAAGGGCAGCGCGCCCGAGGCGGCGTACGCGAGGACGGAGCCGAGGCAGAACACGTCGCAGGCCGGCGTGATCCGGTCCCCGCGCACCTGCTCGGGCGCCATGAAACCGGGCGAGCCGACCAGCGCGCCGGTGCGGGTGAGGCCACCGTCGGTGACGGTCTCCAGGGCGCGGGCGATGCCGAAGTCGATGACGCGCGGGCCGTCGATGGTGACCAGCACGTTCGACGGCTTGAGGTCGCGGTGGACGATGCCCGCCGCGTGGATGTCCTTCAGGGCGCCCGCGAGCCCGGCCGCCAGGATGTTCACGGACCGCTCGGGCAGCGGACCGTGGTCGCGCGAGACGACGGTCTGCAGCGAGGGCCCGGCCACGTACCCGGTGGCGACCCACGGGATGGCGGCCTCGGTGTCCGCGTCCAGGACGGGCGCCGTCCACGCGCCGCCGACCCGCCGCGCGGCCCGCACCTCCTGCCGGAAGCGGTTCCTGAACTCCTCCTGCTCGGCGAGCTCTTGGCGCACCAGCTTCACCGCGACCGTGCGGCCCCGCCCCGAACGCGCGAGGTACACCTGCCCCATGCCGCCCGCGCCGAGCCGCGCCAGCAGCCGATACGCGCCGATCCGCTGCGGATCTCCGGGACCGAGCTTTTCCATCGCCGCACCGACCTCCCCCATTGGTGTGCAACAGGGTGAGAACTCTACGGGCCGTCCATACGGTCCATCAGACGAGGTCCCACCTACGTAGAGCCCACATCATGGGCGCTTTCTCCGCAGCCGTCGACGGAATCTGTGACACATCCGTGAGACGACCGGCGCCCGCGCCGTGGCGACTCCCCTCACCGGACGGCCCCTGGATCCGACCCCCACCTCACCGGGAACCGCACCTACGCCAGGCCACGTACGCATGTTTACGGAAGTCCACTTCCGTCAGTCGGAACCTTCGATACCGTTCGGGGAGTTCAGAAGAAAACCGCCCGACGCCCCGACGCCCCGACGAGGAACCGCGACGACACCGCACGACCCGGTCCCGCACGATCGCCCCCAGCCGCCCGAAGGAGACCGTGTGAACCCCGCCGTACGCGCCATCGCCCGCGCCGCGCTCGCCGCGCACCCCATCGCGCTGGACGAGGTGAACGCCCACGCGCAGCTGCTCGCCCGCCACGACAACAGCTACCTCGTGCCCGTCGAGATCTTCGAGGACCTCGCGGCGCTGCTGACCGACCCCCGGCGGCCCCGCGGCCCCTTCCGGGCGCTCAGCATCGGCGGCAAACGCTGCTTTCGCTACCACTCGACGTACTACGACACCCCCGAGCTGGGCACCTTCCACGACCACCGGCAGGGCCGGCGACCCCGCTACCGCATCCGCGAACGGGTCTACCGCGACAGCGGCGAGCGGCAGTTCGAGATCAAGCTGAAGGGCGGCCGGGGCGAGACCGTCAAGCACCGCCAGCGGCTCGAAGGCGCCGACCACGCCCTGGACGAGGCGCGGCAGGGCTTCCTCGTCGGCGTGCTGCGCGGCTCGTACGACATCGAGGCCCCGCACGGCCTGGTCCGCTCGCTCGTGACCGACTACCAGCGGGCCACGTTCGTCGCCGACGGGCAGCGCGTCACCTGCGACGCGGGGCTGGTCGTCCGGGACACCGCGACGGGCCGCACGGCCGCCGCCGACAGCGGGCTCGTCCTCGTCGAGACCAAGACCAGGAACGAGGGGCACCTGACCGACGCCGACCGGGTGCTGCACCGGTTCGGGGTGCGGGTGGCCGACTTCACGAAGTACTGCGGGGGATACGCGGCGGTCCGCCCCGAGCTGGGGAGCGGCAGATGGGCCCGGGCGGCACGGACGGCGTTTCCGCGCGGGGCACGGGCGGGGAGGTGAGGGGGAGCGTGACGCCCGCGCTGCGGCCATAGGCCACCGCGCCGGACACCGCCCCCGCCACCGCCCCCCGGCCTTGGCCCCGCCACCGCCCCCTGGCCTTGGCCCCGCCACCGCCCCGGCCATCGCCCCCGGCCACCGCCATGCGACACAGTGTCGGGTTCCGCTTCTCACGTCAGACAGGACGCCCATGTCGTGTCCACTGGGCGGACATCTACCCTCGGCCCCATGACCCCTCAGCCGAACCCGCAGGTCGGCGCCGCCGTGAAGGCCGCTGACCGCGCCCACGTCTTCCACTCCTGGTCCGCGCAGGAGCTCATCGACCCGCCGGCCGTCGCCGGTGCCGAAGGCTCGTACTTCTGGGACTACGACGGGAACCGCTTCCTCGACTTCACCAGTGGCCTCGTCTTCACCAACATCGGCTACCAGCACCCGAAGGTCGTCGCCGCGATCCAGGAGCAGGCGGCGACGATGACGACGTTCGCGCCCGCCTTCGCCGTCGAGGCCCGCTCCGAGGCCGCACGCCTCATCGCCCAGCGGACCCCCGGCGACCTGGACAAGATCTTCTTCACCAACGGCGGCGCCGACGCCGTCGAGCACGCCGTCCGCATGGCCCGTCTGCACACGGGCCGCGCGAAGGTCCTCTCCGCGTACCGCTCGTACCACGGCGGCACCCAGCAGGCGATCAACCTCACCGGCGACCCGCGCCGCTGGGCCTCCGACAGCGGCTCGGCGGGCGTCGTCCGCTTCTGGGCGCCGTTCCTGTACCGCTCCCGCTTCTACGCGGAGAACGAGCGGCAGGAGTGCGAGCGGGCCCTCCAGCACCTGGAGGACACGATCGTCTTCGAGGGCCCGCAGACGGTCGCCGCGATCATCCTGGAGACGATCCCCGGCACGGCGGGCATCATGACGCCGCCGCCCGGCTACCTCGCGGGCGTCCGCGAGATCTGCGACCGGTACGGCATC
The DNA here is from genome assembly GCF_055575715.1 of Streptomyces sp. NPDC034037. Classification (NCBI taxonomy): domain Bacteria; kingdom Bacillati; phylum Actinomycetota; class Actinomycetes; order Kitasatosporales; family Streptomycetaceae; genus Streptomyces; species Streptomyces sp. NPDC034037. The sequence continues at coordinate 232,516 of NZ_JBVISC010000005.1, read as the reverse complement.
GTCTTCATCCTGGACGAGGTCATGGCGGGCTTCGGCCGCACCGGCGAGTGGTTCGCCGTGGACCACTTCGAGGGCGTGGTGCCGGACCTGCTGACCTTCGCCAAGGGCGTCAACTCCGGGTACGTCCCGCTGGGCGGTGTGGCGATCTCCGGCGCGATCGCGGAGACGTTCGCCCGGCGCCCCTACCCGGGCGGACTCACGTACTCCGGTCACCCGCTGGCCTGCGCCGCGGCGGTCGCGACGCTCAACGTCATGGCGGACGAGGGCGTCGTCGCCAACGCGGCCCGCATGGGCGCCGAGGTCATCGGCCCCGGCCTCGCGGAACTGGCCGAGCGGCACCCGAGCGTGGGCGAGGTGCGGGGCGTCGGCATGTTCTGGGCGCTGGAGCTGGTGAAGAACAGGGAGACCCGCGAACCGCTGGTGCCCTACAACGCCACCGGTGAGGCGAACGCCCCCATGGCGGCGTTCGGCGCCGCCGCGAAGAAGAACGGCCTGTGGCCGTTCATCAACATGAACCGCACCCATGTGGTGCCGCCGTGCACCATCACGGAACAGGAGGCGAAGGAGGGCCTCGCGGCACTGGACACGGCACTGACAGCAGCGGACGCCCACACGGCCTGACCCCGGCCCCCGGGAAAAACCCCACCCGCCCACCCCTGGACCCGGAGCAACGGGCGGGTGGGTGGGAAACACCCGCCCGGGGCCGACCAGGCACCCGGATGCCAGCCGACGGCAGGCCGGACCCCCACCGCGTAGTCTGACGTGCCCACGCCCTCCCAAAGGGCCAGGAAAGACGACCGCACCAGGCGACCACGCCAGACTCCGTGGGGGAACCCAGATGCCCGGCACCGACGGCCCCGCCGTCATCCGCAGCACTCTGCGCCAGCAGATCGCCGACGCCCTGCGCGACGAGGTCCTCGCCGGCCGCCTGGAGCCCGGCCAGGAGTTCACGGTCAAGGAGATCGCCGAGCAGTACGGCGTCTCCGCGACCCCCGTACGCGAGGCCCTGGTGAACCTCACGGCGCAGGGCCTCCTGGACGCCGACCAGCACCGCGGCTTCCGCGTCCACGAGCACACCCTGGACGACTACCGCCGCATGCTGGAGGCCCGGGGCCTGATAGCCGACGGCATGTTCCGCGACCTGGCGCGGCACGGCGACGCCCGCGGCGACATGAGCGACGCGCTGCTCTCCGTACGCCGCAGGGGCGAGGAGGCGGCCCGCGCGGCCTGCGCGGGCGACCTGAACGTCCTGATCGGCTACGACCTGCGCTTCTGGCGCGAGCTGAGCGCCCTCTTCGGCAACCCCCACCTCTCCGACTTCCTGCACCGCCTGCGCGTGAAGTCCTGGGTCTGCGCCGTCACCCACCTGCGCCGCTGGAGCGAGGAGGGCGGCGGCGAGCTGCGCGGCGCGCTGTGGTCCCGGCACACGGAGCTGGTCGACGCCCTCGCCCGCCGCGAGCCCGCCGCCGCGCACGTCATCGTCAGGGAGTACAACGCGCACTCCTTGTCCCTGATAGAGCGGCTGGCCGCGGCATGAGCACCCACGACCTGACGGTCGTCGTCCCCGCGTACAACGAGGAGCACCGCCTCGCCCCCACCCTCACGGCCATAAGAACCCACCTCGACACGCTCCACCGGAACGAAAGCCCCGCCAGTCACGAGGCCCCCGCCACGGACGAACGCCCCGCCAGCCCCCACAGCCCCACCGCAGACGCCCGCCCCGCCCCGGCCAAGCGCACCCCCGACGACCCCACATGGGAACTGATCGTCGTGGACGACGGCTCCACCGACCGCACCGCCGAGATCGCCGCCGAGGCCGCCACCGCCGACCCCCGCGTCCGCCTGATCCGCGCGGAGCGCAACCAGGGCAAGGGCCACGCCCTGCGCCTGGGCGTCCTGGCCTCCCGGGGCCGCCGCGTCCTGATCACCGACGCCGACCTCGCCGCGCCCATCGCGGAGCTGGACCACCTCGACAAGGCGCTCGCGGACGGCCACACCGCGGCGATCGGCTCCCGCGCCCGGCCGGGCGCCACCATCGGCGCCCACCAGCACCGCCTGCGCGAGCTGCTCGGCCGGACCGGCAACTTCCTCATACGCTCGGTCGCCGTCCCCGGAGTCCGCGACACCCAGTGCGGCTTCAAGCTCTTCGACGGCGACCGCGCCCGCGAGGCCTTCGCCGCCTCCCGGCTGCGCGGCTGGGGCATAGACGTCGAGATACTCCAGTACTTCCGCCGGGCGGGCTGGCCGGTCGCCGAGGTGCCCGTGCGCTGGTCCCACCAGGAGGGCTCGAAGGTCCGCCCGCTGGACTACGTCAAGGTCCTCGCCGAACTGACCCTCCTCAAGGCCCGCGCGATCCGCCCCCGGCGCGCGAGCCAGGACGCGACCCGCCGCCGCGGCCCTCGCACCCCGCACCGCGCGGACGTCCTGGTCGCGCTCCTCTTCCTGATCCTGTCGGTCGTCCTGTACGCACAGCGCTGGATCTCGCCGGCCCACCGCTACATCCCGGACTCCATGCAGGACCAGAACCAGTGGGAGTGGTTCTTCGCGGTGACGGCGGACAACGTCCGCCACCTGCACAACCCGCTCTTCACCACCCTCCAGAACTTCCCGGACGGCGTGAACCTCATGGCCAACACGGTCATGCTCGGCCTCTCCGTCCCGCTGGCCCCCGTGACCTGGCTCCTGGGCCCGGCGTTCGCCCTGAACATGGCGATGACCGGCGGCCTGGCCGCCACCGCCGTCGCCTGGTACTGGCTGATCCGCCGGCGGCTGGTCGCCCACCGGGGCGCGGCCGCCGTCGGCGCGGCCCTCGCGGCCTTCGCGCCCCCGATGGTCAGCCACGCCACCGCCCACCCGAACTTCATCGTCCTGTTCATGATCCCGCTGATCATCGACAGGGCGCTGCGGCTGTGCGAGGGCACCAGGGTCGTACGCGACGGAGTCGTCCTCGGCCTGTTCACGGCGTATCAGATCTTCCTCGGCGAGGAACCGCTGCTGCTCGCCGCGCTCGGCATGCTGCTGTTCGCCCTCGCCTACGCACTCGCCCGCAGGGACGTGGCGCGGCGGTCCTGGCGCCCGCTCGCCCGGGGCGTCGGCGTGGCCCTGGCCGTCGCCCTCCCGCTGGTCGCCTACCCCCTGTACTGGCAGTTCTTCGGCGCCCAGAGCTATCAGAGCGTGCTGCACGGCGACGGCGCGGGCAACAGCCCGCTCGCGTTCGTCGCCTTCGCGGAGCGCTCCCTCGCGGGCGCCGCCGAGAGCGCCGACGCCCTCGCCCTGAACCGCACCGAGCAGAACGCCTTCTACGGGTGGCCCCTCACCGCCCTGGCCTTCGCGATCGTCGTACGCATGGGGGAGCGGGCGGTGGTCAAGGCGCTCGCCTGCACCGCGCTCGGGGCGGCGTTGCTCTCGCTCGGCCCGAAGTTCCGGATCCCGCTGACCGACATCGTCCTGCCGGGCCCGTGGGCGGCGATCCGGCACCGCCCGCTCTTCGAGTCCGTCATCGAGGGGCGCGTGGCGATGGTGTGCGCCCCGGCGCTCGGCATGCTGCTCGCGCTGGCGCTCGACCGCCTGCTGGCACCCCGGGCGGGCGGCCCGCGATCCGCCCGGTACGCGGGTCTCGCCGCCGTCGCCCTCGCCCTGCTGCCGATCGTGCCCGTGCCGCTCGACGCCGTGGACCGGGCCGAGGTGCCGCCGTTCATCGCGCGGGGCACCTGGCGCGCCCACCTCGGCGCGGACGAGACGCTCGTACCGATCCCGGTGCCCGACGCGGCCCACGCGGAGGCCCTGCACTGGCAGACCGTCGCCGGCCTCGGCTTCCGCCTGCCCGGCGGCTACTTCAACGGCCCCTGGGGCCCGGACCGCGTCGGCATCTACGGCCCCGTGCCTCGCAACACCTCCAACCTCCTGCGCCACGTCGCCGACACGGGCCGCGTCCCGAAGATCACCCCGGCCTGGCGCGAGGCGGCCCGCGCCGATCTGGAGTTCTGGCGCGCGGGCGTCCTCGTCCTGCCCCCGCAGCAGCACGACGCGGCCCTGCGCACGACCGTCGAGGCACTCGTCGGACGGCCGGCGCGGTGGGTCGACGGTGTGTGGGTATGGGACCTGTACGAGAGCACCGACCGCGGCGACCGGAACGCGCACGGGGGCAGCTAGCGGCCGGGGGGCGGCACTACGCTGCCAGCACGCGAGGCAACGCACAGCTACGCACACACAGGTGCGTCCGTACGTACATACCTGGACATACAGGCGTACCCCGATCCGACCCGAGGAGTCTTCTTGGCCTGCGACCTGTGGCTGGTCCCGCTCGTCGACGTGTTGTGCCACAGCCCCGACAACCCCTTCGCGGAAGAGATCGCCGCCTACGACAAGGCGCTCCACGCGGCCGGTCTGCCGTCCGTCCCCGTCTTCGCGTACATGCCGGGCCTGTCCGGCGACGTCGCCCCGGTCGCGGGTTTCGACTACGACGCGCTGCACTTCCTGCGCCGCGCCTACCTCCTGCGGATCTGCGGCCTGGAGGTCACGCCGGTGGACGCGCTGGGCGGTGACTACGAGCAGCTCCTGGAGATGTTCGACGCCACGGCCCAGCAGTCGCACCTGGTCTGGCACTACGACCACGCCGGCGCGTACGTCCCGGTGGACTTCCCGGCGCCGCTGTCGAACGACGAGCTGCTCGCCGGGGGCGGCCCGCTGGGCTCCTCGCAGGCGCTCCTGCGCGAGCTGGAGTTCGTCGCCCCGTCGATCGGCATAGACCCGGCGAACCCTCCCCAGGCCCCGATGCCGCCCGCGGCGCCGACCGCCCTGGAGGAACCGGCGGCGCCCGCCCCCGCGGACGCGAGCCCCTTCGCCCGGGAACGCCATGTCTGGCTGGGCCTGCACGCGGCCACGACCCGCAGCCTCGCCCAGGGCTCGATGATCATCTACAGCTGAGCGCGCCAAGCCGCCGAGCACAGGACACGAGCCGCCGAGAACGCCGAGAACGCCGAGAACGCCGAGAACAAGGGGCCCCGGGCACTACCGGGGCTCCGGCGGCCGCTGGCGCGGCATGTTCGGCCGCGCCCCGGGCGGCAGCGGGAACCGCCCCGGCACGGCATGGACCTCCCGGGGCGGCACCCCGGGCACCATCGCCTGCATGACCAGCGGCACGGGGCCGGCCCGGAACTCCACCATCCAGTCCGAGGTCTCCACGCGCACCAGCTCCGCCAGGTCCTCGGAGAACTTCCGCAGCACCCCGAGGCACCGCTCCGCCGCCTCCCCGGCCGTGCCGTCCGTCGGCCCGAGCACCTCGCGCACGCTCTCCGACGCCCAGTCGAACTGGAACGCCTGCAACCGCCGCTGCACGGCCTGCGCGGTGGCCACGTCCCGCATCCAGCCCGACGTGAGCCCGAAGAACCGGTCGCACCCCACGCACGCCACCCCGGCGAGCAGCGCCACGAACCCCCAGGTGGCCACCCCCGCCACCGCTCCGGCCAGATCGAGCAGCGGCAGCACGCCCGCGCCCACGCCGCCCAGCGCGGCGCCCGCCCGCAGCAGGCGCGCCCCGCGCCGCTTGTGGCCGCGATCGGTGAGATACCACTGCGCCGTCTCCAGGGCGCTGCGCTCCACCCAGCGGTACAGCTCGTCCAGGCGCACGGCGGGCTCGCCCCAGTCGCCCGCCGGAAAGGCCCGCCCGGCCAGATCCCCCAGCCGCCGCCCGCCCGCACCGGCACCGGCACCCGCCCCCTGACCCTCGGGGGGCACCCCCTCGGGCTGCATCTCCGGCTGGCTCACCCGGCACTCCTCTACGAGATCCGTGACTGTTCTCCTGCGGCGACGCAACGTTCCGTACCGATGCGGTGCCCCAAGTCCTACCGCCCAATGGGTGGCCCTGAGCCCCGGTTCACGGCTTTTCCGCCCGGAAGAGGCGCTTGATCAGGTATAGGAGGTCGGCCGTTCTCACCCGAAAGAGTGCTGGGGCGACGGCACCCCTGACCACGTAGGCTCGTTTCAAGCGGAAAACCCCGCCCATGAACCCCTAGCCCCATGAACCCGTAGGAAAGGGAGCTGATCGTGATCCCCGGTGGTGGCCAGCCCAACATGCAGCAGCTGCTCCAGCAGGCCCAGAAGATGCAGCAGGACCTCGCGGCCGCGCAGGAGGAGCTCGCGCGCACGGAGGTCGACGGCCAGGCGGGCGGCGGCCTCGTCAAGGCGACGGTCACCGGCTCCGGCGAGCTGCGCGGCCTGGTGATCGACCCCAAGGCCGTCGACCCGGAGGACACCGAGACCCTGGCGGACCTGGTGGTCGCCGCGGTCCAGGCGGCGAACGAGAACGCGCAGACGCTCCAGCAGCAGAAGCTCGGACCGCTCACCCAGGGCCTGGGCGGCGGAGGCATCCCGGGCCTTCCCTTCTAAGAAACCCCTCGGCCATCTACCGTACGTAGAGAGTCGGCAGTCTCCTCAAGACCTTTCGGAAAGGCGATCCGTTGTACGAAGGCGTGGTCCAGGACCTCATCGACGAGTTGGGCAGGCTGCCCGGCGTCGGTCCCAAGAGCGCGCAGCGGATCGCCTTCCACATCCTCCAGACGGAGCCCACGGACGTGCGCCGCCTCGCGCACGCCCTGCTGGAGGTGAAGGACAAGGTCCGCTTCTGCGCGACGTGTGGGAACGTCGCGCAGGAGGAGTTCTGCGGCATCTGCCGCGACCCGCGCCGCGACCCCTCGGTCATCTGTGTCGTCGAGGAGCCCAAGGACGTCGTGGCGATCGAGCGGACCCGCGAGTTCCGCGGGAAGTACCACGTGCTCGGCGGGGCGATCAGCCCGATCGAGGGCGTCGGCCCGGACGACCTGCGGATACGGGAACTGCTGGCGAGGCTCGCGGACGGCACGGTCACGGAACTGATCCTGGCGACGGACCCGAACCTGGAGGGCGAGGCCACGGCGACGTACCTCGCCCGCATGATCAAGCCCATGGGCCTGAAAGTCACCCGCCTGGCCAGCGGGCTCCCTGTCGGGGGAGATCTGGAGTACGCGGACGAGGTCACCCTGGGCCGCGCTTTCGAGGGGAGACGACTCCTAGATGTCTGACGCCACGCTGCACGCGACCAGCGAGAACCAGAACCCGGACGACTTCGCGGTGCAGATCTCCGACCAGATCGAGAGCTTCATCGTCTCGGTCAGGGAGGTCGCCACGGGCGCCGAGCCGGACTCGGCCGTCCCCTTCCTCCTCCTGGAGGTCTCCCAGCTCCTGCTGGCCGGCGGGCGCCTCGGCGCCCACGAGGACATCGTCCCCGAGGAGCGGTACGAACCGGACCCCGGCCCCGAGCAGGACGTGGACGACCTCCGCGAGCGCCTCGCGGTGCTCCTGGAGCCGGTCGACGTCTACTCCGAGGTCTTCGACCCCTACGAGCCCCGCAAGGCGCCCGTGCCCGCCCGCATCTCGGACGACCTCGCGGACGTCGTGGCGGACCTCTCGCACGGCCTGGCCCACTACCGCGCCGGCCGCACGGTCGAGGCGCTGTGGTGGTGGCAGTTCTCGTACTTCTCCAACTGGGGCGGCACGGCGTCCGCCGCCCTGCGCGCGCTCCAGTCCCTGGTCGCCCACGTCCGGCTGAACCAGCCCCTGGAGGACCTCGACGGCCTGGACACCGACGAGGACCTGACCGAGGACGCGCTCGCCGAGGCGGCCGGCCGGGTCATGGCCGAGGAGATCGCGGGCCCGCTCGGCCTGCACACGGTCAAGCCGGTGCGCTAGGGCCGCCTGTGAGCCGCCCCACTTTCCGGAGTGCGGTGCTCCACAGCGGGCATGTGCCAAGCCGAGCGACCGGAACGTACGACCCGACCAGCGGGCACGTATGCCCTGGGGTGATCGAGCGGTGAGCGGAACATCTCACGATGTGATATCCGCGAGGCGAATTTCGGTCGCTCGTTAAACTGAGCCGACCGCACAACGGATTGAGCGAGGAGCGCACGTGGGCCTTGTCGTGCAGAAGTACGGAGGCTCCTCCGTAGCCGATGCCGAGGGCATCAAGCGGGTCGCCAAGAGAATCGTCGACGCCAAGAAGAACGGCCATCAGGTCGTCGTCGTGGTGTCGGCGATGGGCGACACGACGGATGAGTTGATCGATCTCGCCGGACAGGTATCCCCGATCCCTGCCGGACGCGAATTCGACATGCTGCTGACCGCCGGAGAGCGGATCTCCATGGCTCTGCTGGCCATGGCGATCAAAAACCTGGGCCACGAGGCGCAGTCGTTCACCGGCAGCCAGGCCGGCGTCATCACCGACTCCGTCCACAACAAGGCGCGGATCATCGATGTCACCCCCGGGCGGATCAGGACCTCGATCGACGAGGGCAACATCGCCATCGTCGCCGGGTTCCAGGGCGTCAGCCAGGAGGGCAAGAACATCACCACGCTGGGCCGCGGCGGGTCGGACACGACCGCCGTCGCCCTCGCCGCCGCCCTCGACGCCGAGGTCTGCGAGATCTACACGGACGTCGACGGTGTCTTCACCGCCGACCCCCGCGTGGTCAAGAAGGCGCGGAAGATCGACTGGATCTCGTTCGAGGACATGCTGGAGCTCGCCAGCTCCGGGTCCAAGGTGCTGCTCCACCGCTGCGTGGAGTACGCCCGCCGGTACAACATCCCGATCCACGTGCGCTCGTCCTTCAGCGGGCTCCAGGGCACCTGGGTCAGCAACGAATCACAGCAAGGAGCCCGCAAGGTGGAGCAGGCCATCATCTCCGGTGTCGCGCACGACACCTCCGAGGCCAAGGTCACGGTCGTCGGCGTGCCGGACAAGCCGGGCGAGGCCGCCTCGATCTTCCGCGCCATCGCGGACGCCGAGGTCAACATCGACATGGTCGTGCAGAACGTGTCGGCCGCCTCGACGGGCCTGACCGATATCTCCTTCACCCTCCCCAAGGACGAGGGCCGCAAGGCCATCGACGCCCTGGAGAAGACCCGCTCGGCCATCGGCTTCGACTCCCTGCGCTACGACGACCAGATCGCCAAGATCTCCCTCGTCGGCGCCGGCATGAAGACCAACCCCGGCGTCACGGCGACCTTCTTCGAGGCCCTCAGCGACGCGGGCGTGAACATCGAGCTGATCTCGACCTCCGAGATCCGCATCTCCGTCGTCACGCGCGCCGATGACGTCACCGAGGCCGTGCGCGCCGTGCACACCGCCTTCGGCCTGGACTCCGACACGGACGAGGCCGTGGTCTATGGAGGCACCGGCCGATGAGCCGAAAGCCGACGCTCGCGGTCGTCGGGGCGACCGGGGCCGTCGGCACGGTCATGCTCCAGATCCTGTCGCAGCACGCCGACATCTGGGGCGAGATCCGACTCGTGGCCTCACCGCGCTCGGCCGGCCGCAAGCTGGCGGTGCGCGGTGAGCAGGTCGAGGTCCTCGCGCTGTCCGAGGACGTCTTCGACGGGGTCGACGTCGCCATGTTCGACGTGCCCGACGAGGTGTCCGCGCGGTGGGCGCCGCTCGCCGCGGCCAAGGGCGTCGTCGTGGTCGACAACTCCGCGGCCTTCCGGATGGACCCGGACGTGCCGCTCGTCGTCCCCGAGGTCAATCCGCACACCGCGCGCGTGCGCCCGCGCGGCATCGTCGCCAACCCCAACTGCACCACCCTGTCGATGATCGTCGCCGTCGGCGCGCTGCACGCCGAGTTCGGGCTGCGCGAGCTGATCGTCTCCTCGTACCAGGCCGTGAGCGGCGCGGGACGTGACGGCGTGGAGACGCTGCGGCGCCAGTTGAAGCTCGTGGCGGGCTCCGAACTGGGCACCAGCCCCGGGGACGTGCGCCGGGCCGTGGGCGAGGACACCGGGCCCTTCCCGGAGCCCGTGGCGCTCAACGTCGTGCCCTGGGCCGGGTCGCTGCGCGAGGACGGCTGGTCCTCCGAGGAGATGAAGGTGCGCGACGAGTCGCGCAAGATCCTCGGCCTGCCGGGGCTGCGCGTCGCCGCCACCTGTGTGCGCGTCCCGGTCGTGACGACGCACTCCCTGACCGTGCACGCCCGTTTCGAGGGCGAGGTCACGGTCGGCCGCGCGCGCGAGATCCTCGCCACCGCGCCGGGGGTCGTGCTGTTCGACGACCCGGCCGCCGGGGAGTTCCCGACCCCCGCCGACGTGGTCGGCACCGACCCGACCTGGGTGGGCCGCGTGCGGCGCGCGCTGGACGACCCGACCGCCCTGGAGCTCTTCGTGTGCGGGGACAACCTCCGCAAGGGGGCCGCCCTGAACACCGCGCAGATCGCGGAACTGGTGGCCGCGGAGTTCACCGGGCGCTGATCCGGGCGACGCGTGCCCCGGTCGTTCTCTCCCCGGAACTGATCGCTACGCGGCCCCGCGACGAACGAGTTTGTGTGATCTGTGTAAGTTCTGTGTCCAACTCGGTGGCCCAGGACGCTTGAACTGGATCATCTCCGCATTCGAAGATTTCGCGTCCGATCATTGCAACCAGCGGCGCGGCGAGGGGCGTCTTTAGCGAGCGCCCTCAGGGGTGACCTGGACGCCGCGAAAAATGGGGCATAGGGGAAGAGCTGGTAGGCATGGGGGCATTTGATGCATCGTCCCGAGCGGTGCGCGCACGACGTGCCGCGAACGCGATGCCGGACGCGTACAACCCTGACGGGGGGAAGCGTGTCCAACATGCGTGGCAGAGGTACTCGACTTCACAGCGGTACAGGCGAGAGGCGCGGCAGCGCTGCGTCCCCCTCGTCGTACCCGCGCGCCCGGCGGCATGCCGGTGATCGCGCCCATGCCCGCAGCGCGCCCCGCTCATCTTCCGGCGCAGCGTGAGGGCGCTGACGACACGATGACCGCGGGCACCACAGTCGACCATCTCACCGAGACCTACCGCGCCCACTACCGCTCGCTGCTCGGCCTCGCCGCGCTGCTCCTGGACGACACGGCGTCCTGCGAGGACGTGGTGCAGGAGGCGTTCATCCGGGTCCACTCCGCGCGCAAGCGGGTGCGGGACCCCGAGAAGACCCTGGCCTATCTGCGCCAGACCGTGGTCAACCTCTCGCGCTCCGCCCTGCGCCGGCGCATCCTCGGCCTGAAGCTGCTCTCCAAGCCGATGCCCGACATGGCGAGCGCCGAGGAAGGCGCCTACGACCTGCTGGAGCGCGACGAGCTGATCAAGGCCATGAAGGGCCTCCAGCGGCGCCAGCGCGAGGTGCTCGTCCTGCGGTACTTCGCCGACATGACCGAGGCGCAGGTCGCCGACACCCTGGGCATATCCCTGGGCTCGGTGAAGGCGTACGGTTCGCGCGGCATCGCGGCCCTCAGGGTCGCCATGGAGGCCCCGGCATGAGCAAGCAGGACGAGCAGGGCGGATTCGAGCGGCATGGCGGGAACGGAAACGTGAATCACGGCCCAAGTCCCAGGGAACCCGGCCGCGAGGCCGCCGGCCCCGATGCCCCTGGCCCCGAGATCCCCGGTCCCGAGATCCCCGGTCCCGAGGAGAGGGGAGCGGACGACCTCGGCGCCGACGAGCTGGCGCTGCGGCGGCTGATGCGGCAGGCGGTCGAGGAGATCGAGCCGAGCGAGCGCTCCCTCGAACACCTGCGGCGGGCGGTGCCGGCCCGCCGGGCCCACAAGCGCCAGGCCCTCGTCGGCCTCGCCGCGGCGGCGCTCTTCATCGGCACGGCCGTCCCCGCCCTGGTGCACGTCACCAACTCCCGGGGTGGTTCGGACGACCGCCCCTCGATCGCGGGCAACAGCCAGGAAGCGCAGGGCGGCTCCGGTCCGGACAAGGGCCACGCCTCCGGCCCGAAGGACTCCGACAAGAAGCCGGGCAAGTCCAAGGAGAAGGACAAGAAGGACAAGAAGGGCAAGAAGGACGGCAAGGGGAAGGGCGCCACCGGCGGCGTCGGCCCGGGGTCGCCCGACCCCGGCGCCTCCGAGGCCGCCACCTCGCCCGTCTGCTCCGCCGCCCAGCTCGGCGCCACCGGCAGCGCGGGCGCGGCCGACGCGGAGAACAAGGTGTACGGCAGCTTCCGCGTCACCAACATCTCCGCCACCAGCTGTACGGTCGAGGCCGCGGGCGCCGTCGCCGTGACGGCGCAGGGCGCGGCCGACCCCGCGAAGGTCACGGTGGTGGACCACACGGCGGGCGACGCGGCGGCCGCGCTGCCCGACCCCTCGCTGGAGGCCAGCCCGCTCGTGCTGCAGCCCGGCTCGGCCTACGAGGTCCGCTTCGCCTGGGTCCCGGCCGAGGCGTGCCCCACCGACGGCGGCGAGCCGACCCCGAACCCGACGCCCACGGACGGCGGCACCACGGACGGCGGCCCGCCCGAGGGGGGCATGGATCCCCAGCTGGGCCGCTCCGAAGGCGGCGTGGTCGACGGAAGCGTCGTGGTCTCCCTGACCGCGGAGGCGGGCGCCCCCTCGGCGGGTGCGACGGTCGCCAACGCGTGCGCGGGCACGGTCTACCGCACGGGAATCCTGCCCGCCTCCTGAATCCGCCCCCGCCTCAGGGGCGGGGCGCGGGTCCCGCGGGGTCGGGCAGCAGGCCCAGGCGCGCGTCGCGGGCGACCTCCGCCTCGCGGCGGAACAGCCGGAACCACATGAAGACGACGAAGCCCGCGAAGACGAACCACTCGCCGGTGTAGCCGAGGTTCTGGAAGGCCTTCAGGTCCAGGCCGGTGTTCTCCGGCGCGGTCGCCGGGACCGCCTTCATGCCGGAGTCGCCCTTGTCGAGGGTGACCCAGGCGTCGTACACGTCGTCGCGCACGAGATTGACCAGTGACGCCGAGCTGATCGCGCCCAGCTGACCTCGGGGCAGGCCGCCGGCGGCGCTGACGCCATTGGCGCCGGGGCTCTCGGAGGCCTGGAGGGCGCCGGTCACCGTGACCTCGCCCTGCGGGGCGGCCGGGGCCTTGGCGGTGCGGGCCTCGCCGGGGAGCCAGCCGCGGACCACGGGCAGCGACCTGCCGCCGTCCGTGCGCAGCAGGGTCAGTACGTAGAACCCGCGCTTGCCGTCCAACGCCCGATCAGGCACGAGGAGTTGTGTGCCGTAGCGGCCGGTGGCCGTGGCCCGCTCGCCCGAGGTGTCCCGGTCGACCGGCAGCAGCGCGTCGAGCGGCCGGGCCGCGGCCTCGCGGCCGTGCGCGCTCCGCTCCTTCGCCTGCGCCTTCGCGGACTCGTGGTCCTGTACGCGGTCCTCGAAGCGGCCGAGCTGCCAGGACCCCATGAAGACGCAGAACGGGATGGCCAGCGCGACGAAGAGGTTGATCCCCCACCAGCGGGGCGTCAGCAGAAACCGGTACACACCTCCACGGTACGGGGCCCCGCGCCCCGCCCACCCGCGGGGTCGCCCTCGCCGAGCGCCTTCCCGGCCGGGCTCAGCCCCGCCCCGCCACCGCCCCCAGGTGCCTCGCCGCGAAGTCCAGCTCCAGGGCCACCTGCTTGATGCGCTCGTCCACCACCAGCGATCCGTGGCCCGCGTCATAGCGGTACACCTCGTGGACCGCGCCGCGCGCGGCCAGCCGGTCCACGTAGTTGTCGATCTGGCGGATCGGGCAGCGCGGGTCGTTGACCCCCGCCGAGATGTAGACGGGGGCCTTGACCTGGTCGACGTAGGTCAGCGGGGACGAGGCCGCGAACCGCTCCGGGACCTCCTCCGGCGTGCCGCCCAGCAGCGTGCGGTCCATCGCCTTGAGGGCCTCCATCTCGTCGTGGTACGCCGTCACGTAGTCCGCGACGGGCACCGCGGCCAGGCCCACCGCCCAGGCGTCGGGCTGCGTGCCGATGCCCAGCAGCGTGAGGTACCCGCCCCAGGAGCCGCCCGCGAGGACCAGCCGGTCGGGGTCGGCGAGCCCGGAGTCGACCGCCCACCGGCGGACCGCCGCGATGTCCTCCAGCTCGATGAGGCCGACGCGGTGCTTGAGCGCGTCGGTCCACTCGCGGCCGTACCCCGTGGAGCCGCGGTAGTTGACCCGGACCACCGCGTACCCGTGGTCGACCCAGGCCGCCGGGCCCGCCGCGAAGGAGTCGCTGTCGTGCCAGGTGGGCCCGCCGTGCACCTCGAAGACGGTGGGGAGCGGCCCCACCGCGCCGGCCGGCTTCTGGACGAGGGCGTGGATGCGGCCGCCGGGGCCCTCGACCCACACGTCCTGCACCGGGACGGACTTCGGCGCCCGCATGCCGGGCGGGTCCAGGACCACATCGCCCGAGGTCGAGCGCACCACCGGCGGCTCGGCGGCCGAGGACCACATGTACTCCACGGTGCCGTCGGGGCGCGCGGTGGCGCCCGACACCGAGCCCGCCGGCGTCTCGATGCGGACCAGCTCGCGGGTGGCGAGGTCGTAGCGGAACAGCTCGCCCCGCGCCTCGAAGCCGTGGGCGATCAGCAGCGCGGAGCCGTCCGCGTACCACTCGGCGCTCACGTCGCCCGGCAGGCCGAGCGCGAGGTCGCTCTCCTCGCCGGACGCGACGTCCCACAGCATCGGCTCCCAGCGGCCGCGCCGCTGATGCCCGACCAGCAGCCGCGTGTCCCCGTCGACCGGCGCGAAGCCGAGGACCTCCAGGCCCAGCTCGACGGTGCCACCCTCGGTGTCGTCCAGTTCGGCGACGGTGGAGCCGTCGGGCCTGATCACGCGGAGCGCGGAGTGCATGGCGTCACCGTGCTCGGTGTGCTCCAGGGCGATCAGCGTGCAGTCGTGCGAGAGGTCGCCGACGCCCGCCGACTCGCGGTGGCGGTAGACCTCGACCACCTCGTCGGGGCCGCCGGCCGGGCCGCGCCCCACGACGTGGATCGTCGAGCCGTCCTCGTCCGTCGAGCGGCCGACGACCACGGTCCTGCCGTCCCTGCCGAGCGCGAGACCCGCGGGATACGAACCGGCGAGGTCCGGCACGGCCGGCTCGTCCGGGCCGCCGGCGAAGGGCTGGCGCATCCACACGCCGAACTCGTCGCCGTCCTTGTCGTTGAACCACCAGATCCACTCGCCGTCGGGCGACAGCACGCCGTCCGTCGTGCCGTTCGGCCGGTCGGTCACCTGGCGCTGGGCGCCCGTCGCCCGGTCCCAGGCGTACAGCTCGTACGTCCCCGTCGCGTTCGACACGAACAGGGAGCGCTGCGGCGCGTCCTGCGCCCAGTCCGGCAGCGACACCCTCGGCGCCCGGAACCGCTTCTCCCAGTCGGGCATGGACTTCGACCCCGTGGCCTTCTCGGCACCCGTCTCGCTCATGCCCCCATAGTGCCCGCACCCGCCGACAATCCGCTGGCGAGGGTCCCCGGCCTGTGGACAACCGCACGCGAGCGACCGAGCGCCCCCGCGTCCCGGCTCACGGCAGCGGCGACGGCGGCCGCAGCCACCCCTCGCGCCCGGGGTCGAACTCGCCGAGCTTCGCCCAGTCCCAGGCCCGCAGGACCTCCCGCCCCTGCTCGTCGTCCTGCTTGATCACGGCGACGACGACATCGGCGGCGTGCCGCGCCATGAGCAGCGTCCGCAGCCGGGTGGCGACGCCCGTCCCGCGGTGGGCGGGCGCCACCATCAGCTCGCCCAGCAGGAACACCCGCCCCGAGGCGGTCTGCTCCTCGACGCCGGCCGGCAGGATGCCGCGGAACCCCTCCCACCACTCACCGGTGGGAGCGGCGCGGTACCCGTACAGGCAGCCGACCAGGCCGCCCGAGTCGGCGACGACCATGTCGAAGTCGGGCTGCTGGACGTCGTGCTCGAAGCGCCGCAAGAACCCCTGCCGGTCGCGGTACTCGGCTCCGGCCGCGCCCCGATACGCCTCCACGTAGAGGTTGGCGACCGCCTCCCGCTGCTGCTCCGCCTGCCAACGGCTCAGCCGCCGCAAGAACACTTCCGCCATGCACGCCTCCCGCTCCGCCCCCTGAAAAGGGCGACCCCCCCCGCATCCCGACTCCGCATGGTGACACCACCGGAGCGCCCAGCGGAACGGTGCGGCGCGGATCAGCGCGCCACCGGTGCCCCGCTAGGAGAACGTCACGGTACGCGAGGCGTCGGCGAGCCGGTTGATCCGCAGGGGAAGCTCGACGGTGATCATCGTGACGGACGCCTCGGCCGTGCCGCCCTTCTTCCACTCTCCGGTGAAGGAGCGCTTCCAGGGGCGCACGGTGCTGCTTCCGTCGCAGGACACGGCGACGGTCCGCGTCCGGGACGTGATGCTCGACAGGGTCGAGGGGGCGTTCCCCAGGCCGAGACGCCCGTAGAGCTGCTGGAGCTCCTTGGCCTCGGCGGACGTCGGCGTACGGTCGCGCCGGGTCCGCAGGGTCACGTTCAGCTGTGCGTCGCCCTTGACGCCCCGGCAGGTGTACGTGCCGGACACCACGGCGGCCGACGGGTCGGCGCCGATCCGGGCGGTGGGGTCCAGCGTCACCTGGGGCCGCTCGGCGGCGGTCGCCACCGCGGGCGCCAGGGCCGAGACGACGGCCACCGTCGCCGTGAGGCCCGCCTTCGCGATTCGCTGCATCAGAAGCCTTCCGTTGCCGTCGGGGCCGCAGGGGCCGATCGGTGTCCGACCGGCCCCTGGCGGTACTCAGGTTCAGTGGTTGGCGGCACCGTTGCCCGAGAGGACCGGGATGTCGGACAGGATGTGCGACAGCGGCTCGTCTTCCTTGGCCTGCGTCGAGTTCTCGGTGCACTGCTGCAGCTGCGGCGCCGAGAGGATCGGGATGTCCTGGAGGCCGACGTTGACCAGGGCCACGATGTTCTGGATGTTGGCCTTGACCGGGAGGCCGACACAGAGCTTGTTCAGCGAGCCCTGGACCAGGCTCATCTGCGGGCTCATGTTGCCCTTGGTGCCGGAGTTGCCGAACGACTGCTGGGCGCCGTTCCCGCTGGCGGACTCGGTGCCCGAGTCGTCGCCGATGGCCAGGGCCTGCGGAACCGCGGTGGCGGACATCGCGGCGGCCGACAGGGCGATGGCGGCGGTTGCGAGCAGCTTCTTCATGGTGAGGGGTTCCCTTCGAGTGAGGCTCCACTCCGGAGCCGCATGGTCATCAACTCGATGACAGGGCTCGGGTTGCGGCGATTGGCCCATTCGGTGGATAAGTGTGCTGAATGGTCCGCTTTCGGCGAGGAAGTCGCGACTGCCCGCCGACGCCGAAAAGCGGGCCGCCGAGGAGGAAGTCGGTGGCCCGCTTTTCGGTGCGGGGGGTCAGTCGTTGGCGATGCCGTTGCCCGAGAGGATCGGGATGTCGTCCAGGATGTGCGACAGCGGCTCGTCGCCCTTGGCCTGGGTCGAGTTCTCGGTGCACTGCTGGGTCTGCGGCGCCGAGAGGATCGGGATGTCCTGGATGCCGACGTTGACCAGGCCGACGATGTTCTGGAGGTTGAGCTTGGCCGGCAGGGCGATGCAGGGCTTGTTGAACGAGCCCTGGATGAGCGCCATCTGCGGGCTCATGTTGCCGTACGTGGCGGAGTTGCCGAACGACTGCACCGCGTTGTTGCCGCTCATGGTCTCGGTGCCGCCGTCGTTGCCGATGGCGAGCGCCGTGGGCGCTGCGGCGGCCGACATGCCGACGACGGAAGCCGTGACCGCAGCCGCGGTCATAACCTTCTTGATCACAGATATTCCTCTCTGAGTTAGCCCCGTCCTCGGAGCGCACTGAGCAACGGCCGTGGAGCGGAAGGGGTTGCTGAAATTCACTCCGATGGCCCAATGCGCGGTCCCGCGCGGGGTGTGAAACGCCGATCTGCGAATAATCCGACCGTCATTTCTGTGCGCCGTTTTCACGGGCGATCCGTCGTCGCGGCGTTCCCCGAAAGATCCGATGGAGTGAATGGGCGGAACTAAACGCGGGGCGGGGAGTTGGGCAGGCCGCAGTAACGAGCGTTCGCCCCAGAAAAAGGAACCGCACATGCTCAAGAAGGCAATGGCAACGGCAGCAGCCGCGGTCGCCGTGTCCGTGGCCGGTATCGGCTCCCCGGCGATGGCGATCGGCGACGACACCGGCACCCAGTCGATGAGCGGCAACGGCGCCGTCCAGTCGTTCGGCAACTCCGGCACCAAGGGCGACATGAGCCCGCAGCTCTCCCTGGTCCAGGGCTCGCTGAACAAGCCCTGCATCGGTCTCCCGGCCAAGCTCAACATCCAGAACATCGTCGCTCTGGTCAACGTCGGCATCCAGGACATCCCGATCCTCTCGGCGCCGCAGACCCAGCAGTGCACCGAGAACTCGACCCAGGCGAAGGGCGACGAGCCGCTGTCGCACATCCTGGACGACATCCCGATCCTCTCGGGCAACGGCGCCGGCAACGGCTGATCCGGCACGCCGTAGGACCCGCTCGGGCCGCCCGTCCTCACGGTGGGCGGCCCGAGTTTTCTTTTGCTCCGCCGCCGAATCCGGTTCTTCCGGGCCCGGCTCGCATTCGAGTGAATTTCCGAGGCCGGTCAACACCTCGGTTTCCTCCCCCCGCGTCACTCGTTAAGCAGGGCTCAGGTCACGGTGCGGGAACAGGAACTCCCCGTCCGGCCCCGGCCGCCGTTTAGGCGTGACCCGAAAGAAGGGAAAAGCTGTGAAGCTCAAGAAGAGCGCAACGCTCGTCGCCGGTGCCGTCATGGTTCTGGGCATGGGCGCCCCGGCGTTCGCCGACGCCGGAGCCTCCGGTGTGGCCGCCAACTCGCCCGGCGTTCTCTCCGGGAACGTCGTCCAGGTGCCGATCCACGTGCCCGTCAACGTGTGCGGCAACACCGTCGACATCATCGCTCTCCTGAACCCGGCGTTCGGGAACACCTGCGTCAACGACTGACGCGGCGACCCAGCTGCTCCAGCTGCGTCTCGGCCGGCCCCGGAGGCCTCGCGTCTCCGGGGCCGGCACCCCATCGCACAGAGAAAGACCACTAGATTGCGACAGGCCCTCAGTAAAGGCATGCTCTCGGCCGCGGCCGCCACGAGCATCCTGTCCCTGTCCGGCGGCTCCGCGCTCGCCGCGTCCGGGGCGGACGGACCGGCTCTGAACTCGCCCGGCATCCTCTCGGGCAACAGCGTGCAAGCGCCGGTGGAGGTCCCGGTCAACGTCTGCGGCAACTCCGTGGACGCCGTCGGAGCCGCCAACCCCGCCTTCGGCAACAAGTGCGCGAACACGTCCTCGTCCGCCCGGCAGGGCCACGACCACCGCGCCCCGGCGCCCGGTGCGCCGCACCCGCACGGCACACCCGGCTCTCCCGGCGCGCAGCACGCCTCTCCCGGCCCCGCCGGCTCCTACGGGGGTTCGGGCGCCGCCGCTCAGGGCGCCACGAGTGGGTCGCCCGGTGTCCTGTCCGGCAACAGCGCGAAGGCGCCGGTGTCGGTCCCGGTCAACGTCTGCGGCAACTCCGTGGACGCCGCCGGGGTCCTCAACCCCACCTTCGGCAACCGCTGCGGCGGGCAGCCCCACGAGCACGAGCACCCCGGCACCCGCCCGCCGGGCGCGCCGGAGCACCCCGAGCCCCGGCCCGCCGAGCCCGGCCCGCGGGAGCGCGAGGCGGTGCCGCCGCACACGGCACCCGGGCACGTACCGCACTCGCCCCGGGCGGACCGGCCGGTCCACGCGGCGGCCCCCGAGGTCCGGCTCGCCGAGACCGGCACGGACGAGAAGCTGCTGGGCGCGGCGGCCGTGAGCACCGGCCTGCTGGTCGGCGGCGCGGTCCTGTACCGGCGCGGACGCACCGCCTCCGCGCGCCGCTAGAAACCCGTTGAGCCCCGCTACCTGCCGGGTAGCGGGGCTCAACGGTGTCACCGGTGGGGAAGACCGGACGCGATCGCTTCCCCACCGACTCGGGAGGAGGGGCGGCCGGCCCGTCGGGGAAGTCGCTCACCCACGGCATGGCTGCCGACGGCTGGCGGGAAGCGACCCGGCCTCTCCCACGAAGCCTCTCCAGTGCACCACTTGGCGGGCCCGGCGCGCTGCGAGGTTCACCCGTTCGCCCGCCGTGTCACTCATAAGAGCGGCCGGACGCAGGAGGGGCGCGGGGTGTTGGTGGCCCGGCTTCCGTGGACCATCGCATGCACGCAAGCCGGGCCGGGTGCCGTCTCGGCGTCACCTGGGGCGAGCGTAGGAGTCGCGTGCCGCACGCGGGGTTGCCACACCCCGGCAGGGGGGCCGGTTCCACCCGTTCGGGCCCGATCGTCCGTACGGGCGGTATGAACTGACATGGGATTAGAAACCCGATTGGCGCAATAAGAATACATATGACGAAGTCTCGAGGTGGCAAGTCGGCAAGGTGCCAATGAGTTGTGGCTGAGAAAGAGGAGCGGCTATGAATGCACGGCGAAGGTTCGCCGGCCCGATGGGCGGGCGGCGGCGAAAGCGACTTTCCCTCATCGCCGCCGGGGTCGTCTCGGCGGTGGCTCTCGCCGTCGCCCCGGCCCACCCGGCGGGCGTCACACGCGACGGCGATCCGCCGGGCGGTCCCTCCTCTTCGGCCCCCGCGGAAAAGGTCCCCGCCTTTGGCGCCTATCTCGATTACGGGCCGCGCGGTGTCCAGCGCATCGACGAACTGAGCCAGTGGCTCGGCGGGGCCGAGCTGCGGGTCGGGCACACCTATCTCCCCGGTGACCGGTGGAGCAACATCGAGGGCGCCCCCCGCTTCCTGGAGGCGTGGGCGGCCTGGCGCAAGGAGCGGGCCGACCGCTTGTTCGTCCTCAACGTGCCGATGCTCGAACGCAATGAAGAGGGCCTCGGTGACGGCGAGGTGGCGGACCTGCTGCGGCAGGGCGCCGCCGGCCGCTTCGACCACCACTTCCGGGCGCTCGCCCGGCGCCTCGTCGACCTCGGCGTGCCGGACACGGTGCTCGTGCCGGGCTGGGAGATGAACGGCACGACGTACACCCACCGTTGCGGCCCGGACCCGGAGGCCTGGAAGACGTACTGGAACAGGATCGTCACCACGATGCGCTCGGTGGCCGGACAGAAGTTCCAGTTCGACTTCACGCCCAGCAGAGGGCGGGACGCCGTTCCCTGGACGCAGTGCTATCCGGGCGACGACGTGGTCGACATCATCGGCATGGACTCCTACGACCAGCCGCGCGGCATGCCGTTCGACGAGCAGGTCACGGAGCCGTACGGGCTTCAGGACCACGTCGATTTCGCGGCGGCGCACAAGAAGCCCATCTCCTATCCGGAGTGGGGCCTTTTCCGCAACGGCGACAACGAGGAGTACATGCGCCGGATGCTGAAATGGATGGACGAGAAGAAGCCCGTGTACAACACGGTCACCGACTACTGCCCGCACGGCATCTGGCAGTGCAAGGAGAATCCCGGGGCCTCCGAGGTCTACCGGAAGGTGCTCTCCGGCCGCGACGACCTCCCGACGGCGCCGGCCCAGCCGCCGGTGACACCGCCCGCGTGCTCGCCCCTGGAACTCGGCGAGTGGGTCGAGCACTGGCTGGGCGGGAAGCTGTGCCTCCGGCTCGACTGGTGGCAGGGCCAGCGGCGCCCCTGAGCCCGTCGCACGCCGCGGGGGCCCTCACTCCGAGGAGGGCCCCCCGCCCTCGCGGCGTGCCGCGCGCTCGCGCAGCCGCTCCTTGGCCCACCGGCGGGCCGAGGCGTCCCAGGCCGCGGCGGCCAGCAGCGGCCGGGTGCGCCCGCGGGCCAGCAGGAAGCGCCGGTTGGCGACGGGTTCGGGGCGCCAGTGGTGCTTGTACGGCTCGTTGCCGCGCAGCAGGCTCAGCGCGCGGCGCTGTTCGCCGCCGGTGTGGCGGGTGCACGCGTCGAGGAGCATCGTCGCCACGTCCACCTTGCGCTCGCGCAGGCGCGGATGGGCGCCGTACAGATAGCCGCCGGCCAGCGTGCCGGAGAGGAGGGTCAGGTCGGCGGCCACCACCTCGCCGTCCAGGCGGAACTCGGTCACCACCGCCTCCCCGGCCGTGACCATCGGCCGCATGGCGCGCAGCAGGTGCTCGCGGAACCGCGGCCGCAGGTGCTCCGAGGTGACCTTTCTGCCGCTCCACTGCAACTGGTGCAGGTGCAGCAGGGTCCGCACCGAGGC
The DNA here is from genome assembly GCF_055575715.1 of Streptomyces sp. NPDC034037. Lineage (NCBI taxonomy): Bacteria > Bacillati > Actinomycetota > Actinomycetes > Kitasatosporales > Streptomycetaceae > Streptomyces > Streptomyces sp. NPDC034037. The sequence continues at coordinate 210,586 of NZ_JBVISC010000005.1, read as the reverse complement.
CTCCACCTCGTCGGGGGGCACGACGCGGCTCTCCACCCCGAGTTTGGCCAGCTTGCGCAGCTTGGCCCGGGTGCGCTGGGCCCGGGGGGCCGGCAGCCGCTGGAGCAGCTCCTCCATGGGCAGGCCGGGCAGCTCCAGGCAGGCCGAGTCGGCCAGCGCCCGGCGCGGCCCCCGCCAGCGGGCGTGGACGACCTCCAGGCAGGCCCCGGGACGGACCTCGCCGAAGTCGATCAGCGCGGTCGCGGCCAGTTCGCCGAGCCCCGCGACCAGCGCCTCGGTCCCGGCCTCGCGCACGGAGTCGTCCACCAGCACGTCCGCGAAGTCGGAGATGGCGCCGCCGAGCGGCTTGAGGGCGGGGAGCGGGCGGTGCACCCGCATCAGCGGCGCCGCCGCGACGAGCCGGTCCCCGTCGCGCACCAGCAGCACCCGCAGCCGCCCGGGCCGCCCGTAGGAACGCCACCAGGACGACAGCCACGCGTGGCTCTGGAAGGGCGTGGCCGCCCGGCAGGCCCGGTGCAGGCGCCCCCACGACTCGGCCAGCGCGTCGAACTCGTCTTCGTCGACGCACAGCCGCGTCGTCAGCAGGCGCTCACCCGTCGCCGTACTCATGGGGCGCTCCTGGCCAGGGCGGACGCGGGGCCCGGCACCGAGGCGGTGGCCGGTGCCTCCTCCGTACGGGCGCGGGGCCGCACCAGGAGGGCGAGGCCGCCGAGCAGCCCGCCCGCGCAGCCGCCGACCAGGGTCGTCACGCCGGTGGAGAGCGAGGACGGCTCGGTCGGCTCCAGGGCCCGGGAGAACGACAGGAGCCTGACCTGGGTGCTGTCCTTGGCGTGGTTGGCGTTCGTGGCGAGGGACTGGGCCACCGCGTTGGCGGTGACGGCGGCCGTCCCGGGTTTCTCGTCCGCCGCCGAGATCGCGATCATCGGCGCGTCCGGGGAGGTGGCCACCGTGACGCTGTCCCGCAGCTCGGCGGCGGACATCCCGGCCGCCACCTGCGCGTCGCCCAGCACGGCGAGCTGCGTCGCCACCCGGCCGTAGGCCTGCGCGAACCCGAGCGCGGTGGCCGGGTCGGCCTTGGACTGCGGTACGGCGACGACGTAACTCGTGGCCGTGTAGCGCGGTGTCTGGAACGCGCCGTACCCGGCGCCGGCCAGCAGGCCGAGGGCCGCGCAGGCCGGCAGGGGCCACCAGCGGGGCAGCCGCGCGAGGCGGGCGCGCAGGGCGGCGGCGCGCGGGCGCTCGTTCACGGTGTCGCTCATCGGGGTTTCACCTCCGGGGTCGGGCCGGGGACGACGGACGCGTAGACACGCATCAGCCGGTCGGCGCTGCGGGTGATGCTGTAGTGCTGGGCCGCCGCCGGTGGTGCCGAGCGGCGCGGGGGGATGGTGCCGCGCAGGTCGTGGAGCGCCTGGGCGAAGGAGTCCGGGTCGCTCGGGCAGTACGCGGCGGGCGCGCCCCGGGACTCGGCCGGCAGGTCGTCGACGGCGGGGCAGGACGCGTAGAGCACCGGCAGTCCGCAGGCCAGGCCCTCGACGAGGGCGAGCCCGAAGGCCTCCTCGGGGGAGGGGGAGGCCAGCGCGTCCATGGCGGACAGCAGCGCGGGCAGGCCCGGCGCGCCCCCGGCGCCCGCGCCCCGGTCGGGGCCGTCCTCGTGGGCGGCCTCGCCGGCGAACCGCACCCGCTCGGCCAGGCCGAGGCGCCGGGCCAGGGCCCGCAGTCCGGGCTCCTCGGGGCCCGCGCCGACCAGCAGCACGGTGACGTCGGTCGGCAGCCGGGCGGCCGCGTGCAGCAGTACGTCGAAACGCTTGCCGCCGGTCAGCCGGCCCACGCCCCCCACGACGAACGTCCCCTGCGCCAGCCCCAGTTGCCGCCGGGTCCTGGCGCGGGCGGCCGGGTCGTACCGGAAGCGGTCCACGTCGATGCCGTTCGGCACCACCCGGATGCGCCGGCGGGGCACGCCCCAGCGGTTCAGCCGCTCCCCGACGGCGGGGGAGACGGCGACCGTCATCCGGCCGAGGCGCTCCCCGGCGAGGTACAGCGCGCGCACCCCGGCGCTCAGCGGCCTGCCCTCCATCTGGGAGTCGCCGAGCGAGTGCTCGGTCGCCACCACCGCGCGCACCCCGGCCGCGCGGGCCGCGAGGCGCCCGTACAGGCAGGCGCGGTAGAGGTGGGTGTGGACGGCGTCGTACCGGCCGGACCTGATGATCCGGGCCAGCCGGGGCAGCACCGCCACATCGCGGTTGCCGGCCATGCCGAGGTCGGTGACGTGCGTCCCGTCGGCCACGATGCCCCGGGCCACCGCGCCCGCGTCGGTCAGCGTGACCACGTCGCAGTCGGCGGGCAGGTGGCGCAGCAGCAGGCGCAGTTGCAGTTCGGCGCCGCCCACCCCGAGTCCGGTGATGACGTGCAGCACCCTCATCCGGCGACCGCCGGACGGTCCAGGGCGCGGTGCCTGAGCCGGTTCGTCCACAGCTTCAGCCGCAGGCGCGCGGCCGTGTCCTGCTGGCCGATGTGGACGCGGGGCAGCGCGAGGACGCCCGCCAGGGGGCCGGGGGAGATGGCGCAGGCGTAGCGGTACCCGGCGTCCCGTACGGCGGCGATCACCCGCTGGTCGACATGGCCGTAGGGGTAGCAGAAGCCCCGCACCTCGGTGCCCGTCAGGCCGGTCAGCGCCGCCCGGCTGCCGGCGACCTCGCGGCGCAGCACCTCGTCGTCGGCGCTGGTGAGGTCGACGTGGGTCAGGCCGTGCGAGGCGATCTCGACACCGCTCTCGGCGGCGTGCCGGATGCCGTCCGCGCCCAGGAGCGGCTTGCGGGGGCCCAGCGGGTCCCAGGCGTTGTCGCCGTCGAGGCGGCCCGGCAGGACGAACAGGGTGGCGGAGCAGTCGTGGCGGCGCAGCAGCGGGAGCGCCTGGTCGACGAAGTCCTGGTAGCCGTCGTCGAAGGTGAGCCCCACCAGGTTCTCCTCCTGGCCGCGCGCGCACGCGTCCAGGAGGTGCCGCATCGACACCCCGCGCAGGCCCCGGCGGCGCAGCCAGCGCAGCTGGGCGGCGAGGCGGTCGGGGGAGACGGTGACGCGGTACGGGTCGTCGGTGGGGTCGGCGACGGAGTGGTACATCGCGATCCACGCGGCGGTACGGGGCTGCTTGAGCCGCAGAAAGGGCTCGGCGTCGGTGCCGGAGGGAGAGGGGGACGGGGAGGGGGAGGACGGGGACGGGGTGGTGTCAACGGGCATGGCGCGGCTTTCCTGTGACGGAGCGGAGGAGGGACGGCCAGGGCTGCGCCCGCAGGAGCAGGCCGAGCAGCACGAAGGAGACGGTGACCACCGCGCAGCCCGCCGCGACGGCGGGCACGGGCTGCGCCACCCGCCCCGCGCACAGGGCGCCGAGCACGCTCGCGCCCCCGGCGGCGAGCACCAGCCGGCCCAGCTGCCCGGCGACGGCCCGCGTCCTGATGGGCACGGTGCGCGGGCCCATGCCGCGCAGCAGGAGCAGCGCGGTGACGCAGATGCCGGTGGCGTTGGCGGCGGCGATGCCGTGGACGCCCCAGGTGCCGACGCTCAGGAACCCGATCCCGGCCGTCATGACGATGCCGACGGCCATCGAGGAGAGCGGGATCCACGTGGTGCGGGCGACGGCGAAGTGGGCGCGGGCGAGCGCGCCGACCAGCGTGTGGCCCAGCAGGCCGAGCGCGTACACGCGCATGACGGAGGCGGTGGTGGCGGTGTCGGGCGCGGTGAAGGCGCCGCGCTGGAAGAGCAGTTCGATGAGCGGGGGCGCGGTCGCGACGATGGCGGCGGTGCCGCCGAGCACCATGCAGCCCACCAGGACGAGGTCGCGCTCGACGCGGTCCCGGGCGCGCTCCGTCTCCCCGGCGCCCAGCGCGCGGGCGAGCGCCGGGAAGGTGACGGTGCACAGCATGAGGGAGAGGACCATCGGCATCTGCGCGACCTTCTGCGCGTAGTTCAGGTGCGAGATGGCGCCGGCGGGCAGCGACGAGGCGAGGAAGCGTTCGATGAGGACCTGCGACTGACGGCAGAGGGCGAACAGCAGGACCGTCCAGATGATCGCCGTCTGCAGCGTCCGGTCCGCCGCCGGGCCCGCCACGGTAGGTGCCGCTCCCGGCCCGCGCCGCAACTGCCGCCACAGGGACGGCGCCTGGACGGCCACCATCAGGGCGCCGCCGACCGCGACACCGGCGGCGGCGGCCCGTACGCCCCAGGGCGCGGCCAGCACGAACAGGGCGGTGATGATGGCCGCGTTGTAGGCGACGTACACGGCCGCCGGGGCGACGAACCGGTGGTGCGCCCGCAGCGCCGCGCTGCAGTAGCCGGTGAGGCCGAAGGTGAAGGCGCAGGTGGCGGTCAGCCGCGTGCAGTCCACGGCCCGGTGCGCGTCGGGCAGCCCGGGAGCGAGCAGCGCCACCACGTACGGTGCCGCCGCCATCAGCACGAGCGAGGCGGCGGCGAACCACAGGGACATGCGGGGCAGCGACGCCCGCACGAGGTCGCGTACGGGGTCGGTGGCGGGGTTCTCGGCGCGGCGGGCCAGCGCCAGGCTGAAGGCCGGTACGAGGAAGAACGCCAGGCCGTCCTCGATGAGCAGGGTCGCGGCCAGCTCCGGGACGGTCCACGCCACCAGGAAGGCGTCGGTGTCGGTGCCGGCGCCGAAGAAGCGCGCGAGCGCCTGGTCCCGGACGAGCCCGAGGAGCGAACCGGCCACCGACAGCGCGGCCGTGACCAGCGCGGCCTTGGCGAGGAAGGAGCCGCCGCTCCTGTCGGGCGCCGGGCCCGCGTCGGCCGTCCGTGACGCGCCGGAGGGCGGGGGCGGGGCCACCGTCGGCGGCACGGTCGTCATCGCGTGGCCGCCTCTCCGGGCGCGGGCCGTACGCCGACCGCCCACCACGCCGCGACGCCGAGGGCGACCGCCGTCAGGACGGTGGAGGGGCCGCCGATGTCCGCGTAGACGAAGTCGGTCAGCTGCCAGATCAGCAGCCCGCAGGACAGCAGCGCGCACTCCAGCTCGGGGCCGCCGGGTCCGCCCGGCCGCGCGCACCGGCGCCGCCACCGCAGCAGCCCGCACACCAGGAGCGCCGCCCAGCCGCCGGCGAGCGCGGCGAGGCCGAGCAGCCCCTGCTCGCCGAGGACGAGCAGGTACATGTTGTGCGGGGACAGCAGGGGCTGGCGCACGAAGCCGCTGCCCGCCCCGGCGGTGTCGCTGCCCGAGGACAGGGCCAGCGAGGCGTGGCCGTCGCGGTGTTCGGGGAAGCCCTTGAGGCCCACGCCGGTCAGCGGGCGCTCGCGCCACATGTCGGCGGAGGCCGCCCACATCGTGTACCGGTCGGTGACCGACTGGTCGGGGGCGTCGGTGACCTGGGTGATGCTGCTGAGCCGCTCCTGGAGCATCGCCGAGCCCACGCCGAGCCCCGCGACGAGCACCACGGCGGCCGCCGCCCCGGCCAGCAGCACCCGGCCCGCCCGGCGGGCCCCGGCCAGCAGCAGCACGCCGAGGCAGGCCACCACCGTGGCGATCCACGCCCCGCGGCTGTAGGACAGGGCGAGCGGCACGGTCAGCAGGGCCGCGCAGATCCCGGCCGCCGCGCGCTGCCGGGGCGCGTGCGGGCGGAAGGCCAGCGCCAGGGCGCAGACGAGCCCGTACGAGACGACCGTGGCCATCCCCATCACGTCCGTGGAGCCGAACGTGCCCACCGCGCGGATGTCCTCGCCCATGTACGAGGCCCCGGTGCCGGTCAGGTTCTGGCGCACGCCGATGGCGCCCTGCCAGAGGGCGAGCCCGACGAACGCCCAGCCGATCAGCCGGACGTCACGCGCGTCGCGCACGAGGACCATGACGGCCGCCGGGACCAGCACGAAGATCTGGAGGTAGCGCGCGGCCCCGGCGACACCGGTCGCCGCGGAGGAGGCGCCGAGGGCGGCCACGGTGACGCCGACGACCGGCAGGGCGAGGAGCACCGCGGCACTCCCGCTCAGCGGCCGCCGGCCGGTGCGGGCCAGCTGGACGGCGCAGTGGCCGACGACCAGGGCGGAGACCGCGTCGGCGAGCGTCCCGGTGCCGGGACCGGCGCCGCCGCCCGCGGCCTGGCCGCCGGCCGGCACCGGCAGGGCGAGCAGCGCGACGAGCAGGACGACCGGCAGGACCGGTGCGCCGCGCCGCAGTTCGCGCAGGACGGCATCGCGTGGGGGCACGGCGCTCAGCTCCCCGTGCGGCGCACGAGGCAGCCGAGCGTGCGCAGCAGGATGCACAGGTCCTGCCAGAAGGACCAGCTGTCGATGTAGGCGTTGTCGAAGCGGCAGCGGTCCTCGATGGAGGTGTCCCCGCGCAGCCCGTGGATCTGGGCGAGCCCGGTGATGCCGGTCGGCATCCGGTGCCGCCGCGCGTAGTCGGGGTAGGTCTGGCTGAACTGCGCGACGAAGAAGGGCCGTTCGGGCCGGGGCCCGACCAGGCTCATGTCGCCGCGCAGGACGTTCCACAGCTGCGGCAGCTCGTCCAGCGAGGTGCTGCGCAGGAAGCGGCAGAACGGGTTCATCCGGTGCTCGTCGGCCACGCTCCAGCGCGTCGCCGCCTCCTGCGGGTCCGCGGGCCGGTGGGTGCGGAACTTCAGCAGGGTGAACAGCCGCCCGTCCTTGCCGACGCGCTCCTGACGGAAGATCACGCCGGGCCCCTCGGTGACGCGCAGCACCAGCGCGCAGGCCAGCAGCACCGGAGCGGCCACCAGCAGCAGCGCCCCGGCCACCGCGACGTCCAGGGCCCGCTTGCCCACGCTGGTCCCGCGCGGCCCCGCGAGAGCGAGGGGGCGGCAGGCGAACCCGGCCACGTACTGCCGGACACCGTCCCGCGCGGGCGCCGGCTCCGCGGGGCGCGCCTCGATCTCCCAGAGCTCGCAGCCGCCCAGCGTCGGCAGCCGCCCGGTGAGCCCGGGGGCGCCGCCGGGGACCAGGAGCACGGTGCGTACGTCGTTCTGGATCACGGCGCGGTGCACCTCGTCCTCCGTGCCGAGCACCGGCAGTTCGACGGCGGGCCCGGGGGCCTCCGCCTCGCCCTGCTGGTCGGTGTCGCCCACCACGCCCACGGGCCGCACGCCGCAGCGCGGCCGCCGCAGCAGGGCCGCGGCCACCGAGCGCGCGTCGGAGGCGGGCCCGGCGACCAGCACCGGCCGGGGTCTGCGCAGCGCGCCCGCCCGCCGGTGCCAGTGCACCAGGCCGCGCCCCCCGACGCCGAGCAGGCACTGGGCCGCACCGAGGGTGAGCAGCGTCGGCAGGGCGAGCGGCGGCGCGGGCGCGGGCAGGGCGGGGGCGAGGGCGGCGGTGAGGGACCAGCCGAGCGCGGCGCGGCCGGCGAGCGCGGGCACCTCGTCCAGCGTCGCGGGCAGCGCGGTGTACGCGTACAGGCGCCCCTGGGCGTTCAGGACCACGACGGCGGCCAGCAGCAGGGGGGCGAGGACGGCGTACCGCCGTGGGTCGTCGAGCAGGAGCAGGGGGAGCAGCGCGGCGGCGGCGTCGACGGCCACCAGCGCCGCGACCGAGCGCCGCCGCCGGGCGGGGCGCCGCGCGCGGTCCCGGGCGGGTGCGCCGTGTTCCCCCCGGGGGGCGATGACGAAGGTGCCGGGCGGGGCGGAGGTGCCCTGCCGGGACTGACCTGACGAGGAGGCAACGGTTCGTTCCGCACTCACGTGGTGGTGCACTCCCTGTACTCGGTGGGCGCCGCGTCCAGCAGTTCGCGGTACACCACGTCGATGGCGTCCGCGGCGTACCGCGCGTCGTGGTGGTCCAGGACATGCCGTCGGCAACGCCGGCCGAGCGCGTCGCGCAACCGCGCGTCCCGCAACACGGTGACCAGGGCCCGGGCCAGCGCGGCGGGGTCCTCCGGCGGTACGAGTCCGTGGGCGCGGGCGGCCGACGGCAGGCTCTCCCGCGCGCCGTTCACATCGGTGACGACGACCGGCCGGGCGCAGGCCATGGCCTCCAGCGGGGCCAGCGCCATGCCCTCCCACCGGGAGGGCAGCACCACCACGTCGGCCGCCCGGTACCAGTCGGCGGCGTCCCGCGCCGCCCCGGCGAACAGCACGGAGGCGTCCGCCCGCCCGCGCAGGAGGGCGGCGTCGGGCCCGTCCCCCACCAGGACCAGCCGGGCGCCGGGCACCCGGGCGGTGACGGCGGGCCAGGCGCGCAGCAGGACGTCCTGCCCCTTCTGCCGGCAGAGCCTGCCCACGCACACCACGAGGGGGGCGCGGGCGAAGGAGGCGGGCAGCAGCCGGTCGCGGGCCCACTGCCCGGCGCCGGGCGCGAAGTGGTCGACGTCCACGCCGTTGGGGACCACCGCGTAGGAGCCGTCGACGCCCGCGCGGCGGCCGGTGAGCCACTCGGCCTCGCTGACGCAGACGACGCGGGTCGTCCAGCGGACCGCGCGGCGCTCCCAGAGCCTGGCCAGGAGCGCGGTGGCCCCGCCGACGGCCTCGAAGGACCAGGCGTGCGGCTGGAAGACGGTCGGGACGCGCCCGCGCAGCGCGAGCCGCGCGGCGAGCCCGGCCTTGGCGCTGTGGGCGTGGACGAGCGCCGGCCGCACGTCGTCGATGACGCGGCGCAGGTCCGCCACCTCGGCGCGCAGCCGCCGCCCGGGGGAGCGGGACGCCGCCCAGGGGTGGGTGCGCACACCGGCGGTGGCGGCCAGCCTGCGCGGCAGGGGGCCCTGGTCGGGGCAGGCCACGTGGACGTCCGCCCCCGCGGCCGCCTGGGCCGCGGCCAGGTCGGCGACGACCCGTGCCACACCACCGTCCACGGGCTGGCTGACGTGCAGGATCCGTGGCATGACGGCGTTGGCCTTCCGACGTGTGAAGAGCTCTGACCACAGCGGATATGAGAGGTTCGCAGTAATTGCGCGAATCTGGCGCGTATGACTGAAATGCCCTAAATAGAAGGGCAACTGTAGCCGCTGCGCGGTTCCGCTTCGTCAACCTGCGTACGTGTGTCGGAACGGTGAAGGGCGTGGTGGATCCACCTGCGCGCGGCGGGAGGCCCGACACACATCACTCGTCTGGGCGCACAACTCGCCGTCCCGATCGACAGTTGATCCCTGTATACGGGCACCCGGCCCGTACGTCGCACCCTTACCTAGGAGCAGCACTCCATGTCGCGTACCACCAAGGCACTCGCCCTCTCCGCCGTAGCCGCTGCCGCTGTGGCCGGCACCGCGGGCGTCGCCACCGCCGACGCCGGCGCGCAGGGCGCCGCCACCAACTCCCCCGGCGTGATCTCCGGTAACGCCGTCCAGGTGCCGATCCACATCCCGATCAACCTCTGCGGCAACACCGTTGACATCATCGGCCTGCTGAACCCGGCGTTCGGCAACACGTGCGTCAACGACTGACACGTCGTCCCGTCGAACGGCCGTCCCCGCGAAGGCGGGGGCGGCCGTTCGCCGTACCGGCTCATTTCTGACGGGCCCTCGGACGGCGGTGCCCCGAATGGAGGTGCTCGGTTGCGGCGGGGGTGCGCCGCTCCCACGGTGAGCACAAGATCCGACGCATCACCGGAAGGGACCCACCCCATGCGCGCTCTGCCCCTGCGGCGTATCGCGACCAGCGCCCTGTGCGCCATGCTGCTCCTCGGCGCGGCTGGCCCCGCCCTCGCCCACGACGACGCCTCCCGGGACAAGCCGGGGACCGCCCCGCGCGCGCCGGCCCCCGACGCCAACGCCCTGGCGGCCCAGACCCAGCAGCTGCACGCCCTCGGCGGCGCCCTGAACACCGTCTCGGAACTGCTCACCGCGGTGCTCAAGGCGAAGGACAACAAGTTGCCCCCCGAGGACGTCAAGAAGCACACCGAAGCGGTGAAGAAGGCCCTGGAGGCCCTCGCGGCGGCCAAGCCCCCGGCTCCCAAGGCCGCGACGGACCCGGCCGCCGCCCAGGGCCCCGCCGCCCCCGCCGTCCGGCTGCCGCAGATGCCCGCCCTGCCGCAGGCCCCCGCCGTGCCCGGGGCGCAGACCCCCGCCGCGCCCCCGCCGGCCGCGGGCGCGCCCGGCCGCGGCGCGGTGCCGCTCGACCCCAAGGCGGACGCCCTGGCCGCGCTCCAGAAGTCGGTCGACGCCCTGCTGAAGGCCACCGGCGCGGGCGACAAGGCGGCCGTGCTCGCCCAGGCCCCCAAGGTGGTCCCCGCCCTGGTGAACGTGGTCGCGGCCACGATGGTCGGCGGCGGCCTGCCCGCCCCCAGCCTGCCGGGCCTGCCGCCGGCGCCCAAGGCGCCCTGAACACCGGGGAGTAAGCGGCTTTGCGCCCGGCCCGATAATCGGCCGGTCGATGTGATGATGAGATGCCTTCTCCCTTCTCCTTCTCCCTTCTCCGGGTTCGGGGAAGTTTCAGGCAGAGGGGTTTCCGTACCGGCGTGTGCTCGTTAGCCCCGGTGAAGTGAGACGCCAGGCAATCGATGCCTGAACGGTGCTCCCATAGGCGACACGCGTTGCCAAAGAAAGGAACATGATGAAGGCCCTGAAGGCTGCCGCTGTCCTTGCCGGTTCCATCGCCATCGCCGGTTCCGCCGCGCCCGCTTTCGCCGGCGACCTGACGCCCACCAGCCTGAACGGCGGACTCGAGAGCCTGGCCGGCAAGTCCCTGCTCGACACCAAGCCGGTGAACACGAACATGCTCGACACCGAGAACAAGGACTCCGTCGTCAGCACCGTCAAGGACACCGCGGACGGCCTGAACGCCCACGGCGGCCCGGCGAAGCTCCTCGGCGGACTCCCCGTCGCCAAGTGACCGGCCATCCCCCGCACTCCTTTCCCCGCTGACGCGCAGTCAATTTGCCTGTCAGCCCGGTGTACCGCCCCGGGCGCGAACAGGGACCAGACGATGACGCAAGGGCCGGCCACCTCTTCCACGGGCCGGCCCTTTCGTGTGCCCGGGGGCGCCTTTCCCGGGCCCGGAAGCGGGGTCAAGGCATCGCCCGCATGACCCCATCGTGTGATGACGTCCCCGCGTTCGGCCACATGGGTGACAACGGGGCCGGTCGGGGCTCCTCGCGTCTATACGGTTCCCCTCATGACCTCAACTGCCGGCGAACAGCGCCCTTTCCAAGCGGCCGATCTCGGGACTCTGGCTGTTCTCGCCTGGAGCGGCGAGCACCCCGAGGACGACAAGGACATGCCCTTCCTGCTCGCCTACTCCCTCGGCGACACCGAGGGGGGCCCCGAGGCCACCGCCCGGGCCATGGGCGTCCTGCTCCACGACGCGGGCCTGCCCGTCGGCGGCCCCGTCGTCGACGGCAGCCAGCACCCCTCCCTGCCGGTCACCCTCCTCGTCGAGGGCGAACAGGCCGTCGTCACCATGCCGCACCTGCACGCGCAGTGCGTGGTGCCGCCGGAGTGGATCACCGCCGTGCAGCAGCGCGGCCACGCCTACTTCATGGCCACCACGCGCGCGTGGCCCGAGGCCAGGCCGGGCGAGCCCGTCGACGAGAAGCGCCTGAGCGGTTTCGTCGGCGCCGAGGAGACGCTGCTCAACGCCGCGCACTGCCTGCTGCCCGCCCGAAGCCTGCGCTGATGAGCACCACCGATCTGCCCCGCCGGGTGCCGAGGCAGGGCGCCGCCGCGCCCGGACCGGCCCCCGCGGCGCCCGGGGACGGCCCCCACCGGCAGGAGGGGGGCCGGTGGTTGGGCCTGCTGCTGGTCGTCACCGGCGCGGCGGGGCTCCTCGCGTCCTGGGTCATCACCCTCGACAAGCTCGCCCTCCTGAAGGACCCGGACTTCGTCCCGGGGTGCAGCCTCAACCCGGTGGTGGCGTGCGGCAACGTCATGAAGAGCGAGCAGGCGGCGGCGTTCGGCTTCCCCAACCCGCTGCTCGGCCTCGTCGGTTACGCCGTGGTGACCGGCGCCGGGGCGGCCGTGCTGGCGGGCGCCCGCTTCCCGCGCTGGTACTGGCTGACGCTGAACGCGGGCACGGCTCTCGGCGTCGCCTTCTGCGCCTGGCTGCAGTTCCAGTCCCTCTACCGCATCAATTCGCTGTGCCTGTGGTGCTGTCTGGCGTGGGCGGCGACCCTTCTCATGTTCTGGTACGTGACGTCGCACAACGCGCGTCACGGATTCCTCCCCGTCCCGCGCGGCGTACGCCTTTTCCTCGACGAATTCACCTGGGTCCTGCCTCTCGCGCACCTGGGCGTCATCGGAATGCTCGTACTGACGCGCTGGTGGGACTTCTGGACCGGGCAGTGAATTGCTGCATACGGGGGAATTTCGCGCTGATGTCGGTCCAGGATCGTTGATTCGGTGACGGCGGAGCGGCCGTCACGGCGAAAGGACGAGACCCGCAATGAAGAAGTCGACCAGAGGTGCCCTCGCCGCGGTCATGGCCTGTGCGGCGGCGGCCGGTGGCGCCGCCTCGGCGACGGCGGCCGAGCAGCCCGAGGTGACCGTCCCGCTGCAGGGGATCGAGAACTCCCTGCACCTGCAGGCCCCCGAGGTCACCTTCGGCATCCCTGTACCCGCGCCCAGCGGTGGCCCGCAGGGGCCCGACTACGTGGCGGGCGAGCTGCTCCCCGACCACCTGGTGCCGCGCGTCCCGGTCGACAACAGCCTGCCGTCCGTGCGCGCCGCGGTCCCGCTGGCCGGTCTGCTCGGTGACAGCGGCCTCAAGGCCGTCGAGGCCGAGGTGAACGCGTCGGACGTCGAGGCCGTCACCCCGGGCGCCGGTCTCGGCCTGCCCCTGACCGCCCCGCGCGGCGAGCTGTGGGGGCTGCCCGCCCCGACACTGCCCAGCGTTGGCCTGGACGCGCCGACGCTGAGCGCGACCCCCATGACGCAGCTCGGCCTCACCTGACCGTGCCGCCGCTGCCGACCCGTGCGGGCCCGGTCCCGAGCCGGGCCCGCACCACCCCGCCGCTGACCGAGCGCGTACGGCGCCGCCACCTCCTGGGTGTCGCGGCCTCGGCGCTGCTCGCCGCCGCCGGTGTCGCGCGTACCGCACGCCCGGCCACCGAGGACGTCCCGGCCGCCGCGCCGGACGGGCCGCCGTTCGACGAGACCTACCGGGGCCGCCGCATCCGGGGCGAGCCCGTGACGGCGCCGCGGGGGCACGCGCCGGGCGGCTGGCGGGTCAGCGTCGACGGGCAGCCGCTCGCGCTCATGCGCCGCGCGGACGGCGGCTACCTCAGCATGGTGGACCACTACCAGTCGTACGAGACACCGCTCGCCGCCGCCCGGGGCGCCGTCGACGAGCTGGGTCCCTTCCAGGCCCTGAGCGGCCGCGGACACTGAGCCGCCCCGCCCGCACCGGACAGCAGAACGGACGGCCATGGCCCCCACGCGCAGGAACCAGAGCAGCCTCAGCCGGGCCGAACGGCGCAGGTTCGTCGACGCGGTCCTGCGGCTCAAGCGCAGAGGGGAGTACGACGAGTTCGTCCGGATGCACATCGACTACTACGTGTCGGACGGGGAGGACCGGCTGCGGGTGGCGCACATGGCCCCGTCGTTCTTCCCCTGGCACCGCCGCTTCCTGCTCGACTTCGAACGCGCCCTGCAACGTCTGGACGCGGGGGTCACCGTGCCCTACTGGGACTGGACGAAGGACCGGAGTCCGGCCGCGTCCCTGTGGGGCGAGGACCTGATGGGCGGCAACGGGCGGCGGTCCGACCGGCAGGTCACGACCGGCCCGTTCGCGTACCGCCACGGGCACTGGGTCATCAGGGAGAGCATCACCGACGGGGACTTCCTCACCCGTGACCTCGGCCGCTCGCGCGACCCCATCGCCCTGCCCACCGCGCGGGACGTGGCCTGGGCCATGGCCGACCCGCGCTACGACGTCCCGCCCTGGGACTCCAGGTCCCCGTCGGGCTTCCGCAACAAGCTGGAGGGCTGGACGTCGGCGAAGGGCGACGCCCGCTGGCGCAACCACAACCGCGTGCACCGCTGGGTCGGCGGGCACATGCTGGGCGGGGCCTCGGTGAACGACCCGGTGTTCTGGCTGAACCACGCCTTCGTTGACCTGCTGTGGGACCGCTGGCAGCGCCGCCACCCCCGCGCGGCCCCCTACCTTCCCGCGCGGCCCCCCGGCCCCGACTCGTCCCAGCACCGGCGCATCGTCGCCCGCCACGAGCCGATGCCGCCGTGGGACATCGCCCCGGACGACCTCCTGGGCCACAAGGGCCTCTACACGTACGGGCGTTAGCCGCGGGTGGCCGGAGACGCCGGGGCCGCCAGGGCCGCCGGGGACAGCGTGAAGCCCCCGGGGGGAACGCTTCCCGGGGGCCTCTTCGAGCTGCTGGGGTCAGCTGCCGTAGCCGCCCTTGTGGCCGCCGCCGCCGTGGTTGCCGCCCTTGTGGTGACCGCCCTTGTGGTGACCGCCGCCGTGGTGACCGCCCTTGTGGTGGTCGCCCTTGTGGTGACCGCCCTGGTGGTGACCGCCCTGGTGGTGACCGCCGTGGTGGCCGCCGCCGTCGTTCACGCACTGGTTGCCGAACGCGGGGTTCAGCAGACCGACCACGTTCACGGTGTTGCCGCAGATGTTCACGGGCACGTGGACCGGGACCTGGAGCAGGTTGCCCGAGAGTACGCCGGGCGAGTTGACGGCGCTGCCCTGCGCACCGGCATCGGCCGAAGCCAGGCCGGCGCCCGCCAGGACGACGGCACCGGTGCCGATGGTGATGGCGGCTGCCTTCGCGATGCGAGACATCACGTTCTCCTTTGGATCGAAAGAGCGACTGCTGCGCGCAGCCGCATGTTTCTAACGTCCGCTCTCCCGGCGAAGTAACGGCGTGCGACACGTCGGCAGAGAGGTGACAGGAGAAGAGAAACGCTCTTTCGGAGGGCACATTTTCCAGGCGTCAAGGCGACGCGCCGCATTCGTGTTTCTGCGGATCTCCTGAGTGAGAGCGCCACGAAAACCGTGTCCTCCGCACCCCTCGAACGTTTCTGAGGACATGACATCAGCACGCCGAATCCTCGCCGCTGTCTCGCTCGCCGCCGGAGCCGCGGCCCTGGCCGCCCCGGCGGCCCACGCCGCCCCGGCCCCCCTTCCGGGGCCGGGCATGATCTCCGTCCAGGGCACGCTCGACGAACTCCAGATGAGCGGCATCCCCGAGGAGCACCGCGCCGCCGTACCCACCCTGGAGCAGCAGCTCGGTGCCCTGAACCAGCTCAACCAGCTGCGCCAGGTCACCGACCTCGTGGCGCCCGTCACCAACCTCCTGCCGTCCGTCCAGTAGCACCGGGCTGGTTCACAGGAGCCGGGCCCCCCGCTCGGCCAGGTAGCGGACCGGGTCGATGTCCGAGCCGTAGCCGCGGCGGACCCGTATCTCCAGGTGCAGGTGCGGGCCCGTGGCCCGGCCCGTCGCGCCGCTGCTCCCGACCCGGGTACCGGCGCCGATCGCGTCCCCCTGCTGGACCCGGATGGCGGAGAGGTGGGCGTAGACGGCGTAGTGGCCGTCCCGCATCCGCACCGTCACCGCGTTGCCGTACGCCCCCGACCGGCGCGCCAGCACCACCACACCCGCCCCGACGGCGTACACCGGCGTCCCGCGCGGCACCGCGAGGTCGATGCCCGTGTGGTGCCCGGCGAGCCAGTCGCCGCGGATGCCGTAGCGCGCGCTGACCCGGAAGTCGCGGCGCAGAGGCAGGGTGTACCGGCCGCGGGGGGCGAGGGCTTCGGGGAACAGGGCCCGGTCGTCCTCCGGGGCGACGCGGGCGTCCGCCTCGGCCAGGTCCCGCTCGAACTCGGCGTCGTAGCCACCCGTACAGACGTCGTCCGATCGCGCGGTGGCGCGGTGCGCGGTCAGCGGGACCGCGCCGGCGGTCAGGATTCCCGCGGCGGTGAGGCGCAGGGCGCGGCGCCGCGAGGGAGGCGCGAGCGCGTCGGCCATGTCGTGGTCCATGCCCGACAGCTCACTAGCGGCGGGCCCGGCACGCATCCCGTGGCCGCCGGGACTACGCCAGGCGAAGGACACGGGTCGCGCGCCGACGTGTCGCATGAAGGACAGGCGCCGGCGCGTCACATGAAGGACATGCCGCCGCCGACCACGCAGGACCTGCCGTACTTCCAGTCGCACTCGACCTGGCCGCCGACGGAGCCGACCCGGGGGGCGGCGGGGCCGGTGGGCGCGGCCGCGGTGGGCACGCACACGAGCAGCGGCACCAGCACCGCGACCAGCGACAGAAACAGCCTGAGGTGAACCGACACGTCCGTTCTCCTCGTCATCGTCGTATCCCGAGACCTCTCGATCCTGCCCAGATGTCACTCATGATCGCTATTCCGTCACGGGCGGTGACGAAAACGCGGCGCTCGTCCGAGTGGGGGAGGCGCCGCCCCGGGGCGGCGACACAGGGGCGTGGGTCGGCCGCCGGGCGGCGGGCGGCGCTTACGTTGGCGGCGTGAAGATCCATTGCGTCGGTGGGGGTCCCGCCTCCCTGTACCTGGCCATCCTCGCCAAGCTGCGCGATCCTGCCCACGAGATCACCGTCCACGAGAGACATCCGGCGGGCGCGAGCCACGGCTGGGGCGTGACGTTCTGGCCCGACCTCCTGGCGGAGCTCCGCGCCCAGGACCCCGTCTCCGCGCGGGCCGTCGAGGAGCAGTCAGTGTGCTGGCGCGGCGGCTTCGCGTACGTGGGCGACAGGACCGTGGCCCACGACGGCGACGTGGGCCACGCCATCGGACGCCACCACCTGCGGACCATCCTCGCGGACCGCGCCCGTGAGCTGGGCGTCCGCCTCGACTTCGGCACCGAGATCCGCGGCCGCGCCGACCTGCCCGACGCGGACCTCGTCGTCGCGGGCGACGGCGCCCACAGCAGGCTCCGCACGGAGAGCGCCGCCCACTTCGGCACCCGGGTGACGACCGGCGCCAACCGGTTCGTCTGGCTCGGCACGACCCGGGTGTTCACCGCGTTCACCTTCTCCTTCGTGGAGAGCGAGCACGGCTGGATCTGGTGCTACGCCTACGGCTACAGCTCCGGGCACAGCACCTGCGTGGTGGAGTGCTCCGCCGCTACATGGAGCGGCCTCGGCCTCGACCGCCTCGACCACGGCGACGCCCTGCGCCTGCTGGAGAAGCTCTTCGCCAAGATGCTCGACGGTCACGCGCTGCTCGGCCGCACCGACATCGAGAGCCACGCCCAGTGGCAGGCCTTCCCCACCGTCACCAACGAGACGTGGTCGCACGGCAACCTCACCCTGATCGGGGACGCCGCGCACACCACGCACTACTCCATCGGGGCCGGCACCAGCCTCGCGCTGCGGGACGCCGTGTGCCTGGCCCGCGCGCTGGAGTCCACCGGTCCGACCGGGCTGCCCGCCGCGCTCGCGCGCTACGAGCAGGAACGCAAACAGGCCCTGCTCCCGGTGCAGAGCGCGGCCCGGCACAGCGCCCAGTGGTACGAGAACCTGCCCCGGTACATCGGCCTGGAGCCCCGGCGGATGTTCGCGCTGCTCGGCCAGCGCCACTCGCCGCTGCTGCCCTATGTGCCGCCGCAGCTCTACTACCACCTGGACCAGACCGTGGGCCGCCTCCCCTCCCTGCGCCGGCTCAAGCAGCACCTCGGCCCCCGCCTGGCGCGGGCCCTGCAGAGCCGACGGCCACGGGGCTGACGCCGGACCCGGCGGGGCGGGGTGGGGTGCCTGCGCGTTCACCCGAATGGCCCTATCGGGGGCGGGGCGCGAGTGGGCGGCCGGATCGCGGCACGGACCGGGATGGCGCAGGAGCGCGGCGCGTTCTCCGTACGCTGCGTGACTCTTCGCCTTGCGCGGCGGACGTCGGGGGAGCGCGATGGACCTTGAGGCGTGCGTCGTTCCGTGGCGGATCGGTTCCTGCCCGTCGCACGCTCCAAGGGAGTGATCATCCATGACCCAGGGCGAGGCCTTCACCAACCCCGACGCGCTCAAGGGCCTGACAGCCTACGACCGGACCGGCGAAAAGATCGGCAGCATCGAACGGGTCTACCTCGACGACCGCAGCGGCCGTCCCGAGTGGGTGACCGTCAAGACCGGCCTCTTCGGCATGAAGGAGAGCTTCGTGCCGCTGACGGGGGCCCGGCTGCGCGGCGACGACCTGCACGTCACGGCCACCAAGGAGGCCGTGAAGGAGGCCCCACGGGTGGACGCCGACCAGCACCTCGACCCTGGCCAGGAGCACGAGCTCTACGCCCACTACGGGCTGACCCGGCCCGGCACGGCGGCGACCGGCACCGGCACCGGCACGGCGGGCACCCGTGAGCACCCGCTCACCGGCGCGGCCGGCCTGGCCGGAACGGGCGGCACCGGAGTGGGCGCGGGCGCCGGGCAGCGCGAGTACGCGACGCGCGCCGGGGCGGGCGACCGGTCCAAGGACCAGGAGATGGTGCGCTCCGAGGAGCGGCTGCGGGTCGGCACCGAGGAGGAGGAGGTCGGGCGCGCCCGGCTGCGGAAGGTCGTCGTGACCGAGGACGTCACGACATCCGTGCCCCTCTCCCACGAGGAGGTCCGTGTCGTACGGGAGCCGATCCGCGAGGGCGACCGGGTGCGCGGCACCATCGGCGAGGCCGAGACGGAGGTGACCCTGCACTCCGAGCGGCCCGTCGTCAGCAAGGAGACCGTGCCGGTCGAGCGCGTGCACCTGGAGACGGAGAAGGTCACCGAGACCCGCGAGATCTCCGACACCGTCCGCAAGGAGCAGATCGAGTTCGACGACGCCACGGGTGAGCGCGGCATGAAGGGCAAGCGCGGCCTGAAGGGCGAGCGCGGGATGAAGGGCGAGCGCGGCGTCGAGGGCGAGGGCTGGCGCGAGGGGAAGCAGGGCCCGCGCCACTGACCGTGGCACCGCGATCCCGGCACTGAGCGGGTCACGGAGCAGGTCACAGAGCGGGTCACAGAGGGAAGCACTCATCTCCGGGTGCTTCCCTCTGCCGCTGTGCGCGGCCGGTGGCGCGTCCGGGTGCGTGCGGCCGCCTCGTCCTCCTGTGACCAACGGCATGGCGAAATACCCCCTGAGGGGCGGTCCGGCTGCCCTAATTTGGAGGGATGTCCCCGCTCGCCCGCATCACCGCGTCGTACACCCCGCGGTTCGCGGAATTCGCCTTCGAGGCGGCGTTCACCGCCGCCGTCGACCAGCATGTGGCCCATCTGCGGGACCGCTTGGCGGCGGGCGGCCCGGGGCTGGTGCCGCGGGCTCCCGACCCCGAGGTGCTGGGCGACTACGCCCTCGGCTTCCTCGACGCGCTGGCCGAGTCGGACTGGCGCGAGCCGGTCGGCCACGACTACGCGGTGTGCCGCCTCACCGCCATTTCCTGGCTGGTGAGACGGCACGGTCTGCTCTGACGGTCCGTCCCCGAGGGGGCGGGTCCGGCTCAGAAGGGGTCGGTCGGCTCCCGGTCGCGTACGGGCTGGTTGGCCAGCGCGTCCTCCCGCCCGGCCTGGTAGGCGCCGGCGCTGGTGCGGGCCTTGGCGGTCTCCTGCTCGGCCGTGTGCAGCCAGCGCTCCCAGCGCTCCCGCATCGGCCCGATGAGGCCGCCGCCGACACCGACGATCAGGATTCCGGCGACGGAGGCGAGTACCGCGTACAGCACGGGCTGGGTGACGGCGGTGGCGATGCCGGCCTGGCCCAGCGCGGCGATCACGCCGAGCGCCACGATGCACGCCCAGACCACCGTGCCGACCGTCTTGCCGTACGAGAGCGAGGCGAGGGCGTTGGTGACGATGTCCCGCACGAGGTTCGCCACGGCCATGGCGACCACGATCAGGACGACGGCGACGATGCCGCGCGGCAGCCAGGCGACGATGCCGTCGATCATGGCGCTGACCGGGTTCGGGCCGAAGACGCCGAAGCCGAGCTGGAGCGTGATCAGCAGCAGGGCCGCGTAGACCACCTTGCAAATGATCGCGGTCATGTCGTACTTGGAGCCGGCGAGCATCCGGGAGGCCCCGGCGCGCTCGGCGAGCTTCTCCGAGCCCAGCTTTCTCAGTACCCGGTCGAGCACCCGTGTGATCAGCTTCGAGACCATCCAGCCGATCGCCAGCACGACCAGGAACCCGATGAGCTTGGGCACGAACTGGGCGACCTTCGACCAGGCGTCGTCGAGACCCCGGGTGAAATTCACGGAAAGGGTTATGCCCTGGGACATGAGTGGTCCTCCACTCGCTGTGGCCCGCGCGCGGGTGGCGGCGGGCGTCCGGATCCCCACGAGCGGGGCTCTCGCAACGGCGCCCGCTCCTGCGTCCGTGTCTACCACCGGGTTGGATCACCGGCCGCTCGGGCCGAACCGAACGGATGACGGGCGGGGCGGGCCCCGGGCCGCCGCTTCGGGCCTTCGCCTCGGGCCGCTTCGGGTCACCGTCTCGGGCCGCTTCGGGCCGCCGCCTCGGGCCTTGGTCAGCCGAGCGCGACGGCCAGGACTCCCGACACGATCGCGGCGGTCGCGGCGGACCACAGGACGACCAGCCCGCGCCCCCGCCACACGCCGGGCCACCGCCGACGGGCGGCCACGGAATCGTTTCTCCTTGCCGCGCGCATATGCGCGGAGAGCGCGAACGTGCCGGGAGACCCGTCGGACCCGTAGGACCCGTCGGACGGGGCGGATCCATCGGCCTGCCGCAGCCGCGCGCACCATTCGCAGTGGTCGAGAGCCGCGTCCAGCTCGCCGGGCCAGGTCACCGCACCGGGCCAGGCCACCGCGCGGGGCCAGGCCGCCGCGCCGCCCTGAGCGGTGGGCGGGGAAGTGTCGCGGGGGGAGTCGTCGAAAACCGCCATGCAGAGCCCAACGACGTACGAACGTCCCCCGGAACGCCCGAGTCAGCTTCCGCCCCCTGTTTTCACCCCCGGCGAGCGCCGGCGGCCTCCGTGGTCGTGCCGGCCGTGCAGGACTGGACCGGGCGCACGTCCAGCACCGTCGCCCGGCGCAGACGCAGGATGCCCTCCGTCTCCGTACGGAGGGACAGGCGGCGGCGGTCGGCGCCGAGCAGTTCCCCGCACGCGACGCGGTCGGCGGTCCTGACCTCGACCAGATGCGTGGGGGCGGTCTCCGTGGTGGCCCAGGCGAGCACGAGCGCGCCCGCCACCAGGGACACCCCGAGGACGCAGCAGAGGGACGCCCACCCCAGCGCCCGGGTGACCCGCGAGACCTCCCGCTCGGTCCAGCGCCGCAGCGACTGACCGCCCAGGAGGATCTCGCCGCCCGGGACGCCGTGCGCCGCGCGGACGGCCAGCAGCGAGCCCACCACCAGCAGGACGAAGGCGGTCAGCAGCAGCCCGGTCGCCGTGTGGCGGGCCCAGGCAGGCAGGGCGGTCAGGCTGTCCTGCCCCTTCAGCAGGACGAGCACCGCGAGGAGCGCCGTCAGCCCGGTGAGGCCGGTGCGCCAGCCCTCGGCCTGTCTGCGCAGTTCCGGGAGGCGGGTGAACTCCAGGTCGCGGGCCAGTTCGGCCCAGCGCCGGTCGCGGTGCGCGGTCACCGGCCGAGCCGCCAGCTCGCCCCGCACCCTCGGTACGAGGTGTCCGCGGGGGACAGGGGGTGCGCGTGGCCGCACTCGCAGAAGTGCACCTCGTCGACGAGCGGGTCGGTCCCGGCCGCCGGCCTCGCGGCCGGGCCCGCCCCCAGCAGCCGGCGCAGTACGCCCTTTCCGCCCGTCCCCGGCATGCCCCAGGGGAACAGGGTCCGCGTACGGCCGTGGCAGCGCGGGCAGGCCCCGGTGACGAGGACGCCCGCGTCGCCGGGCGCGGCACGCCGGCTGAACGAGGCGGCGTCGATCTCGCCGAGGTCCTCTTCGGCGTACGCCAAGGAGTGATCGTGGGCGGGGGCGTTGGCGGCGGTGGGGCCGGTGGGGCCGGTGGGGCCGGCGGGGCCGGTGGGGCCGTGCGGCATCGTCATGGCGTTCTCGCAGTCATCGTGCGCCGTTTTCAGGGGCGTCGTTCTCGGGGGCGGCGGGGGGGCGGCTGGTCCTCGGGGTCGGCGGGATCGGCGGGGTCGGTGGGGCCGTCGGGGCTGTCGGGGGCGTCGGGGTCGTCGAGGGGTGGCGGTTCGATGCCGAACAAGTCGGCGTACGTCGTCAGGCGGGCGCGCACCCAGGCGGGCGTCTCGCCGACCGCCGCCGCGCAGACGGCCAGCCGCTCCCGGTCGACGGGGCCGGCGAGGGCGGGCAGCCGGCCGTCGAGCCGCTCGGAGAGGATCGCCAGGTCCTGCCAGCGGGGCACGGTGTCCGGGACACCGGAGAACGCCGCGGCCGTGCCCTCCAGCGGCAGGTACGGGGCGAGCCGGCGCCAGGTGTCCCGTACGGGTTCGCCGAGCCGGCCCGCGAGGCTGACGAGGTCGAGCGGCACCAAGGGCGTCCCGGCCGCGGAGACGCGGTGCCCGGGGTCGACGACCGCCACGTCGTGCGGCCCGGGCACGCCGTCGGGGAGGGCGGCCACGGCCTCGGCGGACAGCTCCGGGACCAGGGCGCCTATGGCGCGCAGCGGGGCCAGCGCCTCGAAGGCGGCACGGACGCCGAGGTGGCGGGCGCGGGCGTAGGCGACCAGGTGCCGCGCGGTGAGGGGCGTCCAGACGGGGCTCTCGCACCACTCGTAGTCACTGTCCTCCTCCCAGCCGTACTCGACCAGGGCCGCCGTCTCGTCCGAGGTGGGGGAGAGCTTCTTCAGCCCCTTGGGGAGGGCGGGCGCGATCAGTTCCGGGCCGAGCCCGAGGCGCTTCGCCTCCTGGCGGGCGGTCCGCCACAAGTACGAGAGTTTCTCGCGCAGTTGCTCACTCGCCACGAACAGCACGGCCGAGGTGGCCGGCACCGGGTAGTCGGCGGCGTCGAGGGCCGGGTCCATGCCCGAGAACGCGTACCGGCTCGGTGTCGGCAGGTCGTCCCACGCCTCCAGGAGAGGGGCGGCGTCGGGGGTGTCCACCCCGGCGGCCCGCAACTCGTCGGCGTACCAGGAGAGTTCGACGCGGGACATCTGGTGGGGCTGCACGTAGGCCAGGTCCCGTAGGGAGACACCGTCCTCCAGGCGTACGCCGGCGTCGTGCAGCCAGTGCGTCAGATCGCCGGCCTCGGGCGAGGGCACCTCGTGGCGTCCCGGCGCGCCCTTGCGGTACCGCCGCCGGTGGCGCAGACCGAGGAGCCGTGCCTGCTCGGCGAGGATCCGCTCGGCTTTGCGCAGCGGCAGCTCGTGCTCCGCGGCGAGGGCGACGGTGGCCGCCCACGGGAGGGCCGCGCCGCCGTCGTCGTCCGCCACGACGTAGCGCCACAGGATGGGGAAGAGGTCGTCCGGCACGGCGGCCCAGCGGCTGGTCAGGACGGGGTCGGGGACGGGCCGCAGCCAGTCGAAGTCCGCCAGCCGCCGCCAGGCGTCGGCGGGGGCGCAGCCGATCCACTCCGCCGCCGCCCGCACGTCCCACGGCGTCGTGGTGGGCCGCCAGCTGTGCTTGTCCACCTTGAGGTAAAGCAGGGCGAGGTCGTCGTCCGTGCAGACGTACTCCTGGTGGTGGGCGGGGGCGCTGGGCGGTGCGGTGGCCAGGAACGGGGCGAACTTGGCGCACTCGTCCGCCAGTTCACCGAGCGTCCGGCGCCACTTGGCGGAGGTGCGCACGATGCCGCTGAGGTCGTCGGGCGCGTGCCGGTAGTAGATCTTCCGCCCGGAGTCCCGCGAGGCCGAGCGACGCCCCAGGACCGGGCCGGGGGAGGCGTCCATGGGATGGGGCTCGGGGCCGAGGAGGCCGGCGACGATCTCCAGATCGAGGAAGCCCGGCCGCCATTCCAGGCCGTCGCCGGGGGGCGCGTGGGGGGCGTCCGCCGGGGGCGGGGACGGGGGGTGCGGGGCGTACACGGCGGGGGCCGCCAGGCGGGGGTGGGCGATGCGCAGGCTTCGGGCCGCGCGTACCGCCTCCGACACGGTCATCTTGTGCACGTTGGCGAGCCGGACGGCGTTGCGCCAGTCGCCGTGGACGCCGCTGGCGATGTCCGACCAGCCCGGCCCCGGCACCGGGTGCCCTTCGAGGGACAGGGGGACCGCTTCCCGCTGCGTCGTGGGGTGGGTGGGGGTGGCGGGGCCGCCGGGGTTGCCGGTGCGGCCGGGGGCACCGGGGCCGGCGGGGTCACCGAGACCGCTCGGTCCGCCGGGGCCGCCGGGTCCACCCATGCCGCCAGGGCCGCCGGGGTCGCCGGGACCCCTCGCGCCACCAGGTCCACTGAACCCGCCGAGCCCGCCGCCGGACCCCAGGACCGCGTTGCGCCAGGGCCGGACCGCCCCCTTCACCCAGTCGTCCTCGTACCGTCCCGGAACGCGTCCGCCCAGGAACGCGTCCAGCTTGAACCAGCCGACCTCGTCGAGATCGACCGTACGGCCGAAGTCGGCCAGGGCCCGGACCCCCTTCCCCCGCCACTCCTGCCACAGGATGCGGGCGATGGCGGGGTTCCTGGACTCCATGCTGCGCAGCCAGGGCAGGCTGAGCCCGGGACTCGCGGCGAGGGCGGCCGCGCCGCGCCGGATCTGCCGGTACTTCCACCGGAAGTCGTAGTCCTCCAGCTTGTTCCGGTTCACGCTGAGCCTGCCCGCGTGCGCGCCCGTCAGATTGAGCACGTACCCGAAGGTGCGCTGGTCGCTGACGATGCCGTCGCACACGATCGCGCCGTCGTCCGGAACCCACCACAGGACTCCCGGCACCGCTTCGAGCGCCGACTCCGCACCGACCTCGAACGCGCCCCCGCCCGCCTGGAGCGACCGAGGCGCCCAGACATGCGTCTGCCGCTCCTCGTCACTGCCCCCGCCCCCGCCCCCGCTCCTGCCATCCACCTCAAGCCTGAACTCGCTGTATAGGACGAGGGACTGCAGGGTGGCGAGGCACGCGTCGCCGCTCAGCGCACCGGGCTCGCGAAGATGGAGACGTACGCGGGTACCGCCCTCCGGCAGGACGGCGCCCTCGCGTTCGTCGGCCTCCTGGACCCGGAACAGGCTCCCGCTCACCGGGATGTCCACGCGCAGGGCCCGTCGGGCGGGGCGTCCGTCGGGGCCGACCGGCCGGGTGACGACGGTCATCTCGTCGGCGAGCATGAAGTAGCTGAACACCCCGATGCCGAAACGGCTGTTGGGGTAGAGACGCAGGGCCCGGTCATGACGTAGCCAGGCGGCCTGCTCGCGCCGGAAGGCGTGGGACTGGTCGAACCGGCGCCCCGCCCGGGTGAAGGTGTTCCTGAGCTGGTCGACGGTCATGCCGACGCCGTTGTCGAGACACTCGACGTAGGGACCGCGCTCGTCCCGGCCGGTGCTGATGCGGATGTGACCGGCCCAGGGCCTCGGCTCCTTGCCGCAGCCGCGCAGATAGCGGACCCGCATCTCCCGGTAGCGGCAGGCGTCCAGGGCGTTCTGGTACAACTCCCGCAAGGCCAGGGACCGTTTGCCGTCATAGAGTTGCTCGCCCATGAGCAGCCGACGGATCTCCGTCTGCGCGAGGGAGAAGTGCGCGAGCGGTATGTCGTACGCGCTGAAGCCGTCGACCTCGTCCGGACGCAGCCGGTGGTCGGTCAGCCGGGCGGGCACGCTCCGCAGCAGCGCGGCGTCGTCGGCCGGCAGCCGTGCCGCCGCTTCCTTGAGCGCGTGCCCGAACTCGTCCGCGTACTCGACCACCGAGGCGAGCGCGGCGTGGATGGAGGGGTGCGGGCAGACGGCGTCCAGGTGCAGGTACGCGGGGGCCGCACCGTCCCGTTCGAGATCCCACGTGGCGTCCCGGAAGACGGTGATCACGTCGCGCGGCACGACCGGATCGGAGACGGCGAGATGCTCGGCGAGGACCTCGGGCAGCCGCCGGGCGTCGAGGGCGAGCAGCCCGGCCAGGCGCAACAGCGCGGCGAGGGGACGTACGCGCAGGCGCTGCGGACTCTTGCACATCGCCTGCCCGGCAGGGGAGTTCGGGGACGCGGGGAGGACATGGCGGTCCGGGAGCGCGAGCCGTTGCTCGTCGGGCGGCGCGCCGAGCGCGAGACCGGCGGCGACGGTCCGCAGGGCGAGAGACAACTGGCCGGCGCGGCCGCTGAGCGGGGACGGAGCCGAGGCTCGCCCGGCCGCACCGTCCTGACCGGCCCCCTCGCCGGCGGGCACGCCCGACCCGGACGGCGCCACCTGAGGCTGGAGCAGCCGGGCGACGAACGCGTCCGCCCAGGCCGCGGGCACGGCCTCCTCGTCGGTGGCGAACCGCTCGCCGATCCAGCGGTGCACGAGCCAGAGCATGACGGCGTTGCGGTCGTCCGAGGGGCCGGTCCGCCACCAGTGCCAGCCCCCGAGCTTCTCGGTGACCTGGGGGTGCTGCTCGGCGATCTGCTCGTAGTGCCGCCGCTGGGCGTCCGCGTCGGACCGGCGGTCGGTGCGGTGCGGGTGGAGCTCCGCGGCCTGGCTCAGCCGCTCGGCCCAGGCCGCCTCGTGCAGCAGTACGCCCGCGATCAGCGCAGTGACCTCCAGCGCGGACAGCTCGGCGTCCTTCGGGAGCACCATCGGGAGCCGGTCGCGCAACAGTCGTACGGGAAAGTCGTCGTCGGCCCACGGGTCGGGCAGCCGCTCCTGGGCGCGGTGCACATGGCGGGCCACGTCCCCGGCGAGGGCGCCCAGGCAGTCCTGGAGCCGGGCGACGGTCTCCGCGTCGCCCGCCGGCACGTGCTGCCAGAGCGCCGGCGTCCGCACGGCCTCCCGCCAGGTCTCCAGCAGCCGCCGGCCCTGGGCGACCTGCCGGCCACGGCACTCGGCCTCCAGGTCGCTGCCGTACCGGACGAGGACCCGCTGCGGCTCGGCCCGGGCCCGCCGGGCCAGCGTCCGGGCCTCGCGCCGGGCCACTTCGTACACCTGCTCCACCGTGGTGGCCTCGGTCAGCGGGTCGAAGGCGTGCGCGAGGGCCAGCGAGAAGAAGCTGCCCGTGTCGGCGAAGCCGCTGCGCTCGCCGGGGGCGCACCCGGTCATCATCGCGAAGCGGGCGTTCGGCGGGCCCTCGACGACCCGACTGCCGAACGCCGTGTCCCCGCCATCTCCGCCGTCCCTGCCGTCCCCGCCACCCGCGGCCGAGCGACAGGCGTCGATGAGCCACAGCACGGTGTCGGCACGGCACCGGCGCAGGTACTTGCTGATGTCGGCGCCGAGCAGCGACTCACGGACGTGCGGCTGGTCCCAGCGGTCGGCGGGGGCAAGGGTGGGGACGCTGGCGGCTGCGGCGGCTTCGGTGGGGGCATCGGCGGTGGGCCCGGTGGCTCCGGTGAGGGCATCGGCGGTGGCCCCGGTGGGCCCGGCGTCCCCGGCAGGGGCACCGGCGGCGGGGGCCCGGGCGTCGGCGGGCACCAGGTAGTCGGTGTCGCCGATGCGTACGCCGTGCCCGGTGAAGTAGAGGAGCAGGGTGCTGCCCGGGGGCGCCTCGGCGGACAGGGCGGTGATGCGTTCGGTGATGGCGTTGCGCGTCGGGTCCCGCAGCACTTCCACCGCGTAGTCACTGCCGCGGAGCGCGGCGCTCATGGCCCGCAGATCGGCGTCGACGGCGGCGGAGAGCGGCCGCAGGTACTGCTCGACGCCGGGGCTCTCCCCCACCCCGATCAACAGCGCCTTCCGCACGACGCGCTCCATCCGCCCTCCCCCGGGCCCTGGGCCACCACCGCCTCAAGGCCACAAGGGCCACGTGGGCCACATGATTTCATTCCGTCCGGCGCCCGCCGCCCGCCCGTGGCGGAAAGCGGGAGGGCCGGTACGGAAACAGCGAGGGCCGGTACTGGACTCAGTACCGGCCCTCGCTGCTGCTGTTCCGATCAGACGGCCACGGCGGGCACAGGGGCCACGGGGGCCACGGGGGCCACGGAGGCGCCCAGCATGGCGGACGCCCGCTGGAGCGGGCTGAGGACGGCCGAGGGGACGACGGCCGGCACGCGGACGGGAGGCGCGGCACGGCAGGTGAAACCGAGCTGCGCCATGGACCGGAGCACCTCGCCCGCGCTGAAGTCGCGGGGGTCCTGGCGGGTGATGACCCGGCCGACCTGCTTGACGGGGTAGTGGCGCCGCCCGATGATCACGGACTGCCCGGTGACGGGTTCGGGCTTGACGCCCTTCATCGTCTCGAGCACGCCACTCTTGGTCAGGTCGAACGGGAAACGAGCGATGACACAGCGCATGGGACCTCGCAGGGAGAGGGTGGCGACGACGATGAGTTGTTTCAGACGGCGAGGGCGTCGGCAGCCCTGAGGGCACCGACAGCCTCGCGGGTCCCGAGGGCCCCGAGGGCCCCGATGTCGCGCAGGCGGACCCGATCCGTGTACCCGGAAGCGGACCGGACGGCGGTGAGCCCCACCCACGTAACGACGTCCGTGCGCTTGCCGTCCTCGTCGCAGACGACGAGGCGGCTGACGCGAGCGCCGGCCATGACGCACAGGGCGTCCTCGACGGTCATGTCGGCCCAGACCCGCGGCCCGGCCTCCTCCGCGGTGTCGTCCTGCGAGGTGAGCACGGACCCGGCGCTCATGGGGCGGACCAGCGTCTGAACCAGCGTCAAGGGTGCTCCTACGGAGAGGGGACGGCTTCGGGGGACGAGAGCTACGCGGCGGTCACGGCCGCGGCGGCCGCGGCGACCGGCGCGTCACCGGCGCTCCGCTGCTGCTGTACGTGCGCACGCCGCGCCGCCGAGACGGGACGGCGACGGCCACGGGCGGCACCGGCACGCTTGGGGCGCTGCGTCACCGGCGCGGTGATGACGACCGGGATCCCCGAGGGGGCCTGGGCGCCGGTGATGCGGTGCAGCTCCTGCTCGCCGGAGCGGACCTGGGTGATCTGCGGGCTGATCCCGGCGTCCGACATGAGGCGGACCATGCCGCGACGCTGGTTCGGGGTGACCAGCGTGACGACGCTGCCGGACTCGCCGGCGCGGGCGGTGCGGCCGCCGCGGTGGAGGTAGTCCTTGTGGTCGGTCGGCGGGTCGACGTTGACGACGAGGTCCAGGTTGTCGACGTGGATGCCGCGGGCGGCGACATTCGTGGCGACGAGCACCGTGACGTGCCCGGACTTGAACTGCGTCAGGGTGCGGGTGCGCTGGGGCTGCGACTTCCCGCCGTGCAGCGCGGCGGCCCGTACGCCGCTGTTGAGCAGGTCCTGGGTGAGCCGGTCGACGGCGTGCTTGGTGTCCAGGAACATGATCACGCGGCCGTCGCGAGCGGCGATCTCGGTGGTGGCCGTGTGCTTGTCGGCACCGTGGACGTGCAGGACGTGGTGCTCCATCGTCGTGACGGCGCCCGCCGAGGGGTCGACGGAGTGGACGACGGGGTCCGTCAGGTAGCGGCGCACGAGCAGGTCGACGTTGCGGTCCAGGGTGGCGGAGAAGAGCATCCGCTGGCCCTCGGGACGTACCTGGTCGAGCAGCTCGGTGACCTGCGGCATGAAGCCCATGTCGGCCATCTGGTCGGCCTCGTCCAGGACGGTGATGCCGACCTGGTTCAGCCGGCAGTCGCCGCGGTCGATGAGGTCCTTCAGCCGGCCCGGAGTGGCGACGACGACCTCGGCCCCGCCGCGCAGCGCGGCGACCTGCTTGCCGATCGACATCCCGCCGACGACGGTGGTCATCCGCAGCCGCATGGAACGGGCGTACGGGGTGAGCGCGTCGGTCACCTGCTGCGCGAGCTCACGGGTGGGTACGAGGATCAGCCCGAGCGGCTGGTGGGGCTCGGCGCGCTGGCCCGCCGTACGGGCGAGCAGGGCGAGGCCGAAGGCGAGGGTCTTGCCGGAGCCGGTGCGGCCGCGGCCGAGCACGTCACGGCCAGCGAGGGAGTTCGGCAGCGTCGCGCCCTGGATCGGGAACGGGACGGCCACCCCCTGCCTGGCGAGCTCGGCGAGGAGCGGGCCCGGCATGCCCAGGTCGGCGAAGTCCTCCACGGCGGGAAGAGCCGGGGTGATGGTCTTGGGGAGAGCGAACTCACCCTGCACGGCGGCGGGCCGACGACTGTGACCACTGCCACTACGGGGGCGGGCGAAACGGTCGTTGGAACGTGTGCGGTTCATGCGGGGAACCTTCCTCGATGCGGCGCATATCAAGGAATTCCCGCAGCGATGAGCAGCGCAGAGAATCACAAGAATGGACCGAAGAAAAAACAGAGACTAAAACCCGAACTGAAACCCAAACCCAAACCCAGACGCGAGCCGAAACCGGAGCCGAATCAAAGACCGGAAGTCGGAATCAAACTGACCGCTGATGCCGCTGATGCCGCTGATCGCTCGGGCAGACGCAGGGCGCGGAGGGGATGACGAGTTACGGGTTTGGTGGGGCGGGGGAGGGGGGCTTGGAAAGCCCGCACCCATCCCCGCGCACGGGTGCGGCCGGTAGGGCGGCCGCACCGTCACCAGGGGCGGACCCCAGGACGTGCGAGAAATGCATGCAGCTGGGGCCCGCACCCCGAAGGATGCGGGCCCCAGCTGCAAGTGTGCGCGTACGCGTCAGGCGGGAACGATGTTCTCGGCCGTCGGGCCCTTCTGGCCCTGCGCGATGTCGAAGCTCACCTTCTGGCCTTCGAGCAGCTCACGGAAGCCCTGGGCGGCGATGTTCGAGTAGTGGGCGAAGACGTCGGCGCCGCCGCCGTCCTGCTCGATGAAGCCGAAGCCCTTTTCCGCGTTGAACCACTTCACAGTGCCAGTAGCCATGTCAATCTCCTTTGGGGCAGTACATCGGGATCCGCGCTGCGCGGACACCGTGTCGCCGCGATGATTACCCCGCCGGAAAAGACCGGTCATACAAAAGCGCTCCGATCGCAGTATTCGACCAGGAGCACTTGAAGTTTTTCGGGAACCACAACTGCAACTGATGAAGACAGTAGCACGACATCTCGGCCGGTGCGCGCCGGATAATTCCCCTCCACCCGTTCCACCAAAAACCCTTCCTGCCCGGATCATTAAACTCTCACTTCGCGAGCACAGATCACGGATTTTCCTGCCACGAAAATGTGGCCGCAGACGGGACGAACTCGGGGGACAGACCGTTTCGCCGACGTGGGTGCGCCGGGCCTGCGAGCGGCTGTCGGCGAGCCAGGACCCGGCCGGCGGCTCGGCTTCCGGGGCGAGCCGGGTGTCCACGGTCATGTGCAAGCGGCTGCCGCCGCCTTCGCTGCCCGTGGGGTAGCTGCGGGGTTCGTCGGAGACGAAGAACCGGCTGAGGACCTGGGCGACCTGCCCTCCGCATCAGGCTGCTGCGGGGCGTGGTCACGGCCACCGGGGCGCACGGGAAGCCGACGAGAGGAGGAGTGCCGACGATGCAGAAGACGAATGAAGAACACCGCAAGGGCGATCAAGAGCAACAGAAGAAGGCCGCCGATGGTGACACCGATACCCATGACTGTCACCTCCTCCCACCGGGAGCGCCGAGGCGGCCGACGGTGGCGCCCCCTCGACCTCCCACACCGCTACCGCTGCCGCTGTGGCCGCCATTGCCTGCGTGTCGATGAGCGCGCTGGCGGTGCGGACGACGCGGGGGGTCGCAGGCGGCGGCCATGAGCCGTGAGGCGACATCCGGATCAGCCTCGGGAGGAACGACCAATAGATCCCAGCGCCCGACGCGATAGGAGAGCAGCAGGAGATGGTGGGGGTCCTGCTCGGTACGGAACCCGCCCACCTTGACCACATGGCCGCGGACGACCACCTCGCGCGGCACGACGCCCCAGTACGCCGGATTGACGGCGACCCGGGTGATGCGCCCCCACACGGAGTCCACTGCGCGGCCAGCGAGGGAAGTTCACGAAGGAGGTCACGGGATCGCGGCCACCAGGTTCCGTCGAGCAGCCCGACCTGCGGCTCCGGAGGCCTGAAGGACAACCGCAAGCCCGAACGGTCGAAAGTCGAGACGGGCGGCGGGTTCGTCGACGTTCGTACGGTGAGCACCGTCATGGTGTCGACCTGTCCCCGGGCAGAGATACCGGCCCGGTGCGCTGAAGCCGAGCGAGAAACCGACACGAAAGCCGATCCCAAATCCCTCCCGGCCCCTCCGAGCCTACTCCGAGGTGGCCTCCGACCACGATGAATGCCCGTATGCCCCCACCTGGGCCCCCAACGCAGGTGAGGCCCGGTACTGATCTCTCAGGACCGGGCCTCACCTGGTACTTCAGCTGTCGGGGTGGCGGGATTTGAACCCACGACCTCTTCGTCCCGAAGCAACTTGGATGGGGGCGCTGCCTCGGGGTGCTGTGCCTCTCACCTGCACTGACGGTCCGCAGACATTCGCGCTCGTCCGCCGCTGTTCGTCGGCGTTGTCACGCAGTTACACACTCACCCCGCCGCTCCCCTTGCTCGGTCGCTGCACCAGAGGTCTGGCGCACCAACTCCTCCACGACTTGAGGCACGACACGTTGAGCCCCCTCGTCTTGTAGCGCTCTGGCAAGTGCTCGATGGACCGCAGCGAAAGGCTGCCCTGCATGTGAGGCACGAGGCCGGTCAACCGCTCGCTCGATCTTCACAAGATAGGCTGCCACGATCGGCATTGCCTGGTCGTACTCGTTGGGTTCCGCGGGCATGGGCTCAGCTGATCAGCGCGGATCGATCGCGCTCAAGGCTGGCACCAGCCCTCAGTAGACGGTCAATCGGTTTCCCTATGTTCCCCGTGGTTCCCGCACGATCTGGCCTGCGTCGGGCACGAGTCCTTCGCAGTCGAACCGCTCCATGACCAGCCGTAAGGGCTCTCCTTCGAACCCGTTGATCTGGTCCAGAGGTGCGGCGTGGGCGGCCATGTAGTGCGCGTCCTGTGCGGTCTGAAAGGCTGCTTCAGTGACTTGCGCGCCGTCTGCGAAGGTCAAGTAGCGTACGGGCGGTGCGGAACGCGCCGACGTCCAACTCTCACTACACGTGGCAGTGCGAGCGTCAGCAAGCTGACGTCGGGGCGTACGCAAAGCCGAATCATGGTGACCGGGAATAACTAAATCCAACGTACCTTAGGGAAGTCCGAGAACTTAATAACCATCGATTGAGAACTGCAATCAGGGCTACTTTGGTCGAACGCGTAGGGTAAAGTAGCCCTGATTGCACCTGAGGCACGAGGGATCAGATGAGAGACACGTCAGACGTCACGCGAAGGCTTTGGTCGCTCTGTGCCGTTCTTCGTGATGAAGGCGTCACATACCACGAATATCTGAACGAACTTACCTATTTGCTCTTTCTGAAGCTGGCCGCTGAACTCGAGATGGAAGACCGGCTGCCGGCGGAGTGTCGATGGGCGGCACTCCGGGAAGAAAATGAAGATACCGTCGCAGAATTCTACAGTACCCTTCTGGAGCGACTTGGGAACTCCGAAGATTCTACGGTAGCAATAATCTACGACGAAGCCGAAACTCGGCTAACATCCGGCGCGGCACTGCGACAGTTGATCGAAGGCATTGATGAAATTGACTGGTATCGCGCTCGCCAGAATGGATTGGGGGACGTCTACGAAGGGCTAATCGAGAAGAACGCCCAAGAGTCGAGGTATGGAACGGGGCAATACTTCACACCCAGGGCAGTCGTCGATGCCCTGGTGAAAGCACTTAATCCTACAAGTAGGGACACAGTCTATGATCCAGCAGCCGGGACTGCCGGTTTTTTGGTTGCTGCTGGGCTTCACACAAGCGGCAACGGAGAAAACCAGCCTGAACTTCATGGCGTTGAGTTGGTGCACGATGTCCGACGCATGGCTTTGATGAACCTCCTACTACACGGCCTCGATGGAGAAATCGATCTGGGCGACTCTCTGAGCAGAGACCCGAGCAAGTTCCAAGTGTCCGTGTGCCTGACGAATCCTCCCTTTGGAGTCAAAGGAGCCTTGTCGGCAACACAGAGCAAACACATGGACTTCCCAACCTCTAACAAGCAACTGGGATTCTTTCAGCATATCTACAAGAGCCTCGCCAAGGGAGGCAGGGCTGCTGTTGTAGTTCCTGACAATGTGCTATTCGAGGGTGGGGTGGCGTCATCAATTAGGACTTACCTGCTGGAAAATTACCGTCTGCACACTATTTTGAGGCTACCAACGGGTATTTTTTACGCGACTGGGATTAGAACGTCTGTCCTCTTCTTCTGTGCAGATGGCGCTACGAGCTCTACATGGATTTACGATCTCAGGTCATCGGCTAACTCGTTCACCAAACGCAAGCCACTGACCCTTGCCGACCTGGAAGACTTCCTCGCATGTTACGGCAGCGATCCACTAGGCCATGCAGAGCGGCAAGAGACTGAACGCTTTAAATGCGTAAGGCGTGAGGACTTGCGGCTGGCGGAAGACAGACTAGACCTAGTAGGAAAATCAGAAATTGAACCAAGCAGCGATGGCCTGCGCCGCACGCCTCATGACCTAGCGGTAAGCCTTCTGCATCACATTACCGCAGCTCAAATCGCCATCGGCGAAGTCGAAGAAATGCTGAGGGACGATTCATTGAGGTCTGCTGTTGAGCAGAGCTCGATTGCAGATGGTGAAGCGTGATTAAGAAAGATTTCCCGCCTAACTGGGGTGTCTGTCAGGTATCAGAAGCCGGTGTGGCAATTTCTGGGCAGCAAAAGACCCCTGCTGCTTCTCATGCCTCGGAACAGTATCCCTATCTAAGAGTTGCGAACGTCTTTGACGACGAGTGCGACTTCAGTGACCTGGCCACGATGTATTTTTCTGTGGAGGCAAGGGAGAGGCTCCTCCTAAGAGAAGGTGATGTGCTTCTCTGCGAAGGGCAGAGTAGAGAGCTAGTGGGCCGGTGCGCTTTGTACCGTGGAGAAGTAGAAGAGCTCTATTTTCAGAACAGCATTATTAGATTCCGTCCGCATAAAGAAATTCTTCCCGAGTATGCCTTGCTCGTGTTTCGGGCATACCAGAAAGAGGGCGTATTCTCCCGGATTGCGAAATCAACCACGAATATTGCACATCTAGGACTGAACAGATTCAAAGCGCTTCCCTTTCCGGTTCCCCCTCGCGCTGTGCAAGAGTCATTGGCAGACGTGGCACGAGACTTTCAAGAACGCGTCGACACCGCGCGACACGTTCTAACTGAATCGATTCCAGAAATCGAATCACTGGCGCGTAAAGTACGCGACCAAGTATTGATCGGCGATGGAGTTCCAGAGGAACGCGGCATCTCTGCTGGAGTAGCTTTTCCTTGGAAGACCGCAGCAGAATCAGTAGCAGTGGATGCTCCGATCGTCTACGGGATTCTCCAACCTGGCCCAGATATCGATGATGGGACAGGTATTCCGTATATCCAACAGCAGGATATTCAGAACGAACAAATCACAGAAGAAAGACTGAGAAACACTTCGTTGGAGGTTCACGACAAGTTTTCTCGATCTGCCATCGCGTCCGGTGATGTGCTATTGGGCATCATCCGTAATACGCGGGTCGCGGTGGTGCCCCCTGAGCTTGACGGTGGGAACATCAATCGAGGTATCGCTCGGCTGAGGCCGCGTGAGGATCTTGAAAGCGAGTATTTGGCACATTGGCTTTCAAGCGAATGGGTTCAGAGGTGGCTATCAGAACGCATGCGTGGAATCGACATGCCGGGTCTTAACCTTCGGGATGTCCGGCTACTTCCTGTACCAGTGCCGAAGCTTGCAGAGCAGCGGAGGAAGGTACACCTTATAAACCAAGTGGTTGATAAGGTGCACGAGACTAGGGCCACTCTCTTGGAAAGCCAACGGGAGCTGGTGGAAACTGAAGTGCGGACACTCCCGGAATTGGCCTACGGCCATCTCGCGCGCGAAGTTTCGCAGGGTCTCGGAACAGAAAACTCAATGGAAGGCGTGGGCCTCGCAACTCGCTTGCGAGAGAGGCAAGTTCCATTGAAGCGAAATGTCAAAAGAAGAGCCCCCTCAAAAAGGAACCCCAAGGAAATGAGTCCGCAAAGCGGTGAATTGAACGCTGATCATTTGCTACAGGTCGTTCAAGCGTCTGGCGGTCGTATTAGCCCAGAAGAGCTGTATCGCAGCATGAGCCTTGAGGATAACGCTGTTGATGATTTCTATGCCCTTCTACGTGAGATGCGGAGGGAGGGGCGCATCGACATTGATCGCCCCGACGAAGAATTTGTCTTCGTTACCGCGGGCGGTGAGGTGTGAGAATTCTTGAAGTCTCGCTACCTAGCTTTAAGAACCTACACAACTTCCGTGTTTCGTTTGACAGGGAAGCTCCGGTGTCAGTGCTTGTCGGCCGTAATGGTGCAGGGAAGTCGAATCTTCTCGAAGCACTGACAGTTATATTTCGAGACCTCGATCTGGGATTCCCTCCCTCATTTGCATACGATCTCAAGTATGAGATCAAAGGGCAAATTATCGAAATCTCCGCTGCGGAAATCGAAGGTGTCCGCCATTTGTCTTGTTCGGTTAATGGCGAGCAAGTGCCGGCTAGCAAGTTTGTAGGTACTGCTGGGGCTCGGTACCGACCGCGGCATGTTTTTGGCTACTATTCCGGTCCCAGTAATCGACTTGAGGAACACTTTAGCGCCCATCAGGAGCGATTCTATAGAGATCTCCTCCGAGGTGTAGAGAAACCTCTACGCCCATTGTTTTATGCGCGGAATGTATATTCCAGCTTTGTCTTGCTCGCCTTCTTTCTTGACGATGATCCTACTGTCCAGGATCTCCTCAGAGGGCAACTCGGTATTCACGATCTCGACTCCGTCATGTTTGTGATGCAAAAGCCCTCATGGAGTAGCAGAGCTGGCGACAAGCGCTTCTGGAACGCTCGTGGTACCGTGCGAGGTTTTCTCGACAGGTTGTATGCACTCGCGCTGGCCCCAATGAGACTCGACAGAAGGGTGCCGGTTGGGTTGGCCAGGTTTGCTCGTTCCGAGCACCTTTTTCTCTATCTATCCGGTCTTGCGGAGACACGTGCTCTGGCGAGTGCATATACGAGCAATCAAGAGTTCTTTAAAGCTCTTGAAAGCACATACATGTCGGAACTCATTCACGACGTTCGCATACGAGTTTCGACGGCACGCGGCACCACCTCTCTCACCTTTAGGCAGCTCAGCGAAGGCGAACAACAGTTGTTGCTCGTTCTTGGCTTGATGAGGTTTACCAGAGAGGAAGAATCACTATTTCTCCTTGATGAGCCGGACACTCATCTTAATCCTGCATGGAGTGTGCAGTACCGGAAGTTTCTGCACGACTTCGGGGCTCTTGACGAGGGGTCGCACGTCCTAATGGCCACTCACGACCCCTTGGTGGTCGCCGGCCTCCTCAAGTCTGAAGTACGCATTCTTGAGCGCCATGACGACGGAACGGTTTCAGCATCAGAACCCCTTGAGGATCCGCGAGGAATGGGGGTCGGCAACTTGCTTACAAGTGACGTCTACGGCCTCCGTTCGCAGTTGGATCTCGAAACGCTGCAAATTTTGGACCGAAAACGAGACCTCGCATCCCGAGGTCATCTGTCTCCAGTCGAGGCGGATGAACTTCGTGATCTTAGTGAACAGCTTCAAGCGCTCGGTTTGCTGATGGAAGATCGCGACCCAGAGTTCCAGGAGTACCTTCGCGCGAAGTTTAGCGATGTGACTGAAGGGGATGCACCCCTTGTTTTCTCGCGTGAAGAGATTGAGGAAAATCGCGAGGCAGCTCATGATCTTCTGCGAGAAGTTCTTGGCGAACAAGGCAGCGAATCACTCGGGGGAGAGTAACGTGATTTTTGTAGATCTCGAAGAGGTTGCTGCCCTTCTACCCGCCAAATGGAAGAATCACTGTCTCTCTGTCACTCGGGAGCTGGAGAAGGCGGCCACCGCTGAAGATCGAGATGAAATCCTAAAAGCGAATTCTGATCTATGGCGCGAAGTCAAAGAGAAGCTTGCTGAGGCTTCTCACGGAAAATGTTGGTACTGCGAATCGAAGAATGTCCGAGCGGATAATGCTGTGGACCACTTCAGGCCAAAGGGGAGAGTTGCTGAAGATTCCAACCATCCCGGGTATTGGTGGCTTGCCTTCGATTATAAGAACTATCGATTCTCCTGCACGTATTGCAATAGTAGACGTAAACATGTTCAATCGGGAAGCGCCGGAGGGAAGCAGGACCACTTTCCTCTCGCTGTAGGATCGTTTCGAGCCTATAGGTCAAGTGACTCTGTAGACCTTGAGCGGCCGCTCCTTCTCGACCCGTGCTCAGTTATCGACGTTTCCATGGTTTGGTATGACGAGGAGGGAAAGATCAAGCTAAACCCTTCTACGGTCATCGCTGATCCAGTATCTCAGAATCGTATCGATATATCGCGAACCATTTTGCATTTAGATCACCCGTATACTGTCGAAGAAAGGAAACGGATCT
Organism: Streptomyces sp. NPDC034037; assembly: GCF_055575715.1. NCBI lineage: Bacteria > Bacillati > Actinomycetota > Actinomycetes > Kitasatosporales > Streptomycetaceae > Streptomyces > Streptomyces sp. NPDC034037. Next base: position 172,393 of record NZ_JBVISC010000005.1, on the reverse strand, counting down.
ACCTGAAGATCATATCTCTCTGCAATAAGGCGGATTTGATCTATAAGGAGTATTCTAGCGGAAATCCAGATTTGCAGTATTTGTATAAAGAGCGCCTAGCGGAATTGGCGCAGTTTCTCACTCGGTCGGCGGAGTACTCGGCTGTCGCTCGATGTGCTATTCGTGGTCACAGAGAGGCCAGTCTCACAGCGAATGTTCTCTGTGATGCTCCCTTGTGATGCTTCTCAGAGCCTGACGGCACATGCAGGTAGCCGTCGAGGTCGGTGGAGTGGCTTTGGGGTGACGCTGCTTTGGCGCGAGTGATCATGGCCCCGTAAGCTTCCGGCGCGTCGGGCAGTCTGTGGACCTGCCCGGTAAAGCACGACGTTGGGGCCATGATCTTCGAGGCTCGCGTCAAAGTGGCTCCGTCAAGCCGTGGAGCCGACCGCCCCAGCCACGATGCACCCCTTCTCTGGCGTCAGGCGGCTGCACGCTTTGAGCGCGGCACGGACGCCGGCCGGGCCGGAGCGGGGCGGAGACAGGAGCGCAGGCCCGGCCGGCGTCCGTGCCGCGCGGGGAGCGGAGCGAGCCGCCTTGAACCAGTAGAGAAAGTTGTAACGCAGTCGGCTGTTTGGGGTGCCAGATCACCCTGCTGTCATTGCCCGAGGCTGGCGCGAAACACCCCGGATGCGTAGCTGTCCCACTGGGCGCACTCTGAGCTTATGAACGGCGGGAGCTCTGCCCGTCGGCAGCGAGAAGCTTTGGCCCGGCCATGACCACGGGCTATCCAGCGCCATCAACCCATCCGCCTCCGAAGTCTTCGGGCGCGGCAGGGCGAAGCCGTGTGCATCTCATGCTCGCGGCTCTCATTGGTGCCGTCGTTGGGGCTGGCGCCGTCGGAGTCGCCTGGGGCCTCACAGGGGGCAGCCGGCACACCGCGAAGCAGACTCCGACCGCGACTCCATCGCGCGTCACGCACCCGACACCAACGACGTTTGTCCTGACCGGCACCTTCGAGCTGACCGACGGGGTTGTTGGCGACGGTGCTGGTGGGTGTAAGGGCAGTGAGGGCTATAGCGACATCTCTGAAGGCACGGCTGTCACGGTGTACGACGCGGCTGGGACGGTGGTGGCTACCGGCGGCCTTGGTGAGTCGACGCGAGCGGGCAGCACATGTCGATTCGACGTGGCCGTCGGTGGTGTGCCTACGGGCAAACGGTTCTACAAGGTGGAGGTGTCTCACCGAGGGGCTGTGCAGCTGACGGAGGCGGAGGCTAGAGGTAGCGGATTCGGGGCCACGCTGGGGTGAGCGTCACCCGTTGTCGACTCAGAAACAGCCCAGTCCCTTATCAGCTTCCTTGGGGACTGTTGCATTGGTGGTCGATTGCGTGGGGCTTGTAGTCGTCTACCCAGGCGGGGAGTTCGACCCCTTGTCGGTGTGCGAGCGGTAGGAAGGTCACTGGCCGGATGGTCCACGTGATGGTGGTGCTGCCGTGGGTCACTGAGACCTCGCAGGGCTGCCCCCGTAAGAGTGCCTGCCGGGTTGCGATGCGCCCCTGGTACAGCCAGACCCATGCTTCGTCGGAGGCTGCGGGGTCGAGTGCCGGTGAGATCGTGCGGAGTATGACCGCGACCCATCGGTCTGCCTGAGGGGCCGAGTAGGCGTCAAAGGAGGCTCGGAGTGCCGGCCGATCCTGCTCTGGGAGCTCTTGGGTCCAGCACTCGCACCAGTAGCCGCGGCGGGTCTAGGTGTTCAGCACGGGTGACCTCCTGCGTGCGTGCCGGTGAAGAGTTCCGCCGTGACCGTGTGGCCGCCGTCACTTTTGTGGACGACGACTCGGTGGGCGATGGCGCTGACCATCCCCAGGCCCCGGCCGTGCTCGGCGTTTTGGTCCTGGTGCTCGGCCTTGGGTGCTGTGCCGGCGCCTCCGCCGTCCGTCACCGACCTGGGCGGAGACTGCCAGGGCCAGATGGAAGCTGCCCGAGTCCCGGCCACTGGCGGTGTGAAGGATGGCGTTCGCGCTCAGTTCGCTCACGATCAGTTCGGCGCCCTCGGCCAGGGGTGAGCTGCGCAGGATGTCACGGGTCCAGCGGCGGGCCCGGCTGACCTGTTCGGGAAATCCTGGGCAAGTGAGTCCCCAGACCCGGACTGTACTCGTATACTCGTGTATGCAAGTTTCTTCATGCTGGTAGGCCGCCATGTGTAGCGGGTTCGGGCTAGACGAGTTTCACGCCATCGTGAGCGCGGAGGGCCGGCGGGGACGCCGCGTCGAGTGCGTCCAGGACGCGGATCGCGTACGCCTCGTCGGCAAGGTCGGACACTTCTTCACGGGTCGCCCAGCGCAGGGCACGGGTCTCGTCGCCGGTGGTGGGCACGCCGTCGGCGGCTTCGCAGCGAAAGACCAGCGAGACGATCAGGCCGGCCATGTTCTTGTAGACGCCGGTCAGGGTCGCCGGAAGCGCGATCTTGATACCGGTCTCTTCGAGGACTTCGCGTTGCAGGGCCTCGGGGACGGTTTCCTCGCGTTCGAGGATGCCGCCCGGGGGCTCCCACTTGCCGTTGTCGCGGCGCTGGATCAAGAGGGCGCGGTTCTGGGCGTCGACGATCACTCCGGCGACGCTCACGGAGTGCGGACGGTCCATGCTCACGTTGCTCGGCTCTCTCGGCTAGCTAGGCTCTCCACCGTAGCAACTAGACTCGGCCACACGTCTAGATACCTAAAGGAGTACGCGTGAGCCCTCTTCCTTCCGGCCTCCTCGGCGACCTCGACCCCACGAGTGATCGTGCGGTCTTCCGCCAGATCGCCGACCAGCTGCGCGAGGCCATCGACCGCGGGCGATTCCACGAGGGCGACAAGCTGCCCTCGGAAGCAGACCTTGTCGAGCACTACGGCGTATCCCGAATGACGGTCCGAAACTCCTTCTCCATCCTCCAAGGGGAAGGACTCGTGCACGCCAGGCACGGCAAGGGCGTCTTCGTCCGACCACGGCCCCCCGTACGACGTCTCGCCTCAGACCGGTTCGCGCGACGGCATCGGGAGCAGGGCAAGTCCGCCTTCATCGTCGAGGCCGACGCCGTCGGCAGTCACCCCCAGGTCGACAGCCTGGAAGTCAAGGAAGAGAAGGCCAGTCCCGACGTCTCCGCTCGACTCGGCTCCGTGCGGCGTGTGCTGGCCCGTCGTCGGCGCTATCTGCTGGACGGGCGGCCGGTCGAGTTCGCCACCTCCTTCCTGCCCCTCGACATCGCGCGCGGCACGCAGATCGCCGAACCCAACCCCGGACCCGGCGGCATCTACGCCCGCCTCGAAGAACTGGGCCACCGCCTCGACCACTTCGAGGAGGAGATTCGGGCGCGGATGCCCTCTCCGGTCGAGGTGAAGACGCTCCGGCTGGCCTCCGGCGTCCCGGTCGTCCACCTCATCCGGACCGCCTTCGACACCGAGGGACGGGCCGTTGAGGTCTGCGACACGGTCATGGCTGCTGACGCATACGTGCTGTCGTACCAGCTTCCTGCGACCTGATCGTCATGGTTTGCGGTGGTGCGCGGGGGCGATTCCCAGACTCGTACACCCCAACACGGCTGCTCATATAGACGATTGGGCAAGTTGTGTTGCATAGTGGTCCACGCGTTCCCGGTATTGGGCTCGCAGGACGCTACACGTATAGACGAGTAGATAGGGGAAGTCCCTAGACCTCGGCCGCGACGATCCTGCTGACCGAGGCTCCCGAGCCCAAGGTCCGTGACCGTAGGCGGCCCTGATGACGAAGCGTCGTAGTCGCGGTGACGGCGGCCTGCACTGGGACGAGAAGAGACAGCGTTGGATCGCCACGGCGAACCTCGGCTTCGCCCCGAGCGGCAAGCGGATCGTGAAGCGGGGGAGTGGCAAGACCAAGACTGATGCGAAGAACAGGCTCAAGGAGGTGTTGCGGGACCACGAAGACGGCCTCGCTATCGCACCCACCAACTACACGGTCAAAGACGCGGTGATGGACTGGCTCACCTACGGGCTGGCCGGCCTCGACCCCAGAACCGTTGAGACCACAACGCTCCTGAGCGAGAAGCACGTCATTCCGTCGCTCGGCGCTCGCAAGCTCCGCGACCTCAGCGCGGAGGACGTAGACCGCTGGCTGGCCACCAAGGCGAAGACGCTCAGTACGCGTACCCTCCAGGGCCTTCACTCCTGCCTGAACCGCTCGGTCCAGCGGGCCATGGCGCGGGACGGTCTACCGGAAGCAGATCCGCCCCGTGATCCAGACTGGAGCCGTCGTTATGGACGGCATCTTCGGAGGTGATCCGAGGAAGCCGTAAGCACTCAGGAAGCGCTAGTCACGCAGATAGACACGGAGCAACGCCAGAGGGCCCTTACCGACTCGGTAAGGGCCCTCTGAACTGCTATTTGGCTGTCGGGGTGGCGGGATTTGAACCCACGACCTCTTCGTCCCGAACGAAGCGCGCTGCCAAGCTGCGCTACACCCCGATGTCGTTGCTCCACCGCCCCGCATTGCTGCAGGCCCGTGGCGACATCGATTACTTTAGCGGACCGGCGGCCTGAGGCGAAATCCGGTTCTTCGGGGCTCGTGGGCCGGGGCGGAAGCGGTCCAGGGTGACGGTCAGCAGGGCCAGTGCGTAGAAGGCCGAGCCGAAGATGATCGCGTTGCCGAGGATGCCGGCGTAGCCGTGGGCGGCCACGTCCAGGAACGGGTAGGGGTAGCGGGCCGGTGAGCCCGGTGGCAGCAGGGCGCCGCGGGTCAGGGCGAAGGCCAGGTACGCCAACGGATAGAGCAGCCAGAGGGCCGCGTGGCGGGGGCGCAGGCCGCCCGGCCTCGTGAGCAGCAGCCAGTCGAGGGCCACGCCGAGCGGGGTCACGGTGTGCAGGAGGTGGTTGGCGAGGGCGTGCCAGTTGGACGGCGGCCCCTCCTCCGTCATGGAGAAGCCGCTGGAGCCGTTCGCCAGGACCAGGTGGTAGACGAGGCCCGTGATGGCGATGAAGAAGACCGTGGCCCCGGTCAGCCATGGCGGGAGAGGGCGCCTGGCCCGCCACGCCCGCCATGCGGAGAGGCCGAGGACCACCGCCACCAGCACATTGCTCTGGACGGTGAAGTAGCTGAGGACGCGGAAGGGGCTGCCGGTGACCAAGTCGATCACCACTCCGGTCACCGCCGCCAGCGCGATCAGGGCGCGCAGGGCGGCCACGCGGGGGCGGCGTACGGGTGGCACGACCGCCTCCGCGGGGACACCCGCGGCGCCGGTCGCGAGCGCGGTGGCCGTGCGGCCCGAGCGGCCCGAGCGGCTCGTGGGGGACGAGCGGCCCGAGTAGCCCGAGCGGCCCGAGGGGGTCGGTGTGGTCATGCGTTCCACCGTAGGGGTGGTGGCGGTGGGCGGTGGGCGGTGGGTGCTGGGCGGTGGACGCGTATGCGGGTGATCCGCACGGGCCGCCCTTTAGGAGGCTCCCGAGGCCTCCGGGACCGGCAGGACCCCCCGGACCTGCGAGACCTCCGGGACCGGCAGAGCCCCCCGGACCTGCGAGACCTGCAGTACCCCCTCGGGGACCTGCGAGACCTACGGGAACTGCGAGACCCCGGGGCTCCGGATCTTCGGGACCCGGGCCCCGAACCCCCGAGACCCCCGAGACCCGCGAGACCTGAACCCCCGAGTCCCCCCGAGGCCCAAAGCCCGCCCCCGCTACCCCCGCCGCTCCACCAACGTCAGCAACGACGCCTCCGGAGGGCAGGCGAACCGCATCGGCGTGTACCGGTTCGCCCCGCAGCCCGCGGACACATGCATGAACGACGTCCGGCCCTGCGCCGTATGCGTGGAGAGGCCCTTCACGCGGTCCGTGTCCAGGTCGCAGTTGGTGACCAGGGCTCCGTAGAAGGGGATGCAGACCTGGCCGCCGTGGGTGTGGCCGGCGAGGATCAGCGGGTAGCCGTCCGCCGTGAACGCGTCGAGGGACCGCAGGTACGGCGCGTGCACGATGCCGATCGAGAAGTCGGCCGCCGCGTCCGGACCGCCCGCCACGCGCGCGTACCGGTCGCGTTTGATGTGCGGGTCATCCACGCCGGTGAGGCCGATCTCATAGCCGTCGACCTTCAGCGAGCCGCGGGTGTTCGTGAGGTTCACCCAGCCCGCCTCGTCGAAACCGTCGCGCAGGCCTTCCCAGGGGTTGTGGATGACGCCGACGGCGGGCGCGTTGCCGTTCAGGCCGTGCTTGCCCTGGACCTTCTCTACGAGATAGCGGGCGGGGTTGCGCGGCTTCGGCCCGTAGTAGTCGTTCGACCCGAAGACGTACGCCCCGGGGAACTCCATCAGCGGGCCCAGCGCGTCCAGCGTCTCCGGAACGCCCTCCGGGTCGGAGAGGTTGTCGCCCGTGTTGATCACGAAGTCGGGGCGCAGGCCCGCGAGCGAGCGCAGCCACCGCTGCTTCTTGCGCTGCCCGGACACCATGTGGATGTCGGAGACCTGGAGGACCCGCAAGGGGCGCATCCCCGCCGGCAGGACGGGGATCGTGATCCGCCGCAGCCGGAACGAACGGGCTTCGAAGCCCACGGAGTAGGCGAGACCGGCCGCGGCCGTCGCCGTAATGCCCAGGGGTACTGCGTATCGCGCGCGCATCCTCCCATCGTGTCAGATGCCGACGGGCCCCCGACGCGAGGGCGCCGGGGGCCAACCTGCCCGTGCCCCGAGGAAATCAGCGGGCAGGAAACGCCCCGCACCTGCCACAATCACCCCATGACCACGCTCAAGTCGAAGCTGCAGGAAGACCTCACCGCCGCGATCCGGGGGCGCGACGAGCTGCGCTCCTCGACGCTCCGGCTGACCCTCACCGCCGTCACGAAGGAAGAGGTCGCAGGTACGCAGGCGCGCGAACTCTCCGACGACGACGTGCGGAAGGTGATCGCCCGCGAGGCGAAGAAGCGCCGGGAGGCCGCGGACGCGTTCGGGCAGGCCGGGCGCACCGAGCAGGCGGAGCGGGAGAAGGCGGAGGGCGAGGTCCTCGCCGAGTACCTCCCCAAGCAGCTCTCCGACGACGAGCTCCAGGCGATCGTCGCGCAGGCCGTCGAGGAGGCCAGGGCCGCCGGGGCGGAGGGGCCGCGCGCCATGGGCCAGGTCATGAAGATCGTGAACCCGAAGGTCGCGGGGCTCGCCGAGGGCGGCCGCGTCGCCGCCACGGTCAAGAAGCTCCTCGCGGGCTGACCCCGCCCCCCGGCTCCCCGTCCACCGCCCCACCGCTCGCCGCCCGCCGCCCCGCCGCCCCACCGCTCCCCGTTCGCCGCCTTCGGCCTGCCGACTCCGGCTCCGGTTCGCCGGCTCCCGCCGTCGCCCTGTCGGCCTCCGATTCCGGCAGCGCTCCCGACTCCAGCGGCGCTTCCGACTCCAGCAGCACCCGCGACCCGGTTCCGACTCCAACAACACCAGCGACCCGGTTCCGACTCCAACAACACCAGCGACCCGGTTCCGACTCCAACAACACCAGCGACCCGGTTCCGACTCCAGCAGCACCCGCGACCGGGTCCCGCCTCCAGCCGCACCCCCGACCCGGCTCCGCCTCCAGCCGTACGCCGACCCCGATCCCGGCACCCGTACGCCGATGAGGGCGCCCCCTGCACCAGGGGGCGCCCTCATCTTCGTACTACTCACCTACCGCCAGCGGCTACCGCTACCACTACCGCCACCGCTACCACTACCGCCGCCAGCCCCCACCGTTCCCGCCCCCATTGCCGTGACCCCCACCATGACCCCCGCCGTTCCCGAGGCCACCAAGCATGTCCGGCGGGATCGAGATACCCGGCCACGGGTCGCCGTCGCCACCGCCGCCGGTGCCCGGCTTGCCGTCGCCACCTCCGACATCGCCACCGCCATCACCCTCGCCGCCGGTACCGGGGTCGGTACCGGTACCGGCACCAGGGTCGGTACCCGCGCCGTCGCCGGAACCGTCACCACCCCTGTCGCGGCCCTTGTCGCTCCCGGGAAGCCGCACGGAGCTGAAGTTCGGCGCCGGCTTGTCCGCCAGCGCGCCGCTCATCGCGTCGCGCCAGATCGGGCCCGGCACCTCGCCGCCGAAGACCTTGTCGTACGGGACTCCGCCGATGGTGATGTCGACCATCTGCCGCTTGTGCTGCGGGTCGCCGACCCAGACCGCGCCCGACATGTTCGGGGTGTAGCCCACGAACCAGGCGGCGTAACGGAAGTCCGTCGTACCCGTCTTGCCCGCGCTCGCCCGGGAGCCGAGCCCCGCCTTCTGACCGGTGCCGTCCTCGACCACGCCCTTCAGGAGGGTGTTGATCGTGTCGGCGGTCTTCTCCGACATCGCGCGCGAGCACGTCGTCTTCGGGACCGGCAGCGACTTGCCGGCGAGCGTGGTGATCGACTCGATGGCCACCGGCGAGCAGTACGTGCCGCGCGAGGCGAAGGTCGCGTACGCGCTCGCCATCGTCAGCGGCGACATCTCCTGCGTGCCGAGGGCGATCGACGGCGCCTGCGCCAGCTCCTTGCCGTCGGCCCGCTCGACGCCCATCTTGGCGGCCAGCTTCGTCACGGGGCAGATGCCGACGTCGCCGATCAGCTGCACGTAGTAGGTGTTGACCGACTTGGCGGTCGCCTCCCGCATGCCGTACGGGCCGACCTCGGACTCGTTCTCGTTGCTGAGCTTCTCGTTGTTGAGGTTCACCCAGTCCTTGCCGCTACAGGTCGTGACCCGCTCCGGATACGGCATCTCGTACGGCGACGGATAGGTCTGCCCGGCGGACTTGCCGCCCTCCAGGGCCGCCGCCGCGACGATCGGCTTGAACGTCGAACCGGGCTGGTAGCCCGCGCCGCCTCCCATGTCGCTGTCGACGGAGAGGTTGATCGTCGTCTCGTCCTTGCGGAAGCCGTAGGGCCGCGACTGGCCCATGCCGACGATCTTGCCCGTGCCCGGCTCGACGAGGGTGGCGGCGGTCGCCACGTCGTCGCCCTTGTTCACGTGCTCCTTGATGGACGCCTGCACCGACTCCTGCGCCTTCGGGTCCAGCGTCGTACGGATCTTCAGGCCGCCGCGGTTCCAGATCTTGGCCCGCTCTTCCTTCGTCTTGCCGAAGACCGGGTCGTTGAGGAAGATCTCGCGCACGTAGTCGCAGAAGAAACCGGCGCCGCTGACGGCGGTGATGCAGCCGTTCTTGGGGCGGCTCACCTTCAGGCCCAGCTTCGCCTTCTTGGCCTTGTCGGCCTCCTGCTGCGAGATGTCGTGCGTGTCGGCCATGCGCTGCAGCACGACATTGCGCCGCTGGGTGGCCTCCGTGGCGTCGTTGACCGGGTCGTACCGGCTGGGCGACTGCACGATGCCGGCCAGGAGCGCGGCCTCCTGGAGCTTCAGCTCCTTGGCGGGCTTGGAGAAGTAGCGCTGCGAGGCGGCCTCGATGCCGTAGGCCTGCTGACCGAAGTAGGTGATGTTCAGATAGTTCTTGAGGATGCGCTTCTTGCCCAGCTTCTCCTCGACCTGGATCGCGTACTTCAGCTCGCGGATCTTGCGGCCGAGGGTCTGCTGCGTGGCCTCGGCGACCTTCGTCGGGTCGTCGCCCGCCTCCTCGACGAAGACGTTCTTCACGTACTGCTGGGTGAGCGTCGAGGCGCCCTGCGACACGCCGCCGCTCTGCGCGTTCTGGTTGAGCGCGCGCAGGATGCCCTTGAGGTCGACCGCGCCGTGTTCGTAGAACCGGGAGTCCTCGATCGCGACGATCGCCTTCTGCATGTACGGCGAGATGTCCTTGAGCGGCACCACCGTGCGGTCACGCGAGTAGACCGTGGCGATGTGGCCGCCCTTGCTGTCCAGGATGCTGGTGCGCTGGCTGAGCGGCGGCTGCTTCAGGTTGGCGGGGATCTCGTCGAATCCCTCGACGGAACCCTTGGCCGCCAGGCCCAGCGCTCCGGCCGCGGGCAGGGCGATCCCGGCCAGCACCGCACCCGCCAGCACGCTGACACCGAGGAACTTCGCGGCCTGTTGAATTGGTGACAGACCACCGCCGGAGCGCTTCTTTCCCATGGGGGCAGCCTAATCCGTACGCAACGGCGTTCCGAGGGAGCAAGTGTTCCTCGGGATGTTCGAGTGCCGGATCGTGACATCCGGGCGGCCCGCCCCGTCGCGGACCCCCGTCGCGGGCCCCTGTCGCCCGCCCCGTCGCCGCCCCCGTCGCCAGGGGCGATCGGGCCGCCGCTCCACGGAGGTCTCCAATCGCCGGACAGCGGCGAATGCCTTGGCCTAAGCTGTTCTCAACTGTCACAGCAGTGCGGTGCGGCAACAAGCCTCCGTCCCTCCCGAATCCGACGGATTCCTGCCCGACTTTCCCTTACGTGGCGTCGAGTGCCCGCCGTGACACAACTGAACTCTCCCGATGTGCCGGGTTCCCCCCATATGTCGTCCGCTCACTCCGTCGGGTGATCTGCCGCTTACCCATAGTCCGTTCGGGCCATTCAAGATTGGGCCCGAAGGGGGTGTTGCGCTGTGCCCACCTTCCGTAACGTCCTCAACTGGCGGCGGTGAATATGCCGCTGCCGCCGTGGGGGAGCCTCGATTCGGGAGAGGACGGCGCCGGTATGGGCTGGGTAACCGACTGGAGTGCGCAGGCGGCCTGCCGCACTACCGATCCAGATGAACTGTTCGTTCAAGGAGCAGCGCAGAACAGGGCCAAGGCGGTGTGCACCGGATGCCCGGTGCGGACCGAATGCCTGGCCGACGCGCTCGACAACCGCGTCGAGTTCGGCGTGTGGGGTGGCATGACGGAGCGTGAGCGCCGCGCGTTGCTGCGCAGGCGTCCCACCGTCACCTCATGGCGCAGGCTCCTGGAGACGGCGCGCTCCGAATACGAGCGCGGCGCGGGCCTGCTGCCCGTGGACTTGGAGGACGAGGAGACGTACGAGAGCTACGCCGCGGTGGGGTAGCGCCCCTGAGGCGACGCACGTCCGGCCCACGCGCACTACTGGCTCCTGCGGAGTCGGCCCGTCGGCGCCTCGACTCGCCGAGCGGTCATTTCGCCGACCGCTGGATCTGTCGAGCGGTCAGTACGCCGACCGCTGGACCTGCCGAGCGGTCCTCATCGACCGCTGAACCCGCCAGGCGGTCATTTCGCCGATCGCTCAGCTCGCCAGGCGGTCACCGATGGCCCGGAGCCCCGAGAGGTCGTGCACATCGCCGGGCAGCGCGGCCACTTCGGCCACTGCCACTTCCGGGTGGCGCGCCGTGAAGCGGTCCCGCGTGCGCTGCTCACGCGCGAGCAGCTGCATACGTTCGGCATGCAGACGCAAAAGTCCAACGGTCAACTTCTCCACCGAGGGGTCGGCGGACTCGGGGTCGTCGGACTCGGGGTCGGTCAGGGAGTGGTCGGCCTCGGGTGGGTTGGTTCCGGAGGGGTCGGTCTCGGGCGGATCGGTCACCGGCTGGTCGGTTGTGGGCGCGTGCGCCGCGCCCGGCTCCGAAGTCGCTCTGTTCACAGGGGAGTTACGATCAGCAACCTTCCCGTCCCCCTGATCCACAATGCCGCTCTCCTCAAGATTTTCCGCGGCGGCGAGCGCCCGCTCGGCGGACAACTGGGCGGCCCCGCTGCCGTGCACGCGGTTCAGCACCAGACCCGCCAGCGGCATGTCGTCGGCGGCGAGGCGCTCCACGAAGTACGCGGCCTCCCGCAGCGCGTCCCGCTCCGGCGAGGCCACCACGAGGAACGCCGTGCCGGGCGCCTGCAACAGCCGGTACGTGGCGTCCGCCCGCGTACGGAATCCGCCGAACATGGTGTCCATCGCCGCCACGAACGTCTGGACGTCGCGCAGCAGCGGCCCGCCGAGCAGCTTGCCCAGCGCCCCCGTCATCATCGACATGCCGACGTTCAGGAACTTCATCCCGGCCCGGCCGCCCACCTTCGCCGGCGCCATGAGCAGCCGGATCAACTTCCCGTCCAGGAAGGACCCGAGGCGCTTGGGCGCGTCCAGGAAGTCCAGCGCCGAACGCGAGGGCGGGGTGTCGACGACGATGAGGTCCCACTCCTCCCGCGAGCGCAGCTGGCCCAGCTTCTCCATCGCCATGTACTCCTGCGTGCCCGCGAAGCCCGCCGAGAGCGACTGGTAGAAGGGGTTGGCGAGGATCGCGGCGGCCCGCTCCTTGTCCGCGTGCGCCTCGACGATCTCGTCGAAGGTCCGCTTCATGTCGAGCATCATCGCGTGCAGCTCGCCGTCGCCCTCCCCGTCGATGTCCTTGACCCGCCGCGGTACGTTGTCGAGCCGGTCGATGCCCATGGACTGGGCGAGCCTGCGCGCCGGGTCGATGGTGAGCACGACGACCTTGCGGCCCCGCTCGGCCGCGCGCAGGCCTATGGCGGCCGCCGTGGTCGTCTTGCCCACGCCCCCGGAGCCGCAGCACACCACGATGCGGGTCTTCGGGTCGTCGATCAGGGCGTCGACGTCCAGCGCGCGGGCGGCGTCCAGGGGCCGCGCCGGGGCCGAGGTCCGTGCCGGTTCCGGGGTCATGCGATCCCTTGCTTCCGCAGTGCCGTGGCGAGCTCGTACAGGCCCGCGAGGTCCATCCCGCCCGCCAGCAGCGGGAGTTCGTGCAGCGGCCGGCCGAACTCCGCGAGGACGGAGCGCTGATCACGCTCCAGGGCGTGCCGCTCGGCGTACTCCGCGGCCTGCTCGAGGAGCGGGTCCACCAGCCGCTCGGCGCTGCCGCCGCGCCGCGCGCCGCCCAGCCCCGCCGCCGAGAGCGACTTGGCGATGGCCGTACGAGGCGCCTGCTTGAGGCCCAGCTCCAGCTCGGCGTCGTCCAGCAGGGCCGAGCGCACCATGTTCACGATGACGCGCCCGACCGGCAGCCCCGCGGCCCGCAGCTCGGCGATGCCGTCCGCGGTCTCCTGCACGGGCATCTCCTCGAGGAGGGTCACCAGGTGCACCGCCGTCTCGGACGACTTGAGGACCCGCATCACGGCCTGCGCCTGATTGTGTATCGGGCCGATCTTCGCGAGGCCCGCCACCTCGTCGTTCACGTTCAGGAAGCGGGTGATGCGGCCCGTCGGCGGGGCGTCCATCACCACGCAGTCGTAGGCGAACCGGCCGCTCTTGTCCTTCCTGCGCACCGCCTCGCAGGCCTTGCCGGTCAGCAGGACGTCCCGCAGGCCCGGCGCGATGGTGGTCGCGAAGTCGATGGCGCCGAGCTTCTTCAGGGCCCGGCCCGCGCCCCCCAGTTTGTAGAACATCTGGAGGTAGTCGAGCAGTGCCAGCTCGGGGTCGATGGCGAGGGCGTACACCTCCCCGCCCCCGGGAGCGACGGCGATCTTCCGCTCCTCATAAGGCAGCGCCTCCGTCTCGAAGAGCTGCGCGATGCCCTGCCTGCCCTCGACCTCCACGAGGAGGGTGCGTCGCCCCTCCGTCGCGAGGGCGAGCGCGAGGGCGGCGGCCACCGTGGTCTTGCCGGTACCGCCCTTGCCACTGACGACCTGGAGCCTGCTCACGCCATTGAGCCTAACCAGTCGCCGCCCCGCCTACGCAGGAGCCCACCCTGAGCGTTCCCCGATCCCCACCCCGAGCCTTCCCCCATGCCCCGCCTGAGCATCCCCTGACACCGACTACAGTCGGCCACATGACCAAGTGGGAATACGCAACCGTGCCTCTGCTCGTCCATGCCACGAAGCAGATTCTGGACACCTGGGGCGAGGACGGCTGGGAGCTGGTCCAGGTCGTGCCCGGGCCGAACAACCCCGAGCAGCTGGTGGCCTACCTGAAGCGCGAGAAGCAGGCATGAGCGGGGCGGCGCGAAGCGGCTCGGCCGTCGAGGCCCGCCTCGCCGAGCTGGGCCTGACGCTCCCGGAGGTCGTGCCGCCGCTGGCCTCGTACCAGCCGGCCGTCCAGTCCGGCGTGTATGTCTACACCGCGGGGCAGCTCCCCATGGTGGAGGGCAAGCTCGCGGTGACCGGCAAGGTCGGCGCCGAGGTCACCCCGGAGGAGGCCAAGGACCTGGCCCGCACCTGCGCGCTGAACGGCCTGGCCGCGGTGAAGTCCGTCGCCGGTGACCTCGACCGCATCGCGCGCGTGGTGAAGGTCGTCGGCTTCGTGGCGTCCGCCCCGGACTTCACGGGCCAGCCCGGCGTGATCAACGGCGCGAGCGAACTGCTCGGCGAGGTGCTCGGCGACAAGGGCGTGCACGCGCGCAGTGCCGTCGGCGTGGCCGTGCTCCCGCTGGACGCTCCGGTGGAGGTCGAGTTCCAGGTGGAGCTGACCGAGGCCTGAGCCGTGGCGGGGTCCCGCCGGACCCGATCACTGCCTCTCGAACATCCGCTCACCAGGGGATAGCCTCCGCCCATGGCAAATGGGCAGTGGTACCCCCCGGAGTGGCCCGACCGCATCCGCGCCCTCGCGAGCGGTGAGCTGACTCCGGCGACCCCGCGCCGTGCCGCCACCGTCATGCTGCTCAGGGACGGGCGGGGTGCGGCGGCCGGCGGGGCGCCTGAAGTACACATGCTGCGCAGACGCGCCTCCATGGCCTTCGCCGGAGGCGCGTACGCGTATCCGGGCGGCGGCGTCGACCCGCGCGACGACGACCACCTGGTGCGCTGGGCGGGCCCCACGCGCGCGTCTTGGGCCGCCCGGCTCGGCGTCGACGACGAGGCCACCGCCCAGGCGATCGTCTGCGCGGCGGTCCGCGAGACGTACGAGGAGGCGGGCGTGCTGCTCGCCGGACCCTCCACGGAGAGCGTCGTCGGCGACACCACGGGGGAGGACTGGGAGGCGGACCGCGCGGCCCTGGTCGCCCGCGACCTGTCCTTCGCGGACTTCCTGGACCGCAGGGGGCTCTTCCTGCGCAGCGACCTGCTCGCCGCCTGGGCGCGGTGGATCACTCCGGAGTTCGAGCCCAAGCGCTACGACACGTTCTTCTTCGTGGCGGCGCTCCCCGAGGGGCAGCGCACGCGCAACGCCTCCACGGAGGCGGACCGCACCGTCTGGATCCGCCCCGCGGAGGCTGCCGCCCGCTACGACAAGGGCGAGCTGCTGATGATGCCGCCGACGATCGCGACGCTGCGGGCGCTGAGCGCCTATGTGTCGCCCTCCGAGGCGCTCGACGCGGCCGCGGGGCAGGACATGGCCCCGGTGCTCGCTCAGGCGCGCCTGGAGGGCGGCGAACTGGTGCTCTCCTGGCCGGGCCACGGCGAGTTCACCAAACGGATCACCCCGGACGCCGCGCCATGACCCCGGCCCGACCCCGTGCGCGTCCCGGACGCGCCCCGTTGCCCAAGAGTTCCGCGCCCACCCCGATCCCGACGGGAGTCACCCCCGTATGACCGAAGCCGCAGCCCTCCCGGGCCAGCCCCGTGGCGCGGTCCTGAGCGGCCCCGCCACCGCCCGCGCGGTCAACGTCCTCGCGCCCAATCCGTCCGCCATGACGCTGGACGGCACCAACACCTGGATCGTCTCGGAGCCGGACTCGCCCCTCGCGGTGGTCATCGACCCGGGTCCGCTCGACGACGCCCATCTGAGCCGTGTCGTCGAGACGGCCGGGAAGATGGGCAAGCGCGTGGCCCTGACCCTCCTGACCCACGGCCACCCCGACCACGCGGAGGGCGCCGCCCGCTTCGCCGAGCTGACCCGGACTCACGTACGCGCCCTCGACCCCGCCCTGCGCCTGGGCGACGAGGGTCTCGGCCCCGGCGACGTCATCACCACCGGCGGCCTGGAGCTGCGGGTGGTCGCCACGCCCGGGCACACCGCGGACTCGCTCTGCTTCCATCTGCCCGCCGACCGGGCGGTGCTGACGGGGGACACGGTCCTGGGGCGCGGCACGACGGTCGTGGCGCACCCGGACGGGCGCCTGGGCGACTACCTCGACTCCCTGCGCCGGCTGCGCTCCCTGACGGTCGACGACGGCGTCCACACGGTCCTGCCGGGCCACGGGCCGGTCCTGGACGACGCCCAGGGAGCCGTCGAGTTCTACCTCGCGCACCGGGCGAACCGTCTGGCCCAGGTCGAGACGGCCGTGGAGAACGGCCACGTCGAGGCGGCGGAGGTCGTGGCGCACGTCTACGCGGACGTGGACCGCTCCCTGTGGCCGGCCGCGGAGCTCTCGGTCCGGGCACAGCTGGACTACCTGCGGGAACACGGCCTGATCTGACGGTGGTCCGCACGCCGCCGGGTACGCCGATGGGCCCCGCCTCCTGAGAGGCGGGGCCCATCGGCGTACGGACTCGGGTGTCAGCGCGAGCGCTTGGCGAGCCGCTCCACGTCCAGCAGGATGACCGCGCGGGCCTCCAGGCGCAGCCAGCCGCGGCCCGCGAAGTCCGCCAGCGCCTTGTTGACCGTCTCTCGGGAGGCGCCGACCAGCTGGGCCAGCTCCTCCTGCGTGAGGTCGTGCACGACGTGGATGCCCTCCTCGGACTGCACGCCGAAGCGGCGCGACAGGTCGAGGAGCGCGCGGGCCACGCGGCCCGGCACGTCGGAGAAGACCAGGTCGGACATCTGGTCGTTGGTCTTGCGCAGGCGCCGGGCGACGGCCCGCAGCAGCGCGGCGGCCACCTCGGGCCGGGCGTTCAGCCAGGGCTGGAGGTCGCCGTGGCCGAGGCCGAGCAGCTTCACCTCGGTGAGGGCGGAGGCCGTGGCCGTCCGCGGACCCGGGTCGAAGAGCGACAGCTCACCGATCAGCTCACCGGGGCCGAGCACCGCGAGCATGTTCTCGCGGCCGTCGGGCGAGGTGCGGTGGAGCTTCACCTTGCCCTCGGTGACCACGTACAAGCGGTCTCCGGGGTCGCCCTCATGGAAAAGCGCATCCCCGCGCGCGAGCGTCACCTCACTCATGGAGGCGCGGAGCTCCGCGGCCTGCTCGTCATCGAGCGCCGCGAAGAGCGGGGCGCGCCGCAGAACGTCGTCCACGAGTTCTCTCCTTGTCGACCTGCATCAGGGGACCGTGTTCCCCAGTTTGCCGGACGGTCCAAACAGTGTGATCAGTCACAAGTCTGCCGCACCGGCGTGGCGTGCTGTGCGGGAGGGGGCCAATTGGGGGCCGATCCTCGGGGCCGACGACGGATGTCGGTGTCGGCCTCTAGGCTGACCGGGTATCCAAAAAGCCGGTGAACTCACAGGCCAAGGGGGCCGGGAAGGTGGCCGCACCCCCCGATTCCGCTGTGGGCGAACAGACGTCCGGGGGGTCGGATAATCCGGCAAATCGGGCAGGCGTGGCCCGTTCGGTGGGTACACCCCCGCCGGAGCGGGCAGCTGCGGTAGGGCAGGCATCCCCTAGAAACGGACGCCCCCGTGCAGTGGACCCCCCGAAAAGTGAGCGGCACCAAAAGAAGCGAACGGCACCCGCGAGGCAACCGAACTCCCCGAAGAAGGCACCTCCAGTGAAGAAGACAACGCCGGCGGCGAGTGCGGCCAAGAAGACCGCGCCCGGTGCCGAGAAGTCCGCGGCGAAGAAGGCGGCCCCCAGCGCCAAGGCCCCCAGCGCCAAGGCGGCCGACGCCGAGAAGGCCCCCGCGAAGAAGGCCGCGGTCAAAAAGGCCACCGCCAAGGAGCCTGCAGCCAAGAAGGCCACCGCCAAGAAGGCCACCGCCAAGAAGGCTCCCGCCAAGGAGGCCGCGCCCGGCGCCGTCAAGGCGCCGGTCGTCCCCCCGCAGGAGTCCCGCGCCGCCCTCGTCCGCCGGGCCCGGCGGATCAACCGCGAGCTGGCCGAGGTGTATTCGTACGCCCACCCCGAGCTGGACTTCGAGAACCCCTTCGAGCTGCTGGTCGCCACGGTGCTCTCCGCGCAGACCACCGACCTGCGGGTGAACCAGACGACGCCGAGGCTGTTCGCCGCGTACCCGACCCCGGAGGACCTGGCCGCGGCCGTCCCCGAGGAGGTCGAGGAGCTGATCAGGCCGACCGGGTTCTTCCGCGCCAAGACGAAGTCGATCATGGGCCTGGCCAAGGCCCTGCGGGACGACTTCGGAGGCGAGGTGCCCGGACGCCTCGACGACCTGGTCAAGCTGCCCGGCGTGGGCCGCAAGACCGCGTTCGTCGTCCTCGGCAACGCCTTCGGGGTGCCCGGCATCACGGTGGACACCCACTTCGGCCGGCTCGTCCGCCGCTGGAAGTGGACGGAGGAGACCGATCCGGTGAAGGTCGAGGCGGCCGTCGCCGAGCTGTTCCCGAAGAGCGAGTGGACGATGCTGTCGCACCGCGTGATCTTCCACGGCCGCCGCATCTGCCACTCCCGCAAGCCCGCCTGCGGTGCCTGCCCCATCGCCCCGCTCTGCCCCTCGTACGGAGAAGGCGAGACGGACCCGGAGAAGGCGAAGAAGCTCCTGAAGTACGAGATGGGCGGCTTCCCGGGCCAGCGCCTCAAGCCCCCGGCGGACTACCCCGGGAAGCCCGCGCCGCCGCTGGCCGCGGGGTGAACCGGAAGCAGGACGGAACGAACGCGGGGGCAAAGAGCGTTGTCCAGGGACGGACGGGGGTGCAGATGAGGCACGCGAGCGACACGACCGAGACGACTGACACGACCGGCACGACTGAGACGGCCGGCACGGCGAGCAGGACGCACGGCAGGGCCGGCGTCGGCACGGAGGGCGCGGCCGACCCGGCGGGCAGCGGTGCCCGGCCGCCGTCCGGGGCGCACCCCCTGCTCAGCTCCGAGGGCCTGCCCGCCTGGCTGGCGCCCGTCGCCCGCGCCGCGAGGACCATCCAGCCGCTCCAGCTGAGCCGCTTCCTCCCTCCGGAGAACGGCACGGGACGCCAGTCCGCGGTCCTCGTCCTCTTCGGCGAGGGCGAGCGAGGCCCCGAGCTGCTCCTGATGGAGCGCGCGGGCTCCCTGCGGTCCCACGCGGGGCAGCCGTCCTTCCCGGGCGGCGCCCTCGATCCGGGGGACGGCGACCCGAAGACGGACGGACCGCTGCGCGCCGCCCTGCGCGAGGCCGAGGAGGAGACCGGCCTCGACCCGCGGGGCGTCCAGCTCTTCGGCGTGCTGCCGCGCCTGTTCATCCCGGTGAGCGACTTCGTCGTGACGCCCGTGCTCGGCTGGTGGCGCACCCCGACCCCCGTCGGCGTCGTCGATCCGAACGAGACGGCCCGGGTCTTCACGGTCCCCGTGGCCGATCTCACGGACCCGGCGAATCGGGCGACTGCGGTCCACCCGAGCGGCCACCGCGGCCCCGCCTTCCTCGTGGAATCCGCGCTGGTCTGGGGTTTTACCGCCGGAGTCATCGATAGAGTGCTGCACTTCGCGGGCTGGGAGCGCCCCTGGGACCGCGAGAGGCAGGTCCCGCTCGATTGGCGCGCATGACAAGGTTGCGGGGACGTGGCGGCCGCGATGCGAGGCGAGGATTGAATCGGTGAACGTGCTGGACGTCCTGCTGCTGCTCGCCGCCGTGTGGTTCGCGGTGGTGGGCTACCGCCAGGGCTTCGTGGTCGGCATCCTCTCGGTGATCGGGTTCCTCGGCGGCGGTCTCGTCGCCGTCTATCTGCTGCCGGTGATCTGGAACGCCGTGACGAAGGACGACGCGGCCACGGTGAGTACGACCGCCGCGGTGGTCGCCGTCGTCATCGTGATCGTCTGCGCCTCGATCGGCCAGGCCTTCACCACCCACCTGGGCAACAAGCTGCGCAGATACATCACCTGGCAGCCCGCCCGCGCCCTGGACGCGACGGGCGGCGCGCTGGTGAACGTGGTGGCGATGCTCCTCGTCGCCTGGATGATCGGCTCCCTCCTCGCGGGCACGACGCTGCCCACGGTCGGCAAGGAGGTGCGCAACTCCAAGGTGCTCCTCGGTGTCTCACGGGCGCTGCCGGGCCAGGCCGACACGTGGTTCGACGACTTCTCCTCGGTCCTCGCGCAGAACGGCTTCCCGCAGGTCTTCAGTCCGTTCGCGAACGAGCCGATCACGGAGGTCCGGCCGCCCGACCCCAAGCTCGCCAGGAGCAAGGTCGCCACGACCGCCAAGCGCTCCATCGTGAAGGTGCGCGGCGAGGCCCGCGGCTGCGGCAAGGTCCTCGAAGGCACCGGCTTCGTCTTCGCCGACCGCCGGGTGATGACCAACGCGCACGTGGTCGGCGGCGTGGACGACCCGACCGTCCAGATAGGCGGTCAGAACCAGACGTACGACGCGAAGGTCGTCCTCTACGACTGGGAGCGGGACATCGCCGTCCTGGACGCGCCCATGCTGAAGGCACCGCCGTTGAAGTTCACGTCCAAGGACGCGACCAGCGGTGAGGGCGCCATCGTCGCCGGCTTCCCCGAGGACGGGCCCTACGACGTCCGCCCCGCGCGCGTGCGCGGCCGCATCACGGCCAAGGGGCCGGACATCTACCACCGCGGCACCGTGCGCCGTGACGTCTACTCGCTCTTCGCGACCGTCCGCCAGGGCAACTCCGGCGGCCCGCTGCTGACGCCCGGCGGCGAGGTCTACGGCGTGGTCTTCGCCAAGTCCCTGGACAACCCGGAGACGGGATACGCCCTGACGGTGGACGAGGTGCGCGAGGACATCGAGCGGGGCCGCACCGCCAACCAGGAGGTCGACAGCCAGGGCTGCGCGCTCTAGCCGATCCGAAGGCGCTCGAAGCCGACCCGAAGGCGCTCCGAAGGCTCCGAGCGGGGCGGCGGGCAGGCCGACGGGGCCTCGCGGGGGCCTTACGGGGCTCTCGCGGGGCCCGGTGGGCGTCTCGCGGGTCGGGAGGCCGAGGGGGAGCCGGGTCAGTGGCGGGTGTGCCGCAGTCGCGCGGAGACCCAGCGGGCCCTGCGGCGGAGGATGCGGGGGATGCCCATGCCCTGAGGAGGGCCGTGTCGGCCCGACTTCTGTGCCCCGCCCCTCTCGTGGCTGTTCAGCGCTGCGGCCGAGCGGCGATTGCGTGCTACGTCACTGTAGTCGTGCGTCCAGCCCATACCCCGACGTTTGCCCGGGCCTCATGGTCGGTAATCGCGCCCAAGGGCCCCAATTGGCCTATGCGCCGGGCAATTGGCGTTCGTAGGACAGGTGTTCCCCGGCGGTGGTGACCGGGCGCGGTTCAGCGGTCCGGTTCGGGGTCCTTCAGCCAGTTCACCAACTCCGTGGAGAACGCCGTCGGGTCCTCCTCGTGCGGGAAGTGCCCGAGGCCGTCGAACAGCCGCCAGCGGTAGGGGGCTTCGACGTACTCACCGGACCCGGCCGCGCTCCTGGTGCGCATCACGGGGTCCAGGGAGCCGTGCAGATGCAGTGTCGGCACCCGCACCGGCCGCTTCATCCGGCGGTTGAACTGGATGCCGTCGGGGCGTGCCAGCGACCGGACCATCCAGCGGTACGGCTCGATCGAGCAGTGGGCCGTCGAGGGGATGCACATGGCCCGCTGATACATCTCCACCGCCTCGTCCTCCGGCAGCCGGGGCCCCGACCAGTCCCGGACCAGCCGGCCGACCAGGGCGCCGTCGTCGGCCACCAGCTGACGCTCCGGCAGCCACGGCCGCTGGAAACCCCAGACGTAGGAGCCCGCGGCGGTCTGCTTCCTGTCGGACAGCATCGCCGAGCGCCAGCGCCGCGGATGGGGCATCGAGGACACCGCGAGCCGGCGCACCAGCTTGGGCCGCATCACGGCCGCCGTCCACGCGAGATATCCGCCCAGGTCGTGCCCGACGAGCGCGGCGTCGGGCTCGCCGAGCGAGCGCACGACACCGGTGATGTCGAGCGCGAGGTTCGCCGGGTCGTAGCCGCGCGGTGTGCGGTCGCTGCCGCCCACGCCCCGCAGGTCCATCGCGACGGCCCGGAAACCGGCGTCGGCGAGCGCCACCAGCTGGTGCCGCCACGTCCACCAGAACTGCGGGAAGCCGTGCAGGAGCAGGACCAGCGGCCCATCGCCCATCTCGGCGATGTGGAAGCGCGCGCCGTTGGCGGCCACGTCCCGGTGGGTCCACGGCCCCTCGACGCGTACGGCCGAGGCCGGTTGCGCCGAATGGGCGGTGGCACCGAGCGTGGGGCCGTGGGGCGTGGCGCCGGTGAGGGCGTGGTCCTGATGGTCGGGGTCCGTCATGAGGACGAGCGTGCCACAGTGGCCCCCGTCTCACCGATTCGGACGTCAACGGTGCCGGCGGGCTGCACCGCGCGGGGGTGCGGCTTGACGTTCCCCAGTACGGCGGCCGTCTGCTTGGCCGAGGCGGCGACCTTCTGGGGGCCCTTGCCCTTCTTCGCCTTCTTGGCGAAGACGACGCCGATCAGCGCGAGCGCTCCGGCCACCAGGACATTGGCGGCGAAGGACAGCAGGAAGCAGACGGCGAGGTTCCAGCCGCTCCAGGTGCGGATGCCGTAGGCGAGCGCGAAGCTCAGCATCGGCAGCGAGAAGATGAGGACCGCTCCGGCCGCGGCGAACGCGCCACCGCCGATCGCGCCGCGCTTGACGTCCTGGCGCAGCTGGGCCTTGGCCAGTGCGATCTCGTCGTGCACCAGCGCGGACATCTCACCGGTCGCCGAGGCGACCAGCTGGCCGAGGCTGCGTTCGGCACCGACGGGGCCGTCGGGTGAGCTCATCGCGTTCTCCCCTTCTTCTCTTCTGATCTCTTGGTGGATCTGATCTCTTCTGAGATGGGTCTGCTCAGATCATGTCTGCTCAGATCATGCCGGACCGTTGCCATCCTCGCGTTCCCCACCCGACACTTCGGCAAGCCTGCGGTGCGCGGCCGCTTTCTTCTCGTAGATGGCGGCCATCCGGAGGTGGTACTCCGGGTCGTCCATCTCGTAGATGTCGGGTACGCCGCTGAGGTCGTCGTCGCGTTCCTCCTCCTCCCACAGCCTGCGGTACTTGGCGTTCCGTATCTTCAGCAGGATTCCGGAGAGCACGGCCGCGATGAGCGAGCCCGTCAGGACGGCGGCCTTGACCTCGTCGGTGAGCAGCGGGTCCTCGGTGAAGGCGAGTTCGCCGATCAGCAGGGAGACGGTGAAGCCGATGCCGGCCAGCGAGGCCACCGCGAACACGTCGGGCCAGGCCAGGTCGTCGTTGAGCTCCGCCTTGGTGAAGCGGGCCGCGAGCCAGGTGCCGCCGAAGATGCCGACCGCCTTGCCGATCACGAGGCCGAGCACCACACCGAGCGTCTCCGGCGTGGTGAAGACGTCGCCGAGCACGCCGCCCGAGACGGAGACACCGGCGCTGAACAGGGCGAACAGCGGCACGGCCAGGCCCGCCGAGAGCGGGCGCACGAGGTGTTCGATGTGCTCGCCGGGGGAGTGCCGCTCGCTGTCGTCCTCCTTGTGGCAGCGCAGCATCAGGCCCATGGCGACACCGGCGATGGTGGCGTGGACGCCGCTGTTGTACATCAGGCCCCAGATGACGAGCGCCAGCGGGACGTAGAGGTACCAGCCGCGCACCCGCTTCCTCAGCAGCAGCCAGAAGACGGCGAGGCCGAGCACCGCGCCGCCGAGCGCGGCGAAGTTCAGGTCGCTGGTGAAGAAGACCGCGATGATCAGGATCGCGAAGAGGTCGTCGACGACCGCGAGGGTGAGCAGGAAGGCGCGCAGCGCGGACGGCAGCGAGGTGCCGATGACCGCGAGGACCGCGAGCGCGAAGGCGATGTCGGTGGCGGTCGGCACGGCCCAGCCGTCCAGCGAGCCGCCGCCGAGGGTGTTGGACAGGACGTAGACGAGCGAGGGTACGGCCATGCCGCAGAGCGCCGCGACGACGGGCAGCGCGGCGGCCTTGGGGTCGCGCAGGTCGCCCGCGACCAGTTCGCGCTTGAGTTCGATGCCCGCCACGAAGAAGAAGACGGCGAGCAGTCCGTCGGCCGCCCAGTGCTGGATGGACAGGTCGAGCCCCAGCGAGGCCGGGCCGAGGTGGAACCCGCGTAGGGACTCGTATGCGCCGCCGGCGGTGTTCGCCCAGATCAGTGCGGTGACGGCGGCGAGGAGCAGCAGTACTCCGCCGACCGTCTCGGCGCGCAGTGCCTCGGCGACGAAGTTCCGCTCGGGCAGGGAGAGGCGGCCGAGGACTTTGCGGCGGGGCTCGGGGGCGGGCGCGGTCACGTGAGTCGACCTCCGGTTGGTGGGCAGGACTGAGCACTTGCCGACCAGACTTCCCGGCGCACCTTGGTACATCTCGTCGCGGCGTCGCGGCGTACTTCTTGTCGCGATGTTGACGCGGTTTTCAGCGTACCCAACGTACGCGCGGGCGCATCCGGAGGTCTGCGCTCCGGATATGGACGCGGGAGGGCACCCGGCATACGGGGAGGGCACCCGGCGTGTCGCCGGGTGCCCTCCCCGTACTTCTGTACGTACTTCTCTACGCGCCCCTGTGGGGGTGGCTGTCAGTCCTCGCTCGGCGTGGCCGGGAGCCGCGACTGGATGAGGTCCATCACGGAGGAGTCCGTGAGTGTGGTGACGTCGCCCAGTTCGCGGTTCTCGGCGACGTCGCGCAGGAGGCGGCGCATGATCTTGCCGGAGCGTGTCTTCGGGAGTTCGGCCACGGGCAGGATCCGCTTGGGTTTGGCGATGGGGCCGAGTGTGGCGCCGACGTGGTTGCGCAGGTCGGCCACCAGGTTCTCGTCCTCGGCGTTCGCCGTGCCGCGCAGGATGACGAAGGCGACGATGGCCTGCCCGGTCGTCTCGTCGGCGGCGCCCACGACCGCCGCCTCGGCGACCGAGGGGTGCGAGACGAGTGCGGATTCGACCTCGGTGGTGGAGATGTTGTGCCCGGACACGAGCATCACGTCGTCCACGCGGCCCAGCAGCCAGATGTCGCCGTCCTCGTCCTTCTTGGCGCCGTCGCCGGCGAAGTACCGGTCC
Organism: Streptomyces sp. NPDC034037; assembly: GCF_055575715.1. NCBI lineage: Bacteria > Bacillati > Actinomycetota > Actinomycetes > Kitasatosporales > Streptomycetaceae > Streptomyces > Streptomyces sp. NPDC034037. The sequence continues at coordinate 147,700 of NZ_JBVISC010000005.1, read as the reverse complement.
TGGAAACGCGACCAGTACGTGTCGAGGAACCGCTGGTCGTCGCCCCAGATCGTGCGCAGCATCGCCGGCCAGGGCTCGGTCAGGACGAGGTAGCCACCGCCGCCGTCCGGCACTTCGTTCGCCTCGTCGTCGACGACGGTCGCCGAGATGCCGGGCAGGGCGCGCTGGGCGCTGCCGGGCTTGGTCTCGGTCACCCCCGGCAGCGGCGAGATCATCATGGCGCCGGTCTCGGTCTGCCACCAGGTGTCCACGATGGGGCACTGGTCGGCGCCGATGTTCTTCCGGTACCACATCCACGCCTCGGGGTTGATCGGCTCACCGACCGAACCCAGGACCCGCAGGCTGCTCAGGTCGAACTTCGCGGGGATGTCGTCGCCCCACTTCATGAACGTACGGATCGCCGTCGGCGCGGTGTAGAGGATCGTGACCCCGTACTTCTGGACGATCTCCCAGAAGCGGCCCTGGTGGGGGGTGTCGGGGGTGCCCTCGTACATCACCTGCGTCGCGCCGTTCGCCAGCGGCCCGTAGGTGATGTACGAGTGGCCGGTGACCCAGCCGATGTCGGCCGTACACCAGTAGACGTCGCTTTCCGGCTTGAGGTCGAAGACGGCGTGGTGGGTGTACGCCGTCTGCGTGAGGTAGCCGCCGGAGGTGTGCAGGATGCCCTTGGGCTTACCCGTGGTGCCCGAGGTGTAGAGGATGAACAGCGGGTGCTCGGCGTCGAAGGCCTCGGGGGTGTGCTCGGCCGACTGCCTCCCCGTGATCTCGTGCCACCACACGTCACGGCCCTCGCTCCACGCCACGTCCTGCCCGGTGCGGCGCACCACCAGGACGCTGCGCACGCCCTCGACGCGGCCGACGGCCTCGTCCACGGCGGGCTTGAGCGCGGACGGCTTGCCCCGGCGGTAGCCGCCGTCGGCGGTGATGACGACCTTGGCGTCGGCGTCCTGGATACGGGTGGCGATGGCGTCGGCGGAGAAGCCGCCGAAGACCACGGAGTGCGTGGCGCCGATGCGGGCGCACGCCAGCATCGCGATGACGGCCTCGGGAATCATCGGCAGGTAGACGGCGACCCGGTCGCCCTTCTGCACACCCAGCTCGACCAGGGCGTTCGCCGCCCGGCTGACCTCGTCCTTCAGCTCGGCATAGGTGAGGGCCCTGCTGTCGCCGGGCTCTCCCTCGAAGTGGATCGCGACGCGCTCGCCGTTGCCGGCCTCGACGTGGCGGTCGACGCAGTTGTACGCGACGTTGAGCTTGCCGTCGGCGAACCACTTGGCGAAGGGCGGGTTGGACCAGTCGAGCGTCTCGGTCGGCTCCGTGGCCCAGGTCAGCCGACGGGCCTGCTCGGCCCAGAAGCCGAGCCGGTCGGCCTCGGCCCGTTCGTACGCCTCGGCGGTGACGTTGGCGTGGGACGCCAGCTCCGCCGGCGGCGCGAAGCGACGCTCCTCCTTCAACATGTTGGCGATGGACGGACGTTCGCTCATGTGCAAGCTCCCAACATGCGGACGACACACCGGCCCGGCGTGGTTTAGACCAATAACGTGATCGGTCGGATTCTTCAAGCCCTGCGGGAGTAGGTCAACCCCCCTCTGATCCTGGCACTCGGCGGTCGCCAAATACAGGGGCGTCCGCCGCGGTGCGTCGCGGACCGCCGGCGGCCGGACGTCAGCGCCGCGCGTGGCGGATCTTCAACCGGCCGAAACCCATGCTTCCGGAGATACGGATCCGGGGGCCACCGGGGCGGGCCCGTCGCGGGGCGTTGTAGGGCGAGTCCTTCCACCCGGTGTGCAGCCCGTCGATGTCCACCAGTGCGTCACGCGGCACGATGATCTTCGCCGTGCCGGTGCCCAGTCGCAGCTCGATGTCCGTCACGGCGTGCTCGATCACCACCCGCGAGAGGTCGAGGCGCACGGCGGCGAAGGCGGACTCGACCTTGAGGCTGCGGGGCACCCGCCACGCCCCGCGCCGCCGGATCCGCCCACTGGCGGCGGTGATGGTGGACGTGGTCCCCGCGCTCATCGCCGGGAGCGAGGCCAGGGCCGACACGAGCCGGCTGCGCGTGTCGGCCGTGAGCACCCGGTCGAGGCGGGCGTCCATCTCCTCGTGCGAGAGGTGGCCTTCGGCGTACGCGTCCTTCAGTTGCTGCAAGGCCGTGTCCCGCTCGCCTTCCCGGACGGGCGGGTCCACGTCTTGGACCGACCGGTCCGCGTCCGGGATCGGCGGGTCCGCGTCCGGGATCGGCGGGTCCATGGCTCGGGGCGAGGGGTGCGCGCCTGGGGAGGACGGGCGCGCGCCTGGAAAAGGTGCGCGCACGTCTCGGGGCGGCGAGGCCGTCTCTTGCCGGGTCGGTGACAGCGGGTCTTCCGGCGGAGAAGTCACCGTTTCACTGTAGTGCCGGGGCATGTCGGCGCCGTGGGGAACACGGGATCACGCGCTCGCCCCTCGCGTCCCGGCCCCTTCCACCTTGACCAGCGCGGTGGGCACCACCTGGTCGAAGACCTCGTCGGGAAGGTGCTCGGCACCGCTGCCCTCCGTCAGGAGATAGGCCTGCGCCTCACCGACATGGAAGTACATGCCGTGCAGTTCGAGCTCACCCTCGGCGAGGCGGCGGGCCACCACTTCGTGGGCCTTCAGGTGCTCCAACTGCTGGACCACGTTGGTGAGACAGAGCTGCTCGACCGCGTCGGCCGGCGCTCCCCCGGAGAGCCGCGCCCACGCCCTGTCCTGCGCGCCCAACCGCTCAAGGCTCGGCAGACCGTGCCGCAGCCAGCGCCGCAGCGGCGTCTGGGCGCCTCCCGGCGGGGTGTTGAGCAGTGCCTGCATCGCACCGCACCCGGAGTGCCCGCACACGGTGATCGACCGCACCTTGAGCACCTCGACCGCGTACTCGATCGCGGCTGCCACCGAGTCGTCGCCGCTCTCGGCGCCCGGCAACGGCACCAGATTGCCGACATTGCGTACGACGAACAGGTCACCGGGTCCACTGGAGGTGATCATCGACGTGACGACCCGGGAGTCCGCACACGTCAGGAACAGCTGCGAGGGCCGCTGTCCCTCGCGGGCGAGCCGGGCCAGCTCCTCCCGCACATGCGGCGCGGTGTTCCGCTGGAACGCGCTGATGCCACTGGCCAGTTGGTGGACCCGGGGCCTCCCGGCCCCCTGCTCCTCCTGCGGCCGGTCGCAGTGGTGATTGCGCCACGGCGTCCACGGCCGGCAACAGGAGTGCGAGGCGCTCGCGGGCTCGGCGATGCGGGTCCCGGCGCGCCCGGTGATCTCGACGCGGGCGCCGTGCGCGGTGTGCTCGTCCTGCCAGCACTGCAGTGATTCGTACGCCGCGTGATCCATGAAGGAGCCGTCCAGCTCCACGATGACGTCCTCGCCGTGGGGCACGAGGTGCAGCGTCCTGCTGAGCCTCGGTACCGCGAGGAACGTCAACTGCCCGCGTGCGCGCACATGGTGCACGCCGTCCCGCACCTCGTGCGTGATCCGGGTGCGGGCCAGGCGGTGCAGTGACACGGCCACGGCCACGGCGATGCCGAGCACGACGCCCTGGAGGACGTTGAGGAAGACCACGCCGACGGTCGTCACGGCGTAGACGACGATCTCGCGGTGGCGGGTGATCGTACGGATGTGGTTCAGGCTGACCATCTGGATGCCGACGGCCATGACGAGGGCGGCGAGAGCCGCGAGGGGGATCAGCTCCAGGACGGGGACCAGGAGCAGCGCGGCCACTACCACCCAAACGCCGTGCAGCGTCGTGGAGTTCCCACTGACGGCGCCCGCGCGCACATTGGCCACCGTGCGCACGGCGACCCCGGCGACGGGCAGGCCGCCGAGCGCGCCCGAGACGATGTTGGCGCTGCCCTGGCCGAGCAGCTCGCGGTTGAGGTCGGAGCGGCGCACGCCCGTATGCAGGTCGCGCTGCTTGGCGACGAGCTTGTCGACGGCCACCGCGCCCAGCAGTGACTGCACGCTGCACACCAGCGTGATGGTGAGGACGGCGGCGACCAGCCCGAGCGCCGGCCCCTCCGGCAGGCCGGCCAGCGCGTGGCTGCGCCACGAGGGCAGTTCGACCTTGTCGAGCCGCAGATGTGCCGCCGCCGCCACGCCCGTCGCGAGGGCCACCGAGACCAGGGCCGCGGGCACGGCGCGGGCCATGCGACCGGCCCGGCCCGGGATGCGCGGCCAGAGCAGCAGGACGGCCAGGGTGAGCAGGCTGATCGACAGGGCGGCCGGATGCAGGTCGGCCAACTGGGCGGGCAGCGCGCGGAGATTGGCGAGCACGGCGCTCTGCGGTGTGCCGCCGAGCACGATGTGCAGCTGGGCGACGGCGATGGTCACGCCGATGCCGGCCAGCATGCCGTGCACCACGGCGGGGCTGACGGCGAGCGCGCTGCGGGCCACACGCAGGCAGCCCAGGCCCAGTTGGGCGACGCCGGCCAGGACGGTGATGGCGCAGGTGGTGCGCCAGCCGTACCGGTGGATGAGGTCGGCGGTGACGACGGTGAGCCCGGCGGCGGGGCCGCTGACCTGAAGCGGTGATCCGCCGAGCCGTCCGACGACGATGCCGCCGACGGCCGCCGCGACGAGGCCCGCCTGGAGCGGTGCCCCGGTGGCCAGGGCGATGCCGAGGGACAGCGGCAGCGCGATCAGGAACACGGCCACCGACGCCGAGACGTCGGCGCCCGCGATGCGGAACCCCTTGCGGGGCGGCGGGGCGGGCGGCTTGTGGGCTTCGGGCGTGGGGGCCGAGTCGGTGGGGTGAGTGGGGACGCAGGCAGACATTTTTCCCGTCTCCTCCGGGGCAGCGCGGTCGCGGGACATGGGGGCCTCCGAAAAGCCTTCGGAAAGCGGGTCGCGGCCGTGGGTCACGGCGTGCAGCGGCGGGAGATCTCAACTCTCGGTAAACGAACAGTAATGCAGAGTAAAGACTTTCGATGGACTTTTCGGGCAAATGGGGCAACCAATCACCCGGACGAATGAATAAAAATATTTGTCGGCTTGTCATACCGGACCATTCCGACACCTGTGCGAAGTTGCTGACCGACATGTCCCGACTTGCACGGAAAGAGGTGGGCGGAAGATGGCCGCCACCCCGAGGATCACCGCCACCCGGAGGATCACCGCGAGCCTCACCGCCTTCGCGGCCTGCGCTGCGGCGCTGGCCGGCTGCGCGGGCGGCGACAACGGCGCGGACTCCGGTACGAAGGAAGGCGCCCCCGGCGCGAAGAAAGCGCCCGGGGCCCCGGCTCCCAAGAGCCCCGTCCGGCTGATCGGGGACGGCTCGACGGCGTTCACGGGCAAGCAGCCGAACCTGCCGAGACCGGCCCGCCTGAAGCCGGGCCAGAAGCCGCCGCAGTTCGTGGTCTTCTCCTGGGACGGCGCCGGCGAGGACGGCCAGAAGCTGTTCTCCCACTTCCGCAAGGTGGCCAAGCGCAACGACGCCACGATGACGTACTTCCTCAGCGGCGTGTACATGCTCCCCGAGGGCAAGCGCGGCCTCTACAAGCCGCCGCAGCACCTGGCCGGCAGCTCGGACATCGGCTTCAACGACCGCAAGGGCATCAAGAACACCGTGGAGCAGCTCCGCGGCGCCTGGCTGGAGGGCAACGAGATCGGCACCCACTTCAACGGCCACTTCTGCGGCGCGGGCCGCGGGGTCGGTGAGTGGTCCGTCGCGGACTGGAAGAGCGAGATCCGCCAGGCCAAGTCCTTCGTGAAGGCCTGGAAGACCAACACCGGCATGAAGAAGGCGCAGCCCCTGCCCTTCGACTACGACAAGGAACTGATCGGCGCCCGCACCCCCTGCCTGGAAGGCCAGAAGAACTTCATGCGGGCGGCGCGGCAGCTGGGCTTCCGCTATGACACCAGCGGCGTCAACGACCAGGTCTGGCCCAAGAAGAAGGAAGGCCTCTGGGACCTGTCCATGCAGCTCGTCCCGGTCCCCGGCCGTGGCTTCGAGACGCTCACCATGGACTACAACTTCATGGTCAACCAGTCCGGCTCCACGTCGAACGGCGACCCCGCCAAGCACGAGTACTGGGGCGACCAGATGCGGGACGGGCTGCTCCAGGGCTTCCGGCGCGCGTACAAGGGCAACCGCGCGCCGCTGATCATCGGCAATCACTTCGAGTCGTGGAACGGCGGCACGTACATGCGCGCCATCGAGGAGACGATCGAGGCGGTCTGCACCAAGCCGGAGGTGCGCTGCGTGTCCTTCCGGCAGCTCGCCGACTGGCTCGACGCGCAGGACCCGAAGGTGCTGGCGCGGCTGACGAAGCTGCGGGTCGGCAAGGCGCCGAAGGAGGGCTGGGACGCGTTCCTGTCCGCCTCGCCCGCGCCCGCCCCGAAGGGCGTGCCGGGAGCCCCGGCCGTCAAGCCGTAGCTCCCGGCAGGCGCGGGCGGTCAGGCGGCGGTGACGGCCTGCTCGCGCAGGACGAAGCCGGGGTCGACCTGGGCGGCCAGGTCGACCCCCGTCCGCTCGTTGCCCCAACTCCGCGCGTTCTTCAGGTGGAAGTGCACCATCTGGCGGGTGTAGCGCTCCCAGTCCCGTCGCTCGTACGAGGCGTCGACGGTGGCCCGAAGCGTCTCCAGGGAACGGCGGTTGGCCTCTTCCAGGTGCTCGAAGCGGGGCGGGCGGCCCTTCTCCATGGCACGCACCCAGTCCGAGTGCCCGACGGTCACCAGGAGGTCCTCGCCGACCTGCTCGCGCAGGAAGTCGATGTCGTCCTGGCCCTGCACCTTGTTGCCGACGACCTTGAGGTCGACGCCGAAGTCGCGTGCGTACTCCTTGTACTGGCGATAGACGGAGACCCCCTTCCTCGTCGGCTCGGCCACCAGGAACGTCATGTCGAAGCGGGTGAACATGCCGGAGGCGAAGGAGTCCGAGCCCGCGGTCATGTCCACGACCGCGTACTCGTCGCGGCCGTCGACCAGGTGGTTCAGGCACAGCTCCACCGCTCCGGTCTTGGAGTGGTAGCAGGCGACACCGAGGTCGGCTTCGGTGAACGGCCCGGTGACCATCAAACGCACGGTGGCGTCGTCGAGTTCCACGGGGCGGGCGCACGCGTCGTACACGGGGTTGTCCTCGCGCACCCGCAGCAGCCGTGAGCCCTCACCCGGCGGCGTCGTCTTGATCATCGTGTCGGTGGAGGCGATCCGCGGGTTGGAGCCGCGCAGATAGTCCTTGATCAGGGGCAGGTGCGCCCCCAGGGCGGGCAGCCGGGCGGCATCCGCCTCGTCGAGGCCGAGGGCCGGGCCCAGGTGCTGGTTGATGTCGGCGTCCATCGCGATGACGGGCGCGCCGCCGGCGGCGAGGTGGCGGATGAAGAGCGAGGACAGCGTGGTCTTGCCACTGCCGCCCTTCCCCACGAAAGCGATTTTCATGACCACCAAGCGTAGTGGCTCGCTCACGGAAGGTGCGGGACGTGGGTGAAGAAGACCACTCCTTCGTGGAGCGGGCGCCTGGAGTACGTAGGGTCGTACTCATGAGTACGACACCCGATCCGATCGCCGCCCTGGGGGCACTTCCCGGCGTGGCCGACTCCGTGGATTCCGTGCGCAAGGCCGTGGACCGGGTCTACGGGCACCGGATCATGCGGCGCCGCAGCAACGAGATCACCTCCGAGGCCGCCTTGCGCGGAGCCCGGGGTTCCGCCGCGCTCTCCGGGGCCGAATGGGCCCTTGAGGAGGTGCGCCGGCGCAGCGACTTCAGCGGCGACGCGCAGGCGCGCACGGTCGGTGGGGCCCTGCGGCTCACCGCCGAGGCGGGCCAGCTCCTGTCCATCTGGCGCCAGTCGCCGCTGCGTGTCCTCGCGCGGCTGCACCTGGTCGCCGCCGCTGACTCGGCGGAGGGGGCGGGGCGGCCCCGGCTGGCGGGCGAGGCGGTCGATGAGCCGCTCGTCGAGCTCCCCGTGCCCGACGCCGACGAGGTGGCGGGGCGCCTGGAGGGACTGTCGCAGCTGATTATCGCGGGCAGCTCTGCGCCGGCCCTCGTGATGGCCGCCGTGGTCCACGGTGAGCTGCTCAGCCTGCGGCCGTTCGGCTCGTGCAACGGCCTGGTCGCGCGGGCCGCCGAGCGCATCGTCCTGGTGGGCAGTGGCCTCGACCCGAAGTCGATCTGCCCCGCGGAGGCGGGCCACGCGGAACTGGGCCGGGCGGCCTACATGGCGGCGCTGGACGGTTACGCGTCCGGGACGCCGGACGGGATGGCGGCCTGGATCGCCCACTGCGGCAAGGCCGTTGAACTCGGCGTCAGGGAGTCGACCGCCGTCTGCGAGGCGCTTCAGCGCGGAGCGGCGTAGGGCGGGCCGCCCCAGGGGGACCGCACAGGAGCGTGGTGACAACAGGGTTGCGGCGGTACGGGAATCCGTACCGCCGCTGGCATGTCCACCGGGTTACCAAGCGTCCTCGAAAGTTGCCCATCAGGTCGGGGACTTCGCCCGTCACCTGGTGCGGCTGGCCCGTAATCGACGGGTCGACGTCGCGTGGGTGCCCGGTGTTCATGCTTCGGTCCGTGGGGCCGTGAATGCGTTTTAAGGTGATCCTCTCGGATGTCCTTGGTCTCGCGGGCCGTTGACTCCTTTGTACTCCAGTCCTGTGGTGAGCGGTAGTCCTGGCCGTACTTCTTTACTTTTAGGTTCAAACAGGTGTGAATCGGGCGTGCATTTCGATGCGGTCCCGCCGTGGTTCTTCTGCGGTTCCGCCATGGCTCTTCTGCGGTTCCGACGCCGCCCGAACCGGTCAGCCGACGGTCGTACGGCGGCGGCTGGCGAACCAGACGAGCCCTGCGGTGGCCGCCGCCGCGCCCACGGCGGCCGCCGCCACGAGCGCGGGCCTCGGTGGGGCGGGCAGGCGCTGCTTGAGGCGCACCGGCCGGTGGAAGTCGAGGATCGGCCACCCGCGCGCGAGGGCCTCGCGGCGCAGGGCGCGATCGGGGTTGACGGCACAGGGGTGCCCGACCGACCCGAGCATGGGCAGGTCGGTCGCCGAGTCGCTGTAGGCGTAGCAGCGGTCGAGGTCGTACCCCTCGGACCGGGCCAGCTCCTTGATCGCCTCCGCTTTGGTGGGGCCGTACGCGTAGTACTCCACCTCGCCCGTGAAGCAGCCGTCCTCACCGACCACCATGCGGGTGGCCACCACCCGGTCCGCGCCCAGCAGTTCACCGATCGGCTCGACGACCTCGGCGCCCGAGGTGGAGACGATGACGACGTCGCGGCCCGCCGTGTGGTGCTCCTCGATGAGGGAGGCCGCCTCGTCGTAGATGATCGGGTCGATCAGGTCGTGCAGGGTCTCGGCGACGATTTCCTTGACCTGTCGCACGTTCCAGCCGCGGCACAGGGCGGACAGGTACTCGCGCATCCGCTCCATCTGGTCATGGTCGGCGCCACCCGCGAGGAAGACGAACTGCGCGTACGCGGTGCGCAGGACCGCCCTGCGGTTGATCAGGCCGCCTTGGTAGAACGACTTGCTGAACGTGAGCGTGCTCGACTTCGCAATGACCGTCTTGTCCAGGTCAAAGAAGGCGGCCGCGCGGGGCAGGGAGTGGTTTTCCACGAGCCCGAGCATAGGCGCCCACCATTCGGCGTAAGCTGAGGCGCGTGGGTTTGCCTGAGAAGGCTCTCGGGTACACCATGGAAGTCACGGATCGTTCGCGACCGTGCTAACCCGGTCTGGCTCCTCCCCCCCCGAGTCGGACCGTGGGGACGACCCCCGCTCTCCCCCCCGGCGGGGGTCGTCGCATGTCCGGATGGGTTTTTGGGCCCGCCGTCGATCATCTTCCGACCCTCTCGGCCCCCTCTGCGTCCCTTCGACGTTCTTGAGGCTTGCCCAGAATTCGTCACTGCGTGTAGTCGTCGTGCTGCTCTGTGGAAGGCCCCGAGAACGCGCCGGGAAGCGGCCGGGAAGTCGATGGGGAGAAGCCCGGAAGAAGCGCGGAAGAAGCCCGGAAGCGGCTCAGAAGCGGACCAGAAGTGCCCCAGAAGGGGCCGGAGCATGGCGTGAAGCCGACGTGAGGTCGAGGGCGATGTCACCGGTTCGGGTGACGCGAATATTCACAGGTATCGCCTTGTCCACAGTTATTGACCAAGATCCACACGATTTCCCGGATCGCTGCACGCTGATTCCGTTCGTTCCGCTCGCGAAGTTCATGGCCGGATTGCTCTGCCCGGTTCTTCGCCCGAGTGGAGCGCGGCATTCACAGAGGGATGTGCGAGAGGGGGACGGAGATCGTGGGTGCAGTCATTTCATGGGGTGGGACCGCGCCGCCCGAGGGCGGCCGGGGCGGCCCGCTGATCCTCACGGAGGACGTGGAGCTCCTCGACGACCTGCTGAGGCTGTGCGCCGCGGCCGGGGCCAGGCCCGAGGTGCACCACGGCGGGCCCGAGCGCGAGCAGGGCTGGGACTCGGCCCCGCTCGTCCTGGTCGGGGACGACGCGGCGGACCGGGTCCGTGGCGCCACCCATAGGCGCGGAGTGGTGCTGGTCGGGCGGGATCAGGACGATTCCGGGGTCTGGCGGCGGGCCGTGGAGATCGGTGCCGAGCATGTGCTGCTCCTGCCGGACGGCGAGCAGTGGCTGGTGGACAGGATCGCGGACGTCGCCGAGGGCGTGGGGCGGTCGGCGCTCACCGTCGGGGTGATCGGCGGGCGCGGTGGTGCGGGGGCCTCCACGCTGGCCTGCGCCCTCGCGGTCACCGCGGCCCGCGAAGGGCGGCGCACCATGCTCGTCGACGCCGACCCGCTGGGCGGCGGCCTTGACGTCCTGCTCGGGGGCGAGACGGCCGAGGGGCTGCGCTGGCCGGCCTTCGCGGACTCGCGGGGCAGGGTCGGCGGGGAGGCACTGGAGGAGTCGCTTCCCGAGCTGCACGCGCTGCGGGTGCTGAGCTGGGACCGGGGTGAGGCGGTGGCGGTGGCTCCGGAGGCGGTGCGGGCGGTCGTCTCCGCGGCCCGCAGGCGCGGTGGCGTGGTCGTCGTGGATCTGCCCCGCCGGGTGGACGAGACGGTCGCCGAGGCACTGGCGCAGGTGGATCTCGGGCTGCTGGTCGTGCCGCCCGAGCTGCGCGCGGTGGCGGGAGCGCGCCGGGTGGCGTCGGCGGCGGGGATGGTGCAGCGCGACCTTCGGGTGGTGGTTCCCACCGGCGCGGCACCACCCGGTGCAGGAGTACTCGACCCCGAGGAGGTCGCCGGGCTGCTCGGACTGCCGCTCGCCGGCGTGCTGCCCTGGGAAGCGGGGCTGTCGGCGGCCCAGGCGGCCGGGGTGCCGCCCGGCGGCGCCGCGCGCGGCCCGCTGGCGAGGTTCTGCGCCGCCTTCTGGGACCGGGTGCCCGCCGATGTCCCGGGAGGGGGCGTATGAGCGCGGTCGTCGGGGCCCGCATGCTGGACGGGGTGCGCCAGTGGCTCGCGGAGAGCGGCACGGAACCGACGCCGGCCCGCGTCGCCGAGGCGCTGCGGGCCCAGGGGCGGGTCCTCGGGGACGCCGAAGTGCTCGGCGCCGCCGCGCAGTTGCGGTCGGAGCTGGTCGGCGCGGGGCCCTTGGAGCCGTTGCTCGCGGACCCCTCGGTGACCGATGTGCTGGTCTGCGCGCCCGACCGGGTGTGGGTGGACCGGGGCGGCGGTCTGGAGCTCACCGGGGTCACCTTCCGGGACGCGGCGGCGCTGCGGCGCCTCGCACAGCGCCTCGCGGCCGTGGCGGGGCGGCGTCTGGACGACGCCAGGCCTTGGGTGGACGCCCGCCTCCCGGACGGCACCCGGCTGCACGCCGTGCTGCCGCCCGTCGCCGTCGGATCGACCTGCCTCTCGCTGCGGGTCGTGCGGCCCCGCGCCTTCACTCTGGCGGAACTGGTCGCCGCGGGGACGGTGCCGCCCGGCGGCGACCGGGTACTGCGGGCCCTCCTGGACGCCCGCCTCTCCTTCCTGATCAGCGGGGGCACGGGCAGCGGCAAGACGACGTTGCTGAGCGCGCTGCTGGGCCTGGTCGGGCCCAGGGAGCGGATCGTGCTGGCCGAGGACTCGGCGGAGTTGCGGCCCGAACACCCCCATGTGGTGCACCTGGAGTCCCGGCCCGCGAACCAGGAGGGGGCCGGCCTCGTCGGTCTGGACGACCTGGTTCGCCAGGCGCTGCGGATGCGGCCGGACCGGCTGGTCGTCGGCGAGGTGCGGGGCGCCGAGGTGCTTCACCTGCTGGCCGCGCTGAACACGGGGCACGAGGGAGGCTGCGGCACGGTCCATGCCAACGCCGCCGCGGACGTGCCCGCCCGCCTGGAGGCCCTGGGGACGGCCGCGGGGCTCGACCGGGCCGCCCTGCACAGCCAGTTGGCGGCCGCCCTGTCGGTGGTGATCCATCTCGTCCGCGACCGGACCGGCCGCCGCCGCGTCGCCGAGGTGCATGTCCTGGAGCGGGCCGCGTCCGGCCTGGTCGTGACGGTGCCCGCGCTGCGATGGGGCGAAGAGGCGTTCATCGAAGGGCCCGGCTGGGAGCGGCTGCACGCCCTGCTGGCCGGCGACGAGCGGGGTGATTCGGTGTGAGTACGTCGATGTGGACGGCGGCCGTGTGCGCGGGTGGCGCGGCCTGCCTGCTGGGCGGCAAGGACCGCACGGCTCAGCGGGTCCGGGCGGTGCTCGCCCCCGATGCGCCCGAGGGGGCAGGCGGTTGGTCCTGGCGGCGGGCTGTCGCCGCGGGGCGGGGGCGGGTGCGGCATGAGTGGTGGTGCCTGGCGGCCGGGGCGGTGGTCGGGCTCCTGGGGGCCTCCTTGCTGCCGCTGGTCGCGGGCGCGGCGGGAGTACCGCTGGCGGGGCGGGCGAGGCGGGCCCGGGATGCGCGCCGGGAGAGGGAGCGGCGCGGTGACGCGGTGATCGCGCTGTGCGGGGCGCTCGCCGGCGAGGTGCGGGCGGGGCGCCAGCCGGGGGAGGCGTTGCGATCGGCACTCGGCGAGGCCGGCTCCCGCGAGAGGGCTGCCGGTGCTTGTGGCGGGTCGGCCGATGGGGCCGGGGCGGGTCGGAGCGCGGTCTTGGCGGCGGCGCGGTTCGGCGGGGACGTGCCGGGAGCGCTGGGCGAGGCGGCGCGGGAGCCGGGCGCGGAGGGCTTGCTGGGCCTCGCGGCGTGCTGGCGGGTCGCCGTGGACCGGGGTGCGGGGCTCGCGACGGGGCTGGAGCGCCTGGAGGGCGCGCTGCGTGCCGAGCGCGACCAACGGGCGGACCTGCGGGCACAGCTGGCCGGCGCACGGTCGACCGCCGTGATGCTGGCGGGCCTGCCGGTGCTGGGGCTGCTGATGGGCGGCGCGCTGGGAGCCGAGCCGCTGCGGGTGCTGCTGCACACCGGGGCGGGGCTCGGCTGCCTGGCGGTGGGCGGGGTGCTCGAGGGCGTCGGGGCGTGGTGGGCGCTGCGGATCGTACGAAGGGCGGAGGGGTGATGAGTTCTGTCCACGGGCTGGGGACGGCGGTATGGGCAGGCGCGGCGGTGCTGTGGCTGGCGCTGACGGTGCTGGCCGCACGGTGGGAAAGGACGGTGCGGCGGCGGGCCCGGACGGCGCTGGGTGCCGAGACGCCGGCTGCGCGGCTTCAGGGGCGGTGGCCGGGCCTTCGGCCGCGAGTACGTCTCTGGGGCACCGTGGCCGGGGCGGCGAGCGCGGCCTACGCGCTGATTGGCGGCGCGCTCGGCCTCCTGGCGGGAGTGGCCGTCGGCTACGGCACATGGCGTCGTCTGCGGTCCCACGCCCCGCCCCCGGACCAGGAAGACGCCGACGACACCGCTGAGGGCACACGCCAACTCCCGCTGGCCGCTGATCTCTTGGCGGCCTGCGTCGCCGCGGGCGCGAGCCCTGTCGCGGCCGCCGGAGCCGTCGGGGACTCGCTGCGAGGTCCGGTGGGCGAGCGGCTCGCACGGGGAGCGGCCGAGGTGCGCCTGGGCGGCGAACCGGCGGACGCCTGGAGCCACTTGACGGCGATACCGGGCGCTGCTCCCCTGGCCCGGCTGCTGGAGCGCGCCGACGAGTCGGGAGCGCCGGCCGCCGAGCCGGTGGCCCGCCTCGCGGCGGAGGCCAGGGCCGCGCGAGGCCGGGCAGCCCTGTCGACGGCGCGCAGGGCGGCGGTCCTGATGACGATGCCCGTGGGCCTGTGCTTCCTCCCGGCGTTCATCGCGGTCGGGGTGCTGCCGGTGGTGATCGGCCTCGCGGAGGGACTGCTGAAAGCGAACTGAACCAGCGCCGGGAAGACACCGGAGCGAGCGCCGGGAAGAAGCGGCGCACTGGAAAGACGGACACGACGACGACTGCCCCGGCCACAACAGGGCCGAGGCGCCGAACGGAACACTCACGGGGGTTGAGATGCGTGGACACGACTACGCGCGGGCGCTGCTGCGGCGAGCCCGGGCGGCCGGCAAGGACGCGGGCATGGTGACGTCCGAGTACGCGATGGGGCTGATCGCGGCGGTGGGATTCGCCGGGCTGCTCTACAAGGTGGTGACGAGCGACCAGGTCAGGGCGGCCTTGCAGGCGCTGGTGGGGAAGGCACTCGATGCGCCGTTCTGATCGGAGGCGGGAACCGCGCGCGAGGGACCAGGGGTTCGTGACGGCGGAGGCGGCGGTGGTGCTGCCGACGCTGGTGCTGTTCACCATGGTGCTGGTGTGGACGCTGCTGGCGGTGTGCGCGCAGATCCAGTGCGTGGACGCGGCGCGGGCCGGGGCTCGCGCCGCGGCACGGCAGGACCCCGAGGCAGTGGCCGTGGCGGCAGCCCGGCAGGCGGCGCCGCGCGGAGCGCGGGTGACCGTGCGGCGCGACGGTGACCTGGTGCGGGTCGAGGTGGTCGCCGCCGCGCCGGGGCCCGAGGCGCTGGACCTCGGTCTGCGCTTGCGGGCCGAGGCGGTGGCGTTGGCGGAGGAGATGGTGGGGGTGGGCGTATGAGGGGCGGGTGCGTGTGGGGCGGGTTCGCGCGGGGCGGCCCTAAGCGGGGCGGGCGCATGTGGGGTGGCCCCATGCGGGGTGGCCCTATGCGGGACGGGCGCATGCGGGGTGGCCCCTCGTTGGGCGGGCCCCCGATGGGTGGATTTACGCGGGGCAGGCGCCGCGGGCGCAGGCTCCCGTGGGGACGGCACCTCGGAGGCGGGCCCTGGCGGGGCGCGGCGCGCGACCGTGGGGCGGCCACGGTGTGGGTGACGGTGGTGCTGGCGGCGCTCTGTGTGCTCTGCGGCGGCGTGTTCGCGATGGGTCAGGCGGTCGTGGCCCGGCACCGGGCGGGCGGTGCGGCGGACCTCGCGGCGCTGGCGGCGGCGGACCACTGGGCGGCGGGCCCCTCGGTGGCCTGCGCGGCGGCCGACCGGGTGGCCGCCGCGCAGGGTGCGCGCCTCCTGCACTGCGCTGTGCGGGGCGCTGTCTCCCACGTCACGGCGGGCGCCTCCGTCGGCCCCTTCTCGACCCACGCCCGCTCCCGCGCGGGCCCAGCGGGTCCACTGCGGTGAGCAGCCACACCCCGATGACGCCCCCGATGACACCCCCGGGAACGACCAGCCCCAGCCCCCGGGCCCACCCCGACCCGCGTCCGGGACCGAAGGGCCGCCCTAGGCCCCGGTGCCCGCCCCCGCATCGCGCAGCAACACGGAAAGCAGCCGAACAGCCCCCCGCTTGTGCAACGGCTCGTTGCCGTTGCCGCACTTGGGTGACTGGATGCACGAGGGGCATCCGGCCTCGCACTCGCAGGACGCGATCGCCTGCCGTGTCGCCGTCAGCCACTCCCGCGCCGTGTGGAAGGCCCGCTCGGCGAACCCCGCCCCGCCCGGATGACCGTCGTACACGAACACCGTGGGAAGGAGAGTGTCCGGATGCAGCGGCACGGAGACGCCGCCGATGTCCCAGCGGTCGCACGTGGCGAACAGCGGCAGCATGCCGATGGAGGCGTGCTCGGCGGCGTGCAGGGCGCCGCCGAGGATCTCGGGATGGACGCGGGCGGCGTCCAGCTGGTCCTCGGTGACCGTCCACCAGACGGCGCGCGTGCGCAGCGTACGAGGAGGGAGTTCCAGCTTGGTCTCGCCGAGGACCTCGCCTGTGATGAGCTTCCTGCGCAGGAAGGAGACGACCTGATTGGTCACCTCGACGGAGCCGTAGCACAGGCGGCCCTCGCCCCAGGGGACCTCCACATCCGTCTCCAGGATGGAGATCGCCGTGGTGTCGCGCGCGGTCGTGGAGTACGGCGGCGCGGCCTCCTCGACCAGGGCGACGGAGTCCTCCAGGTCGAGGTGGCGCACGAGATACGTGAGGCCCTGATGGAGGTGGACGGCGCCCTCGTGCACGGTGGTGTGCGCGGCGGACGCGTCGACGGTGCCCAGGAGCCGTCCCGTGCCCTCCTCGACGATCTGGACGGGCCTGCCGCCCTCGCCGCGGATGTCGGTCAGGTCGGCGGCCCGCTCCCGGCGGGTCCAGTGCCAGGCCCGCGCCCGGCGGCGCAGCAGCTTCGCGGCCTCCAGCTGTGGAAGCAGCTCCTCGGCGGCCGGACCGAAGAGAGCCAAGTCGTCGTCGACGAGCGGCAGTTCCGAGGCGGCGGCGCACAGGTGGGGGGCGAGGACGTACGGATTGTCGGGGTCGAGGACGGTGGACTCGACGGGCTGCTGGAACAGCGCCTCGGGGTGGTGGACGAGATACGTGTCCAGCGGGTCGTCCCGGGCGACCAGCACGGCCAGGGCGCCCTGCCCGGAGCGCCCCGCACGCCCCGCCTGCTGCCACAGGGAGGCCCGGGTGCCGGGATAGCCCGCGATGACGACGGCGTCCAGACCCGACACGTCCACGCCGAGTTCCAGGGCGGTGGTGGCGGCGAGGCCGAGGAGTTCGCCGGAGTGCAGGGCGCGCTCCAGGGCGCGGCGCTCCTCGGGCAGGTAGCCGCCGCGATAGGCCGCGACACGGCGGACCAGGGAGCGGTCGACCTCGGCGAGACGTTCCTGCGCGATCACCGCGATCAGCTCGGCGCCGCGCCGGGAGCGCACGAAGGCCACCGAGCGGACGCCCTGGACGGTCAGGTCGGTGAGGAGGTCCGCGGTCTCGGCGGTGGCGGTGCGGCGCACGGGAGCGCCCTTCTCGCCGTGCAGGTCGGTGAGCGGCGGCTCCCACAGGGCGAAGACGAGGTCGCCGCGCGGCGAGGCGTCGTCGGCGACCTCCTTCACGGGCAGCCCGATGAGGCGCTCCGCGGAGACGGCGGGTTCGGCGGAGGTGGCGGAGGCCAGCAGGAAGACGGGCTCGGAGCCGTAGCGGGCACAGAGGCGGCGCAGCCGGCGCAGCACCTGGGCGACGTGCGAGCCGAAGACGCCGCGGTAGGTGTGGCACTCGTCGATGACGACGTAGCGCAGGGCGCGCAGGAAGGAGGACCAGCGGGGATGCGAGGGGAGGATCCCGCGGTGCAGCATGTCGGGGTTGGTCAGGACGTAGTTGGCGTACTGACGCACCCATTCGCGCTCTTCGAAGGGGGTGTCGCCGTCGTACACGGCGGGGCGTACGGCGTTGCCGAGAGGGGCGGCGAGCTCCCGCACGGCGCGGCGCTGGTCGGCCGCCAGGGCCTTGGTGGGGGCCAGGTACAGGGCGGTGGCGCCCCGCCCGTTCGGTGCCTCGGAGCCGTCGACGAGCGCGGAGAGGACGGGCGCGAGGTAGGCCAGGGACTTGCCGGACGCGGTTCCGGTGGCGACGACCACGGACTCGCCGTCCAGCGCGTGCTCCGCCGCCAGCGCCTGATGGGCCCAGGGCCGCTCGATGCCCGCCGCCCGAACGGCGGATATGACCTCCGGACGGATGCGGTCGGGCCACACTGCATACCGAGCCGCACGTGGGGGCAAGTGCTCCGTATGAGTGACGCGCGACGCACGGCTCGGCCCCGCGGTGAGCCGGTCGAGGACCACCTGCGGGGACGTCTGTGCCGGGGCGCCCGCAAAGGGCCCTCCGGAGGAAGAAATTTCGGCCATCGGCATCGAGTGTGTCACTGGCGGGATGGACAATGGTCCGAAGGCGTCGTGCACGCCTGCCGGTAAGTGATTGAATGCCATCGCGGCTGGCGATCCGACCTGGGGGCTCTGCCGAGGTGTCCCGAGGGATGACCGCTCGATAGCAAGGTGCTGGAGGATCCGTGGACCTGTCCCTGTCGACCCGTACCGTCGGCGATCGTACGGTCGTCGAGGTCGGTGGCGAAATCGATGTATATACCGCGCCCAAGTTGCGCGAGCAGTTGGTCGAGTTGGTGAACGACGGCAGCTTCCACCTTGTCGTCGACATGGAGGGCGTGGACTTCCTCGACTCCACCGGGCTCGGCGTGCTGGTCGGCGGCCTGAAGCGCGTGCGTGCCCATGAGGGCTCGCTGCGCCTGGTCTGCAACCAGGAGCGCATTCTCAAGATCTTCCGCATCACCGGCCTGACCAAGGTGTTCCCCATTCACACCTCGGTCGAGGAAGCAGTCACCGCCACCGACTGACGCCTCAGGTGGCAGTACAGCAGGGGATCGGGCCTGCGGCCCGGTCCCCTGACAGCACGCGCGTACGTCCGAGGGGGATGCATGGCCACCGTTGAGCTTCGTTTCAGCGCGCTGCCCGAGCACGTCAGGACGGCCCGCCTGGTGGCGGCCGCGGTCGCGCGCAGGGCCGGAGTGGACGAGGCCGTTCTCGACGAGGTCCGGCTCGCCGTCGGCGAGGCCTGCACGCGCGCGGTCGGGCTGCACCAGAGCAATGGCGTCACGGCGCCGGTACGGGTCGCGCTGACCGAGGACGAGAAGCAGTTCTCCATCGAGGTCGGTGACGAGGCGCCCCGTTCGGCACCCGGTGACCGGGCGCCCGGCGGGCGGCCCGGCCGGGGCGACGAGCTGGAGGCCGAGGGCGAGGACGAGATGGGCCTCGCCGTCATCAGCGGCCTCGTGGACGACGTCGAGGTCACCGCGGGCGAATCCGGCGGCCTGATCCGCATGAGCTGGCCCACGACCCCCGCGCCACTCGTTCCCTGATCCCGTTGCCGCCGTTCGTGCCTCGGCCCCGCCGGCGCCGCTCACGCCCCGAGCCTGCCCCCGCGCCGCCCGCGCCACGCATGACGTGATTCCGCCCATGTCGCCGGCGCCGCCCGTGACCGGATCGTGTCGTCGCCGCTCGCGGCGTGGTTCCGCCCGCCTCTCGGCCGCGCCCGGAGCGCTCCCGTACCGCTCCCGCGCCGCGCGGGCCGCCCCGGCAGGCTCCGGCGGACCCCGACAGGCCCTGTCACCACCACGGTGAACAGGGCCTTTTCTTATTCTGATCATTTATCGTTCTAGATCAATGATCCGCCGTCAACGGTTTTGAGGCATTACTGCTTTTGGGGCCAAACTTTGGCCGCGATCATTTGCTGAGAAGCAATCTCAGGCCAATTGCGCTAGTGGTCCTCTGTTTTGATCAGGTTCCGCTCCCTACAATCCGTCCACATCTTGAGCTCAGCCCCAGCGTCAAGGAGGACGAATGGCGGGGCTTTCTACCCCTCATCAGTTTGACCACCCCTCAACCTTCGCAGCCGCAGTCCTGACGGACGGCAATCGTCTTATCGTGATGGTCATCGCGGCCGTCGCGCTCGCGGCGCTCGTCGTCGCCGGGGTCCTGGTGCGCCAGGTGCTCGCGGCCGGCGAGGGCACCGACAGCATGAAGAAGATCGCCCGGGCGATCCAGGAAGGCGCGAATGCCTATCTGGGCCGCCAGCTCCGCACGCTCGGCGTATTCGCCGTCGTCGTGTTCTTCCTGCTCATGCTGTTGCCCGCGGACGACTGGAATCAGCGCGCCGGACGATCGATCTTCTTCTTGATCGGAGCGGCGTTCTCGGCGACCACCGGCTATATCGGTATGTGGCTCGCGGTGCGCAGCAATGTGCGCGTGGCGGCCGCGGCCCGAGAGGCCACCCCGGCAGAAGGCGAGCCGGAAAAGGATCTCACCGCCGTCTCGCACAAAGCCATGAAGATCGCTTTCCGCACGGGCGGCGTCGTCGGCATGTTCACGGTGGGGCTCGGTCTGCTGGGCGCCTCCTGTGTGGTGCTCGTCTACGCGGCCGACGCGCCGAAGGTGCTCGAAGGATTCGGACTCGGTGCCGCGCTGATCGCGATGTTCATGCGCGTCGGCGGCGGCATCTTCACCAAGGCCGCCGACGTCGGCGCCGACCTGGTCGGCAAGGTCGAGCAGGGCATTCCGGAGGACGATCCGCGCAATGCCGCGACCATCGCCGACAACGTGGGCGACAACGTCGGCGACTGCGCCGGCATGGCCGCCGACCTCTTCGAGTCGTACGCCGTCACGCTCGTCGCCGCGCTGATCCTCGGCAAGGTGGCGTTCGGCGACTCCGGGCTCGCCTTCCCGCTGATCGTTCCGGCCATCGGCGTCGTGGCGGCGATGATCGGCATCTTCGCGGTGGCACCGCGGCGCGCCGACCGCAGCGGCATGAGCGCCATCAACCGCGGCTTCTTCATCTCCGCGGTGATCTCGCTGCTGCTCGTCGCCGCGGCCGTGTACGTCTACCTCCCGTCCTCGTACGCGGAGCTGGAAGGCGTCACGGACACGGCGATCGCCGGCCACGGCGGTGACCCACGGGTCCTCGCCCTTGTCGCCGTGGCCATCGGCATCGTCCTGGCCGCCCTCATCCAGCAGCTCACCGGCTACTTCACCGAGACCAACCGGCGCCCCGTCAGGGACATCGGCAAGACCTCGCTGACGGGCCCGGCGACCGTCGTCCTGGCCGGCATCTCGCTCGGCCTGGAATCGGCCGTCTACACCGCGCTGCTGATCGGGCTCGGCGTGTACGGGGCGTTCCTGCTCGGCGGTACGTCGATCATGCTCGCCCTCTTCGCGGTCGCCCTGGCCGGAACGGGCCTGCTGACCACGGTCGGCGTCATCGTCGCCATGGACACCTTCGGCCCCGTCTCCGACAACGCGCAGGGCATCGCCGAGATGTCCGGTGACGTCGAGGGCGCGGGCGCGCAGGTGCTCACCGACCTGGACGCCGTCGGCAACACCACCAAGGCCATCACCAAGGGCATCGCCATCGCCACCGCGGTCCTCGCGGCGTCGGCGCTCTTCGGGTCGTATCGCGACGCCATCGCGACCGCGGCCAAGGACGTCGGCGAGAAGCTCGGCGACGGCGCCCCGATGAACCTGGTGATGGACATCTCACAGCCCAACAACCTGGTGGGCCTGGTCCTCGGCGCCGCGGTCGTCTTCCTCTTCTCGGGGCTGGCGATCAACGCGGTGTCGCGGTCGGCCGGGGCCGTGGTCTACGAGGTGCGGCGGCAGTTCCGCGAGCACCCCGGGATCATGGACTACACCGAGCAGCCGGAGTACGGGCGCGTCGTCGACATCTGCACCAAGGACGCGCTGCGCGAGCTGGCCACACCGGGTCTGCTCGCCGTGCTCACACCCATCGCGGTCGGCTTCTCGCTCGGTGTCGGCGCGCTCGGCTCGTTCCTCGCCGGCGCGATCGGCACGGGCACGCTGATGGCGGTCTTCCTCGCCAACTCCGGCGGCGCCTGGGACAACGCGAAGAAGCTCGTCGAGGACGGCCACCACGGCGGCAAGGGCAGCGAGGCCCACGCCGCGGTCGTCATCGGCGACACCGTGGGCGACCCGTTCAAGGACACCGCAGGCCCGGCGATCAACCCGCTGCTGAAGGTGATGAACCTGGTGGCGCTGCTCATCGCGCCCGCCGTCATCAAGTTCAGCTACGGGGACGACGCCAGCGTCGGCATGCGGGTACTGATCGCGGTGCTCTCCATCGCGGTCATCATCGGCGCGGTCTACGTCTCCAAGCGGCGGGGCATCGCCGTCGGGGACGAGGGCAACGCCGGACGGGCGGCCAAGTCGGCCGATCCGGCGGTCGTTTCGTAACGCGGGTTCGTAACGCGGGTTCGTAACGCGGGAAGGACGCGTCCAACACGCGGGCGGGCGGCGCATTCTGATGCGTCGTCCGCCCGTCGGCGTGCGGGCCCCTGCCGCCGGTCAGCGGATCCGGACAGTCCGTGAGCCTTCTCTCCCGGTTCCCGCGCTCTCCTTGGTGCAAATGGCTGCAATAGGGGATGCGTCGGACCCCGGACATGCGTTTGTCGCTCGTTTGGCGTGTAAGTTCCGGGGCCGAGAGCCACGGAAGGGACCAATCCGGTGAACAAGAAGCTTGCAGCCGCACTGTCCGGCGGTGCGGTACTGGTACTCGCGATCTCAGGGTGCAGCAGCAGCGACGACGGCAACGAGGAACTGGACGGCTGGGCCAAGAAGGTCTGTGACGGCGTCCAGCCGCAGTCGAAGAAGATCGCGGCCGCCAACGCCGCGATCCAGAAGGAGACCTCCGACAACAGCTCCCCGTCCGCCGTCCAGAAGACCGACTCCAAGGCGTTCCAGGACATGTCCGACGCCTACAAGGCGATGGGCGACTCCGTGAAGGGCGCGGGCGCCCCGCCGGTCGACGACGGCAAGAAGAAGACGGACGACGCCGTCAAGGAGCTCAACGCCATCTCCAAGTCGTACGACGGCCTGAAGAAGCAGGTCGACGGCCTGGACACCAAGAACCAGGCGGACTTCGCCGACGGCCTCAAGGACGTCGCGGGCGAGCTGGACAAGCTCAGCAAGAGCGGCAACGAAGCACTGGAGAAGCTCCAGGAGGGGGAGGTCGGCGAGGCGATGGGCAAGCAGGACAGCTGCAAGAGCGCGTCCGCCACGCCGTCGGCCAAGAACTGACCCCTGCCGGCCGTACGTTCTTCGCCACGCCCTCGGTGTCCATGGCGGCGCCGAGGGCGCCGGTGTCCCCCCGCGGGCCACAATGGGGGAGTGAGTAACGCCAGCCTCCCCCTGCCCTCGCCCGACCGCGCCGACGCAGCCGCCTCCCTGCGGAAGGCCCTGCTCGCCGCCGACTTCACCGCCGACGGGCTGCTCGAACTACTCGGCGCGCCCGCCTACACCGCGCTGGCCCGCGGCGAGACCGTGCCCGCCCTGCGGGCCACGCGCGCGGACGGCGCCCTCGCCGCTCTCGTACGCCTGTTCCTGCTCCAGGAAACCGTCCCGCACGCGCGCGTGGCCGACGTTCTGCCCGTCGACGTCCTCCTGGACAGCGGTTGGCTGGCCGGGCAGGACGCGGGGCTGCGGGCGACGGTGGACGTACGGCCCTATGGCGGGCCCGGCGGCGAGGACTGGTTCATCGTCTCCGACCTGGGCTGCGCGGTCGGCGGCGCCGGCGGCATCGGCAACCACGACGAGGGCGTCGTCCTCGGCGTCGGCGGCGCCTCCACCACGCTCGCCGGGATCACCGTGCGGACACCGGTCGACAGCGCGCTCGACCTCGGCACCGGCTCCGGCATCCAGGCGCTGCACGCCGCGCAGCACGCCACGCGCGTGACGGCGACCGACCTCAATCCCCGGGCCCTGCGGTTCACCCGGCTCACGCTGGCGCTCTCCGCCGCCCCGGAGGCAGATCTGCGGGAGGGCTCGCTCTTCGAGCCGGTGGGCGAGGAGACGTACGACCTGATCGTGTCGAACCCGCCCTTCGTGATCTCGCCCGGCGCCCGGCTCACCTACCGGGACGGCGGGATGGGCGGGGACGATCTGTGCCGGTCGCTCGTTCAGGAGGCGGGGGAGCGGCTGAACGAAGGGGGGTACGCGCACTTCCTGGCCAACTGGCAGCACGTGGACGGCGAGGAGTGGCAGGACCGGCTGCGCTCCTGGGTGCCGCGCGACTGCGACGCCTGGATCGTGCAGCGCGAGGTGCAGGACATCACGCAGTACGCCGAGCTGTGGCTGCGGGACGCGGGGGACCACCGCCAGGACCCCACGTCGTACGCGCGGCGGTACGAGGCGTGGCTGGGCGAGTTCGAGGCGCGCCGGACGCGGGCCGTCGGGTTCGGCTGGATCACGCTGCGCAAGACCGGGGCGGCCGAGCCGAGCGTGACCATCGAGGAGTGGCCGCACCCCGTCGAGCAGCCGCTCGGCGAGACGGTGCGGGAGTTCTTCGACCGCCAGGACTACCTGCGCGCCCACGACGACGCCGCCCTGCTCGCCGCGCACTTCAAGCTCGCCGACGAGGTCGTGCAGGAGCAGGTCGGGCTGCCGGGCGCCGAGGACCCCGAGCACGTCGTGCTGCGCCAGCACCGGGGCATGCGCCGGGCCACCAAGGTGGACACGGTCGGCGCCGGGTTCGCCGGCGTGTGCGACGGATCGCTGAGCGCCGGCCGGATCCTGGATGCCATCGCCCAACTGGTCGGCGAGGACCCGGTGTTGCTGCGCGACCGCACGCCCGCGCAGATCAGGCTCCTGGTGGAGCAGGGCTTCCTGCTGCCGGTCCAGGGGTAGGGGCGCGCGGCGGCCCTCCGTCGTTCACCCCGATTTCGCGCTCCCGATTCCCGCGCGTGCCAGCCTCCAGGCCACGGCCGCGCACCAGCACGCGCACGGCCGCACCACAAGCGCCGGGCGAGGCTGTACGGGGAGGCAAAGACTATGGAGAGCGCACCAGCGATCTTCGCGGGGACGGTGTTCGCGCTGTTCGGCACCGGACTGCTGCTGTGGACCGGGGCGCGGGTCGCGCACCGCGCGCCGGTCGCCCAGGGTGTGAGCCCCGTCGCATCGGCGACGCTCGCCGCGCTCGTGGGCCTCGTCGCCCTGTTGCTCGGCGTGTGGTGTTTCACGCGGCTGTGAAACCGCCGGACCGCAGCCGCGGACCCCTTCCTTCCGGTGGGCCGGAACCTCGGGTTCCAGCAGGGCCGGGGCGCCGCGCCGGGGCGGCCGGACGGTCGTGATCCGGTGGACCGGAAGGGATCGCTCCGGTGATCGCGGGGACGGCGCCGTGCCGCGTCCCGCGCCACGGCCGCGCCGGGCACCGAAACAGCGGGTCGCCACTCCGGGCGGCAGGAATGGCGGTAGTCGGGTTACCGTTCGAGTGGCCGTTGCGGGCTTTTCCCGTTTGACACGGGGGCGGGATGTACCGTCACACTCCGCAGCGACAGCGCAACGCAAGCCATGCGGGCACTGCCACCGCACCGTCACGAGCACCGCGACCGAGCGGTGCCACCGCGCACTGCCACCGAGCGTCGACCGGAGAGAAGAGCGAAGTTGTCCCCGACCAGCGAGACCGCACAGGGCGGCCGCCGACTCGTCATCGTCGAGTCGCCTGCCAAGGCGAAGACGATCAAGAGCTACCTCGGCCCCGGCTACGTAGTCGAGGCCAGCGTCGGGCACATCCGCGACCTCCCCAACGGTGCCGCGGAGGTACCCGACCAGTACACCGGCGAGGTGCGCCGCCTCGGCGTGGACGTCGAGCATGACTTCGCGCCCATCTATGTCGTCAACGCCGACAAGAAGGCCCAGGTCAAGAAGCTCAAGGACCTGCTGAAGGACTCCGACGAACTCTTCCTCGCCACCGATGAGGACCGCGAGGGCGAAGCCATCGCGTGGCACCTCCTCGAAGTCCTCAAGCCCAAGGTCCCCGTCCACCGGATGGTCTTCCACGAGATCACCAAGGACGCGATCCGCAGCGCCGTCGCCAACCCGCGCGAGCTCAACAAGCGCATGGTCGACGCCCAGGAGACCCGCCGCATCCTCGACCGCCTCTACGGCTACGAGGTCTCGCCGGTCCTGTGGAAGAAGGTCATGCCGCGCCTGTCGGCCGGCCGCGTCCAGTCGGTGGCCACCCGCCTCGTCGTCGAGCGGGAGCGCGAGCGCATCGCCTTCCGCTCCGCCGAGTACTGGGACCTGACCGGCACGTTCGGCACCGGCCGCGCCGGTGACGCCTCCGACCCCTCGCAGCTGGTCGCCCGGCTCGCCGCGGTCGACGGCAAGCGCGTCGCACAGGGCCGTGACTTCAACTCCGTCGGCCGGCTCAAGTCCGACACCCTGCACCTGGACGAGGCGGGCGCCCGCGCGCTTGCCGCCGCCCTCCAGGAGACGGCCTTCTCCGTACGGTCGGTCGAGTCCAAGCCCTACCGCCGCTCTCCCTACGCCCCGTTCCGTACGACGACGCTGCAGCAGGAGGCCTCGCGCAAGCTCGGCTTCGGCGCGAAGGCGACCATGCAGGTGGCCCAGAAGCTGTACGAGAACGGCTTCATCACCTACATGCGTACGGACTCCACGACCCTGTCCGACACGGCGGTCACCGCCGCCCGTGCCCAGGTCACCCAGCTCTACGGCGGCGACTACCTGCCGGACAAGCCGCGCACGTACGCCGGGAAGGTCAAGAACGCGCAGGAGGCGCACGAGGCGATCCGTCCCTCGGGTGATCGTTTCCGCACGCCCGCCGAGACCGGCCTGACCGGTGATCAGTTCCGGCTCTACGAGCTGATCTGGAAGCGGACCGTCGCCTCCCAGATGAAGGACGCGACCGGCAACTCCGTCACGGTCAAGATCGGTGGCCGTGCCGCCGACGGCCGCGACGCCGAGTTCAGCGCGTCCGGCAAGACCATCACCTTCCACGGCTTCCTCAAGGCGTACGTCGAAGGCGCCGACGACCCCAACGCCGAGCTGGACGACCGTGAGCGCAGGCTCCCGCAGGTCGCCGAGGGCGACGCGCTGACCGCCGACGAGCTGTCGGTCGACGGCCACGCCACCAAGCCCCCGGCCCGCTACACCGAGGCCTCGCTGGTCAAGGAGCTCGAAGAGCGCGAGATCGGCCGCCCGTCGACGTACGCGTCGATCCTCGGCACGATCCTCGACCGCGGATACGTCTTCAAGAAGGGGACGGCGCTCGTCCCCTCCTTCCTGTCGTTCGCCGTCGTCAATCTCCTGGAGAAGCACTTCGGGCGACTCGTCGACTACGACTTCACCGCCAGGATGGAGGACGACCTCGACCGCATCGCGCGCGGTGAGGCGCAGGCCGTGCCGTGGCTGCGGCGCTTCTACTTCGGCGAGGGCGGGGGCGAGGCCGCCGGCGCCGCGGCCGACGCGGGCAACGGCGACGGCGACCACCTCGGCGGCCTCAAGGAACTCGTCACCGACCTCGGCGCGATCGACGCCCGCGAGGTGTCGTCCTTCCCGGTCGGCGACGGCATCATGCTGCGCGTGGGGCGCTACGGCCCCTACATCGAGCGCGGCGAGCGCGACTCCGAGAACCACCAGCGCGCGGACGTCCCCGACGACCTGGCGCCCGACGAGCTGACCGTCGAGTACGCGGAGGAACTGCTCGCCAAGCCGAGCGGCGACTTCGAGCTGGGCGCGGACCCGGAGACCGGCCGCCAGATCATCGCCAAGGACGGGCGCTACGGCCCCTACGTCACCGAGGTATTGCCCGAAGGCACCCCGAAGACCGGCAAGAACGCGGTCAAGCCGCGCACCGCCTCGCTCTTCAAGTCCATGTCGCTGGACACGGTCACCCTCCAGGACGCGCTGAAGCTGATGTCGCTGCCGCGCGTGGTCGGCACGGACGCCGAGGGCGTCGAGATCACCGCCCAGAACGGCCGGTACGGCCCGTATCTGAAGAAGGGCACCGACTCGCGCTCCATCGAGAGCGAGGAGCAGCTCTTCACGATCACGCTCGAAGAGGCCCTGGCGATCTACTCCCAGCCCAAGCAGCGGGGCCGTGCGGCCGCGAAGCCGCCGCTCAAGGAGCTGGGCGAGGACCCGGTCAGCGGAAAGCCGGTCGTCGTCAAGGACGGCCGCTTCGGGGCGTACGTGACCGACGGCGAGACCAACGCGACGCTGCGGGCGGCCGACTCCGTCGAGGACATCACCCCCGAGCGGGGCTACGAGCTGCTCGCGGAGAAGCGGGCGAAGGGGCCGGCCAAGAAGACGGCGAAGAAGGCCCCCGCCAAGAAGGCGCCCGCAAAGAAGACCGCCGCCAAGAAGACGACCGTTAAGAAAACGACGGCCAAGAAGACCACGGCCAAGAAGACGGCCGCCACGAAGACCACTGCTACGAAGAGCACTGCTACGAAGAGCACTGCTACGAAGACCGCCGCCAAGAAGACGGCGGCTTCCAGCAAGGCGGCTTCCTCGGAGGAGTGACCTCCCGCCCGCGCCGGGTGCCCCATGACGAGGCACCCGGCACCGGCACGTCCTGAGCGGGCTTTTGGTCCCGGGCAGGGGCGGGCCGCGCGCATGTTCGGGTGGGCATACGGGGAAGCGGCGCGTCCAGATAGGCTGGACGGATGACGCGTGCCGAGCAGCCAACGGCCGGAATTCCGGCCCCCGACGACGCCCTGGTCGCAGATTCCCGAGAGCGTGCGGTCCGCGCTCTGCTGCGCGTACCGCAGCTGAAGCGGTTGTGGAGCGCGCAACTCGTCGGCAGTGTCGGCGACGCGCTCGCCCTTCTCGTGCTGGTGATTCTCGCGCTCCAGTCGGCCATCGCGGAAGGCGCCTTCGGAGGCGGCTACCGCGGCGTGGCCTTCGCCATCACCGCGGTCTTCGGAGCACGCGTCCTCGCGACGCTGCTCTTCGGAGCGGTGCTCCTGGGCCCCCTCACCTCCCTCACCTCACCGGGCGGACCGCTCGACCGGCGCTGGACCATGGTCGGCGCCGACGGCGTGCGCGCCGCGCTGCTGATCGTCGCCCCGTTGTGGATCGACTGGACCCCGGACAACGCCCTCGCGGTGATCCTGGTGACGTCCTTCGTGGTCGGCGTCGCCGAGCGGTTCTGGACGGTCGCCCGGGAGAGCGCGGCGCCCGCGCTGCTGCCCGCGCCGCCCCTGGAGGGGGCGACCGTACGGCCGCTGCCGGACCACATGGACGCGCTGCGGCGCCTGTCGCTCCGTACGGGATTCGTGGCGCTGCCCCTCGCGGCCGCCGCGCTCGTCGGCATCACGCTCGTCAGCAACCTTCTGGGCGCCGGCCTCGACTGGTTCCAGTTCCACCAGGCGGGGCTCGCCTCGTTCCTCGCGGCCGGGCTGTTCGCCGCGTCGCTCTCCATCGTCTACCTCCTCGAACTGCCCGCCGCGCAGACGCCCCGCGCGCGGAGCCCGCTCGAAGGGCTGCGCAGGCCGCGCACCGGCAGCGGCGCCGACAAGGGCCGCACGGGCGCGATCCCGCTGTTCGTCGCCGCCTGCGCCGCCGTCGCGGCCGCCATCGCCGCGGCCGTCGCCGTCGCCCTGCTGCACGCCAAGGACCTGGGCGGCGGGCCCGCCACGTACGGCCTGATCGTCCTCGCGCTGACCGGCGGCTCCGTGGCCGGCATCCGTACCGCGCCCTCCCTGCTGACGTCGCTCTCGCGCCGCCGGCTGCTCGCCCTGGCGATCGCCCTCACCGGCGTCGCGCTGCTCGCCGCGGGCCTCGTGCCGGACGTGACGACCGTGCTGCTGCTCCTGGCCCTCGCCGGGGTCGGCGCGGGCGTCGCCGCGAACATCGGGCACGCCCTGCTCGACCAGGAGGTCGAGGACTACCGCAGGACGCGCACCGCGGAGCACCTCCAGGCCGTCGCCCGGCTGAGCGTCGCGCTGGGCGCGCTGGCGGCCCCCGCGCTCGCCGCCGTCATCGGCCCGCACCGCATGGTCAACGGCAAGTTCGTCTTCGACCACGGAGGCGCCGCCTTCACCCTGATGCTCGTCGGCGCGCTGCTCCTGCCCGTGGCCGCGCTGGTCCTCGCCAAGGCCGACGACCGGCAGGGCGTCCCCCTGCGGCACGACCTGCGGGACGCCCTGCGCGGCGGCGACGACCCCGCGCAGGCGCCCTGCGCCACCGGCTTCTTCATCGCCCTGGAGGGCGGCGACGGCGCCGGCAAGTCCACCCAGGCCGAGGCGCTCGCCGAGTGGATCCGCGCCAAGGGGCACGAGGTCGTCGTCACCCGCGAGCCGGGCGCGACGCCCGTCGGCAAGCGGCTGCGGTCGATCCTGCTCGACGTGTCGTCGGCCGGTCTCTCGCACCGCGCCGAGGCCC
Source organism: Streptomyces sp. NPDC034037 (assembly GCF_055575715.1). Taxonomy (NCBI): domain Bacteria; kingdom Bacillati; phylum Actinomycetota; class Actinomycetes; order Kitasatosporales; family Streptomycetaceae; genus Streptomyces; species Streptomyces sp. NPDC034037. Next base: position 117,910 of record NZ_JBVISC010000005.1, on the reverse strand, counting down.
TGCTGTACGCCGCCGACCGCGCGGAGCACGTCGACACCGTCGTACGGCCCGCCCTGGAGCGCGGCGCCGTCGTCATCTCCGACCGGTACATCGACTCGTCCGTCGCCTACCAGGGCGCGGGCCGCGACCTGTCGCCGACCGAGGTCGCCCGCATCAACCGCTGGGCCACCGGTGGCCTCGTACCGAACCTGACGTGCCTGCTCGACCTGGCGCCCGAGGCCGCCCGCGAGCGGTTCACGGAGGCGCCCGACCGGCTCGAGTCGGAGCCCGCCGAGTTCCACGCGCGCGTGCGGTCCGGTTTCCTCACGCTCGCCGCGGCCGACCCCGGCCGCTACCTCGTCGTCGACGCCTCCCAGGAGCCCGAGGCCGTCACGACCGTGATCCGGCACCGGCTCGACGTGGTCCTGCCGCTCTCCGAGGCCGAGGTGAAGGCGCAGGAGGAGGCCCGCAAGGCCGCCGAGGAGGAGGCGCGGCGCAAGGCCGAGGAAGAGGCCGCGCGCAAGGCCGAGGAGGAGCGCCTGGAGCGCGAGCGCCAGGCGCAGCTCGCCAAGCTCCGGGCCGAGGAGGAGGAGCGCAAGCGGCGCGAGCTGGAGGAGGCCCAGCGCCGCGAGGCCGAGCGGCAGGCCGAGGAAGCCCGCAAGCGCGCCGAGGAGGCGCGCCGCAAGGCCGAGGAGGAGAAGGCCAGGCTGCTCGCCGAGGAGCAGCTCAGGGCCGCCGAGGAGGCCCGGCGCCGCCGGGAGGCCGAGGAAGAGGCCAGGCTGCGCGCCGAGGCGGAGGAGCGGCGGCGGGAGAAGCAGCGCAAGGCCGAGGAGGCGTTGCTGCGGGCCGAGGAGGCGCGGCGGCTCGCGGCGGCGTCGGCGGCTTCCGCGGCGGCGGCTGCGGCGGAGGCGGCGTCCACGTCGGCCTCTACGTCTGCGCAGGTAAGGCCCTCCGCGCCCGCGAAGTCCGCGGGGGCGGCCAAGTCGTCCGGGGCGGCCAAGTCCTCCGGGGCGGCCAGGCCTTCTGGGGGTGCCAGGCCTTCTGGGGGTGCCGGGCCTTCTGGGGGCGCCGGGTCGGCGAAGCGTTCCGCCCCGTCCACCCCGTCCGTGCCGGACAACGAGACGACCGTGCCGACTCCCGTCGTGACGCCTCCAGGGGCGGCCGACGAGACCGCCGTACTGCCGCAGGTGCGGCCCGACGGGCCGGGCCCGGAGGACACCGCGGTGCTGCCGCAGTGTCCTCCGGGCCCGGGTGCCGCCGACGAGACGGCCGTGCTGCCCGCCATCACCGAGGACAAGGTGCCGCCGGGCTACTTCAGGGACGAGCGTCCGGCGGCCCCCGCCCCGGCCCCCGCTCCCGAGGGGGACAACGAACGCACCCGTGAGCTGCCCCAGATCGACGAGCGGGGCACGCCGCGGCGCTCGGGGTCCCACTGGCCCGAGGAGACGCCGGACGACCTGCCGACCCTGGCCGACGAACTGCTCGGCTCGCACGAGGACGCCGAGGACGCCGAGGGCCACCCGGGAGACGCCGGTGGCGCCGGTGGCGAAGGCGGGCGCGGGCGTCGCGGCGGCCGTCGGCGTTGATCGCGCAGGCAGCCGCGAGGAGCACGACGAGGACCGCCCGGAAGCGGGCGGTCCGGAAGGCGGCCGGCCCGGATTGTCAGTGGCGTGTCCCACAATGGGCAATCCGGGGATCAGACGATCCGGCAAGAGCAGGCAGAGCGGAACAGAGCGGCGCGGAGCAGCGCGCGGCGTAAGGCGGTGGACCCCATGAGTGTGTGGGACGACTCGGTGGTGGCCTCGTGAGCGTCTGGGACGACCTGGTGGGCCAGGAGAAGGTGGGCGAGCAGCTGAGCGCCGCCGCCCGGGACGCCGACGCGCAGGTGACCGCGGTCGCCGACCACACCCCCGTGCCGGACTCGTCGAAGATGACGCATGCCTGGCTGTTCACGGGCCCGCCGGGCTCCGGGCGGTCCACCGCGGCGCGGGCCTTCGCCGCCGCCCTGCAGTGCACCAGTCCGGACCGCGCCCTCGGCGGGGTCCCCGGGTGCGGGTTCTGCGACGGCTGCCACACCAGCCTCATCGGCACGCACGCGGACGTGGAAGTGGTCCGTACGGACCTGCTGTCCATCGGCGTGAAGGAGACCCGCGAGCTGGTGCGCCGGGCGCAGTTGTCGCCCGCCGTGGGCCGCTGGCAGGTGATCGTCCTGGAGGACGCCGACCGCCTCACCGAAGGCGCGGGCAACGTCCTGCTGAAGGCCGTGGAGGAGCCCGCCCCCCGGACCGTGTGGCTGCTCTGCGCGCCCTCCCTGGAGGACGTGCTGCCGACGATCCGTTCCCGCTGCCGGCACCTGACCTTGCGTACACCGCCGGTGGAGGCCGTCGCCGACGTGCTCGTACGACGGGACGGCATCGCGCCGGACGTCGCGGCGGCGGTCGCGCGCGCCACGCAGGGGCACATCGGCCGCGCCCGGCGGCTCGCCACCGATCCACGCGCGCGTGAGCGCAGGGCCGCGGTCCTGAAGCTGCCGCTGCGGGTGCAGGACATCGGCGGCTGCCTCAAGGCGGCGCAGGAGTTGATCGACACCGCGTCCGACGACGCGAAGCAGGTCGCGGAGGACGTCGACACCAAGGAGACCGAGGACCTGAAGAACGCGCTCGGCGCGTCGCAGGGCGGCCGGATGCCGCGCGGCACCGCGGGCGTGATGAAGGAGCTGGAGGACCGGCAGAAGCGCCGCAAGACACGTACGCAGCGCGACAGCCTGGACCTCGCGCTCATCGACCTCATAGGGGTCTACCGCGATGTCCTCGCCCTGCAGCTGGGCTCCCGCGTGGCCATCGCCAACACCGAGGTGCAGGACATGCTGGAGCGCCTGGCCCTGGCGTCCTCGCCCGAGTCCACGCTGCGCCGCATCGAGGCGATCGGCGCCTGCCGCACGGCCCTCGACCGCAATGTGGCGCCGCTGCTCGCGGTCGAGGCGATGACGGTGGCGCTCCGGGCGGGCTGACGGCGACGGGAGCCCAGCGAGCTGTCGGCCGAGGGGCGGTGTCACCCGTACGAGTAAGGGCCGAGTACGGCATGTGATCGTCCGCTCTCGGAGAGTTAGGCTCGCGTGATGGACATCAGCCGTCACGGCCGCCCCGGACCCAGCCGCGGCCGCCCGCTCCCCTTCCGTACGTGCGGCACGCTGCTCGTGATCACCGGGCTGCTCGTCTCCGGGTGCTCGTCGGGAAGTTCGACGGCGGACACCTCCATGGCCGCGCTGGCCAGTTCGACGCCCGCGGGGCTGGCCCCCTACTACGACCAGAAGCTCGGCTGGCGCGAGTGCGGTGTCGCCGGCTTCGAGTGCGCCTCGCTGAAGGTCCCGCTCGACTACGACAAGCCCGCGGCGGGCGACATCAAGCTGGCGGTGGCCCGCAAGAAGGCGACCAAGAGGAGCGGACGGCTCGGCTCCCTCCTGGTGAACCCGGGCGGGCCCGGCGGCTCGGCGATCGGCTATCTCCAGTCGTACGCGGCACTCGGCTACCCCGAGGAGGTCCGCGCCCACTACGACATGGTCGCCGTCGACCCGCGCGGCGTGGCCCGCAGCGAGCCCGTCACCTGCCTCGACGGCAAGAGCATGGACGCATACACGCAGACCGACGTCACCCCCGACGACAGGCGGGAGACCGAGCGGCTGCGCACCTCCTTCGAGGAGTTCGCGGCCGGCTGCGAGAAGCGGTCGGCGGCCGTCCTGCCGCATGTCTCGACCGTGGAGGCGGCGCGCGACATGGACGTCGTGCGGGCCACGCTGGGCGACGACAAGCTGTCGTACGTGGGCGCGTCGTATGGGACGTTCCTCGGCGCGACGTACGCCGACCTCTACCCGAAGCGCGTGGGGCGCCTGGTGCTGGACGGTGCGATGGACCCCTCCTTGCCGGCGCGTCGCATGAACCGCGACCAGACGGCGGGCTTCGAGACGGCGTTCCAGTCGTTCGCGAAGGACTGCGTGGCGCTCGGGGCGGAGTGCCCGCTCGGCTCCGGGACCCCCGCCGCGGCGGGCAGGCGCCTGAAGGCGTTCTTCGAGGAGCTGGACCGCACGCCGCTGCCGGCCGGCGACACCTCCGGCCGCAGACTCGGCGAGGCCCTCGCGACGACCGGCGTGATCGCCGCGATGTACGACGAGGGGGCCTGGGCCCAGCTGCGGGACGCGCTGACCTCGGCGATGAGGAACAAGGACGGCTCGGCGCTGCTCGCGCTCTCCGACAGTTACTACGAGCGGGACTCCGACGGCTCGTACGCGAATCTGATGTTCGCCAACGCCGCCGTGAACTGCCTGGACCTGCCGCCCGCCTTCACGTCCCCGGCGGAGGTCGAGAAGGCCGTCCCGGACTTCGAGAAGGCGTCCCCCGTCTTCGGCGAGGGCCTCGCCTGGTCCTCGCTGAACTGCGCGTACTGGCCGGTGAAGGCCACGGGGAAGCCGCACCGCATCGAGGCGAGGGGCGCGGCGCCCATCGTGGTCGTGGGCACGACCCGCGACCCCGCCACCCCCTACCGCTGGGCGCGGGCCCTGGCCTCCCAGCTCTCCTCCGGTCGCCTCCTCACCTACGAGGGCGACGGGCACACGGCGTATGGCAGGGGCAGCGGCTGCGTCGACGCGACGATCAACGCGTACCTCCTGGAGGGCAAGGCGCCACCGAACGGAAAGCGCTGCTCGCAGGGCTGAGCCCCCGCCTCCGGAGGGGTGTGCGGAGCACCCCCGGAACCTGTGTAGACTTGGCCGCGTTGCTGATCGCACGATGGTGCGGACAGCGCGCCGCCTTAGCTCAGATGGCCAGAGCAACGCACTCGTAATGCGTAGGTCTCGGGTTCGAATCCCGAAGGCGGCTCTGCCGAAGCCTCAGGACTCACTCGCCGTGACCTGGGGCTTTTGCTTTTACCGAATACGGCGTCGGCGACGTGAGCGGGCCGCGGGTCTGGCTGATCTGGGTGTGCCGCAAGATCTCCATGATGGTGGGCATGTCGACGCCCAGCTCGTTCAGGACCGTGCCGGCGGTGTGACGGCTTCCGTCGTAGAGGCGGCGGTCTTCGATCCCGGCCTCGGCAAGCTCTGCTTCCAGGTCGACATACGACGCTGGGCGGGTCCACGAGGGTGTCGACGCTCTCGCTGATCATGCGGCGGCGGTCGGTGATCTTCAGGGCGCGAGAGGATGCGGTGCACCTTCACGACGCGCGACGGGGGCATGGACTGGAACACGAAGCGTGTGGCCCAGATAACCGTCGAGGTACCGGTTGATTCTGAGGGAAGCCTGACATCGAGAAACAGCGGCAAATTGCCGCAGTGGTGAAGCGGTTGGCTCCGATCCAAGCTGCAGGAGACAGACCTGGAGTAAAGGTGTACGACTGGCGTGATGGCCTTGAGATGCTCCGTGCGTCTTAAGTAACTCCGCGGCCTACGGGAGAGGGTCCTTTAGTGGTCAACCGGCTGGTAGGCCAGGATATTAATAGTCCCTATTCCCGCTCGGACTGGTCGTCAAGCAATGTCCTCGCTAGATCCGAGAGGGTTTCGCCACTGTCCAGTGCCCACCGCGCAGGACCCTGGACTGCTACGGGGGCTTCCTCCCAGCCTGCAAGTTCGTACAGGTTCAGGACGAGGCGCGTCGGCGAGTAGGCGTGCCCGTCGACCGCCCAAACGAGGCATCGCGTCCTCTCGTTGACCCAGGTTGCCTCACCTCGCCGTGGGTCTTCGGCGAGCCACGGGGTGAGTGCATCGATCTCGGGTTTGTTCCACAGGCGCAAGTGGACGGGTGTCCCGTTCTTGATCTTTCCGTGGTCTACGAGGGTGGGAACGGCGTTGGGTCGGCGTGGCCTGCGCTTGCCATCCTTTGCAGCCTTGTAGATGGCCGGCAGGTCTGGAATGACTCCTTCCCGCTCGGCGTCACGCAGCACAAGCTCTGCGAGCCGCTTACACCGTCCGGCGTCAGTGAGTGTTCCACTGAGGAACGAGGTCTGTCCGTACTCGGCGTCAATGTGGTGGATCAACCAGGAAAGAACGCGATTGGTGAGTGCGGGAACTTCGCGCAGCACAGTGTTCCAGTCGTACTCGGGATCGTCGATACGGTCCTGATCGAGAAGCTGAAATACGAGGTGAGTGACGAGCAGGTCACCTCGCTGGCTCACGTCTGCGGCACGCTTTTGAAACTGCTTGCGTTCCTCGTTCAGGGCGGTACCGACAGCGCGGTGCACGAGTACGGAGCGCCAGATTTGGAAGGCCCCCGGACGCTCCCCGAAAAGACGAGGGTAGGCGCCTCCGCTGCCACGCTCCCAGAGAAGGTCCGTGTCCCGCTTGGCACGCACGGCGAGTTCGGTACTGCGGTGCGCACAAGCCAAGGCAATAGCGGCGTGCACCACAGAGCACCCCTCGTCTGGCGCTGGATCGGGCTCGCCACGCTTGAACACGTAGGACTTCTGCAGGGACAGCATGAAGTCCTCGCGGATCATCGCCTGCACCTCATCGAGGGCGATGAAGTCGCGCTGCTCCACATGGTTCTGCGTATTGGTTGTCTCAGTGATGCGTTGCGCGAGGTCCGGCATGTCCTTGTCGACGACAATCACCTTGACCGTGACCTCGGCGTCCTCGACCGCCTCCGGGGCGGCCTTCGTGGCGCGATGGGCCGCTGCGACGGTCTGCGCGCCGTTAACGACACTGACCCCTGTGAGGCGCAGGTGCACGGGCTCGTCCGGACGTCGACGCCCCGGCCAATCCTCCTCTAACTCATCGCACAGGACGGTCACTCCGTTGTTGAAGAGCCAGAAGTTCTCCGGCTCGTCCACCAGGGTGCCGAGCATGCCGGAATTGACTCGGGTGGTACCGAGGGACTGACGTAGGTTCTGCTCGTAGAGCCGGTTTTCGTGCTCCTGGTACCACTCGGCGATGTTGCTGGCCGGAACGGTGCCCTGGTAAGCGGTGAGTGGAGTGTTCCGCCTGAGCCAGTTCGTCATTCGAACGGTCACCCGCACAGGTTCGGGAGTCAGATCTTCCTGGATCTGCTGCAGGATGTCGGCAGCGTGGACCACCCTGTGCTCGAGCACCGGACCGAGGCCGTTGAACTCGTTCCGGGCATCCTCGAGGATGGTCGTGGTCTCCTTGCTGAGGTTCCCCACACCCATGAGAGCGATTACGAGGGTCACTTTCAGCCGGGCATCGTGCATCGCGGCGTTGACTCGAGCAGCGATTGGCTCCAAGCGGTCGTTGAAGCGGTCGAAACTCCGTTGCTCGATGAGTCGGAGACCAGCGATGAGTTTGTGCGCCCCATTGGTGTCGAGCTTGCCCTTGCCGTCATCACTCCACTTGGCTTGGACGAGCCAGACCTCTTGTGTGCCCTCGGTGACGGCGACGCCGTCGATGCCTTGGTCATCCTCACCATCGATGACGGACGCGCCGGCTGCCTTGTGATCACAGCCCGTCACTACGCGTACTGCAGCAGCAGTCAACGCGCGGGACAGGAAACGCTGTTCGTAGCCTTGCTGGTCATACCCTTTGAGGTCTTCGTCGTAGATCAGGCCCTGGTACTGCTGCAGAAGCGCAGTGCGGATTTGATGCCTACGGATGGGGGTCGTTGCAGCCCTGAGCTCTGTCTCTCCCACGTCTTCCCCCAGTGACCCGCGTTGCGTCTACCTGGCACAGTCTAGGGACAGAGTTGGGAAGTTGGGGGCTGATCGTCCCCATGGTGCGTCCTGAGCTCCGGTTGTTTGACACAGGATCCTTCCGCTGGTTGCCGTCGCAGATACCGTTGCTGACGCGTGAGCGATGCGTGCGCTGACAGGCTGGTACAGGAGGGGACTCGGCAGCACGAAGGACTTGAACGCGCTCGTCCGACCTGGGGAAGGGGCCTTGGTGGCATCCTCCGTCCTGACCCGTCACTACGTTGTAAGCCCTCGTAATGCGTACCTGGGGCTTTTGTTCTTGTCGGATACGGCCTTGGTGGCGGGAGATCGTCATGTCTCTGCCGGATGAGATGCGTCCCGAGCGGGTTTGGTATACGTCGTACGGGTCGAACATGCATGTGGAGCGGCTCGCCGCGTATATCCGGGGTGGGTGTCCGTCCGGTGCGGCGAAGGTGTATCCGGGGTGTCGCGATACCGCTATGCCTGCTCGGTCCATTCCGGTGGAGCTCGCGGGGGCGATGTACTTCGCGACTGAGTCGCCGGTGTGGGGAGGAGGGCGGGCCTTCTACGATCCGCTGGCGCCGGGGCGCGTCATGGCCAGGGCGCATCTGGTGACCGCGCAGCAGTTCGCGGACATCGCGGCTCAGGAGATGTACAAGGAGCCGGGCGCCGACCTCGACCTGAGCGAGGTGCTCACGTACGGGCGGGCCGTGCTGGGGAGAGGGCGCTACGAGACGTTGATCTGTGCCGGCCGCGTCGAAGGTTTGCCCGTACTCACCTTCACGGCCCCTTGGGGAATGCACGAGGTGCGTTGGGTTCCGCCGTCCCCGGCCTACGTACGCTTCCTGGCCAACGGGCTGCTTTCCGCCGGGGTGTGGGATGCCCAAGCGGTCTCGTCCTACGTCGCCGCGTGTCCGGGGGCCGATGGCCACTGGTCGGCGCGAGACATCGCCGCATTGCTGGGCGACGTCACGGGGTGAGGCGGCGAGCCTTTCATCGGGTCCACTTCTGGGAGGCCTTGCCGGGCTGGCAGGTGGCGGCGGCCACTCCTCCGCCGTAGGCCAGGTCCAGGCAGCCGCCGTTCGACGTGCTCTTCAGGGTGGCGTTCGGGCCCCAGCGCCAGAGGCGGGCGGCGCCCTGGGTGCAGTCGCCCACGAAGACCGCCTGGCCGAGCATGTTGGCGACCAGGCAGGAGCCGGACTGCTTGTTGACGACCTTGAAGCTGTTGTTCTCGGCGCTCACCGTCTTCCAGGAGGCGCTGGGGTCGCCGCACGAGCCGTCGTCCGCGGAGCCGTAGACCTGGATCAGGCAGGAGCCGTTGTCGGCGTTCTTCAGGCGGAACGGGCCGGTGGTGGGGGTCGTCGGGGAGTCGTCGTCACCGCCGTTGCCGTGACCGGCGTCGTCCTTGTCGCCGGATGAGCCGGAGCCCGTACCCGTACCCGTGCCGGTGCCTTTGCCGGAATCGGCCTCGGTGTCGGTGTCGGAACCGGATGAATTCCCGTCTGCTTTGCCGTCGTTGGTTCCGGAGCCGTTCTTGGCGTCGTCCCGGGCGTCGTCGTCCTTGTTCGGCTTCGCGTCGTCTTTGTCGTTCTGCTTCTTCCGCTTCTTCTTCGCCTTGTCCGATGCCTCCGCCGTGCCTTTCGCGTCCGGTGACGCGGCGGGGTCGAGCGGGGCCGAGGCGGAGGGGGGTGTGTCCGTCGCGCGGTCCGCGTCGGTGATGTACGGGAGGTTCTGCAGGGCCAGCGTCGTTCCGGCGGCGATGACGACGACCGGGACCACCGCCATCAGGACGCGCGTGCGGCGGTGGCGTTCCGGGTGGCGCGACGTCGCGTCGGGGCTGGTCTCGGGGGTGGCCGGTACGGGGGTGGCCGGTACGGGCGCCGGCGCGGGCGCGGTCGGTGCCTGGTTCGGTGCGGGTGGGGTGAACGTCGGGGGCGTCTTCGCCGCGAAGGCCGCGCGGCCCGCCAGGCGGTCCGTGATGTGGGGCGGCCAGCCCGCGCCTTGCCGGCCGGCCGGCGGCGCGGGGGCGTGCTCCGCCGCCGCGTCGAAGAGTTCCGCGGCCGTCGGGCGGCCCTCGGGGTCCTTGTCCAGGCAGGCGGTGACGGTCTCGGCGAGGCGCGGGTCCAGGGCCCGCAGCGGGCCGAGGTCGGGGAAGTCGTGGACGATGCGGTAGAGCGGGCTGCCCTCCGCGCCGTCCTTGAACGGCCAGCGGCCGCTCGCCCCGTAGGCGACCAGCAGCCCCAGCGTGAACACGTCGGAGGCGCTGCCCAACCGCCGTTTGCCCGAGGCCTGTTCGGGCGACATGTACGCGGGCGTGCCGACGATCAGGCCGGTCTGGGTCAGGTGGCTCTGCTCGGCGGCGCGCGCGATGCCGAAGTCGATGAGGGTGACGCCGTCGAGGGTCAGCATGACGTTCGACGGTTTGAGGTCCCGGTGCACCATGCCGAGGGCGTGGACCGGGACGAGCCCGCCCGCAACTCCCCGCAGGAGCCGCCAGAGGGCGTCGGCGGGCAACGGGCCGCCGTGCGGCTCGACGGCCTCGGCGAGCGTGATGCCGGGGACGTACGCCGTGGCGAACCACGGTGGTTCGGCGTCCCGGTCGCTGGCCAGCAGCGGTGCGGTCGCCTCGGCCGGCAGCCGCGCGAGGTTGTCCATCTCCTGGCCGAAGCGGAGCAGAAACCCCTCGTCCTCGGCGACGACGGACGCCAGCATCTGCTTGACGGCGGCGTACCGTCCCTCGACGACTCCGAGGTACACCCGTCCCATGCCGCCCGCCCCGAGCCGGCCCACCAGCGGGATCGTCCCGATCCACCGCGGGTCCCGCTCGCGCAGCGGCTCGGCGCCGCTGCCCGTGAGGTCGAACGCGCCCTGCCCGCCTGCCCCGTTCACCGTCTCCCCGTTCACCGGCCTCCCGGCCGGACCTGTGCCGCTCCGTGCGCACCCCCGTCCGCGCGGACGGTCACCGGCCCCGGCCGGGCCGGTGACCAGTGTGGACCATCGGTCCTTCCGGTTGGAAGATCTTTCTAGAAAAGCGTTCCATTCTTCAGAAATCCCGGGTTCCGGATGTGGGTTTACGCTGGTGGGCACCATGAGCCCCAAGCAACAACGCGGCGCGGAAACCGTCGAGCGCCTTCTTGACGCCGCCCTCCAGGTGTACGCCGAGTCCGGCGAGCAGGGCGTCACCGTCAGCGCCCTCACCAGGAGCAGCGGCGTCAGTCTCGGCAGTCTCTACCACCACTTCGGCAGCGTCGACGGCCTCATGGGCGCGCTGCTGCTGCGCTGGCTCGACCGCCTCCTGGGCGAGCTGGCCGCCGCCGTGGAGCGCTCCCGCACCGCGCGCGGCGGGGTCCGCGCGCTCGTACGGACGTACCTCACGTTCATCCAGGAGCACCCGGACGCCTCCCGGCTCCTGCACTCCTCCTACGCCGACCGCCTCGGCATGGCGCGCGGCAGGCAGCTGCGTGACACGCAGGAGGCCAGGCTGTCGCCGCTGACCGCCTGGGTGCGGCTGCACGTGACGTCCGGGGAGATCGCCGATCTGGACGCGCCCCTGGTCGAGGCGCTGGTCATGGGTCCGATCGTCGCGACCGCGCGCCGCCGCCTGTCCGGCATCGACGACGTCGACCTCGACCGGGCGGCACGCGTGCTGCCGGAGCGGATCTGGCGGTCGCTCACGCCCTGACGGGGGTGGGATGGCGGGCGGCGCGGTTACGACGCGGCTTTGCCGGGGAGCGTTGGAACCATGGTCGAGACGGGCGGGACAGCGCAGGACGTGGCCGCGCGGTACGGGCTGCGGCCGCTGCCGGTGGAGGGCGGACTGTTCCGGCGGACGTGGGTGGGGCCGCCGGGCGCGGACGGCCGCCCCGCCGGATCGGCGATCATCGTGCTGCTCACGGATGCCCCCGGGGACTTCTCCGCCCTGCACCGGCTGCCCACGGACGAGGTCTGGCATTTCTACGAGGGTGACGCCCTGGACCTGCTCCTCCTCGCCCCCGACGGCACGGACCGCCTGGTCGCGCTCGGGCGGGCCGGGTGCGTCCAATTCGTCGTGCCCGCCGGGACGTGGATGGGCGCGCGGGTCGTGAGCGGCGGCCGGTACGGGTGGTCGCTGTTCGGCACGACGATGGCGCCGGGTTTCCTGCCCGAGGACTACGAGGGCGCCGACCCGAACGCACTGGCCGCGCGCCACCCGGCACGAGCGCGGCTCATCCGCCGGCTGTGCAGGCCGGGCGAGCCGGTGCGGATGCCGGCCGAGGGCGACGGGAGTGAGGGACGGGAGTGAGGGACGGATGTGAGTGACGGGAACAGGACGGACGTGCTGTCCCTGCGGGGACGGGTGGTTCTGGTGGCCGGGGGGAGCGGGGGGATCGGGGCCGGGATCGTGCGGCGGTTCGCGCGGGCCGGTGCGGCGGTCGTCGTGCACTTCCGGCGGGGCGAGGCGCGGGCCCGGGAGCTGGTCGCGGGGATCGAGGAGGCGGGCGGCGAGGCCGTCGCCCTGTCGGCGGACCTGTCCCGGGAGGAGCAGTGCCATCGGCTGGTCGAAGCCGCGTACGACTGGAAGGGGCGCCTGGACGCGCTCGTCAACAGCGCCGGGATCCAGCCGGTGCAGGACCTCGCGGAGATGACGGCCGCCGACTGGCGGCGGCTCTCCGAGGCGAACGTCACGAGCGCGTTCAGCTGTACGCAGGCCGCCGCGACGCTCATGGCGCGGCAGGAGGGCGGTGGCACGATCACGCAGATCGCGTCCATCGAGGGCTCGCGTCCCGCCGCCGGTCACGCCCACTACAGCGCGTCCAAGGCCGCCCTGATCATGTTCGCCCGCTCGGCCGCCCTGGAGTACGGGCCGCGCGGCATCCGCGTCAACAGCGTCTCGCCCGGCCTCGTCGACCGGCCGGGGTTGGCCGAGGAGTGGCCCGAGGGCGTGGCGCGGTGGCAGGGCGCGGCGCCGCTCGGCCGGCTCGGCCGGCCCGAGGACATCGGCGACGCCTGCGTGTTCCTCGCCTCCGACGCGGCGTCCTGGATCACCGGCACCGATCTGGTGGTGGACGGCGGGGTGGGAGCGGGGCCGGCTTGGTAGGGGCAGGGGCAGGGGTAGGGGTAGCAGCCTGGGCCGGGGCGTGGCCGGTTGGCCCCGAGGGGCGGGGGTGTGGCTCGCACGGCTTCCCCGGGTGCAGGAGTGCCGGCGTCGGCGGGGGCGTGGCCTGCACGGCTTCCCCCGGGCGCAGAAGCGGCAGCGCCGACGGGGCCCGAACTGCCTTCCCCGGGCGCAGAAGCGCCGGCGCGCCGTTCACGCCCCTCCCGCGCCCACCCGGGTCAGCCAGTTCCGGAGCGCCGCGTTGAACTCGGCCGGGCGTTCCACGTTCGGCAGGTGCGCCGCCGCTTCGATGACGCTCAGCGTGGAGTCGGGGAGCGCGGCGTGCATGGCCTGCGCGTCGGCGACCGGCGTGTACGTGTCGTCGCGGCCCACGACGACGAGGGCCGGCACGGAGACCCGGGTCAACAGGGCGCGGTAGTCGGGCCGTTCGGCCCGCCCCCGTAGTGCCGCCGCGGCGCCCTCGGGCGGGGCGGCGAGCATCATCCGGTGCACCTGGGCGGACGCCTCCTTGTTGTACGGGGCGACCATCTTGTCCCGTACCTCGTCCGCGTACCCCTGCATGCCCTCGGCCAGGAGCCGGTCCGCGAGGGCGTTGCGCCCTGCCTTGCCCTCGGGGGTCTCGGCCGCGGGGAAGGTGTCCGCGAGGAGGAGCCCCGTGAGGCGTTCGGGGAAGAGGCGGTAGCACTCCATCACGATCTGCCCGCCCATGGAGAGGCCGCCCAGCGCGAATCGCCCCACGCCCAAGTGGTCCATGAGCGCTGCCAGATCCTCGGCGAACGTGGCGAAGTCCGTGGTCCCGGGGACGACGCTCGAAGCACCGTATCCGCGCAGGTCGGGCGTGACGACGCGGTGCGTCGCGGCGAACGCCTCCCGCTGCGGGGCCCACATGGAACGGTCGAAGGGGTGGCCGTGGAGCAGGACGAGGACGGGGCGGGACCCGGACGAGGTGTCGGCCGCGCCCGTGTCGTCGTCGTAGCCGATGGTGACGCCGTTGAGCTGTGCGGTTGCCATGAGGGGAGGCTAGGCCGGGCCAACTCCCCGGTGCAATAAGATCTTTGCTCTCGGTGCAATGCCGAGGAGTGGACGGCGGGGGTGGTGGGGCGTGGTGGAACGGACCGACTATCGGCGGGTGGCCGACGCGGTGGCCCGGGAGATCGAGGCGGGGACCCTGCGGGGCGGCGAACGGCTGCCCACCCAGCGCGCCTTCGCCCGGCGCCGGGGCATCGCCAACTCCACGGCCATCCGCGTGTACGGGGAGCTGGCGCGACGGGGTCTGGTCGTCGGCGAGGTCGGGCGCGGCACCTTCGTCAGGGCGGCCCCGCCGCACGCCGGCGGCGCGGCGCTGACGGAGCGGCGAGAGGCGGGAGCGCAGGAGGGGTACGACGTCCCCCGGCCGCCCGCCGTCAACCTTGAGCTCAACTACCCCGTGGTGGACGGCCAGGCAGAGCTGATGGCGCGGGCGCTCGGGCCGTTGTCGCGGGCCGACGTGTTGCTGGAGGCCACCCGGGCGGCCGCACCGGACGGTACCGCCGCGGCGCGGGAAGCCGCCGCCTCGGTCGTCGCCCGCGGTGGCTGGCGCCCGGACCCGGACCGGTTGCTCTTCGCCGGGAACGGCCGGCAGGCCATCGCCGCCGCGCTCTCCTCGCTGGTGCGCCCGGGCGGTCGCGTCGGCGTCGAGGAAGTCACGTACCCCCTGGTGGGAGCCATCGCCGAGCAGCTCGGCATCCGGCTCGTGCCGATCGCCATGGACGAGGAGGGCATGCTGCCCGGCGCGCTGGCGGACGCCCACCGCCGCGCCTCCCTCGCCGCCGTCTACGTACAGCCGACCCTGCAGAACCCGCTCTCCGTCACAGCCGGCCCGGAGCGGCTGGCCCAACTCGCGCACGCCGTACGGGAAGTGGGGTGCTGGGCCGTGGAGGACGGCATCTGGGGGTTTCTCGCCGACGGCGCTCCCGCGCCGCTCGCCGCCCTGCTGCCCGAGCGCGTCGTCTTCATCGACAGCCTCTCCAAGCGTCTCGCGCCGGGGCTGACCCTCGGCATGCTCACCGTGCCGCCCGCGCACCGGAACGCCCTCGCGCGTGCCCTGCGGTCGGGAGGCTGGGCGGCGGGGGCTTTCGGCCTGGAGGCGGCCGTGCGGTGGGCGGGCGACGGGACCGTGGAGACGCTGGTCGCCGCCAAACGGGCCGACGCGGCCGCGCGGCACGCGCTCGTCCGGGCCCTGCGGGAGCGCCTCGCCTCGGCGGGGGTCAAGGGGCGCATCCGTACCGACCCCCGGTCCTATTACTGCTGGTGGGAGCTGCCGCCGCCCTGGCGCGCCGAGACCTTCGTCGCGGCGGCCGCCGCCCGGGGCATCGCCGTGACGCCGGGCCCGGCCTTCGCCGTCGGCGGGTACCGCGCGGCCGACGCGGTGCGGATCGGCCTCGCGTCCCCGCCGCCGGACGTCCTCGCGGCGGCGCTGGACACGCTCGCCGCGATCGCGGCGGAGGGGCCGCCTCGGGGCGCCTGACCCGTGGCGGCCCCTCCGCAGGAGGTCACCGAGACGGGTCACTCAGGGCGGGCACCTGGCGCGGCGCTCTCGTGGCGAGGTCCACGGAGATGTCCGTGGCGGGACGCGTACGCCGTCACCCGAACTGGCCGGGCTGGTAGTCGCCGGCCGGGCGCTGGGTGATGACGTTCAGCCGGTTCATGGCGTTGATCAGGGCGATGAGGGCCACCAGGGCGCCGAGTTGGTCCTCGTCGAAGTGCTTGGCCGCGTTGGCCCAGACGTCGTCGGGGACGCCGCCGGCCGCGTCGGCGATGCGGGCGCCCTGCTCCGCCAGCTCCAGGGCGGCCCGCTCGGCGTCGGTGTACACGGTGGCCTCGCGCCAGGCCGCCACCAGGTTGAGGCGGACCTGGTCCTCGCCCGCGTGGACGGCCTCTTTGGTGTGCATGTCGACGCAGTAGCCGCAGCCGTTGATCTGGCTCGAGCGGAGCAGCACCAACTCCCGTGTCTTCGCCGGGAGGGACGACTCCACGATCGGCTTCGCCGCCGAGGCGAGGACCTTCACGACCTTCGCGGTGACGGGGTTGGTGTGGAAGTCGAGACGGGTTTCCATGGCGATCCCCTTCGTTGGATCAGCGGATGTCCGAGCGTTGGGTCAGACGGTGTTCGAGTGGGAGAGCGAGTGCGTCCCTCTCAGCTGTACGACGAGACGGGCCGCCGGAATGTCAGGCGGCGGCCGGACTCCGGGCGGCGAAGGGACCGGGGGAGGGCCTGGGAAGGGCCTGGGGAGGGCCCGGCACCGGAGGGGCGGCGCCGCTCATGTCACATCCCGGCCGGCCCGTCTCGTCGTACGGGTGACGTCGAACACGGCCGACGGCCGACGGCCAAGGGGGAGCAGCGAATCCATGAACACCCACTGCGCGGCGGCGGCGGAGGAGGACGGGCGACCGGAGCCGGAGCTTGAGTCGGAGCTTGAGCCGGAGCCGGAGCCGGAGCCGGAGTCGGGGCCGGAGTCGGGGCCGGGGCGGGGGCCGGGGCGGGGGCCGGACGCCGGGTCGGAACCGGGCGCGATCACGCGTGAGCGGCGGCAACTGATCAATGTCGCCTACCGGCTCATGGGCTCCCTCACCGACGCCGAGGACGTCGTGCAGGAGACGTACACGCGCTGGTACGCCATGTCCCCGCAGCGGCGGCGGGCCGTCGCGTCACCCGGCGCCTGGCTGACGACCGTCGCCGGCCGCATCTGCCTCGACCTGCTCCGCTCGGCGCGGGCCCGCAGGGAGAGTTACGTGGGTCAGTGGCTCCCGGAGCCGCTGCCCGACCGCACGGAGTGGGTGAGCGGGCGGACGGGCGGCGAGGCGGCCGACCCGGCCGACCAGATCACGCTGGACGAGTCGGTCGACATGGCCTTCCTCGTCGTCCTGGAGTCGATGACCCCGGCCGAGCGCGTCGCGTTCATCCTGCACGACGTCTTCCGGTACTCCTTCGCGGAAGTGGCCGAGGTCGTCGGCCGCAGCCAGGGGGCGTGCCGCCAGCTCGCCTCCTCGGGCCGCCGTCGGGTCCGGGCGTCGCACGTTCCCGGGCCGGGGGCGGGACGGGGGACGAGCGCGGACACGCGTACGACGGACGGATCGGCCGCCGCGCAACGGGCCGAGGCCGTCCGGGACTTCAAGCAGGCGTGGGAGGCCATGGACATCGACGCCCTGGTGGGCATCCTCGACCCGGACGCCAGGGGGCTCGCCGACGGTGGCGGCCTGGTCAACGCCGGTCCGCCGACCGGCGGGAGCGAGGAGATCGCGCGCCACCTGGTCGCCGTCGCGAGCAGGGTGGCCGGCATGACGATCCTGGAGCGTACGGTCAACGGCCGGCCGGGGCTGGTGGTGCGGCAGGGTGGCGTCATCCAGACCGTGCTGGCGTTCCACGTCGTCGGCGGCCGGATCACCCGCCTCTGGGCGGTACGGAACCCCGAGAAGCTGGCCCTGTGGCAAGGCCTGCCTGCGGCATGAGGGGCGCGGGCAGGACAAAAGCCCCGGTCGGTCACCTCGGCCGACCGGGGCTCTCTCTTTGCCCCCGGACCCGACCGCGGCGGCGACACTCCCCCGAGCTACGCGCTGTGCGCGAGTACCGGCGGGTCAGGTCCGATGTAGTGATCACATCAGGCGTTGCCAACAGATCGCTAACATATGGCCAACGGTCGGCTGATAAGCGACGGTCGGCACGGGGAGACGGCGTTGAGTGAGCGGGACGAGCGGCGAACGGGGCCGCGGTCCGAGACGTGCGGCGGCCTGCGGTTCGGGCTGTTGGGGGCGCCCGCGCTGTACGACGCCACGGGCGAGCCGCGTCCCGTGCGCGGCGCCAAGGGGCGTGCGCTGCTGGCCGCGCTCCTCCTGGAACCGGACGGGGTCGTCTCGCTCGACGCCCTCAAGGACGCGCTGTGGGGTGACACCGCGCCCCCGTCGGCGCAGGCGTCCCTCCAGAACCATGTGACCCGGTTGCGCCGGCTGCTCGACGACCCCGAGCGGCTGCGGGCGGTGCCGCCGGGGTACCGGCTGCGGGCCCGCGAGGACGAGGTGGACGTCCGTGTCTTCGAACGCCGGGTGGCGCGGGCGCGGGCGGCGCACGCCGAGCGGGACTGGCCGCGGGTCGTCCACTGCGCCTCACAGGCGCTCGCGCTGTGGCGCGGGAGGCCGTTGAGCGGCCTTCCGGAGCCGCTGGCGGACCATTTCCTCGTACCGCGCCTGGAAGAGGCCCGGCTGCTCGCCCTGGAGTGGCGGTACGACGCCGAACTGGAACTCGGCACCGATCTCGCCGCGCTCGCCCCCGAACTGGCGGCGCTGGTCGCCGAGCATCCGCTGCGCGAGGCGTTCCACCGGCAGCTGATGCTCGTGCTCCACCGCACGGGCCGTCAGGCGGAGGCCCTCGCCCTCCACCGGGAACTGCGGCGCAGGCTGGTCGAGGAACTGGGCGTGGAACCGGGGACGGCCATCCGGCATGCGCACCAGGAAGTACTCCGGGCTCCGGAGGCCGAGGCCCGCCCCGAGGCCCGTCCCGGGGCCATACGGAAGCCTCACGGCACGGGGGCCTCCGGGCGCGATGACGTACGCCGGGTCAGCGGGGGAAACCCGGTCAGCGAGGGGACCGGCGCCCGGGACGGGGACGTGGACCGGAACGGGTACGGCGCCGGTGAGGGCGTCGGCAGCGAGGTGGCCGGCGCCCAGGATCGGCACGGCGAGGGCGTCGGCAGTGAGGGGAGCGGCGGCCGGGATCGGCGCCGCGAGGGCGATGGCAGCGAGGGGGCCGGCGGCCGGGATCGGCACCGCGAGGGCGTCGGCAGTGAGGGGAGCGGCGGCCGGGATCGGCGCCGCGAGGGCGATGGCAGCGAGGGGGCCGGCGCCCGGGATCGGCACCGCGAGGGTGACGGCAGCGAGGGGGCCGGCGGCCGGGATCGGCGCCGCGAGGGCGTCGGCAGCGAGGGGGCCGGCGCCCAGGGTCGGCGCCGCGAGGGTGACGGCAGTGAGGGGAGCGGCGGCCGGGATCGGCGCCGCGAGGGCGTCGGCAGTGAGGGGAGCGGCGGCCGGGATCGGCGCCGCGAGGGTGACGGCAGCGAGGGGAGCGGCGGCCGGGATCGGCGCCGCGAGGGTGACGGCAGCGAGGGGAGCGGCGGCCGGGATCGGCGCCGCGAGGGCGATGGCAGCGAGGGGGCCGGCGGCCGGGATCGGCGCCGCGAGGGCGATGGCAGCGAGGGGGCCGGCGGCCGGGATCGGCGCCGCGAGGGCGATGGCAGCGAGGGGACCGGCGCCCAGGATCGGCACCGCGGCGCCGACCCCGACCGTGGCTGCGGAGACCCGGGACACGATGCCCCCGTGAAGGGACCGCGAGGCGTCCCGCCCGCCCAATTGCCCCCCGCCCCCGCCCACTTCACCGGCCGGGAGGCAACCGTGCGGGCCCTGCGGGACGCCCTGCACGCGGGACCCCGCGTCGCCGTCGTCTCCGGGATGGCCGGCGTCGGAAAGAGCGCCCTCGCGCTGCACGTGGCGCACGACCTGCGCGAGCAGTTCCCGGACGGCCAGCTGCACGTCAACCTGCACGGCGCCACGCCGGGCATGACCCCGCTCACTCCCGGCCAGGCCCTCACCTCGCTCCTGCGCGACCTCGGCGCCGAACCGTGCCCCGCCCCCGGGACCCGCGAGGACCCCTCGGCGGCCGCCGCCCTGCTGCGCACCCTGCTCGCGCCCACCCGCACCCTCATGGTCCTGGACGACGCCGCCACCGCCGCGCAGGTGCGCCCGTTGCTGCCCGCGGGCCCCGGCTGCGCGGTCGTCGTCACCAGCCGTTCGCCGCTGACGACCCTCGACGGCGCGGCCCGCTTCCCGCTGGAGCCCCTCTCCGACGGGGACAGCGCCGCGCTCCTGCGGGCCGTCTCCGGGCGGGACGGGCTCGACGCCGGGCACCCCCTGGTCGAACTGGCGGGCCGCCTCCCGCTGGCGCTGCGCATCATCGCGGCCCGCCTCGCCGCGCGCCGCGCCCTCACCCCGGATGCCCTCGCCGAACTCCTCACCGTCAGCGGCGGCCGGCTGCACCACCTGGAGTACGACGATCTGAGCGTGCGCCGCTCCCTCGCCGTCGCCCTGGAGGCCCTGCGCACCTCGGAGCGCCGCGCCGACCGCGACGCCGCCCGCGCCCTCGCCAGGATCGGCGCGCTCGACCTCCCCACGTACGGAGTGCCGCTCCTGGCCCGCCTGTTGGGCGTCGACGAACTGCGCGCCGGTGCGGCCCTCGACCGCCTGGTCGACGTCGCCCTCCTCGACGAGACGGCCTACGGCCGCTACACCCCCCACGACCTCGTACGCGACTTCGCCCGCGAAACAGCTGCCGCCGATGCGGACGACGCGGACGACGCGGACGACACGGACGGCATGGCGGAGGACGAGGACGACATGGACGTCGTGGAAGAGGCCCTGCTCTGGTACGCGGAGTCCGCCCGCCGCACCCTGCTGGCGATCCTTCCGGAGGGCCTCGACAGGGCGGACCGCCTCCGGGGAGTGGAGTCCCGCCTGACCCGCCCGGGCAGGCGCGGAACTACCCGGGCCCACCGGCACACCCCGCCCCCCTCACCGGACACCGCCTTCTCCCTGGACGCCGCTTTCGCCTGGGGGGACGCCGAGTTGGCGAACGTCGTCGCCCTCGCCGAGCGGCACGGCGGCGCCCACGAGCTGCTGCCCGTACTGGTCCGCTGCCTCTTCCCCTACCTCCAGCGCCGGGGCCGCCTCACCGAACTGGCCGTCCTCGGCGCCCTCGCCCTGGACGCCGCCCGCCACGAGGGCGACAGCGCCGCCGAGGCGCAGGCCCTCAACGACCTCGCCGGCATGCACTTCATGTCGGGCCGCAGCCGCGAGGCGCTCGCCCTCAACGACCGGGCCCTCGCCCTCTGGCGCGACCTCGGCCTCGTGTCCTGCGTGCGGCGCGGCCTCAACAACCGCGGCCTCCTCCTCGAAGGGCTCGGCCACCACGAGGAGTCCGCCGAGACCCTGCGGCAGAGCCTCGCGCTGGCCGAGGACCTCGCCGACCCGCTCAGCGAGGCCATCACCCTCAGCCACCTCGGCAACCTCTACGAACACACGGACGCCCGCGCCGCCATCGACCACCACGAACGCAGCCTCGCGATCGGCGAGGCCCTCGGGCACGCCATCGTCCGCCAGTCCGCCCACTGCAACATCGGCTACGCCCACCTCACCCTCGGCGAACCGGCCGCTGCCCTCGCGCACTTCGAGGAGAGCCTGCGCATCCACGGCGAGTACGAGGACTGGCACGGCGAGTCCCAGGCGCGCCTCGGCCTGGTCCGGGCGCTGCGCGGCCTCGCCCGCGCGCAGGACGCGACCCGCGAGTGCGCCGGCCTCCTGGAGCGCGCCGAACACCGCGGCGACACCCATACGACGGGCCTGGCCCGTCACCAGCGGGGGCTGCTCCTGCGCGACGAGGGGCGCGAGGAGGAGGCGTACGAGCAGTGGCGGGCGGCGCTGGACGCCCTGGACGGCACCGACAGCAAGGTGGCCGACGAACTGCGCACCCTGCTCCCGACAGGCTGAAAGCCCCGACCTGGCCCCGGCCCTAACCCCGGCCCCGGCCCTAACCCCGGCCCTGGCCCCGGCCCCGACCTGGCCCCGGCCCTGGCCTGGCCCCGGCCCTGGCCTGGCCCCGGCCCTGGCCCTGGCCCCGGCCCCGGACCTTGCCCCGGCCCCGTTACAGCCCTCGGTACACCCTCAGGACCTCCCCTATTTCGCGTCCGCGTAGCACTCCACCACGGCCGTCGTGAACGGGAACCTGACCGGCGTCTCCCCGAAGGCGAGCCGCCCCGCCAGGTCACCCGCCGCGCGCACCGCCCGTGCCACGGTCTCCGCCTCCTCGGCGGGGCAGTGCACGATGACCTCGTCGTGCTGGAAGAAGACCAGCTCGGCCCGCATCCCGGCCTCGGAGAGCGTGCGGCGCAGCGCGGCCAGCATCAGCAGCGCCCAGTCCGCCGCGCTGCCCTGCACCACGAAGTTCCGCGTGAAGCGGCCGCGGGCCCGCGCGTCCGACGAGGCGTACCCCGGAGTGAACTCCGCGCCCGGCGCGGCCGGTCCGGACGGCGCGGCCGGGTCTTCCTGGGGAATGCCCGCCTCGTCGTCCTCCCCGGCGCCCGCCGCCGGCGGACTCGTCCGCCCCAGCCAGGTCCGTACGAGCCGTCCCTCCTCGCCCGCCTTCGCCGCGTCGTCCACGTAGGCGACGGCCAGCGGGAAGCGGCGCCGCAGCGCGGCCAGGTTCTTCAGGCCGTCGCCGGACGTCTGGCCGTACACCGCGCCGAGCAGCGCGAGCTTGGCGTGGTCGCGGTCGCCGGAGAACGCGCGGTCCGAAAGCCGCGTGTAGAGGTCCTCCTCGCTGCCCGCCACCTCCATCAGCCCCGGGTCGCGGGAGATCGCGGCCAGCACCCTCGGCTCCATCTGGTCGGCGTCCGCCACCACCAGCCGCCACCCCGGATCGGCGACCACCGCCCGGCGGATCACCTTGGGGATTTGCAGCGCCCCGCCCCCGTTGGTCGTCCAGCGGCCGCTGACCGAACCGCCCGGGGTGTACTCGGGCCGGAAGCGGCCGTCGCGGACCCAGGCCTGGAGCCAGCTCCAGCCGTGCGCCGTCCAGATCCGGTACAGCTTCTTGTACTCGATGAGGGGCCGCACCGCCGGATGGTCGATCTCCTCCAGCGCCCAGCGCCGCGTCGACTTCACCCTGATGCCGGCCTGCGCGAAGGCCTTCACCACGTCGGCGGCCAGGTCCGGGCGGACGCGGCGGCCGAACGCCGCCGACACCTCGTCGGCCAGCTCGGCCAGGCGGCGGGGCTCGCCGCCGCCCGCGTACCGCTCGCCGAGCAGCTCCGTCAGGAGCGCGCGGTGCACGTCGGCGCGCCAGGGCAGGCCCGCCGCGTTCATCTCGGCGGCCACCAGCATGCCCGCCGACTCCGACGCGGTGAGAAGGCGCATGCGGCCGGGGTGGGCGGTGGCGTCGTGCCTGCGCTGCTGCCGCGCGTACACCTCGGCCAGCTCTTCGAGCGTGACCGGGGCGCCGCCCGGACGCGGCTCGAAGAGTGAGTCCTGCGAGCCGGGCTCGGCGGCGCGGGGCGGCGGATCGGGGGGTACGGGGGCGTCGCGGAGCCGGGCCAGGGCGGCGGCCGCCGAGCGGGGCTCGCCGAGGCGCCCCTCGTGACCGAGGAGGAGCAGCTCGGCGGCCTCGACGTCGTAGCACCGCTCCACGCGGGCGCCGGCGGCGAGCAGGCGGGGGTACAGGTCGGGGGTGGAGCGCCACACCCAGCGGTCGACGTGCCCCCGCCGGCGCACGGCCCCGGCCAGGTCCGCCTCGTGGACGACGGGCCCCGCGGGCAGCCCGTCGCCCCCGAGGGGCACGAGGTCGGCCCCGCCCCCCTCGGCCGCGGCGATGGCCCAGCGCTCGGTCATGCGGGGAGTCTCGCATCCGGCACCGACAATCGGGCGGGGGCGCCATGGGGGCCTTGCCCCGAGGGCCGGGGGCGCTGCCCGGCTCACCCGTACGAGCACCCGTACGAGCACCCGTATCGAGCGCGGAGGAGCAGCCGTCTCGAGCGCGGAGGAGCAGCCGTCAGGTGCCCGGCCCCACGGTCAGACTGCACCGGCCGTCCTCGCAGGAGCGTCGCAGGCGGCCCCGCGAGATGGTCTGCGTCAGGCCGACCGCCCAGCACGTCGGGCAGCCGCGCAGGGCGAGCAGGCCGAGCGGCAGCAGCGCCAGGCTGACCAGGCCGACCACCGGGATGAGGGCGACCGAGGCGACCAGCGAGGCGAACCCCACGACCCCGCGCGCGATGTGCTCGGGCAAGGACTTGCTCGCGAAGTCGGGGCCGCCGGGAGCGGTGCCGGCGCGGGGTCCTGTCTCACTCATCGTTGCCTCCAGGAACTGACACAGGAACTGACACAGGGGCTGATTCAGGGGCTGATGCAGGGGTTGATTCAGGGGTTGGTACGGGGCCCTCCCGCAGGGCCCGTTGGACCGAGGCGCGGGCCCGGTGCAGGCGGGACTTCATCGCCGCCGTACTGACGCCCAGCGCGTCGGCGACCATCCGGCCGCTGAGGCCCTGGATGTCCCGCATGATCAGCACGCGACGCTGGTCGGGCGGCAGCGCCGCGATCGCGGCCGCCACCCTGCCCGCCTCCAGGCGCTGGATGACCTCGTCCTCGGCCGAGGCGACGGGGGTGTCCTGCGGCAACGGCGCGGCGTGGTCCCGCAGCCGGGCCCGCGCGCGCCGCACGCACTCGTTGCGCACGACGCGGAACATCCACGACGCCAGGGCGCCGGAGGCCCGCAGCATCCCGATCTTCCGGTACAGGATGATCAGCGCCTCCTGGGCCGCGTCCTCCGCGTCCTGCGGGGTGGCGCACAGGGAGTGGGCGAACCGCTGCACGTTCGGGTGCGAGCCCGACACCAACGCGGTGATCGAGTCGAGGTCACCGCCGCGCGCGGCGGTGACCAGTCGCTCGTCCGGCCAGGCGAAGTCAGCCACGTCCGGCCCGCCTGCGCTTCACGAGGAGCAGGCAGGTGCAGAGCAGCACCAGGACGACGACCGCGCCGGCGATTCCGATGACCACGACTACCTCCAGATTCCGTGCCGGCGACGTCCGACGGCACGTACATAAGAGGATCGGGCCGCCCCAAAGGATTCGGCCGAAGATCAGGAAGCTTTCGCCTGGGTGGGCCGGGGGTGTCCGGGGGCACCCGTGCCGCGGTCCCGCCGACCGCCCGCTCGGCGACGCACATACCCTTTCCCCATGGATTCGGTGATCGACAAGGCGTTCGCGGCGGCGCTGTACGGCGACGGCCACGAGGGCCTGGACACCGGCGCCTCCCTCCTCGCGGCCGCCCCCGGCGCGGACCCCGAGCTGCGCCGCAGGGGCGAGGAGTTCCTGCGCCGGGCCTGGCGCGACGGCTGGCAGCCCGCCGACGTCGTACGGCTTGTCCGCCGCGACCTGGACGAGCCGCACGTCCACCTGGCCGTCTCCCTGATCCGCGCCGAGACCGCCGGCTACGCCCACCTGCCGCCCCGCTGGACGGCCCAGCTGGCCGAGCTCGCCCCGGCCGGCGCGGCCGCGCCCCGTCCCCGGGACCGTTTCTCGGACGCCACCATCCACCTGGAGCTGTACCGCCTGCTCCTGCGCCTGCCCCGGATCGAGCCGGTGGGCCCGCCGCCCGGCGACACCGTGCCGGGCCCGGTCGAGGGCGAGCCCCGCGCGCTCACCCGCATCAGGGCCCTGCTGGCCAAGGCCGAGGCGACCGGCTACCCCGAGGAGGCGGAGGCGCTCACCGCGAAGGCGCAGGAGCTGATGGCGCGGCACTCGCTCGACGAGGCGCTGCTGGCCGCCCGCACGCACGCGCGGGACACCCCGGGGGCGTGCCGCGTCGGCGTCGACGCCCCGTACGAGACGGCGAAGGCGATCCTGCTGGACTCCGTGGCCGCCGCGAACCGCTGCCGCGCGGTGTGGAACGAGGCGTACGGGTTCTCGACGGTCGTCGGTTTCCCAGCCGACCTGGAGGCCGTGGAACTGCTGTACACCTCGCTGCTCGTGCAGGGCACGGCGGCGATGACGAAGGCGGAGGCGGGGCAGCGGGCGGCGGGCCGCAAGCGCACGAAGACGTTCCGGCAGACGTTCCTGCTGGCGTACGCGCACCGGATCGGCGCGCGGCTGGCGGAGGCGGGGGAGCACGCGGTGAGCGTGGCGGCGGCGCAGGGCGTGGCGGCGAGGGACTCGCTGCTCCCCGTCCTCGCGGCACGCGAGGTCGCCGTCGGCGAGCGGGCGGAGCGGATGTTCCCGGAGACGACCACGACCCGCGTGCGCGGCGCGACGGACGGCGAGGGCTGGACCCACGGCACGGCAGCGGCCGACCGCGCCCACCTGCCACCCCGCCCCCAAGGCCCGGCACTGCCCTGACGCACGTACGCACGCACGGCCCCGCGCCCCCCCCAAGACCGCCCCGCCCCTGCCGCCGGGCGGAACCTCCGCCGCGGTCCGCCCTGGGGGATCTGGCGGACGCGCCCCGCGACAGTCCGGCCCTGGTCCGATGCCCCGTACGACGGCCCCACGCCCCGCGCCGGGCGCCGGGCAGCCCCGTGCCGCTGTCCACCCCCGGGGAGCCGGCGGACGTACCCCCCCCGACGACCCGCCCCCGAGGCCAGGGCGTCCCATATGCCCCGTATCATCACAGAGTGACCTGGCTTCGCGCGCTGAGAGAGACAGCCCGCTCAGGCCTGACCGTCGAGCGCAAGCGCCTCGAACCCCTGGTGGCCGCCCGCGGCGCCGTGGGTCTGGCCCTCGTGATCGGTCTCAGCCTCACCCTCTTCGGCCCCGCGGTCGCCGCGAGTTCCGCGTTCGGCGCCTTCCAGGCGGCCATCGCCACGTTCCAGCGCAGCTGGCGCCCCCGCCCCGAGCTCGCCCTCGCCTCCGGCACGAGCCTCGCCGTCTCCACCTTCCTCGGCTACCTCACCGGCTCACATCTCCTCCTCTTCCTCGCCCTCCTGTGCCTGTGGACCTTCCTGGCGGGCCTGAGCTGGGCCGCCGGCCCCACCGTCGGCATCATCGCCTCCTCGAACGTCGCGATCATGCTGGTGACGGTCACCATCCCGGGTTCGGTCGCCGCGGCCGCCGGCCACGCGGCGATGATGGTCGTCGGCGGCTGCGTCCAGGCGGGCCTGGTGATCCTGCTCCCGGTACGCAGATGGGGCGCGCACCGGGACGCGCTCGCCGACGCGCTGGCCGCCGAGGCGGACTACGCCCGCAGGCTCCGGCACGACCCCGTCGCCCCCTTCGACCCCTCACCCCTGATGGCGGCCCGCGACGCGGCGGCGATCACTCCGCGCCAGGCCCGCCGCCGTCCGGCAGAACTGCACGGCGCGCGGGGCATCGCCGAACGCATCCGCCCGGTCCTCGCCTCCCTGGCCGACCCGGCGGTCGGCGTCCCGCCGGAGGGCGAGGAACGCGACCGGGTGCGCGAGCTGCTCGCCGCGGCGGGCGCGGTGCTCGACGCGGCGGCGCGGGCGATCCGCCACGGGGAGCCGGTGCGGATCCCCTCGGCGGCCCTCGCGGCCCTCGGCTCCCCGGACACCGGCGCGATCCTGACGGGCCCCGCCCACCGCGCGGCCACCCGCCTCGGCGCCCTCCTCAAAGACGTCCTGGAAACAGCGGGCGGCCCCCAAAGCCCCCAGGACTCCGAAAGCCCCCACGACTCCCAGAGCCCCCAGGACGCCCAGAGCCCCCAGGACGCCCAGAGCCCCCAGGACGCCCAGAGCCCCCGGGACTCCCAGAGCCCCCGGGACTCCCGCAGCCCCCGGGACTCCCGCAGCCCCCAGGACTCCCAGGACGCCCAAACCCCCCAGCCGTCCCGGAAACCCGCGCCGGCCCACAACCCCCGCCTCCGCCCCACCTTCCCCGCCCTCGTCCCCGCCGGCCTGCGTGCCATGCGCGCCGCCCTGCGGCATGAGTCCCCCATCACGCGGCACGCGATCCGGGTCACCTGCGTGGCGGCCGCCGGCTATCTGCTCGGGACCTGGCTGCCGTTCGGCCACGGCTACTGGGCGCCCATGGCCGCGGTCATGGTGATGCGCCCGGACTTCTCCCAGACGTACTCCCGCGCGGTCGCCCGCTTCGGCGGCACCCTCGTCGGTGTCGCGCTCGCCACCGGCCTGGTGCAGGTGGTGCATCCCCGCACCGGCCTGTCCGCCGCCCTCGCCGTGCTCTGCGCCGGGATGATGTACCTGCTGATGCGCACCGGCCACGTGGTCGCGCAGGCCTGCGTGGCGGCGTACGTCGTGTTCCTGCTCGGCATGGGCGGCCAGCAGTGGACGCAGACGGTCCCCGAGCGCGTCGTCCTGACGCTCATCGGCGGCGTCCTCGCGATGATCGCGTACGCGGTGTACCCGGCCTGGGAGACCCCGCGCCTGCGCACCCGCCTCGCGGACTGGCTGATCGAGGACGGCCGGTACGCGGCCGCCGTCGTCGACCATTACGCGCATCCGGCCGGCAAGGCCTGCCCCGACGTGCGCGAGGCGCTGCTCGCGGCCCGGGACGCGCGCGTCGCCTGGCAGGAGGCGACGGCCCGCGCGAAGAACGAGCCGGTGCGCCACCGGGGCCTGTCCCGCGCCGTGGCCGCCGACGCGGAGGACGCCCTGGCCCAGCTGGGCCGCGTCGCCATGCTGATGGAGGCGCATCTGCCGGAGCGCGACGCAACGCCCGTCCCGGCGGCGGCCCGCCTGGCAGAGGCGCTGCGCAAGTCGACGGAACAGGGCGCGAAGGCGATGCGCGAACGCCGCGTCCCGCGCTGGGACGCGGTCCGCGAGGCCCTGGAGGAGTGGGACGGCGAGGGCGTCCCCGACCGCGTCGTCCGCAGGGGCGCGGGCCTGCTCCTCGACACCCTCGAAGAACTCTCCGACGCCCTCGACACGACCCCGCCCCCGATGCTCGTGGACGGCTCACAAACCCCGAACGGCCCGAACGGTCCAAGCGCCCCGGAGACCCCGCACAGCCCGAGGGCCCCGCACAGCCCGAGGGCCCCGCACGGCCCGAGCGGCCCGAGCGGCCCGAGCGGCCCGAGCGGCCCGAGCGGCCCGAGCGGCCCGAGCGGCCCGAGCGGCCCGAGCGGCCCGAGCGGCCCGAACGGCCCGAACGGCCCGAACGGCCCGAACGGCCCGAGCGCCCCGGAGACCCCGCACAGCCCGAGGGCCCCGCACGGCCCGAACGGCCCGAGCGCCCTGGAGGCCCCGTACAGCCCGAAGGCCCCGCACGGCCCGAGCGCCCCGACTGGCCCGAGCACCCCGAGCGACCCGAAGGCCCCGCACGCCCCGAGCGGCTCGAACGCCCCGAGCGACCCGACTGACCCGAGCACCCCGAGCACCCCGAGCACCCCGAGCACCCCGAGCGACCAGAGCCGACCGAACGGCCCGAGCGCCCCGGGTGGCCAGAGCGCCCCGCACGCCCCGAGCGGCCAGAGCGCCCCGAACGGCAAGAGCACCCCGAACGACCAAGAAGACCCCCCGACCCGCTGACAACCGCGGGAGCGGCCCGACGCCGGCTGCCAATACCGCGCCCCCCCCGGACAGCCAAGGGCTCCCGCCAAGCCGCGCCGAGCTACCAGGACGACTTGCGCACCCCGGGAAGAAATCCGGCATGCGCTTGCTCCCGCAACTTCACCCGTGACAGGCCGAACGCCCCGACATAGCCGCGCGGGCGCCCGTCGACGCTGTCCCGGTTCCGCACCCGCGTGGCACTCGCGTCACGCGGCTGCCGCGCCAACTCCCGCTGGGCGGCGGCCCGTTCGGCGGCGCCGGTGCCGGGCCCGCGTACGATCCGCGTCAGCTCGGCCCGCCGCTCGGCGTACCGCGCGACGATCTCGCGCCGCTGCTCGTTCTTCGCGATCCTGCTCTTCTTCGCCATCGGTCAGACCTTCCCGCCGCGCGCCCGGATCCTCGCGACGGCCGCCTCGATCCCGAGCGCGTCCACGGTCTTGATCCCCTTCGCGGCGAGCCGCAGCCGGACGTACCGCCCCTCGCTCGGCAGCCAGTACCGCTTGCGCTGGACGTTGGGGTCGAAGCGGCGCGAGGTCCGCCGGTGGGAGTGGGAGACGTGGTTGCCGAAGCGGGGAACGGCCCCGGTCAGCTGGCAGTGGGCGGACATCGTGACGCACCTCTCGGTCGACGGAGGGGGACCCCTATTGAAAACGGGAGTCGTTTTCATATACTACCCACATGGCCCGCAACGAACTCCGCCCGATCATCAAGCTCCGCTCCACAGCCGGAACGGGCTACACGTACGTGACCCGCAAGAACCGCCGCAACGACCCCGACCGCCTGACGCTGCGCAAGTACGACCCGATGGCCGGCCGCCACGTCGACTTCCGAGAGGAGCGCTGACCCCCATGCGCAAGGACATCCACCCCCCGTACGCCCCCGTCGTCTTCCGCGACAAGGCCGCCGGCTTCGCCTTCCTCACCCGGTCCACCGCGACCGGCGGGAAGACGGTCGAGTGGGAGGACGGGCGCACGTACCCCGTCATCGACGTCGAGGTCTCCTCCGCGAGCCACCCCTTCTACACGGGGACCGCCCGCGTCATGGACACCGCCGGCCGCGTCGAGCGCTTCGAACGACGCTTCGGCAAGCGCTGATGGACGACCGGCACGGCGGGCACACCGCCCGCCCGATGGACACCGTGATCGTCGGCGGCCTCCACGCGGACGCCCGCCGAGCGGCCGTCGCCCACCTCCTGGCCGCCGTCCCCGGCAGCGTCGCCCTCCACCACGACCTGTCAAGCGCCGAGCGGGGCACGGTCGTACGCATCCTGCGTGACGGCACCGGCGTGCTCTGCGTGGACGAGGCACCCCTGGTCGACGACTGCGCGTGCTGCGCGCTCCGCGAGGACCTGGTGCCCGAGCTGCGGCGGCTCGCGGACGCCGGCCTGACCCGGCTCGCGGTCGTCGAGCTGTGGGACTCCGTCGAGCCGAAGGCGATGGCCGAGGTGATCGTCGCGCACGCCGGCGAGGGCGTCAGACTCGGCGGCGTGGTGACGGCGGTCGACCCCGCCCTGGTCCTGCCCTGCCTCGGCAACGGCGACGACCTCATCGAGGCCGGCCTCGCCGCGGCCCCCACGGACCAGCGCACCGTCGCCGACACCTGGGCGCGCCAACTGGAGTACGCGCCCGTCCTCGCCGTCATGGAGTCCGCCGAGGCCGACGACGAGGACCGCGCGCTGCTAGCCCAGCTCCACCCGACGGCCCGCCATATCCCCATCAGCCCCATCAGCCCCATCAGCCCCATCAGCCCCGTCAATCCCACCGACCCCACCACCCCCGTGAGGCCCGGGGGCGGCGGCGCCCTCGCCGTCGCCGCCCTCGCCGGTTTCGACGTCGAGGCCGCCGCCGCGGCCCAGCACCCGTCCTGCGCACTGCTCCCGGTGGAGGCCGAGGCGTGCGGTGTCTCCACCCTCGTATGGCGCCGGGAGCGGCCGTTCCACCCGGAGCGGCTGCATGCCGCGCTGGAGGACCTGACCTGCGCGGCCGCCCGCAGCCGGGGCCGGTTCTGGCTGGCCGACCACCCGGACACGCTGCTCGGTTGGGACGCGGCGGGCGGCGCGCTGTGCGTGGAGAGCGCCGGGCCCTGGCTCGCCGCGCTGCCGGACGCCGCGTGGGAGCTGGTCCCGCCGGCGCGCCGCGCGGCCGCCGCCCTCGACTGGCACCCGGAGCACGGCGACCGCCGCAACCACCTGGTGTTCACCTCGCCCGGCCTGGACCGCGAGAACCTCCGCCGGCTCCTGGAGTCCTGCCTGCTGACCGACGAGGAGTACGCCGCCGGGCGCGCCGCCTGGCGCGATCTGCCGCCCGCCTTCGACACCCTCCTGGAGGTCTGACCCTTGTCCCCGCGCAAGCCCCCGCCCCGTGCGCCGAAACCGCGCCCCAACCCGCTGGAGCGAAGCGGCGTCACGTACATCGACTACAAGGACACGGATCTGCTCCGGAAATTCCTCTCGGACCGCGGAAAGATCCGCGCCCGGCGGGTCACGTGGGTGACCGCACGGCAACAGCGGCAGATCGCCGCGGCGATCAAGAATGCGCGCGAAATGGCGCTCCTGCCCTACGGCGCCGGACGCTGAAACCTCTTCTTCCGCAACCGCACCACTTCTCCCTCCCCTCTCCCCGGACCGCACCGCGCCGGTTGTTTTCCGCCTTTCGGACGGAACACATCCGGCGCGGTGCGCGTCTGTTCTAAGAGCACGACCTGGCACACGGCGGACCGGCAGAGCTGTAATCAAGGCACCACCGCGCGTGCACGTGCATCTGCCCATGCATCTGCATGTGAACACAGCTATGATCCGGGACAGTTGACCACTGCATCTAGAGCGACCGCCTCTAGGGCCACTACAGGCACTGCACCACCGGGGAGCGATCTGTGCACCACGCGTTTAACGGCATGGCGGCCACGGAGCTTCACGGGGTGGTCTGGCAGAAGAGCAGACACAGCAACTCGCAGGGCAACTGCGTGGAGTTCGCGAAACTTCCGGGCGGCGATGTCGCCGTGCGCAATTCGCGTTTCCCGGACGGTCCCGCGCTCGTCTACACCCGCGCGGAGATAGAGGCGATGCTCCTCGGGATGAAGGACGGGGAGTTCGACCACCTGATAGCCGGTTGAGTACGCGAACACACCGTCCGCGTCCGCGCCCCGGGCGGAGCCCCCGGCTCAGCGCAGCTGGAACAGCGCCCAGACCACCTTGCCGCGCACCGCGCCGGCCAGCGGGTGCCAGCCCCAGCCGTCGCTGAAGGACTCCACCAGGAACAGGCCCCGGCCCGACTCGGCGGAGAAGTCGTCGTCGGCGTCACGCGTCACGGGACTGTCGTCGCTGGGGTCGCGCACCGCGCACACCAGACGCGAGGCCCACCGCATCAGATGGAGCCGCACGGGCGGGTCGAGCCGCTCGCGCGGGGTGTCGGCGGGCAGTGCGTGCCGCAGGGCGTTGGTGACGAGTTCGGAGACGACGAGGGCGATGTCGTCGAAGCGCTCGTCCAGATCCCACTGCCCAAGGGTCTTGCGGGTGAACTGCCGGGCGCTGCCGACCGCTTCGTAGCGGGCGGGCAGCGCGCAGGAGGCCGCGCTGGAGACCGCCGAGGGGTCGAGTGGAGGAAGGCCCTGCCTCAACGGCTCGAGCATGGTCGATCCATTCGTCCCCATGCGAGGCACTCCCCGGTTTCGCGGTACATAGCGATGGAGCGGTGGCGCGGTCGGTCGCCGATGGTGCGGTGGTACGCGGTCGGTACAGCGGTGGCGCGCGGACCATGGTTCCGAATGCGCACAGCAGATGCAAGGGCAGATGCACGTGCACGCGACCGACTTGTTGCTTCCCGTGCCACTTCCCGCCCATTTCTTCCCCGGACTTCTTGTGAGGAGCTTTCGGAGGCTTTCCGTTTCTGTAACCGGGCGTGTACGGGCCGAAGCGTTTAATGGCAGACTGCTGGCTTCCAGTCGATGGGGAGGATTGAGCGAAGTGACCGCAGGGGAGTCGAGTGGCTCGGTGGTACGGCGCATCCTGCTGGGCTCGCAGCTGAGGCGCCTCAGAGAATCCCGGGGCATCACCCGCGAAGCGGCCGGCTACTCGATCCGCGCCTCCGAATCGAAGATCAGCCGCATGGAGTTGGGACGGGTGAGCTTCAAGTCCAGGGACATCGAGGACCTTCTGACGCTGTACGGCGTCACGGACGAGGCCGAGCGCGGCGCTCTCCTCTCGCTCGCCAAGGAGGCCAACCTCACCGGCTGGTGGCACAGTTACTCCGACGTCCTGCCGGGCTGGTTCCAGACCTACATCGGCCTGGAGGGCGCGGCCTCGCTCATCCGGGTCTACGAAGTGCAGTTCGTCAACGGCCTGTTGCAGACCGAGGACTACGCCCACGCGGTCGTCGCGCGCGGCATGAAGGGCGCGAGCAAGGCCGAGATCGACCGCCGCGTCGCCCTGCGCCTGGAACGCCAGAAACTGCTCGCCTCCGAACACGCGCCCCGCTTCCACTGCGTCCTGGACGAGGCCGCGCTGCGCCGCCCGTACGGCGACCGCGAGGTGATGCGCGGGCAGATCCAGCACCTCATCGACATCTCCGAGCGGCCCAACGTCACGCTTCAGATCATGCCGTTCAGCTTCGGCGGCCACGCGGGCGAGAGCGGCGCCTTCACCATGCTGAGCTTCCCGGAGTCGGACCTCTCCGACGTCGTGTACGTGGAGCAGCTCACCGGCGCCCTCTACCTCGACAAGGCCGAGGAGGTCGCGCAGTACGAGCGCGTGGCCGCGCAGCTGCACCAGGACAGCCCGGACCCGGCGGACAGCCGGGACCTGCTGCGCGGACTCCTGCAACTCACCTGAAACATAAGTACTATGACGTGACCTCAGGTGTCTGACGCCGTTCGGATATCTGCTTCCGTCCGCTGCCGGCAAGGGGTCCGTCCGATGTCCTTCTTCACTGATCTGGCTCACCAGTACATCGACGGGGAGTGGAAGGCCGGATCGGGCTCCTGGGACATCATCGACTTCAACCCGTACAACGGCGAGAAGCTGGCGTCCATCACCGTCGCCACGGCCGACGAGGTCGACCAGGCCTACCGCGCCGCCGAGCGCGCCCAGCGGGAATGGGCCGACACCAACCCCTACGCCCGGCGCACCGTCTTCGAGCGCGCCCTGCGGATCATCGAGGACCGCGAGGAGGAGATCGCCGACGCGATCGTCGCCGAACTGGGCGGCACCCGGCTGAAGGCGGCCTTCGAGCTGCACCTCACCAAGGAGTTCCTGCGCGAGGCCGTGCACCTCGCGCTGCGGGCCGAGGGCCGCATCCTGCCCTCCCCGGACGACGGCAAGGAGAACCGCCTCTACCGCGTCCCGGTGGGCGTGGTCGGCGTCATCAGCCCCTTCAACTTCCCGTTCCTGCTGTCGATCAAGTCCGTCGCCCCGGCGCTCGCCCTCGGCAACGCGGTCGTCCTCAAGCCCCACCAGAACGCGCCGGTGCTCGGCGGCAGCCTGGTGGCCAAGGTCTTCGAGGACGCCGGACTCCCGGCCGGCCTGCTGAACGTCGTCATCACCGACATAGCCGAGATCGGCGACGCGCTGCTCGAACACCCGGTGCCGAGCCTGATCTCCTTCACCGGCTCGGACCGCGTCGGACGGCACGTCGCCACCGTCTGCGCCTCGCACTTCAAGCGCTCGATCCTGGAACTGGGCGGCAACAGCGCGCTGATCGTCCTGGACGACGCCGACCTCGACTACGCGGTGGACGCGGCGGTCTTCAGCCGCTTCGTGCACCAGGGCCAGGTCTGCATGGCCGCCAACCGCATCCTCGTCGACCGGTCGGTGGAGGCGGAGTTCACCGAGAAGTTCGTCGCCAAGGCCGCCTCGCTCAAGGTCGGCGACCCGGCCGAGCCCGGCACGCACATCGGCCCGCTCATCAACTCCTCGCAGGCGGACGCCGTGACGGCCGTCGTCGAACAGGCCGTCGCCGCGGGCGCCACGGCGCTCCTGCACGGCCGCACCGAGGGCAACGTCGTCGCCCCCTCCGTCCTGACCGGCCTGCCGGCCGACTCCCCGGTCCTCGCCCAGGAGATCTTCGGCCCCGTGGCCCTCCTGCTGCCCTTCGACGGCGAGGACGAGGCGGTGCGCATCGCCAACGACACCCCGTACGGCCTGAGCGGCGCCGTGCACACGGGCGACATCGAGCGCGGTGTGCGGATCGCCAAGCGCATCAGGACCGGCATGATCCACGTGAACGACGGCACGGTGCACGACGAGGCGATCGTGCCGTTCGGCGGCGAGAAGAGCTCCGGCGTCGGCCGGCTGAACGGCGAGGCGACGGTGGACGCCTTCACCACCCAGAAGTGGATCTCGGTGCAGCACGGGCGCACCCGCTTCCCGTTCTGAACCGCCGCCCCTCTCGCATTCCACGGTGCTTCCCCGGACCCTTGCGGACAGAACCTGACCGCAAGGGTCCGTAGCGTGTGAGGTGTCGGGGGAAGAGCCCGCGAGGGCAGCCTGCGAGCGGCAGGCCCAAGAGAGGCGGAACACATGGTCACCCACGTCAGTTCGGAGGCCCGCGACGACGAGCGCGGCGCCCTCCTCGCCTTCGTCGAGGCCCAGCGCGGCGGCGTCCGCCGTTCGGTGCTCGGGCTCACCGACGAGCAGGCCGGCCGGCGGCCGAGCGCCAGCGAACTGTCCCTGTCCGGCCTGGTGAAGCACGTCGCCGAGACGGAGCTGAACTGGCTGCGCATGGCCCAGCGCAAGCCCAACGAGAAGGCCCGCACCCAGGAGACCTGGGGGGAGAGCTTCCGGCTGGTGGAGGGCGAGACGCTCGCCGAGACCCTGGCCTTCTGGGACCGGGTCGCCCACGAGACCGAGGAGTTCCTGCGCGCGGTGCCGAGCCTGGACGACACCTTCCCGCTGCCCGAGGCGCCGTGGTTCCCCAAGGACGGCGAGGTGTCCATGCGCTGGCTGATGCTGCACCTGGTCGAGGAGATCGCCCGGCACGCGGGCCACGCCGACATCATCCGCGAGTCCCTGGACGGAAAGACGGCTTTCGAGCTGGTGGCGCAGGAACGGGGCTACCCTAGTCAAAATTGATGACTGGGGGACTGGCGAAGGGCGCGGTACATGTCAGCGATCCGGCTACTGGTTCTCGGGGCCGTGCGCCAGCACGGCCGCGCCCACGGCTACCAGGTCCGCAACGACCTGGAGTACTGGGGCGCCCACGAGTGGTCCAACGCCAAGCCCGGCTCGATCTACCACGCGCTGAAGCAGCTCGCCAAGCAAGGCCTCCTGCTGGCCCACGAGATCGCCCCGTCCACGGCGGGCGGCCCGCCCCGCACCGAGTACGAGGTGACGGACCAGGGCACCGAGGAGTATCTGACGCTGCTGCGCGGCGCCCTCGTCGAGCACGGCCAGAAGCCGGACATGCTCACGGCCGCCCTCGGCTTCATCGTCGACCTGCCGCGCGAGGAGGCGCTCGCCCTCCTGACGGAGCGGGTGGAGCGCATCGAGGCGTGGCGCGCGTCCGTCACGGAGTACTACACGCCCGAGGGAGGCCCCGGGCAGCTCGGGCACATCGGCGAGATCATGAACCTCTGGGTGCACCAGGCCGACGGCGGCGCCCAGTGGACGCGCGGCCTGATCGAGCGGATCCGGGGCGGCGCGTACACCTTCGCCGGTGAGGGCGAGCCGTTCGTCGCGGTGCTCGCGGACGGCGAACAGAACCCGTACGCGACCGGCGAGCGGCACGCGGGGGACCGCGACTGAGGGGGAGCGGGCGCTCCCGGCGAGCCGGGCTTGCACCTCACGCGACGTGAGGGCCCAGGCTGATCCGCGTACCGAGCAGAGAGGGGCGGCAGCCATGAGCTACTCCGTGGGACAGGTCGCCGGTTTCGCCAAGGTGACGGTGCGCACGCTGCACCACTACGACGAGATCGGCCTGCTCGTGCCCGGCGAGCGCAGCCACGCGGGCCACCGGCGCTACGGCGACGCGGACCTGGACCGGTTGCAGCAGATCCTGTTCTACCGCGAGCTCGGCTTCCCCCTCGACGAGGTGGCGGCCCTCCTGGACGACCCGGATGCGGACCCGCGCGCGCACCTGCGCCGTCAGCACGAACTGCTGACCTCCCGCATCGAGAGGCTCCAGAAGATGGCCGCCGCCGTCGAGAGCGCCATGGAGGCGAAGAAGATGGGCATCAACCTCACGCCCGAGGAGAAGTTCGAGGTCTTCGGGGACCACGACCCCGACCAGTACGCGCAGGAGGTCGAGGAGCGCTGGGGCGACACCGACGCCTACCGCGAGTCGCGGCGCAGGTCCGCCTCGTACACCAAGGACGACTGGAAGCGGATCAACGACGAGCTGGCGGCGGTCCACGCCCACCTGGCGGACCTGCTGGCCCAAGGCGTCGCGGCGGACTCCGCGGCGGCCATGGACGGCGCCGAGGAGCACCGCCGCCACATCTGCCGGCACCACTACGAGTGCCCGCACGAGATGCACGCCTGCCTCGGGCGGATGTACGTGGACGACGAGCGGTTCACGGCGTTCTACGAGGCCATCCGGCCGGGGCTCGCGGTGTACATGCGGGACGCGATCCTGGCGAACACGGCGCGGAACAGCTGACCGGTAAGGGGCGCTTTCGGGGGGAAGCGCCCCTTGCCGCGGTGCCTTCGCGCACGGTGGAACCCGGCCGGGCCGCCTGGCGTTGATAACTTTGGGCGGCTGCACCCCGCCGCCGCACCGCCCCCCCTCACCCTCAGGAGCCCGGAACCGTGACGACGCTTGCGCTCGGACCAAGCTGGCTGGATCCGGACCACCTGCTCAACCAGTTCGGCCTCTGGGGCCTGCTGGTGATCGTCTTCGCCGAGTCGGGCCTGCTCATCGGCTTCTTCCTGCCGGGCGACTCGCTGCTGTTCACCACGGGCCTGCTGATCACCACCCACAAGCTGGACACCCCGCTGTGGCTGGCCTGCCTGCTCATCTGCCTCGCGGCCATCCTCGGCGACCAGGCGGGCTATCTCTTCGGCAAGAAGGTCGGCCCCTCGCTCTTCAACCGCCCGGACTCCAAGCTCTTCAAGCAGGAGAACGTGGTCAAGGCGCACGACTTCTTCGAGAAGTACGGCCCGAAGTCCCTGGTCCTGGCCCGCTTCGTGCCGATCGTCCGGACGTTCACGCCGATCATCGCCGGCGTCTCCGGCATGCGGTACCGCTCGTTCATCACGTTCAACATCATCGGCGGCGTCCTGTGGGGCGCCGGCGTCACGCTGCTCGGCGCCTGGCTGGGCAACATCGACGTCGTCCACAAGAACATCGAGGCGATCCTGATCCTGATCGTCCTCATCTCGGTGATCCCGATCGCCATCGAGTTCCTGCGGGCGCGCGGCAAGTCCAAGAAGGCGGCGTCGGCACAAGGCGCCCCCCCGGCTCAGCGCGGCAGGCACGCGAAGCGCTGACGGGACCGGCCGGACCCGGGGTCAGAACCCCCTGGTCCGCTTCGCCGCACGGCGGTTGGCCGCGCTGGCGGCCCCGGGCACCTTCAGGAACAGCCGGGACACCTCGCTCCCCAGGTTCACGCCGATCGCGATGGCCAGCGCCGTCGCGACGGCCTTGGTGAGCGAGTTGATGCCGGTGTTCAGGTCGTTCTGCGCGAGCGCGAGCAGCCCGAAGTACGTCGCGCTGCCGGGCAGCAGCGGCCCGATCGCGGCCGTCACGTACGGCAGCGAGGACGCGAAGCGGTAGCGCGAGAAGAGCTGCCCGAACAGGCCGACCAGACCGGCGGCGACGGCGGTCGCCGCGACCGGCGACAGCTCCAGCGGAGTGTGCGCCAGGGCCCCGAACATCACCCAGGCGATGCCGCCGTTGAGCGTCACGATCAGGACGGTGTTGCGCTCCTGCTGGAGCAGTATCGCGAAGGCGAGACTGAGCGCCATCGACGCCAGGATCTGGATGACCGGGCGCGAGGACGAGACCCCGAAGGCCGTCTCCGGCGTCAGGTTCGTCGCGTCCAGCATCACGCCGAGCGAGAGCACGAACAGCACACCGCAGACGATCCCCACGATCAGGTACATGACCTCCAGCAGGCGGGCGGCCGCGGTGATGTAGTAACCGGTCAGCCCGTCCTGCACGCCCGCCACCAGGGCTCTACCGGGAATCAGCGCGAAGAGCCCACCGGTGATGACCGCGGAGGCCATCGTCGCCTCCGTGTGCGCGAAGCTCAGCGCGACGCCCATCGCGGCCGGCGGCATCGCGGCCCCCACGAACTGGTAGAACTCCGGCAGCCCGCGCCCCGCGCACAGCCACGCCAGGCGGTCGCCGAGCATCGCGCCCACCGCGGCCACCACGAAGACCAGGGCCCCGCCGCCCACCAGGACGGACGCGGAGCCCGCCAGCAGCCCGCTGGCCGCCGTCAGGGCCCAGCCCGGGTAGGGGTGGCGGTTGCGCCGGATGCCCGCGAGGCGGCGGTAGGCCTCCTCCAGGGAGACCTCCAGCTCCGGGTCGCTGATGTCGTCCACCAGATGGAAGACCGCCGCGAGGCGGGTGTAGTCGGTGCCCCGGCGGCGCACGGTGCGCGAGGCCGTCACCGGGTCATCCACCAGCGAGGGCTGGTGGGAGATCGACAGCAGCGTGAACGTCACGTTCGGCTCGCAG
Source organism: Streptomyces sp. NPDC034037 (assembly GCF_055575715.1). Lineage (NCBI taxonomy): Bacteria > Bacillati > Actinomycetota > Actinomycetes > Kitasatosporales > Streptomycetaceae > Streptomyces > Streptomyces sp. NPDC034037. The sequence goes on along the minus strand of NZ_JBVISC010000005.1, from coordinate 78,482 downwards.
CGGTCGAGGCCGTAGGAGCGGCAGACGGCGAACATCGCCGCCTCCACGTCCTCGGCGCCCTCCCCGCCGGCCAGCAGCAGCTCCCCGATACGCAGCGTCAGGTCCAGGACGCGCGGCACGGCGGGCCCGCTCTCGTCCTCCTGCTTCTGCGCGGGCTCCGGAGCGGGCCGCTCCGTGACCGGCATCCGCAGCATCGTGCGCATCTGGTCCTGCCAGGGCGCTTCCTTGGTGAGCTTCACCAGGGGGATGCCCTGGGCGGGCGTGAAGGCCGGCGGCGCGTTGCGGGCGCTGTAGGTGTTCGGGGTCGTGAAGGCCGACTTCGCCGACCTCTCCGCCTCCTGCGTCGTCGAGGGCGAGGGGGCGGCCAGACCGGTCGGGAGGGCGAACTCAGAGGTGGTCTGGGACTCCTCCTCGGACGCCACCGGCTGCGTCGCCACCCCGCTGGGCTGCACGAACGCGCTGCGGGCCTCGTCCGACTGAGGCTTTTGGTCCTCGGCCTCGTGCTCGGCCACTACTGCCCTCACTTCTCATACGACTCTGACGCACCCTCCCGTATGGCCAGTATGGGCACAGATACACGAACGGGCCGCGCGGCCCGGTGATCGGATCGCGCGGCCCGGATAAGGCGGCAGGGTCAGTGGCCGCCCTGCGCCTCGAAACGCTTGTACGACTTCTCGATCTCGGCCTCGGCGTCCGCGCGCCCGACCCAGTCGGCGCCCTCCACGGACTTGCCGGGCTCCAGGTCCTTGTAGACCTCGAAGAAGTGCTGGATCTCCAGGCGGTCGAACTCGGAGACGTGGTGGATGTCACGCAGGTGCTCCACCCGCGGGTCCGACGCCGGGACGCACAGCAGCTTGTCGTCGCCGCCCGCCTCGTCGGTCATCCGGAACATGCCGATCGCGCGGCACTTGATGAGGCAGCCGGGGAAGGTCGGCTCGTCCAGGATGACCAGGGCGTCCAGCGGGTCACCGTCCTCGCCGAGGGTGTTCTCGACGAAGCCGTAGTCCGCGGGGTAGCTGGTCGACGTGAAGAGGCGACGGTCCAGACGGATCCGACCGGTCTCGTGGTCCACCTCGTACTTGTTCCGCGAACCCTTCGGAATCTCGATGGTGACGTCGAACTCCACGGGTGGCTCCTCCATGATCAGCACATACTTCGGGTGATTAAGTGTCCCTCACGCACATGTGTGATCGCGAAAGGGGCTGGTCGTCATGCCGGAGCTCAAGCCTTGGCGGCGGCCTCGGCAGCTGTGGGAACAGCTGCCCAAGCCCTCCGCCGGCAAGCTCCCCCGGATGTCGGGGAAGCTCACGACCTGGCAGCTCACGGCGGGTGCCGCCGCCATCGGCCTGGTGATCTCGGCCGGGGCGGTGGCCGCGGCCGGCCCTTGGGACTCCTCCGGTCAGCGTACGGCGGAGCGGGACCGGGCCGCCGCCCAGGAGGCCGCAGGTGGCGCAGATCACGGCGGCCGCACGTCCGGACAGGGCCCCGAGGCCGCCCCGAGCGCCCCTTCCGTGCTCGCCGGACTCGGCGCGCCCGCCGGGACGGCCCCGAGACCGACGGACCGCGCCCTGGCCGACGTACTCGATCCGCTCCTCGCGGACCCGGCCCTCGGCCCGCAGCGCTCCGCCGTCGTCCTCGACGCGACCTCCGGCGAGCGGGTCTACGGCAAGGCCGCGGGCGACGGCCTGACGCCGGCGTCCACGATCAAGATCGCCACTGCCGTCGCCGCGCTGTCGGCGCTCGGCCCCGACCACCGCATCGCCACCCGGGCGGTCGTCGAGCCGGACTCCGAGGACGTCGTCCTGGTCGGCGGCGGCGACCCGACCCTGACCGCCCGCAAGGACGGCCGCTACACCGACACCGCCGCCGGCCTGCGCGCGCTGGCCGCCGACACCGCGCGGGCCCTCAAGGCCCGCGACATCGACAAGGTGACGCTCTCCTACGACACCTCGCTGTACTCCGGGCCGCCGCAGCACCCCATCGGCCCGAACGAGAACATCACCCAGGTCAGCGCCCTGATGATCGACGAGGGCCGCCTCGACGACTCCACCAGCGGCCCCGCCCCGCGCGCGGGGGACCCGGCGGGCGACGCGGCGAGGAAGTTCGCGGACCTCCTGAAGGACCACGGCATCACCACGGCGGCCGACCCCGGCCCCACCAAGGCCTCCCCGCGCGCCCGGACCCTCGCCCAGGTCGAATCGCCGCCCCTGTCCGCCCTGGTCGAGCGGATGCTGACGCACAGCGACAACGACATCGCCGAGGCCCTGGCCCGCCAGACGGCCCTCGCCGCGAAGGAGCCGGCCAGCTTCGACGGCGCCGGACGGGCCGTCGCCGCCCGGCTCGGCAAGCTGAAACTGCCGCTTTCGGGGACCCGCTTCGCCGACGGCAGCGGCCTGGACCGCGCCGACCGCGTCTCCGCCGGACTCCTCGCCGCCCTCCTGGAGCGCGCCGCGGACCCCTCCCACCCCGAGCTGCGCTCCGTGGTGACGGGCCTGCCCGTCGCGGGCTTCACCGGCACGCTCGTGGACCGCTACCCCAAGGACTCCCCGGGCACCGGCCTCGTACGCGCCAAGACGGGCACCCTCACCGGCGTGAACACCCTCGCCGGCACGGTCGTCGACGCGGACGGCCGCCTGTTGCTCTTCGCCTTCATGACCACCGGCACCACGGACGCCCAGGGGGCCCAGAAGGCCCTGGACCAGATGGCCTCGACGGTGGCGAACTGCGGCTGCCGCTGACTCCCGGCCCCCTAGGGGCCCGGACCGGGGCAATCTGGGGGGTCAACACCCTCCGCACGGGAGGGGGAGCACGTACCGTTGACGCATGACGAGCCTCGGTGGTGCGGAGATGGTCGACTGGAATCTCGCGGTGGCGACCGCGACCCGGCTCGTGCGGCCGGGCCCGGAGGTGAGCCGGGACGAGGCGCGCGCCGTCGTCGCCGAGCTGCGGCGGCATGCCAAGTCCTCGCAGGAGCACGTCCGTTCCTTCACGGGGATGGGCACGGAGCAGACCCACGACACCCCTGTGCTCGTCGTGGACAGAGCGGGCTGGATCAAGGCGAACGTCGCGGGCTTCCGCGAGATCCTCAAGCCCCTCCTGGAGAAGATGCAGGACAAGCGGGGCTCCGGCCCCGGCGCCGCCGTCCTCGGCGCGGTCGGCGGCAAGGTGACGGGCGTGGAGCTGGGGATGCTTCTGTCCTTCCTCGCCTCCCGCGTCCTCGGGCAGTACGAGACCTTCGCCCCGGCCACCCGCGACCTGCCCGCCGGGGAGAACGGCGGCGGCAGGCTCCTGCTCGTCGCGCCGAACATCGTGCACGTCGAGCGCGAACTGGAAGTGGACCCCCACGACTTCCGGCTCTGGGTCTGCCTGCACGAGGAGACCCACCGCACCCAGTTCACCGCCGTGCCCTGGCTGCGCGACCACCTCGAAGGCGAGATCCAGTCGTTCCTCGGTGAGACCGAGGTCGATCCGATGACGGTCCTGGAGCGCGTCAGGGAGGCCGCCCAGACGTTCGCCGGCGGTCGTTCCGAGGCGCAGGACGAGGAGGCCGCCGAGGGGGGCCGCTCCCTCGTGGAGCTGGTGCAGACGCCCGCCCAGCGCGAGATCCTCGCCCGCCTGACGGCCGTGATGTCCCTCCTGGAGGGCCACGCGGACTTCGTGATGGACGGCGTCGGCCCCGACGTGGTGCCCTCCGTCGCGGAGATCCGGGAGAAGTTCGCCGAGCGCAGGGCGCGCGGCGCGGGCCGCCTCGACCAGGCCCTGCGCAAGCTCCTGGGCCTCGACGCGAAATTGCGCCAATACCGCGACGGCGAGCGCTTCGTGCGGGCGGTCGTGCGGGAGGTCGGGATGGACGGCTTCAACCGGGTGTGGACTTCGCCGAACACCCTGCCCACGAAGGCGGAGATCGCCAAACCGGCGGACTGGGTCGCGAGGGTGCACCGTAAGGGAGACTGAGGGTCCGGATGCGGCCGATGGCAGGAGGACGCCCCCGTAATCACCCGTCCGAGGGACCGTGGGCGAGGGGTAGGCGTGCAATGCTCGGGGAACGGCTCGGCTCTGTCACCATCGACACACTCTGAGTGACTGAACGCTCGGGTTTCCGGGGTCCGGGTGACCGGACCCGGTCTCCGGAGTGGGTCCTGAGTGATTGGTCCGAGGCTCACCCCCCGAATTTCACGAAGGGAACCGGACATGGGTCCCCATCCTGCGGTCGCGGCGATACGCCTGGCGGTCCGCCGCGTACTCCATGACGTACTGACCGACGTACAGCGCAGCTCCGAGCACGTCCCCCCACGTGCCGCGAGCGAGCACCCCCCGGCGCCGCTCGTGCTCGTCGCCTGCTCCGGCGGCGCCGACTCCATGGCGCTCGCCTCCGCCCTCGCCTTCGAAGCCCCCAAGCTCGGCATCCGCGCCGGCGGCGTCACCGTCGACCACGGCCTGCAGCCCGGCTCCGACCTGCGCGCCGCCGAGGTCGCCGTGCGCATGACGGCCCTCGGCCTCGAACCGGTCGAGGCCGTCACCGTGCACGTGGGCCGTGACGGAGGCCCCGAGGCCGCCGCCCGTGACGCCCGCTACGCGGCCCTGGACGCCGCCGCCGAACGGCACGCGGCGGCCGCCGTCCTGCTCGGGCACACCCGCGACGACCAGGCGGAGACCGTCCTGCTGGGCCTCGCCCGCGGCTCGGGCATCCGCTCCCTGTCCGGAATGGCCGCGACCTCGGGGGTCGCGGGCCGTTACCGCCGCCCCTTCCTGCACATCGACCGCCAGACCGCCCGCAAGGCGTGCATGGTCCAGTCGCTGCCCGTGTGGGACGACCCGCACAACGCCGACCCGGCGTACACCCGCTCCCGGCTGCGCCACGAAGGGCTGCCCGCCCTGGAGAAGGCGCTGGGCAAGGGCGTCGTCGAAGCCCTCGCCCGCACGGCCCAGCTCTCGCGGGACGACGCCGACGCCCTGGACGCCTGGGCAGCCCGGGCCGAGGCGTCCGTACGGGACGAGACCGGCGGCCTGGAGTGCGCCAAGCTCTACGCCCTGCCGCCCGCCGTGCGCCGCCGCGTCGTGCGCAGAGCCGCCATCGAGGCGGGGGCACCCGCCGGTTCGCTCTTCGCCCGGCACATCGAAGAGGTCGACCGTCTGATCACCGGGTGGCGGGGCCAGGGAGCCATCAATCTCCCGGGCAAAGTCGTGGCCCGGCGCCAGGGTGGCAGACTGGTGATCCGGCAAGGCTGACCGGAGGCCCGTGCTCGTCGCGGGCCGGTCGGCCGGTGGGACGACCGAAAGTGATGCGGGTGGACGCGAAAGACATGGGCACCGACCTCAAGTCGGTGCTCATCACCAAGGAAGAGATCGACGCGAAGCTGGCCGAGCTGGCCGCGAAGATCGACACGGAGTACGCGGGCAAGGACCTGTTGATCGTCGGTGTGCTCAAGGGCGCCGTGATGGTCATGGCGGACCTGGCGCGTGCGCTGTCCACCCCCGTCACGATGGACTGGATGGCGGTCTCGTCGTACGGCGCGGGCACCCAGTCCTCCGGCGTGGTGCGGATCCTCAAGGACCTGGACACGGACATCAAGGGCAAGCACGTCCTGATCGTCGAGGACATCATCGACTCCGGTCTGACGCTGTCCTGGCTGCTGTCCAACCTCGGCTCGCGCGAGCCCGCCTCCCTGGAGGTGTGCACGCTGCTGCGCAAACCGGAGGCGGCGAAGGTCGCGATCGACGTGAAGTGGATCGGTTTCGACATCCCCAACGAGTTCGTCGTGGGCTATGGCCTGGACTTCGCGGAGAAGTACCGCAACCTCCCCTTCGTCGGCACGCTGGCCCCGCACGTCTACGGCGGCTGACCCCGCCGGGGACACGGGCCGCGGGAGTGCGTACGGCGCCGGGGAACCCTCACCCGTTTCCCGGCGTTGAACACTGCGAAGGCGGGTTTGCCAGCCGTCCCGTGCGGCTTCGGGTCACAATGCTGGGGTACCGTCCGAAGAACAGTCTTTATCAAACTCACTATGGCAGGAGGGACGGGGCGTCTTCGCTCCGTATGGATGGACGTGAAGCGATACTTCCGTGGGCCAGTCATGTGGATCGTGCTGGCCGTCCTTGCCGTGGTCGTGTTGATGCAGGTCGTCGGCTCGTCCGGTGGCTACAAGACGGTGGACACCAGCGAGGTCGTCCAGGCGATCAACGACAACAAGGTCGAATCGGCCAAGCTCACCACCGGTGACGAGCAGATCGTCAAGGTGGAGCTCAAGGACGGCCAGAAGGTCAAGGACAGCAGCAAGATCCAGGCGAGCTACATCGGCGACCAGGGCGTCGACCTCGCCAAGCTGTTGCAGGCCAAGTTCGAGAACAAGCAGATCAAGGACGGGTACACCGTCTCCCCGTCGAAGCAGAATCCCTTCGTCGGCATCCTGCTCTCCCTCCTCCCCTTCGTCCTCATCGTCGTCGTCTTCCTGTTCCTGATGAATCAGATGCAGGGCGGCGGCTCCCGGGTCATGAACTTCGGCAAGTCCAAGGCCAAGCTCATCACCAAGGACACCCCGAAGACGACGTTCTCCGATGTGGCCGGTTCGGACGAGGCCGTCGAGGAGCTCCACGAGATCAAGGAGTTCCTCCAGGAGCCGGCGAAGTTCCAGGCCGTCGGCGCCAAGATCCCCAAGGGCGTGCTCCTGTACGGCCCGCCCGGTACGGGCAAGACCCTCCTGGCCCGCGCCGTCGCCGGCGAGGCCGGGGTGCCGTTCTACTCGATCTCCGGCTCCGACTTCGTCGAGATGTTCGTCGGTGTCGGCGCCTCCCGGGTGCGTGACCTCTTCGAGCAGGCCAAGGCGAACGCCCCGGCGATCGTCTTCGTGGACGAGATCGACGCGGTCGGCCGCCACCGCGGCGCCGGCCTCGGCGGCGGCCACGACGAGCGCGAGCAGACGCTGAACCAGCTGCTCGTCGAGATGGACGGCTTCGACGTGAAGGGCGGCGTCATCCTGATCGCCGCCACGAACCGCCCGGACATCCTCGACCCCGCGCTCCTGCGCCCCGGCCGCTTCGACCGGCAGATCGCCGTCGACCGCCCGGACATGCAGGGCCGTCTGGAGATCCTCAAGGTCCACCAGAAGGGCAAGCCGGTCGCCCCGGACGTGGACCTCGGCGCGGTGGCCCGTCGCACGCCGGGCTTCACCGGCGCCGACCTGTCGAACGTGCTGAACGAAGCGGCGCTCCTGACGGCGCGCGGCGACAAGAAGCTCATCGACAACCACGCGCTGGACGAGGCGATCGACCGCGTCGTGGCGGGCCCGCAGAAGCGGACCCGGATCATGTCCGACAAGGAGAAGAAGATCACCGCGTACCACGAGGGCGGACACGCCCTGGTCGCGGCGGCCTTGCCGAACTCGGACCCGGTCCACAAGATCACGATCCTGTCCCGCGGCCGGGCCCTGGGTTACACCATGGTCCTGCCCGAGGAGGACAAGTACTCCACCACGCGCAACGAGATGCTCGACCAGCTGGCGTACATGCTGGGCGGGCGCGCGGCCGAGGAGCTCGTCTTCCACGACCCGACGACGGGCGCGGCGAACGACATCGAGAAGGCCACGGCCACCGCTCGCGCGATGGTCACGCAGTACGGCATGACCGAGCGGCTCGGCGCGATCAAGTTCGGCGGGGACAACACCGAGCCGTTCCTCGGGCGCGAGATGGCGCACCAGCGGGACTACTCGGAAGAGGTCGCCGCGCTGGTCGACGAAGAGGTCAAGAAGCTCATCGAGACCGCGCACAACGAAGCGTGGGAGATCCTCGTCGAGAACCGCGACATCCTCGACAACCTGGTGCTCCAGCTCCTGGAGAAGGAGACCCTCGGCAAGGAGCAGATCGCCGAGGTCTTCGCGGGGATCGTGAAGCGCCCGGCCCGCCCGGCGTGGACCGGCTCCTCGCGGCGCACGCCCTCGACCCGCCCGCCGGTGCTCTCCCCCAAGGAGCTGTCACTGACGAACGGTGCGAACGGCGCCACCCCCTCGGTGACGTCGAGTGGCCCGGAGAAGTCCCTCGAGGTGGCCCCGGAGGACCGCCCCGAGAGCTGATCCGCGAGCCTCGTCAGGCCCGGAATGAATGCCGCGCCCCCCAGGTTTTAGCCTTGGGGGGCGCGGCACTTTCGTACTCCCGCGTGGGACGCACAGGAACGAGGCACAACATGACCGACCCGGTGACGTTGGACGGCGGGCACTCGATCGGCGAGTTCGACGAGAAGCGGGCCGAGAACGCCGTGCGCGAGCTGCTGATCGCCGTGGGGGAGGACCCCGACCGGGAAGGCCTGGTGGAGACCCCGGCACGCGTCGCGCGGGCGTACCGCGAAATATTCTCCGGGCTGCGGCAGACGGCGGAGGAGGTGCTGACGACGACCTTCGACCTGGGGCACGACGAGATGGTCCTGGTGAAGGACATCGAGGTCATGAGCTCCTGCGAGCACCACCTGGTCCCCTTCGTCGGCGTCGCCCACGTCGGGTACATCCCGTCCACCGACGGCAAGATCACCGGCCTGTCGAAGCTGGCCAGGCTCGTGGACGTCTACGCCCGTCGCCCGCAGGTCCAGGAGCGGCTGACCACGCAGATCGCGGACTCCCTGATGCGGATACTGGAGCCGCGCGGAGTGATCGTGGTCGTCGAGTGCGAGCACATGTGCATGACGATGCGCGGGGTGCGCAAGCCCGGCGCGAAGACGATCACCTCGGCGGTGCGCGGCCAGCTCAGGGACCTCGCCACCCGCAATGAGGCGATGAGTCTGATCATGGCCCGCTGAACGGCCCCGGATTCGGTTGATCCTCTCAACTTCCCCCGCGTGATCGGACGTTGTCGCGGAATTCCCGGACGCCCGTCGGCTCCTGCCGAAAGACTGTGCGCATGACGAATGCGAACACACAGTCGCCCGCCGGCGAGCGTCCGCTGCCCACCCGCATGCTCGGCGGCCTGGAGGTCTCCGCGCTCGGCTACGGCGCGATGGTGCTCTCCCCGGGCGTGTACGGCGAGGTCGACGACGAGCGGGGCGAGCGGGCGCTGCGCGCGGCGGTCGACGCGGGCGCCACGATCATCGACACCTCCGACGGCTACGGCGCGGACGGACACAACGAACGGCTCATCGGCAGGGCCCTGCGGGGCCGCCGGGAGCAGGTCGCGATAGCCACCAAGTTCGGTTTCCGGCTCCCGGAGGGCGTGGAGCCGCACCCCTTCCCGATCGGATACGCCTTCGGGGAGCTGGCCGTCAACGGCGACCCCCGGCACATCCGCGGCTACGCCGAGGCGAGCCTGCGGGGCCTGGAGACGGATTACCTGGACCTGTACTACCCGCACTTCCCGGACCCGCAGGTGCCCTTCGAGGACACCGTGGGCGCGGTCGCCGAGCTGATCGAGGCGGGGCTTGTGCGCCACCTCGGGCTCTCCAACGTGACGGCGGACCAGCTGCGGGCCGCGCACGCCGTGCATCCGGTGGCGGCCGTGCAGATCGAGTGGTCGATGTGGAAGCCCGCCGAGCCACAGCTGCTCGCCGCGGCGCGTGAGCTGGGCGTCGGGCTCGTGCCGTGGTCTCCGCTGGGCGCCGGCTTCCTGACCGGCACGGTCGGCAAGGTCGAGGAGGGCGACTTCCGGCAGAACGCGCCGCGTTTCGACGCGGCGAATCTGAAGGCGAACAACGACCGCTTCGCGCCGGTGCGGGGCGTGGCCGAGGAGCTGGGCATCACCCCGGCGCAGCTGGCCCTGGCCTGGCTGCTGCACCAGGACCCGCACGTGGTGCCGATCCCGGGCAGCCGTACGCCCCAGCACATCGAGGAGAACCTCGCGGCGGCGCACGTGAAGCTGGACGCCGATGTCCTCGCGCGCCTGGACGCGATCCTCTCGGAGACCGAGGTCGAGGGCGGAACGCTGCTCTGACCCGCGCCCACGGCCCCCAGGGCGGTCCTCGGTGGCTCTACGCCGCCGGGGCCGCCTGGCCGCCGCCGCTCTCGTCGTCGTCCTCGGGGAGTCGGCAGACCCGCTCCAGGAACAGGGCCGCCGCTATCACCGCGATGCCGGTCAGGACCGAGAGCCCGGCGTAGATCGCCTGGTCGCGGCGGGGCGGCAGGTCGAGGAACTCCAGCAGGAACGCCCCCACGCCGCCGTACATCCCCGCGACGAGCGCCGCGACCAGGGCGCTGGCCTGGCCGAAGACGACGGCGCGGGCCGCCATCAGCGGCTCCACGCCCTTCGCGCCGGGGCGGCGCTCACGCTGGGCGCGCAGGCGCGAGCGCAGCGAGAGCGCCGTCGCCAGGAGCACCGCGGCGATCACCGCGAGCACGACGGGCGCGGCCAGCGGGACCCGGGGCAGGGTGCCGACGGAGTCCCACAGCCGGGCGCCCGACCAGGACAGCACCGCGGCCACGACGAAGAGGCCGGCCAGTGTCCTGATGCGCAGTTGCTTCACGGGTGACCCTTCATTGCCTTCGGCGCCTTCATCGTCGTACGGATCTTGTAGACCCTAACGACTATTCGGGCAGCCGGAGTTCCAGGTCGGCGCGCGGCGCGACGCCCTCGCGCGTGACCGCGGCGAGCAGCTCGGCCACCGGGCCGCGGCCGGCCAGCCGGGCCTCGGGCTCGACGTCGTGCCAGGGGGCGAGGACGAAGGCGCGCTCGTGCGCGCGGGGGTGGGGGAGCGTGAGCGCCGGGTCGTCGGAGACGACGTCGGCGTACGCCACGATGTCCACGTCGAGCGTGCGCGGGCCCCAGCGCTCGTCGCGGACGCGGTGGAAGGCCTCCTCGACGGCCTGCGCGCGCTCCAGGAGGGAGGCGGGCGGCAGGGTCGTCTTCACCACGACGACGGCGTTGAAGTACGAGGGCTGGGTGCCGGGGTCGACGCCCCACGGCTCGGTCTCGTACACCGGGGAGACCGCCTTGACCCGCAGGCCGGGGGTGTCCTCCAGGGCGTCGACGGCTCCCTGGAGGGTCTCCAGGCGGTTGCCGAGGTTGCTGCCGAGGGCGATCACGGCGCGTTTGGGGTTGGACAGGGTGCTGTCCGCGGCGTCCACCTGCTCGACCACGGAGGTGGGCACCGGCTGGACGGTCGGGTCGCTCTGACCCGTGAATGGCGCGGTCATACTCGGCTCCGGGTGATGGTGACGGTCACATCGTCGAAGGGCACGGTGATCGGGGCGTCCGGCTTGTGCACGCACACCTCGACCTCCAGGACACCGTCGTGCTTCAGACACGTCTGGGCGATGCGCTCGGCGAGGGTCTCGATGAGGTCGACGGGCTCGCCCTCGACGACGGCCACGACCTCCTCGGCCACGATGCCGTAGTGCACGGTCTTCGCCAGGTCGTCGTCGGCCGCGGCCGCTCGCGTGTCCAGGCCGAGAACCAGGTCCACGATGAAGGTCTGACCCTCTTCGCGCTCCCGCGGATAGACACCGTGGTGCCCGCGGGCCTTGAGGCCGCGCAGCGCGACACGATCCACGCGAATCACTCCTGCAATCGTCGGTATCGGCAGGCCTGCGCCGAGTGCGGTCGGCACACCGGCCTCGATGGAATCTACCTGCGGGCACTGACAGCGCCCGCCCGCGGGGCCTCGCGAGGGGCCCGCCGGCCCCCTCGTCCCCGCTCTCCCCTCGCCCCTACCCATTCAGGAGGGAGTCTCGTCACTCTCCTCGTCGTCGGTTTCGGCCAGGACGGGCGAGGCGTGGTGCGACCACAGTTTCCAGCCGTCGGGGGTGCGCCGGAACACGTTCGTGGCGACCACGAGCTGCCCCACGAGCGGGCCCAGCTCGCCGCCGCCCGCCGGGGGCGGACCGCCGCTCAGGATGTTCTCGGTGCAGGTCACCAGGGCGGTGTCCCCGAACACGCCGACCCTGAGGTCGGTGAGGAAGAACTGGATGTACTCGGTGTTCGCCATGATCAGCGCGTACGACCTGAGGACCTCGCCGCGGCCGGTGAGCACCGGCCAGCCGGGGTGGACGCAGGAGACCGCGTCCCCGTCGCCGTCGTCCGCGCTCTCGTCGGCGATGTCGTCGGCCGAGGGGGTCTCGCTCCCGGGGTCCGGCGCGGAGTCCAGCCACAGCTCGGAGACCTTGTCGAAGTCACCGCGCTCCAGTGCTTCGTAGAAGGCGGTGTTGGCCAGCTCGACCTGCTCGACGTCGGTGCGCGCCGTCCCGGTCACCGGTGGCCGCCGGCGTCCGTCACGGCCTGGGCGACGCGCACGGCGTCCGCCGTGGCCCGCACCTCGTGCACGCGGACCGCCCAGGCGCCCTGGTGGGCGGCGATGGCCGAGACGGCGGCGGTGGCGGCGTCCCGTTCGCGGGCCGGTGGCGGGGCGCCCTCGGGGCCCGCGAGGACACGGCCGAGGAACCTCTTGCGGGAGGCGGCGACCAGGACGGGGTGGCCGAGTCCGCGCAGCCGGTCCAGGCCGGCCAGGAGCGCGAGGTCGTGCTCGGCCTCCTTGGAGAAGCCGAGGCCGGGGTCCACCACGATGCGCTCGGGGGCGATGCCGCCCTCGATGGCCGCCGCCACGCGCGCGTGCAGCTCGTCGACGACTTCGCGGACCACGTCCTCGTACACCGGCTCGGCGTGGATGTCGGTGAGGAAGCCGCGCCAGTGCATGACGACGAAGGGGGCGCCGGCGGCGGCGACCGCGGGGACCATGCGGGGGTCGGCGAGGCCGCCGCTGACGTCGTTGACGAGCACGGCGCCCGCGGCGAGCGCCTGCTCGGCGACCGTGGCGCGCATGGTGTCCACGGAGACGGTGACGCCCTCGGCGGCCAGGCCCCGCACCACGGGGACGACGCGCTTGAGCTCCTCGTCCTCGTCGACGCGGGTGGCGCCGGGGCGGGTCGACTCGCCGCCGACGTCGACCAGGTCGGCGCCCTGGGCGACGAGGTCGACCCCGTGCTTGACGGCGGCCGTGGTGTCGAACCAGCGGCCGCCGTCGGAGAAGGAGTCGGGCGTGACGTTCACGACGCCCATCACCGCACAGCGGTCCCACTCCGGAAGCCCCTGGACCGTTCCCCGCCCGCTCAACGTACTCATGCCTCCAGCGTAGGCCCGTACGGCGGCGGGTTACGCCGCCTGCATCTCGCGTTCCGCGCTCTGGTGCGGGCAGGGGCGGCGCTGCGGGGTGCCCCGGCGCAGGAAGCGGGGCAGCGCGAGGGTCACGAAGCCCTCGGCCTGCATGGCGGCGAAGCCGATGCGGGGCAGGTCCTTGCTGGAGCGGTAGACGACGAAGCGGGGCTCCCAGCGGGGCCGGAACTTCGCGTTGAACTTGTACAGGGACTCGATCTGGAACCAGCGGGAGAGGAAGACGAGCAGGCCGCGCCAGGCGCGCAGCACCGGCCCCGCGCCGATCTTCTCGCCGCGGGCCAGGGCCGCGCGGAACATCGCGAAGTTGAGGGACACGCGCGTGATGCCCAGTTTCGGGGCGGCCTGGAGGGCGGCCACGATGAGCAGTTCGTTCATGCCGGGGTCGGCGGAGCGGTCGCGGCGCATGAGGTCCAGGGAGACGCCGTCCTTGCCCCAGGGGACGAAGTGGAGGACGGCCTTGAGGTCTCCATAGGGCCCCGGTGCCTCGTCGGCCTTGTGGGCGGTGGCGATCAGACAGTCGCCGTCGTTCGGGTCGCCGATGCGGCCGAGCGCCATGGAGAAGCCGCGCTCGGTGTCGGTGCCGCGCCAGTCGTCGGCGGCCCGCTGGATCTTGGCGAGTTCCCGCTCACCGAGGTCACGGATGCGCCGTACGCGCGTCTCGTAGCCATTGCGCTCGATCCGCTTGACCATCTGGCGTACGTTGCGCATCGCACGCCCGGACAGGGAGAAATCCGCGACGTCCACCACCGCCTCGTCGCCCAGTTCGAGGGCGTCCAGTCCGGTCTCGCGGGTCCAGACCTCGCCGCCCGTCTCGGAGCAGCCCATGACGGCGGGCGTCCAGGAGTGGGCCTTGGCCTCGTCCATGAAGCGCTCGATGGCGCCGGGCCAGGCCTCGACGTCGCCGATGGGGTCACCGCTGGCGAGCATCACCCCGGAGACGACGCGGTAGGTGACGGCGGCCTTGCCGCTGGGGGAGAAGACGACGCCCTTGTCGCGGCGGAGCGCGAAGTGGCCGAGCGAGTCGCGCGCGCCGTGCTTGTCGAGCAGCGCGCGCAGCTTCGTCTCGTCGTCCTCGGTGAGGCGTGCGGCCGGGTGTTCCGGGCGGAAGGCCAGGTAGATGGTGGTGAGGGCGGTGAGCATGCCGAGGGCGCCCAGCGAGAAGCCGACGGTCCAGGACGTGTTGCCGTAGTAGCCGACCGGGCCCTCGAAGCCGAAGAGCCCGTACAGGACGTGCTCCAGGCGCTCCGTGATGCTGGGGTCCCCGATGACCTTGCCGGGGTGGGCGCTCACGATCACCAGGCCGAGCAGGATCGACCCGGCGCCGAGGAGCACGAAGTTGGCGAGCGCCCGCCAGCGGCTGCGCGGGTCGGGCAGGGCCGTGAACTCACTCCGGTGGCGCAGCAGCAGGGCGAGGAGCGCCAGTGAGATCACCACACCGATCACCGAGTGGCGGTAGGCGAACTGCGCCACGGCGCCCGCGGGCAGCAGCACTACGGCGGCCCGCCAGGCGCGGCGCTTGTGGCGGCGCAGGCCGTGCGCGAGCAGCAGCAGCAGGATGCCGGAGCTGAGCGCGAGCGCGGCCGCGAAGGGGCCGAGCGCGCCGGGGAGCACCTCGGCGAGGGCGTGCATGCGGCTGTACCTGAAGCGCGGGAAGACACCCGCCGCGACGTTCAGCAGCCCTACGAGCGTGCAGGCTCTGGCGACGAGGGTCGGCACGGCCTCGGGGCGCGGGCCGCGCGTGATCCGGTGGAGGCGGCCGTCGCGGTGGCGGGTGTCACCGCCCGGAACCCCACCCGACTTTTCCCCATCTATCCTGACAGACATCGCATCCCGTAGTTGTGCGAGAGAGCTTGAATCCGGTGCCAAAGCGGCATCCGGCACCATTGCGCCCTCTAGGACGGTCCTTCAGGGGAACGGGTTCATTCCCGACCGGAAACCGCTGGAAAAGTAGGGCACGGCCTTCGGCGGGTGCCGACGAGGCCTCGGCTCCGGTCGGTCGCGCCACGGCAGGCCCGGGGCAACGTGAGGAGAAGCCGCGGCAGGCCCGGGGCAATGATAGGTGACGCCGCGGCACGTCCGTGGCGACGGTAAGTGACGCCGCGGTCCGCCCGGGGCGACGGCACGTAGAAAGCGCAGGCAGGAACACCCCATGGGTCTCACGAGCAACAAGGTCCTCGCCCTTGCGGTCTTGCTGGCCGTAGTGCTCTTCGTCGGCACCATCTGGCTCTGGCCGCGGCTCGCCGGCCGTACCTGGAAGGCGGTCACGGGTCGGGTCGGCCTGCTCCTGGCCACCCAGGTCATGGTCTTCGCCGCGGTGGGCCTGGCGGCCAACCAGGCCTTCGGCTTCTACGCCACCTGGGCCGATCTCTTCGGGCAGGAGACGAGTCCGGGGATAGTGGTGGACCACGATCCGGCCAAAGGGGGTTCGGGCCCCGTGAAGGTCGTCGACACCCAGACGGTGAACGTGCCCGGGGGCAACCGGCCCGTCACCGGGGGCCAGATCCAGAAGATCGAGGTGGGCGGCCGGGAGTCGAAGATAGGCAGCCCCGCCTACGTCTACCTGCCCCCCGAGTACTTCCAGCCGCAGTACCGCAACCGCACGTTCCCCGCGACCGTGGCCCTGACCGGCTACCCGGGCACCGCAGAGGCGCTCATCAAAGGGCTGCACTACCCCCAGACCGCCCACCGGCTGGCCGGCGAGGGCAGGATGCAGCCGATGATCCTGATCATGATGCGGCCCACCGTGGCACCGCCGCGCGACACGGAGTGCGTGGACATCCCCGGCGGCCCGCAGACCGAGACGTTCTTCGCCAAGGACCTGCCCGACGCGATCTCGCAGCACTACAGGGTGGGCACCAAGGCCCAGAACTGGGGCGTCATCGGTGACTCCACGGGCGGCTACTGCGCCCTGAAGCTCGCCGTCCACCACCCCGACCGGTACGGCGCCGCCGCGGGCCTGTCCGCGTACTACAAGGCGCCCATCGACGTCACCACCGGTGATCTCTTCCACGGCGACGAGCAGTTGGAGCGCGACGCCGACCTCATGTGGTACCTCGACCACAAGCCGGCGCCCAAGACGTCCCTCCTGGTGACCAGCAGCAAGAAGGGCGAGGACAACTACCGCGACACCCTGAGGTTCATCGACAAGGTGAAGGCGCCCACGCGCGTGTCGTCGATCACGCTCAACAGCGGCGGGCACAACTTCAACACCTGGCGCAGGGAGATCCCCGCCACCCTGCAGTGGCTGAGCGGGCGCCTGAACGACAACTGACGCACCGGGCGGCCGAGGTGAGCGGCGGTCAGTCGGCGGCGATGGCCGCGATCGTCTCCAGTTCCACCTCCGCCCGCGCGATGTCCCGCGCGTCCGCCGCCGTCGAGCGGCGCAGCGCCTCGTGCAGCCGGGCCGGGGTGAGCACGCCGAGGAAGCGGCCCTCGCTGTCCTTGTCGATGACCGCGATCCAGCCCGCGTCGTGCTGGAGCATCGTCGCGAACGCCTGCTTCAGGCTCGCGCCCACCGGCAGCCACGCCTCCATGCGGCGGGCGTGTTCGCGGACCGTGCCCTTGCCCGCACGCGCGTGTTCGGCGGAGATCCAGCCGTGCAGGTTGTCGGCACCGTCCAGGACGACCGCCCAGCGGGCGTCGAGCTCCCTGGGCAGCGCGTCGTCCAGGTGCACGACGGGGGGCTGTTCCAGGTCGCCCTCCTCGATGGGCGTCACGGAGAGCCGCTTCAGGCCCCGGTCCGCGCCGACGAAGTCGGCCACGTACGCGTTGGCCGGGGCGCCGAGGACCGTCGAGGGGGTGTCGAACTGCTCGATGCGGCCCTGGCCGTAGACGGCGATGCGGTCACCGAGGCGGACCGCCTCCTCGATGTCGTGCGTGACGAAGAGCACGGTCTTGCGCACGGCCTGCTGGAGCCGCAGGAACTCGTTCTGCAGGTGCTCGCGCACCACCGGGTCGACCGCGCCGAACGGCTCGTCCATCAGCAGCACCGGCGGATCGGCCGCCAGGGCGCGGGCCACCCCGACGCGCTGGCGCTGGCCGCCGGAGAGCTGCTCGGGGTAGCGGTCGCCGAAGACGGCGGGGTCGAGGCCGACGAGGTCGAGGAGTTCGGCGGCGCGCTCGCGGGCCTTGCCGCGCTTGACGCCGAGGAGGTGCGGGACGGTCGCCGTGTTCTCCAGGACGGTCTTGTGCGGGAAGAGGCCCACCTGCTGGATGACATAGCCGATGCGGCGCCTGAGCCGCACGGGGTCGATCGCGGATATGTCGTCGCCGTCGACGGATATCCGGCCCTCGCTCGGCTCGATGAGCCGGTTCACCATCTTCATGGTGGTCGTCTTGCCGCAGCCCGAAGGGCCGACGAGGGTGACCAGTTCGCCCTCGGCGACCTCGAAGGACAGATCGTCGACGGCGGTGGTGCCGTCCGCATAGCGCTTGGTGACGTGCTCGAACCGGATCATGTTTCCCCATTGTGGCGGGCAGCGGCGGGCTGCGCGTGACGGCGGTGTTGCGGCCGTACGACGACTCTCGGCGATTGTCGGTGCCGCGCGTTAGGGTCGCCAGACACGGGGGGACGTGTGTGCGGCATACGTTCGCGGATTCGGGGGAGGTGTGGGCGCGTGGCCGAGCGGAACTGTCTCGTGACGAACGACTGGATCTGCGGGGAGTACCTGCGCACCCGCAGCCAGGAGCTGACCGACGCGACCCTGCAGCACGTGGGCATCACGCTCGCCTCGGTGGCGATCGGCCTCGCCGTGTCGCTGCCGCTGGCGCTGCTCGCCCGGCGCTGGCGCTTCCTGACGGGCCCGATCCTCGGCGTGACGACCGTGCTGTACTCGGTCCCCTCGCTCGCGATGTTCTCGCTGCTCCTGCCGTTCTTCGGCCTCTCCGCCTCGCTGGTCGTCACGGGCCTGGTGCTGTACTCCCTCACGGTCCTCGTGCGCAACATCCTGGCCGGCCTGGAGGCCGTCCCCGACGAGGCGCGTGACGCCGCCAGGGGGATGGGGTACGGCCCGCTGCGCCTGCTGTGGGAGGTGGAACTGCCGCTCGCGCTGCCCGCGCTGCTGGCCGGCGTCCGCATCACCACGGTCTCCACGGTCGCGCTGACCACGGTCGGCGCCATCGTGGACTACGGCGGGCTCGGCACCCTCATCCTCGACGGCCTGGACACGACCTTCAAGGCCCAGGTGCTCACGGCCTCCGTGCTGTGCGTGCTCCTCGCCGTCGTCGCCGATCTGCTGCTGCTCGGACTCCAGCGTTGGCTGACGCCATGGACGCGGGTCCCTCGCATACGGACGAACCGCCCCGCGCGCGACGCGGGCGCGGCCAAGGTGGCTGAACCCGCATGAACGCGATCACCGGTGCGTACGACTGGCTGACCACGGGCGCCAACTGGCAGGGCGAGAAGGGCGTGTGGCACCGCCTCGCCGAGCACCTCTATTTCAGCGGGGTCTGCCTCGCCGTCGCCTGCCTGATCGCGCTGCCCCTCGCGCTGTGGCTCGGGCACATCGGCAAGGGCGGTGCCCTCGCGGTCAACATCTCCAACGTCGGCCGCGCGGTCCCGACGCTGGCCCTGCTGATCCTGCTCACGCTCACCCCGCTCGGTGAGCACGGCGACGCCCCGACGCTGATCGCGCTGGTCCTCTTCGCGGTGCCGCCGCTGCTGACCAACGCCTACCTCGGCATGCGCGAGGTGGACCGGGCGGTGGTGGAGGCCGCGCGCGGGATGGGCATGAGCGGCCGGCAGCTGTTCGTGGGGGTAGAGCTGCCGCTCGCGTATCCGCTGATCATGACGGGGGTGCGGTCCGCGGGGGTGCAGGTCGTCGCGACGGCCACGCTCGCCGCGATGGCGGGCGAGGGCGGCCTCGGCCGGATCATCACCGCCGGGTTCAACCTCCAGGACACCCCGCAAGTGGTCGCGGGTGCCTTCCTGGTGGCGCTGCTCGCGCTCCTGGTGGAGGGCGTCCTCGCACTGGTGGGACGCGTCTTCGACCCCATGCGGCGGTCGGGCGGGGCGACCCGCTGAGTGCCGTCCGCCTGAGTTCCGACTACCCGAGTTCCGACTGCCCGAGTACCGACTTCTCTCCTTTTCGAAATGGTGGTTCACCGATGAACAGCACAACGCGTCGCGCGCGACGGATGGCAGGGGCGGCCGCGGTCGTCGTGGCGCTGACCGCGGGGCTCGCCGCGTGTGGCGGGGACCGCCTGGAGGACGACGGCAAGGGCGCGGACAAGGTGGGCGGGGGCAAGAAGGGCTCGCTGGTGGTGGGTTCGGCGCGGTTCACCGAGCAGAAGGTGCTCGCCGAGCTGTACGCGGGCGTTCTCGCGGACGCCGGATATGACACGCAGGTCAAGACCGTGCAGAACCGCGAGATCTACAAGCCCGAACTGAAGAAGGGCTCGATCGACGTCGCGCCCGAATACGCGGCGACCCTCGCGGAATTCCTCAACCTGGAGAAGAACGGCCCGAAGGCCGAGGCCGTCGCCTCCAGTGATCTCGACGCCACGGTGAGCGCCCTGGAGAAGCTCGCGAAGCCGCAGGGGCTGAAGGTCCTGCCGGCGGGCGAGGCGGTCGACCAGAACGCGTTCGCGGTCTCCAAGGAATACGCCGACAAGCACAAGCTCAAGACGCTCTCGGATCTCGGCAGGTCGGGCGAGAAGGTCAAGATCGCGGCGGGCGACGAATGCGAGTCGCGGCCGTTCTGCGCGCCCGGCCTGAAGAAGAAGTACGGGATCGATGTCGCCGGAATCGACCCCAAGGGCGTCGGCACGACGCAGTCCAAGCAGGCCGTCAAGAACGGCACGGACCAGCTGGTGCTGACCACGACGACCGACGCGACGCTGAAGAACTACGACCTCGTGATCCTCGAGGACGACAAGAAGCTGCAGAACGCGGACAACATCCTTCCCGTGGTCAACGCCGAGGAGGCGGGCGGCAAGGAGATAGCCGCCGCGCTCGCGAAGCTGACGAAGACGCTCACGACGGAAGACCTCGTCGAACTCAACCGGAAGGTCGACGAGGAGCGGCAGAAGGAAGCGGATGTCGCCCAGGAGTACCTGAAGTCCAAGGGTCTGATCGAAGGCTGACGAGGAACCCGGTCGAGATCCTGATCAGGCACCCGGACAGGAACCCGGTCAGCGACCCGATCAGGATCTGGATCAGGAAGTCGATCAGACGGCGGTAAAGCGGGGAAGGGGCGGGGAGTTGCGGCGAGTCACCGATGAGAGACCTGCTTTTTGGCGGGCGGGGCACCATACTTCGCCTACGCGCGGTAAGTTTCTGGCCATGCCACGTGGACGTCACCGCCATTCCCCACCCCTGCACAGGCTGCTTCCCCCCTCGACGGTCGCAGGCGTCTCCGTTCTGTGCGCCGGCGGCGCCTGGATGTTCGCGGAACCGGTCGTGCTCCGCGGGCTCGTCGCGGCCGCGGCGGCCGCCGCCGTCGTCGGTTCGGTCGTCATGCGTCGCTGGGACCAGGCGGCAGGACGGCGCGTCGCCGAACTCACGCGCGCGCGAGCGAGCGACGAGTGGCGCTACGAGGAGCGGCTGGCCGAGGCCGAGTCCGACCTCGAGGAGTCCCGCGAGCTGCGGGGCAGGCTGGAGACCAAGCTGCGCGCCAAGCGGGCCGAGCTGGCCGCGCTGCGCAACGAACACGCCGCGCTGCTGCGGCGGTACGCGACCGCCGAGACCGAGCGGGCCAGCGCCCTGGAGGGGCGGCGGCTGCTCGCCATCGAGGCGACCTCGGCCACGCCCGAACTGTCGGCGTCCGACGAGGGTTCCGCAGCGGGCGGCGGTACGGGAGCGTCCGAACTGGTGCCCGCCGTACGGGCGGGAGCGCCGGTGCCGGCGGGGCGCGCCACGAGTGCCGCCGGCAGGTCGGCCTCGCGGGATGACAGTGGTCGTGCCGCAGGGCCGTCCGCCGCCGGGGCGGACGCGCGTCCGACGGCGTCGCTCTTCCTGCGGGCCAACGCGGCCCTCGACCGGCTGGCGCCCAAGGCGGCGCCGGTGCCCGAGGTGCGGCGGGAAGCGGAGGACGAGTCGCGGGGGAAGTCCGGGGCGGCCGATGGATTCGGCGGGCACGAGCGCGCGGTCGCCGTCGCGCCGCCCGTACCGGCGCGGCGCACGGCGCCCCAGGGAGAGTTCGACTTTTTCGGCACGAAGGGCGCGGCCCCGGCCGCGCTGGAGTCGGTGCAGAACGAGGACCTCGCCGATGTGGTGGGCGAGGAGGCCCTCGCGGTCCACAAGGCGCAGACCGAGGCGGAGTTCAAGGACGCGCCCGAGGATGACGCGGCGCGGGGCGTCGGCCAGGTCATCGACCTGACCGCGCACGACGAGACGGAACAGATCGACGTCGCGGGCCTGCGGACGGCGCTCCGCGCGTAGGCGCTTCGCTGATCGTGCGGGGGCGCCTCGCGGCGGGGCAGGGATCCGTCGAGCAGCGTCGGGGGTACCGGCCTCGTCGGTCTTGCGGGGCCCGGCCTTCACACGAGGCAGGCGCCCCTTAGGGGGTCATCCAGCGGTCCGGGCGGGCCTCCTTGCGGCCCGTGCGGGAGCGGTCCGCCTGGGAGTGGAGGAGCTCGGCCGCCTCGGCGAAGGGCCGCAGACGGGCCGTCACCGTCTTGTCGGCCCCGGTGTCGACGCGTACGTCGGCCACGCCCCTGAACCGCTCCCAGGGCCCCTGGGACAGCCGTACGCTCTGTACCTTGGCGTGCGGCACCAGCGACAGACGGCGCTTGAACAGACCGTGCCGCGCCGCGAACACCGTGTCCGTCACCGCGAGGCCGTAGCCCTTCCACCACAGCGGCACGCACCACGCCGCCCGCGCGGGAGGCCGGGACAGCTCCGCGGGGTCCGGCACGCGCGTGCCCGGCAGGATCCGCCCGATGACCGCCTCGGCGTGCTCCCGCGGCGCCACCGGCACCAGCACGCCGCCCGCCGAACCCGCCACGTCCAGCTCCACCCGCACCCAGCCGCGCCGCCGCCACAGCAGCGGCTGCACGATGTGCACGGTCTGCACGCGGCCCGGCGGCACCGTCTCGTGCGCCTTGTCGAGCAGCCCGCGGTCGATGCGCAGGCCGTCGGGGGACTCGCCCACCGTCCAGTCGTACTCCTTGACGAAGCGGCCGACACTGCCGGCGAACGCGCCGCCCAGGATCGGCAGCCCGGTGGCGAGTACTGTCCACAGGTTGTGGGTGGCGAACCACAGGAAGGCCGGTACGACGGCCGCGGCGACGAGCATCGCCCAGGGGGCGCCGGTCAGCATCAGGGAGAGGGCCAGCATGCGCGGCTGTACGTGCAGAAGGCCCCGCACCGGCGCCTCGCCGACCTCGCGGGCACGCGCCGGGGTGAAACCGGCGGCGCGCGCGAGCAGTTCGGCCCGCAGTTCGGCGGCGTCGCGCTCGCCGAGATAGGCCAGCTCGTCCTTGGTGTCCGCCCCGACGACGTCCATCTTCAGCTTGGCGACCCCCGCGATCCGGGCCAGCAGCGGCCGCGTCACGTCGACCGCCTGGAGCCGGTCGAGCCGGATGTGGGCGGTGCGCCGGAAGAACAGCCCGGTCCGGATGCGCAGTTCGGTCTCGGTGACCGCGAAGTGGGTGAACCACCAGCTCAGGAAGCCGTACGCGGCGCCTCCGAGGACCACGGCCAGGCAGCCCAGCAGCAGCGTGGTGGCGGTCAGTTCGGTCAGGCGCTGCTGGGTGCCGTTCGGGTCGTGGACGGACCAGCCCACCAGGACCGCGAAGGGCGCCCAGGCGCGCCGCAGCGGCGTCACGGGATGCAGCCGCCGCTCGGTCACGGCCGCGGTCTCCACCGGCCCGCCGGCGTCCGGGGCGTCCCGTACGTCGTGCGGCGCCCCGCCGCCCTCGGCCGCCCCCTCGCCGCTCACAGCCCCGCCGATCGGGCCTCGCCCAGCTCCGTCAGACGGTCGCGCAGCCGCTCGGCCTCTTCAGGGAGCAGTCCGGGGATGCGGGCGTCGGTGGCGGCGGCCGCGGTGTGCAGCTGCACGCTCGCCAGGCCGAAGTGCCGCTCCACGGGCCCGGACGTCACCTCGACGAGCTGCATCCGCCCGTAGGGCACCACGGTCTCCTCGCGCCACAGCACGCCCCGGCTGATGAGCAGGTCGTCGGCGCGCTCGGCGTAGCGCCACGAGCGCCAGTTGCGCCCGAGCAGCGGCCAGCCGCCCGCCACGACGGAGAGCGGCAGCAGCGCGCAGGCCGCCCACACCGGGCCCGCGAAGAGGCCGAGCAGCACGCCGGTCGCCGCCGCGAGCGGCACCAGCCAGGCCACCAGCAGCAGCCGCCGCATCCTCAGCAGGCCCCGCGGCAGCCCCGTCCACCCCGGCTCGACCCGTGCCCCCGCCGGTCCAGCGGTCCCTGCCGTCCCCGTTTCCATGCCCCCCAGCGTACGTACGCCCTCCGACAGCCGCGTAGGCCCGATGGCCGCGTCCGCGCGGGGAGCGCGTACGAGAGCGCGTACGAGAGACTGTGCGCATGAGTCCCACGGCGGAGACCACCACGCAGACCACGCTCGGCATCGGCGGCGCGGCCGAGAGCACCGACATGGTGCTCAACATCGGCCCCCAGCACCCGTCCACGCACGGCGTGCTCCGGCTGCGCCTCGTCCTGGACGGCGAGCGCATCCAGCACGCGGAGCCGGTGATCGGCTACATGCACCGCGGCGCGGAGAAGCTCTTCGAGGCCCGGGACTACCGGCAGATCGTGATGCTGGCCAACCGCCACGACTGGCTGTCGGCGTTCTCGAACGAGCTGGGCGTGGTGATGGCCGTCGAGCGGATGCTGGGCATGGAGGTCCCCGAGCGCGCGGTGTGGACGCGAACCCTGCTCGCGGAGCTGAACCGCGTGCTGAACCACCTGATGTTCCTCGGGTCCTACCCCCTGGAGCTGGGCGGCATCACCCCGGTCTTCCACGCGTTCCGCGAGCGCGAGGAGCTGCAGAACGTGATGGAGGAGATCTCCGGCGGCCGCATGCACTACATGTTCAACCGCGTGGGCGGCCTCAAGGAGGACCTGCCCGCCGGCTGGCCCTCCCGCGCGCGTGCGGCCGTCGCCTCGGTGCGCTCGCGCATGGACGTCTACGACCGGCTCGTCCTCGGCAACGAGATCTTCCGGGGCCGCACGCGCGGCGTCGGCGTCCTGAGCGCCGAGGCGGTGCACGCCTACGGAGTGAGCGGCCCCATCGCCCGCGCCTCCGGCGTCGACTTCGACCTGCGCCGCGACGAGCCCTACCTGGCCTACGGCGAACTCCAGGACACCCTGAAGGTCGTCACGCGCCAGGAGGGCGACTGCCTGGCCCGCTTCGAGTGCCTCCTGGAGCAGACCCACAACGCCCTGGACCTCGCCGACGCCTGCCTGGACCGGCTCGTCGAACTCCCGCGGGGCCCGATCAACCAGCGCCTGCCGAAGGTCCTGAAGGCCCCCGAAGGCCACACGTACGCGTGGACGGAGAACCCCCTCGGCATCAACGGCTACTACCTGGTCTCCAAGGGCGAGAAGACCCCCTACCGCCTGAAGCTGCGCTCGGCGTCGTACAACAACATCCAGGCGCTGGCCGAACTGCTGCCGGGGCAGCTCGTGGCGGACATGGTGGCGATCCTCGGGTCACTCTTCTTCGTGGTCGGCGACATCGACAAGTAGCGCCGCGCCGCCGGGCAGGCCGACCGGCTGGAGCAGCCACCCGAAGTCCCCGAGGCCGCCGGGCGCCGTCAGCTCGGCGGCCTGCCCCGCGCGCGACAGGGCGCGCACGTACGCCGCCGGGTCGGTGGAGGCCAGGGCGAGCGGGGGGCGGCCGCCGCTCACCCCGAGCGCGGCGAGCGCCGCCCGCTGGGTGAGCAGCTCGGCGCCTTCCCCGGCGCAGGCGTCCAGCGCCACATGGGCCGTGAGGTCACAGCTGCCGTCCGGCACGGGAGGCGTCTCGCGGCCCGCCCTGAAGCCCGTGAGCGTCCCGAAGGGCGGCCGGTTCCCCTTGGCGTGCGCGTAGTCGACGGCGACGGCGAGGCCGCGTGCCAAGGACGCCACGGCGGCCGCCCACGCCTCGTCGCGCGGGCGGCCGATCTCCGCGCGCAGGCCGGGCTCGTCCGCCAGCGGCCACCAGCGCGCCAGCCACGCCGCGTCCGGCCCGGCCACGGGCCCGCCCAGCGCCTCGGAACCGTCCTCGCGCACGAGGACACGGCGCACTGTTCCGTCGGCGGCCACCTCGGCGACGTCCACGGGGACGTTGTCCAGCCACTCGTTGGCGAAGAGCAGGCCGCTCACGCCGGCCGGGGGCGCATCCCGCCAGGCGATGCGCGGATCGAGCCCCCGGGGGCGCTCCGCGCGCTCCACCGCGTACGCGCGCACGCGTGCCGCCACGTCGGCGGGGAGCGCGGCGAGAACGCCCGCCGTCAGCTCGCCGCGCCCCGCGCCCATGTCGACGAAGGCGACCTCCTCCGGGTGGCCGAGCCGCCGGTCCACCCGGCACAGGAGGCGGGCCACCGCCGCCGCGTAGAGCGGCGTGGCGTGCACGGACGTGCGGAAGTGGCCGGCGGGCCCTTCGGGGCGGCGGTAGAAGCCCTCGGGGCCGTACAGGGCCGTTTCGGCGGCCTCGCGCCAGCCGCGCGGACCGCCCGCCGCGTCACCGTGCTCGTCGTTCGTCACAGACCGCAGGCTAAGGGGGCCTCCACCTTGGGGAGTACACGTGCTCCCCGCGGATCGCCCCTCCGGTTGACCCCGGGGCACCGCGGGCCTGCCTACGCTGGGTTACGTGCAGCGCCTCTATGACTTTCTCCGCAGACACCCGACATGGGTCGACGCCTTCTGGGCCGTCGTCCTCCTCGGCGTCTCCGGTATCGGTCTGGTGTCCATGTCCGGTGTGGACGACGACCTGCCGGTCATTCCGGCGATCCCGCTCGTCCTCGGGTACTCCCTGGTGATCGCGCTGCGCCGGAGGATGACCGGGCCGATGCTCGTGCTCGCCGCGGTCCTCGGCGCCTGCCAGCTCGTCATCGACCTGGAGATCATGCCGGCGAACTTCGCCATGCTGGTGGTCATCTACACCGCGGCCGCCGACGGGCCGCAGTGGGCCTCGCGGTTCGCCCTGGTGGGCGGCCTGTGCGCGGCCCCCCTGGCGTCGCTGCGCTGGCCCGTGACGGGCACCTCCGTCCTCGGCAACGTCTTCTACACGATCTTCCAGATCGTCCCCTTCGCGCTCGCCTGGGTCCTCGGCGACTCCATCCGCACCCGCCGCGCGTACTTCGCCGAACTGGAGGAGCGCGCCGCCCGCCTGGAGAAGGAGCGCGAGGCCCAGTCGAAGGTCGCGGTGGCGGCCGAGCGGGCCCGCATCGCGCGGGAGCTGCACGACGTCGTCGCGCACAACGTCTCGGTGATGGTCGTCCAGGCGGACGGCGCCGCCTACGTCATGGACGCCGCGCCCGATCAGGCCAAGAAGGCCCTGGAGACCATCTCGGGGACCGGCCGCCAGGCGCTGGCCGAGATGCGCCGCCTGCTCGGCGTGCTGCGCACGGGAGAGCCCGAGGAGGGCTCCGAGTACGTCCCGCAGCCCGACGTGGAGCAGCTCGACGAGCTGATCGAGCAGGTGCGCACGGCGGGCCTGCCCGTCGACTACAAGGTCGAGGGGACCCCGCGCCCGCTGCCCAGCGGCGTGGAGC
This sequence comes from Streptomyces sp. NPDC034037, assembly GCF_055575715.1. NCBI lineage: Bacteria > Bacillati > Actinomycetota > Actinomycetes > Kitasatosporales > Streptomycetaceae > Streptomyces > Streptomyces sp. NPDC034037. The sequence goes on along the minus strand of NZ_JBVISC010000005.1, from coordinate 51,747 downwards.
TGACCGCGTACCGCATCGTGCAGGAAGCGCTCACGAACACCCGCAAGCACGGCGGCGAGCACGCCGGTGCGAGCGTGCGCCTCGTCTACTTCGACGACGGCCTCGGGCTGCTCGTCGAGGACGACGGCAAGGGCGCCCCCCACGAGCTGTACGAGGACGGCGGCGCCGACGGCCGCGGGCACGGGCTGATCGGCATGCGGGAGCGCGTCGGCATGGTCGGCGGCACCCTGGACGCCGGTCCGCGCCCGGGCGGCGGCTTCCGGATCAGCGCGCTGCTGCCCCTCAAACCGGCACACTGAACTCGATCATGTCCGGCGATGACACCTGTCACCGGTGCTTTCCCCCCGCATTGACCCTCGAAGGGACACCCCAAGATGTCGATCCGCGTCATGCTCGTCGACGACCAGGCGCTCTTGCGCACCGGGTTCCGGATGGTGCTCGCCGCGCAGCCGGACATGGAGGTGGTCGCCGAGGCGGGTGACGGGGTCGAGGCCCTCGAGGTGCTCCGCGCCACCAAGGTCGACGTGGTGCTCATGGACGTCCGCATGCCCAAGCTGGACGGCGTCGAGACGACCCGGCGCGTCTGCCAGGACCCGAACCCGCCGAAGGTGCTGATCCTGACCACCTTCGACCTGGACGAGTACGCCTTCTCGGGGCTGAAGGCGGGCGCCTCCGGCTTCATGCTCAAGGACGTGCCCCCGGGGGACCTGCTCGCCGCGATCCGCGCCGTGCACAGCGGTGACGCGGTGGTCGCGCCGTCCACCACACGGCGCCTGCTGGACCGCTTCGCGCCGATGCTGCCGAACGCGGGCGGACAGCCGCAGCACAAGCGGCTGGAGCGCCTGACCAGCCGCGAGCGCGAGGTGATGGTGCTCGTCGCGCAGGGCCTGTCGAACGGCGAGATCGCGGCGCGGCTCGTGCTCTCGGAGGCCACGGTCAAGACGCACGTCGGCCGCATCCTGACCAAGCTCGACCTGCGGGACCGCGTGCAGGTCGTCGTCCTCGCCTACGAGACGGGGCTCGTACGGGCCGGGGGCGGTTCCTGAAAGCGTGACCCGAGGGTCCCGCGGCGGGGCTCACGAAGCGCGTCCTAGCGCAGTACTCCCTCGATGAAGTCGCTGCCCAGACGGGACACCACGCCGATGTCCAGCTGATGCTGCACATAGCGTCCGCGGCGGCGCGTGGTGATCAGCTCGGCCTTCTTCAGGACGCTCAGGTGCCGGGATATCTCGGGCGCCGTCATGCCGTGCGCGTCGGCCAGCTCGCTCGTGGTGTACGCCCCGCGCGCGAGATGGCGGCACAGGCGCATCCGCACCGGGTGGGCGAGCGCGGACATGCGGCGGGTCAGCTGCTCCACGGTGGGCGGGGCGGTGAGGCCCGGAGCGCTGACGGGGTACGTGATGGCGGCCTGCCAGCCCTTGCGGTGCAGCACCATCAGATGCGGCCAGCCGAGGCTGGTCGGGACGAGCACCAGTCCGCCGGCGCCCGTGGTCGTGTGCCCCGTGGAGATCTTGTCGACGACGATGCGCCGGCCGCTCTCGTCCAGGGACACCGCCCCGGAGATCGCCTTGAGGGCCTCCGCAAGTCCTTTGCGGCGCAGCAGCTCGGTCTTGTGGCGGGCGTCCGCGGCCAGCTGGTGGCTCAGCCGGGCCCAGGTGTCGGCGAAGAACGCCTCGTCGCAGTCCTGCAGCAGCTGGCGCAGCCACGCGCGCACGGCGGGCGGCTCCTCCAGCAGCCGCCGGGTGAACCGCACCTGCTGCGGGCCGCGGGCGGCGGCCAGGTCCAGCGCGCGCCGCTGCACGGCGGGATCGGCCAGGATGTCGCGCTCCGGCTCGGAGTACGTCGTCTGGCAGGTGAACTCCAGGGCGGCGTCCACGAACTGCTCGTCCGTCAGCTTGTCCAGCTGGTCGAGCTCCTCGGCGAGCGTGGCCCCGGGCAGCGCGCTCTGCCCGGGCAGGCCCGCGAAGGGCGCGAACACGTCCGAGAACGTCGAGCGCCACAGGAAGTCGGCCTCGCACAAGCGGTCCGCCAGGCAGGGGTCCAGGCGGGCCGAGACGGCCGTCGCCCAGCCCTGGAGGCCCGGGTGATGGCCCGGCTCGGACAGCGCGTGCAGCGCCATGCCCAGCTCCGCCAGGGGCGAGGGCACGACGTGGATCCGCTGGTGGGACAGCCCGCTGATGTCGATGCTCACGCTCATGGCCCCATGGTGCACCGCGCCACCGACAGCGCCGCCGCCGATTGACGAGCACCGTCAATCGACGCGACGGGGGCGGTCCCGCGGGAGCAGGCTGAGGTCATCGCCGGAGCCGCCGAAGCCTCCGGACGACCACCACATCCCCCGCCACCTCCGCATCCCGCGCCGCTGGGACCCCGTGACCCCTTGGCGCCCGGAAAGTACCCTTTATCCCGAGAGGCGATACGTCATGAGCGTCACCCAGCAGTACCTGCTCGACACCTACCGCGCCGCCCAGCACGGCGAGCGGACGCCGCCCGCCCCCGGCCTGCGGGACTGGCAGGCCGTCCGCGAGGTGCGCGACTACGGCCGCTTCCGTGCCGTCGTCGAGGAACGCCCCGCCCACGGCAGGGTCCGCGCCGCCCTGGCCCGCCTCCTGCACGGCGGCCGCCTCAGCGCGGGAGCCGGCGCACGAACTCCGCGACCGCTTCCTTGACGTCGGCCGCCGTCCACTTCAGGCCCTCCTCGGTCACGGTGACCTCCGTGACCGAGAGGCCGGGCGGCCCGTCCGCGAACCACCGGCCGAACAGGCAGGTGCCCGTCTCCTCGGCCTGCCCCACCGACGCCTCGTCCAGCACGTCGGCCGCGTACGGCAGCCAGACCTGGAACTCATGGGTGTGCGGCGGGCGCGGGTGCACGCGCGACCAGGGCACCCCGGCGGCCGCGAATCCCTCGTGCAGCGCCTCGGCCACCACGCGCGCGTGGGCGACGTAATCGGGCAGCCGCGGCAGGACGCGCTCCAGGCCGAGCAGGGCGGACACGGCGGCCGGGAACTGCTGGAACAACTGCCCGCCGTACCGGTGGCGCCACACCCTCGCCTCCTCGACGAGCGTCCGCGGCCCGGCGAGCGCCGCCCCGCTCAGCCCCTCCAGAGACTTGTAGAACGACACGTACACACTGTCCGCGAGCCCCGCGATCTCCGTGAGCGGGCGGCCGAAGTGCCGCGTGCACTCCCACAGCCGGGCGCCGTCGACGTGCACGACCGCGTCCCGTTCCCGCGCCGCCTCCACGACGGCTTCGAGCTGCTCCCACGTCGGCAGGACGAAGCCGGCCTCCCTGAGCGGCAGTTCGAGCATCAGCGCCCCGAAGGGCTCCGGGAAGTCCCGCACCTCACCGGCCGTGGGCAGGCGCGGCTCACGCGTCGGGTGCACCGGACGCAGACCGCTGACCGCGCCGAAGGCGCCGCCTTCGTGCAGCTCGGGGTGTGCCTGGGGGTGCAGCGCCACGGTCGCGTTGCCCGTGCGCCCCGCCCAGCAGCGCAGGGCCACCTGCTGGGCCATCGTGCCGGTCGGGAAGAAGACGGCCGCCTCCTTGCCGAGCAGCCGCGCGACCTCCTCCTCCAAGGCGGCGACGACGCCGTCTCCATAGACGTCGACGGGCTCGTCCGCGCCGACGACCTCGGGGGCCGCCGCCGCGAGCGCCGCTAGGCGTTCGACGAGCGGGAGGTGCAGGGGGGAGCGGTGCAGGATCCGGGTGGCGCCCCGGGCGGCCGCCACCCGTCTGGCCCGGGGGTCCGCCTCCTCGCCCGGCGACGTGGCCGGCTCCTCGGGGCGCGTCTGGTCCGTGTCATCGGCAGTCATCCCCCGAGCATGGCCCGCCCGCCCCCGCCAGTCATATGAATAACCACAGCCTGTGGACAGCGCAGGACGCGGCGGAGGCCGATCGCGTTAGCATGACGAGAAATCGTCCGGTACCCCGAGCGGACTGGAACGGAAGGCGTCATCGCGTGAACGCATCGCATCAGCCGGACCCGCGGGAGCGCCCCGCGAGGCTCACGGTGGGAGTCGTGGGAGCGGGCCGCGTCGGCCCCGCGCTCGCCGCGTCGCTCCAGCTCGCCGGGCACCGTCCGGTGGCCGTGTCCGGGGTGTCCGACACCTCGGTGCGCCGGGCCGCCGCCCTGCTGCCCGACGTCCCCCTCGTCCCCCCGGCCGACGTGCTGGACCGCGCCGACCTGGTGCTCCTGACCGTGCCCGACGACGCCCTGCCGGGCCTGGTCGAAGGCCTCGCGGAGACCGGCGCGGTGCGCCCGGGCCAGCTCCTCGTGCACACCTCCGGGCGGTACGGCACCAAGGTCCTCGAACCGGCCCTGCGGGCCGGCGCCCTGCCGCTCGCGCTGCACCCCGCCATGACGTTCACCGGCACCCCCGTCGACGTCCAGCGCCTGGCCGGGTGCGCCTTCGGCGTGACCGCGCCCGAGGAGCTGCGCCTCGCCGCGGAAGCGCTGGTCATCGAGATGGGTAGCGAGCCCGAGTGGATCGCCGAGGAGATGCGCCCGCTCTACCACGCGGCGCTCGCCCTCGGCGCGAACCACCTGGTCACCCTGGTCGCCGAGTCCATGGACCTGCTCCGCGCCGCGGGCGTGGCCGCCCCCGACCGGATGCTCGGCCCCCTGCTCGGCGCGGCCCTGGACAACGCCCTGCGCTCGGGCGACGCGGCCCTCACCGGCCCCGTCGCGCGCGGCGACGCGGGCACCGTCGCCGCCCACGTCGCCGAGCTGCGCGCGCACGCCCCGCAGACCGTCCCCGGATATCTCGCGATGGCCCGCGCCACCGCCGACCGCGCCCTCGCCCACGGCCTGCTCAAGCCGGAGCTGGCCGAAGACCTCCTCGGCGTCCTGTCCGGCGGGGTCCCCGGCGCGGGCGGCGCCGGCGGACCCGGCGGAACCGAAGGAGGCAGCAGCCGATGACCACCACCCTCCTGCACACCGCCGAACCGCTGCGCACGCGCGCGCGTGAAGGCCGCCGGGCCGTCGTCATGACCATGGGCGCCCTGCACGAGGGGCACGCCTCGCTGATCCGCGCCGCGCGCCGCATCGCGGGCCCCGACGGCGAGGTCGTCGTCACGGTGTTCGTGAACCCCCTGCAGTTCGGGGCGGGCGAGGACCTGGACCGCTACCCCCGCACCCTCGACGCCGACCTCAAGATCGCCGAACAGGCCGGCGCGGACACCGTGTTCGCCCCCGGCGTGGACGAGGTCTACCCCGGCGGCGAACCCCAGGTGCGGGTGAGCGCCGGCCCCATGGGCACGGTCCTCGAAGGAGCCACCCGCCCCGGCCACTTCGACGGCATGCTCACCGTCGTCGCCAAGCTGCTGCACCTCACCCGGCCCGACGTGGCGCTGTTCGGTCAGAAGGACGCCCAGCAGCTCGCCCTCATCCGCCGCATGGTCCGCGACCTGAACTTCCCCGTGGAGATCGTCGGCGTCCCCACCGTCCGCGAGGACGACGGCCTGGCCCTCTCCAGCCGCAACCGCTACCTCTCCCCGGACGAGCGGCACACCGCCCTCGCCCTCTCCCAGGCTCTCTTCGCCGGCCGCGACCGGCATGCCGCGCAGGAGGCGCTGCGCGCGCGTGCCGCCGGCGAGCCCGCCACCCACGCGCGCGCCGCCGCCCTCAGCGCGCTCGGCGAGACCCGCGCCGCGGCCGACGCCCACGCCGTCGCCCAGTCCGCGGCACCCTCCGCGTCCGGCGGGCCCGCCGCCGTCGTCGCCGCGGCCCGCCAGCTCCTCGACGAGGCCGCCCGCCTGCGCCCCCCGCTGGAGCTGGACTACGTGGCGCTGGTGGACCCGGCCGACTTCACCGAGGTCCGCCCCGGCCACACCGGGGACGCCATCCTCGCGGTGGCCGCCAAGGTCGGCTCCACGAGGCTGATCGACAACATCCCGCTGACCTTCGGAGCCGCCGTATGACTGCCACCGGAATACGGCTGCACGCCCCCGCCCCCGGCTGGTCCCTGGACGCGGACGTCGTCGTCGTCGGCTCCGGGGTCGCGGGCCTGACCGCGGCGCTGCGCGCCGCCGCCGCCGGCCTGCGGACGGTCGTGGTCACCAAGGCCCGCCTGGACGACGGCTCCACCCGCTGGGCCCAGGGCGGCATCGCCGCGGCCCTCGGCGAGGGCGACACCCCCGAACAGCACCAGGAGGACACCCTCGTGGCGGGCGCCGGCCTGTGCGACGAGGAGGCGGTGCGCACCCTCGTCACCGAGGGCCCCGACGCCGTGCGCCGCCTGATCGAGACCGGCGCCCGCTTCGACACCGGCCCCGCGGGCGCCATCGAGCTGACCCGCGAGGGCGGCCACCACCGCCGCCGCATCGCGCACGCCGGGGGCGACGCGACCGGCGCGGAGATCTCCCGCGCCCTGGTCGAGGCGGTCCGCGCACGCGGCATCCCGACCGTCGAGAACGCCCTGGTCCTGGACCTGCTCACCGACGCCGACGGCCGCACCGCCGGCGTCTCCCTGCACGTCATGGGGGAGGGCCAGCACGACGGCGTGGGCGCCGTCCACGCCCCCGCCGTGGTCCTCGCCACCGGCGGCATGGGCCAGGTCTTCTCGGCGACCACCAACCCGTCGGTCTCCACGGGCGACGGCGTCGCGCTCGCCCTGCGCGCGGGCGCCGAGGTCTCCGACCTCGAATTCGTGCAGTTCCACCCCACCGTGCTCTTCCTCGGCGCGGACGCCGAGGGCCAGCAGCCGCTGGTCTCCGAAGCCGTGCGGGGCGAGGGCGCGCACCTCGTGGACGCCGACGGCGTGCGCTTCATGGTCGGCCAGCACGAACTGGCCGAGCTGGCCCCCCGCGACATCGTCGCCAAGGGCATCACGCGCCGCATGCAGGAACAGGGCGCCGAGCACATGTACCTCGACGGGCGGCACTTCGGCGCCGACATGTGGGCCCACCGCTTCCCGACGATCCTCGCCGCCTGCCGCGCCCACGGCATCGACCCGGTCACCGAGCCGATCCCGGTCGCCCCGGCCGCGCACTACGCCTCCGGAGGCGTCCGCACCGACCTCCACGGCCGCACCACCGTCGCCGGCCTGTACGCCTGCGGGGAGGTCGCCTGCACCGGCGTGCACGGCGCCAACCGCCTCGCCTCCAACTCCCTGCTCGAAGGCCTCGTCTACGCCGAGCGCATCGTCGCCGACATCACGGCGAAGCACGCGCGGAACACCCTGCGCGCGCGCGTGCCGCAGCCCGTCGCCCAGCCGGAGACGCCGTCCCACCCCCTGCTGCCGCCCGAGGCCCGCTTCACCATCCAGCGCGTCATGACCGAGGGCGCCGGCGTGCTCCGCTCCGCCGAATCCCTCAGCGAGGCCGCGGCCCGCCTGGCCCGGATCCACGCCGAGGCGGCGGGCGCCCTCGCCGTGGACGGCAAGACCGCCGAGCCCGGCGTCGACACCTGGGAGACCACCAACCTCCTGTGCGTGGCCCGGGTCCTGGTGGCCGCCGCCCAGCGCCGCGAGGAGACCCGGGGCTGCCACTGGCGCGAGGACCACGCCGACCGCGACGACGCCTCTTGGCGGCGCCACATCGTCGTACGCCTGAACCCGGACAGGACCCTGGCCACCCACACCACCCGCACCGCCGACTTCCCTCCCACCCGCCCCAGTCCCCAGGAGCAGTGACCGTGAGCACCCCCGACGACCTCCACCTCGCCGCCCCCTCAGCCGCAGGCGGTGGCTGCGGCGACGCCTGCGGCTGCGGCGGGGACAACACCTTCGACCCCCTGGAGTGCGGTCTCGACCCCGCTCTCGCCCGCCTCCTGGCCGAGGCGGGCCTCGACCCCCTCCAGGTCGAGGACATCGCGCACATGGCCATCGAGGAGGACCTGGCGGGCGGCGTGGACGTCACCACGGTCGCCACCATTCCCGAGGACGCCGTCGCCACCGCCGACTTCACCGCCCGCGAGGCGGGCACCGTGGCGGGCCTGCGCATCGCCGAGGCCGTCATGTCCGTGGTGTGCGAGGAGGAGTTCGAGGTCGAGCGGCACGTCGAGGACGGCGACCGCGTCGAGGCGGGCGACACGCTGCTGAGCATCACCACCCGCACCCGCGACCTGCTCACCGCCGAGCGCAGCGCGCTGAACATCCTGTGCCGCCTCTCCGGCATCGCGACGGCCACGCGCGCGTGGACCGACGCCCTGGACGGCACCAAGGCGAAGGTCCGCGACACCCGCAAGACGACGCCCGGCTACCGCGCCCTGGAGAAGTACGCGGTGCGCATGGGCGGCGGCGTCAACCACCGCATGTCGCTCTCCGACGCGGCCCTGGTCAAGGACAACCACGTGGTCGCCGCGGGCGGCGTCGCGCAGGCCTTCGCGGCCGTGCGCGAGCGCTTCCCGGACGTGCCGATCGAGGTCGAGGTCGACACCCTCCACCAGCTGCGCGAGGTCGTGGAGGCGGGCGCCGACCTGATCCTCCTGGACAACTTCACGCCGGGCGAGACCGCGGAGGCCGTGGCGATCGTGGACGGTCGCGCGTTCCTGGAGTCCTCGGGCCGCCTCACCCTGGACAACGCCCGCGCGTACGCGCAGACGGGCGTCGACTACCTCGCGGTGGGCGCGCTGACCCACTCCTCCCCGATCCTGGACGTCGGCCTCGACCTGCGGGAAGCGGTGCGCGACTGATGCTGCTGACGATCGACGTAGGCAACACCCACACCGTCCTCGGCCTCTTCGACGGCGAGGACATCGTCGAGCACTGGCGCATCTCCACCGACGCGCGCCGCACGGCCGACGAGCTGGCCGTCCTGCTCAACGGCCTGATGGGCATGCACCCGCTGCTCGGCGAGGAGCTGGGCGACGGCATCGACGGCATCGCGATCTGCTCGACGGTCCCCTCGGTCCTGCACGAGCTGCGCGAAGTCACCCGCCGCTACTACGGAGACGTCCCCGCCGTCCTGGTCGAGCCCGGCATCAAGACCGGCGTCCCGATCCTGATGGACAACCCCAAGGAGGTCGGCGCCGACCGCATCATCAACGCGGTCGCGGCGGTGGAGCTCTACGGAGGGCCGGCCATCGTCGTCGACTTCGGCACGGCCACCACCTTCGACGCGGTCTCCGCGCGCGGGGAGTACGCCGGTGGCGTCATCGCCCCCGGCATCGAGATCTCCGTGGAGGCGCTCGGCGTACGCGGCGCACAGCTCCGCAAGATCGAGCTGGCCCGGCCGCGCAGCGTCATCGGCAAGAACACCGTGGAGGCCATGCAGGCCGGCATCCTGTACGGCTTCGCGGGCCAGGTCGACGGCGTCGTGAACCGCATGGCCCGCGAGCTGGCGGGCGCGGGCGGCGACCCCGACGACGTGACGGTCATCGCGACGGGCGGCCTCGCGCCGATGGTCCTGGGCGAGGCGGCGGTCATCGACGAACACGAACCATGGCTGACCCTGATAGGGCTCCGCCTGGTCTACGAACGAAACATCACCCGCACCTGACCACCCTCAGGGGACCGAACGCGGCGAGACGGACGAATGGCCGCCTGTTCCTCGCAGCACCAACCCGGCGAGACGGGCGGGTTGGGTGGGCAAAATTCGCCGCGAAGCGGCGGTCCACCCACCCCCAAGGCGCCCCTGCCAGAAGACGCGCGGAACGACTTCATTGGCGTTAACCCGATTTTGTCCGTTTAGCACGTATTGTCAATTCATGCCCACGCCATACGGATCCCGTGGCGGCATGGCCTTCAGCGCGGAGGAGCTGCGTGTGCTCCGCCGCGCTCTGGCCCTTGCCCTCCACCCCAGCCCGCACCGCAGCCCCGCCCATGACGAGGACGTCCAGGACTGTCTCCGCCTCGCGGAGTCGGTGGACGAGGCCGTGTGGGAGGGCGCCAGGCTCCGCGCCTTCCTGATGGCCGATCTCGCCCGTTACCGGGCCTCCCTGCCCGGCACCGCGTCCGGCTATCTCGCCCTCCTCGAAGACGTGCTCGGCGCCGGCTACCAGCCGGGCCCCGACGACCTCGCCGCCCTGCGCGCCCTGCGCGGCAACGCCCTCGCGGCCACCCTGCTCGACCGCTGCCGGGTCCTGGCCGAGCGGGCCCTGCGCGCCCGCCTCGCGGGCCGCTCCGTCCCGGCCCCGACCCGCTCCCCCCTGCCCGCCGCCACGGCCACGGCCACCGCCACGGTCCCCGCGTCCCGCACCCACCTGCTGGCCCTGCCGGGCGGCCGCACCTCCGCGGACCAGGAGCGCCCCCGCCCGGTCCCCACCCCGGCCGAGGTCTTCCCGCCCAAGCGCCGCCCGGCGCCCTCGCCCGCCCCCACGGCCCCCGGCCCGCCCCCGCCTCCCGCGCCCCCCGCGCCGGCGGGCCCCCCGCACCAGCTCGCCGCGGGCTAGCTACTCTGGGGGCATGGACTACGTTTCCGCGCTCGTGCCCCCCGTAGTGATGGCCGTGTTCTTCGGCGGTCTCATCGTGACGATCGTGAAGACCCAGGGCGGTGCCAACAAGGCCAAGGAGGACGCGGCCGCGGACGCCGCGATCTCCCGCGCCGAAGCGCTCCGCCAGCGCCCCGACACGAGCAACGCCTGAGGCCCGTTCCGGCCGGCCCGGGCACCCCGCAGGGCGTACGACTCACGGATCCCCCGAGTCGTACGCCCTTTTTGCTGGGCAACATCCCGTAATGTCCCGTAATCGGGGACGTCTCCCACTATTGTTCAGCTGTGCCTCGTCCATTGGGAGAACTCGAAGACGCCGTCATGACACGGGTGTGGAAGTGGAACCGCCCCGTGACCGTTCGAGAAGTCCTGGAAGACCTTCAGCAGGAACGGTCCATCGCGTACACGACCGTGATGACCGTTTTGGACAATCTCCATCAGAAGGGCTGGGTGCGTCGCGAAGCGGAAGGCCGCGCCTATCGATATGAGGCGGTCTCCACCCGCGCCGCCTACGCGGCCGCACTGATGAACGAAGCCTGGTCGCGCAGCGACAACCCCGCGGCCGCTCTCGTCGCCTTCTTCGGCATGATGTCGTCGGAACAGCGGGAAGCCCTGACCGACGCCATGCGTATCGTCCAGGGCCCGGAGAACCCCGGCGCCGCGGAGCGCGCCGCGGAGCGGTAGCGTCCGCGTCATGGCAGCAGAGGTCCCCGAACTCAGCGAACTCAGCGCAAAAGCGGTTTCCGTCCGCCGGGCGCGCACCTCCGATGTGCCGGCCGTGCGTCGGCTCCTGGACTCCTACGTCCGCGAGCGCATCCTCCTGGACAAAGCGACGGTGACGCTTTACGAGGACATCCAGGAGTTCTGGGTGGCGGAACGCGACGACAACGCCGAGTTGGTCGGCTGCGGCGCCCTGCACGTGATGTGGGAAGACCTCGCGGAAGTCCGCACCCTCGCGGTGAATCCGGCGATGAAGGGGGCCGGGGTGGGGCATCAGCTGCTCGGGAAGTTGCTGCAGACCGCCCGGTGGCTCGGCGTGCGCAAGGTTTTCTGCCTCACCTTCGAAGTCCACTTCTTCGCCAAGCACGGCTTCGTGGAGATCGGCGAGACTCCGGTCGACGGAGATGTCTACAGCGAGCTGCTGCGTTCCTATGACGAGGGCGTCGCGGAGTTCCTCGGCCTCGAACGAGTGAAACCGAACACCTTGGGCAACAGTCGGATGCTTCTGCATCTGTGATCGCCTCTGTGGTATTCCGATCCGACCGGCTGCCCCGGTGGCCTATGTCCGAAACGCGCATGTTTCCGGGCTTCCCCGGCCCCCTGGTCTCTGCCAAGGGTTTGTGTTTTCCCGGCAAAAGCGGTTTGCTTTCCGACGTACTGCAGTACTGCATATAACAGGGGCCGGTGAATCGGCGGCGACGCCGTGCGGGCCGGCCTCAAAGTTATCGATGAAAGGAAATCCGGTGGCACAGAAGGTTCAGGTCCTTCTTGTCGATGACCTCGACGGTGGCGAGGCGGACGAGACCGTGACGTTTGCGTTGGACGGCAAGTCCTACGAGATCGACCTCACCACGGCCAACGCGGACAAGCTCCGTGGCGCCCTGGAGGACTTCGTCAAGGCCGGTCGGCGTACCGGCGGCCGGAGTTCGGGCGGCCGCGGCAAGGCCCGCGCGTCGGCGGCGAGCGGTGGTCAGGACACCGCCGCGATCCGCGCCTGGGCGAAGGAGAACGGTTTCGAGGTCAACGACCGCGGCCGTGTTCCCGCCTCGATCCGTGAGGCCTACGAGAAGGCCAACGGCTGACGGCTGCGACGACGCAGCCGGACCCGGTGGCACTGCGTCGCCGCCGTGTCCACGAGCCGTACGAGATCGGAGCCCACGGCGGGGTCGCTGTGGTGCGCGGTCCCGCCTCGCCCCACCGAGGGCAGGGACACGAGCGCCGGCAGCGTCGGCTCCACCTCGCACCCGGGTTCCGGGGGTCGCAGCCACACGGCGGCCCCCCGTGAGCCGGACCACCCCGGAGGCGTGGGCGCGTCGATCCGTCCGCCCGCCCCGACGGCGGTGAGGCCGAGGGGGATGTCCCCCCACTCCAGCCAGTCGAGCAGTCCCGGCAGCTCGTCGGCGCTCCCCGCGCCCACCAGCAGCCGCATCGTTTCCCCGCACAGCGCCACGGGTGCCTTCGGCCCGAGGTGGCGCAGCGCGGCGAAGCCCGCCTCCGCGGGCAGTTCGAGGACGTCGAAGCGCAGCCCCGTCACCAGCCGGACCGGGCCGGGGCCGGGCACGGTCGCCCAGCCGAGTCCGTTCTCGTACCACTGCCGCACCGGGTCGCGTCGCTCGACCGGCGTCCGGGGCTGAGGAACTGTGGGGGCCATGTCCCAGCAACAGTCCGAAGGCCTTCCGGGTTACGCAGGGTGGCCGCCCGGATGCGTTCGGTGGCGGGAGGCGGGGCGCAAGAGCGCACTCGGCGGCGCAAGGGTGTTCGCCCGTAGCGGAGGGAATGGGGGTGCGCCGCATGGACTGCCGGGCTTTACGGGTAAGACATCCCTAGTGGGGAGGGGCGACACGCGGTTCGGGGCGTCTCACGTTCGCCATCGGCGTACTGATGGTGGGGGTAACTGCCTGGCCTGCGGGAACATCGTCTCGCACCATCGGGTTGGAGCAATTGTCGGCGTTCGCGGTCAGGAGATCCCCCGAGATGGGGGCCGGGTGTCGGCAGTTGGAATGAGCGGTCCCCGCTTGCGGGACTAAGCTGCGGAAGGACAGGGAGGGGACCGACCCCTTACTGCCTGACCGCTCTGAGGAGCGATTAACGATGTTCGAGAGGTTCACCGACCGCGCGCGGCGGGTTGTCGTCCTGGCTCAGGAAGAAGCCCGGATGCTCAACCACAACTACATCGGCACCGAGCACATCCTCCTGGGCTTGATCCACGAGGGCGAGGGTGTCGCCGCTAAGGCCCTGGAGAGCCTCGGGATTTCGCTCGAGGCGGTCCGCCAGCAGGTGGAGGAGATCATCGGCCAGGGCCAGCAGGCCCCGTCCGGGCACATCCCCTTCACCCCCCGTGCCAAGAAGGTCCTGGAGCTTTCGCTCCGCGAGGCCCTTCAGCTGGGCCACAACTACATCGGCACGGAGCACATCCTGCTCGGCCTGATCCGCGAGGGCGAGGGCGTCGCCGCCCAGGTCCTGGTCAAGCTGGGCGCCGATCTCAACCGGGTGCGGCAGCAGGTCATCCAGCTGCTCTCCGGTTACCAGGGCAAGGAGACCGCCACCGCCGGCGGTCCTGCCGAGGGCACGCCCTCCACGTCCCTGGTGCTCGACCAGTTCGGCCGGAACCTGACGCAGGCCGCCCGTGAGTCCAAGCTCGACCCGGTCATCGGGCGCGAGAAGGAGATCGAGCGGGTCATGCAGGTGCTGTCCCGCCGCACGAAGAACAACCCGGTCCTGATCGGTGAGCCCGGCGTCGGCAAGACCGCCGTCGTCGAGGGCCTCGCGCAGGCCATCGTCAAGGGCGAGGTGCCCGAGACCCTCAAGGACAAGCACCTCTACACCCTCGACCTCGGCGCGCTGGTCGCCGGTTCCCGCTACCGCGGTGACTTCGAGGAGCGCCTGAAGAAGGTCCTCAAGGAGATCCGCACCCGCGGCGACATCATCCTGTTCATCGACGAGCTGCACACGCTGGTCGGTGCGGGTGCCGCCGAGGGCGCCATCGACGCCGCTTCGATCCTGAAGCCGATGCTGGCCCGCGGTGAGCTCCAGACCATCGGTGCCACCACGCTCGACGAGTACCGCAAGCACCTGGAGAAGGACGCCGCGCTGGAGCGCCGCTTCCAGCCCATCCAGGTCGCGGAGCCGTCGCTGCCGCACACCATCGAGATCCTCAAGGGTCTGCGCGACCGGTACGAGGCGCACCACCGCGTGTCGATCACCGACGAGGCGCTCGTCCAGGCCGCCACCCTGGCCGACCGGTACATCTCGGACCGCTTCCTGCCGGACAAGGCGATCGACCTGATCGACGAGGCCGGTTCCCGGATGCGCATCCGCCGGATGACCGCGCCGCCGGACCTCCGCGAGTTCGACGAGAAGATCGCGGGCGTCCGTCGCGACAAGGAGTCGGCCATCGACTCCCAGGACTTCGAGAAGGCGGCGTCTCTCCGTGACAAGGAGAAGCAGCTGCTGGCGGCGAAGGCCAAGCGCGAGAAGGAGTGGAAGGCCGGCGACATGGACGTCGTCGCCGAGGTCGACGGCGAGCTGATCGCCGAGGTCCTCGCGACCGCCACCGGCATTCCGGTCTTCAAGCTGACGGAGGAGGAGTCCTCCCGTCTGCTGCGCATGGAGGACGAGCTCCACAAGCGCGTCATCGGCCAGACGGACGCCGTCAAGGCGCTCTCGAAGGCGATCCGGCGTACGCGTGCGGGTCTGAAGGACCCGAAGCGGCCCGGCGGTTCGTTCATCTTCGCCGGCCCGTCCGGTGTCGGTAAGACCGAGCTGTCCAAGGCGCTCGCCGAGTTCCTCTTCGGTGACGAGGACGCGCTGATCTCCCTCGACATGTCGGAGTTCAGCGAGAAGCACACGGTCTCGCGGCTCTTCGGTTCGCCCCCCGGTTACGTGGGTTACGAAGAGGGCGGTCAGCTGACCGAGAAGGTCCGCCGCAAGCCGTTCTCCGTCGTCCTTTTCGACGAGGTCGAAAAGGCCCACCCGGACATCTTCAACTCGCTCCTGCAGATCCTGGAGGACGGTCGCCTGACCGACTCCCAGGGCCGCGTCGTGGACTTCAAGAACACGGTCATCATCATGACGACCAACCTTGGAACCCGTGACATCTCCAAGGGCTTCAACCTGGGCTTCGCCGCCCAGGGCGACACGAAGTCCAACTACGAGCGCATGAAGAACAAGGTCAGCGACGAGCTGAAGCAGCACTTCCGTCCGGAGTTCCTGAACCGCGTGGACGACGTCGTCGTCTTCCCGCAGCTCAGCCAGGGCGACATCCTCCAGATCGTCGACCTGATGATCACCAAGGTGGACGAGCGCCTGAAGGACCGGGACATGGGCCTGGAGCTCTCCCAGTCCGCGAAGGAACTGCTCGCGAAGAAGGGTTACGACCCGGTGCTCGGCGCGCGTCCGCTGCGGCGCACGATCCAGCGCGAGGTCGAGGACACCCTCTCCGAGAAGATCCTCTTCGGCGAGCTGCGCCCCGGCCACATCGTGGTCGTCGGCACGGAGGGCGAGGGCGAGACCAAGACCTTCACCTTCCGCGGCGAGGAGAAGGCGGCACTGCCCGACGTGCCGCCGATCGAGTCGGCCGCCGGTGGCGGCGCGGGCCCGAACCTGAGCAAGGAGGCGTAGCCCTCCCAGGGCGCGCTGACAGGGGCTGCCCCGGACCGTTTCGTACGGTTCCGGGGCAGTCCCTTTTTTCGTGCCCCGTGCCCCGCGCGGCGGGGGAGGGGGCGCTCAGAGCTTGGACGGCTCCCACACCTGTACGTCGATGTGGTCGGGCAGGGCGGAGACGTCGAGGTGCCGCCTCGGCTCTTCCGCCGTCCCTCTGTCGGTGGGGGGCTCCACGTGGAGGCGCTGGAGCCCCGGCATCAGGGTGGCGATGCGGGCCGTCGCCGCCTCCCAGGCGCCGTCGGGGGAGAGCCAGAGCTCGGTGAGGCGCGGCAGGCTCAGCCCCTCGGACGCGTACGCGAGGCTGCGGGAGCCGCAGTGCAGCCGGGCGAGCCGGGGCAGGCGGGCGAGTGTCTCCCAGTCGGCGGCCGAGTCCGGACCGCTCTCCCCGAAGGCGACGCGTTCAAGGAGCGGCCAGCGGGGCAGCAGCTCCAGGTCCCGCACGGAGGAGCGGGAGCCCGTGAGCCCGAAGAACGTCAGCGGGGCCTCGGCGGGGAACAGGGTCAGGCTCCAGGGCTCGTCGGTGTCGCCGACGCTGAAGACATTCAGCCCCTCCAGGCCGTGCAGGGCGGCCAGGGCCTCCGGCGTGAGGTGGGCCGGGGAGTAGGAGAGCAGCAGGAAGGCCGGCTCGCAGGCGACGAGGAAGCGGGACGCGACCTCGGGGAAGACGCCGACCCGCATGTCGAGCCGCCTCGGAAACAGCCCCAGCCGCTCCAGCTCCGCGATCTGTACGTCGTCCCGGAGCGTGAAGTGCAGGGCGGTGGCGTCGAGATGGGCGATGACCTGGTCCGCGTACGCGCGGCAGTCGAAGCGGTGCCACCCCCACATCAGCTGGCTGCGGACGAGGACGCTGGGGTGGCGGGCGAAGCGGGCCAGGAAGGGGATGGCCGCGTCGGAGCGCACGTGGGTCGCGGTGACCGTCACCAGGCGGGCCTCCTCGGCGGTCAGCGAATCCGGGCCCGGCAGCAGGTCGAGGACCATGGGGCCGACCTGCGCGAGGGCGCGGGCGTCGTCGGCGTCCCGGGGCGGGATGAGCCCGGCGGTCCTGCGCTCCACCTCTTCGCGTACCGCCGGGGCCAGTTCCGCCGCGTGTTCGAGGCAGGCCGCGGCGAGGAGGTGGACGCGCTTGCGGGAGCGCTCGTCGGTGTGGGCGTCGCCGTGGGCCAGCAGGTCCCGCAGGAGCTCCGCCCGTTCGCGGGGGCGGGCCTGGGCCACCGCCATGCGGATGACGTCCTGCCACTGGTCGTCCGCCGCGTGCCGGGCGAGGACGCCGAAGTCGCCCTCGTCGACGGCGGCGCGGGCGCCGAGGAAGTCCTGGAAGGTGCGGTGGACGAAGTCGACGGTGTTCGGGCCCGGTTCGCGCAACAGGCCACTGCGGTGCAGGAAGTGCGTGTAGACGGCGCGGGCGTCGCCGAGTGCGGCCAGCTCCGGTACGGCCGGCAGCGCGTCCGCGATGATCGTCTCCGCCCGTGTCCGGTCCAGGACCGTGCGGCCGTTGCGGATCAGCCAGTACGCGAGGCGCTGGAGCAGCTGGAGCTGCGGCTCCTCCCGCAGCTCGGGGACGGCCATGTGGCGTTCCCGGTCCCTGCGGACCAGCAGCATGGAGAGGGCGGCGCTGTAGAGGTCCTTGCGGCCCAGCGGCAGGAAGCCCCTGCGGTCGCGGTGCAGTGCGCAGATCAGGCCGCACATCAGGGGGTTGGTGGCCAGGCGGCCGAGATCCGGCTTCGACTTCACCGCCGCGAGGAGCTGACTCTCGTACGCGGTGAGGGCCGCGTCCTCGTCGGGCGCGCCCGTGGCCGCCGCCGCGTGCCAGCGTTCGATGAAGGCGCTCACCTCCTTCTCGTTCATCGCGGAGAGCGTCAGCTCAGTGAAGCCCTCGTCCGCCAGCCAGTCGGCCCGTACGGCCGCCGGGCGCGAGGTCACCAGCCAGCGGTTGCCGGGGTAGGCGTCGAGGAGGTCGGTGAGCCACGCGCGCGTGGCG
The DNA here is from genome assembly GCF_055575715.1 of Streptomyces sp. NPDC034037. Lineage (NCBI taxonomy): Bacteria > Bacillati > Actinomycetota > Actinomycetes > Kitasatosporales > Streptomycetaceae > Streptomyces > Streptomyces sp. NPDC034037. The sequence continues at coordinate 34,017 of NZ_JBVISC010000005.1, read as the reverse complement.
GCGCGTTCGGTGTCGGGGACCTCGTCGATGCCGTCGACCAGGATCAGGGCGCGGCCGGCCGCCAGGACGCGCGCCTCCCAGCCGGCGGGCTGCGAACCGGCGAGCGGGCAGCCGACGGCGGAGAGGAAGTCGGCGGGGGCGGGCAGGCGTTCGCCGTGCCGGGTGAGGGCGCGCAGGGGCAGGACGTAGGGGACGCGGTCGGCGAGGTACGTCATGGGACCCTCGGCCAGGTCCTGGCGGGCGGCGCTGACCGCGAGCCACTGCACGAGGGTCGTCTTGCCGGAACCGGCCTCGCCGCGCAGCAGGACCCGGTCGTGGGCGGCGAGGGCCTGGTCGGCGGGGAGCGGGGAGGTGTGCTCGACGACCTCCACCTCTTCCGCGTGGTACTCCGCGCCGGTCAGGAACCAGGCCGACATCACGCGTCCGGGAGCGGTCGCCTCCAGGGACATGTAGGCCGCGTCCAGCGGCCACTTGCCCGGGGTGTCCGTCAGATCGATCCCGAAGATCGTCAGCTTGCCGTGCTTCTTCGCCACGTACGCGAGGTAGCGCTCTTCGAAGGCGGCGTCCCGCGCCCCGGGGAGCGGGCTGCGGGCGATCAGCGCGTCGGCCTTGGCGATGAGTTCGTCCTGGCTCCGCCGCTGGGCGACCAGCGTGGCCGCCACGAAGGTGGAGCGCTGCGTGAAGAACTGGAGGATGTGCAGGCAGGCCCACTCGGTGACCGAGTGGAGGTGGCGGGCGGCGTCCTCGGACAGCCAGGCGTCGGCGTCCCGCGCCGCGCGCAGGAGCAGGCGGGCCAGCTTCTGGTGGCCGAGGCCGACCGCCTGGACGTCGTCCATGTCGAGGTCGCCGAGGGCCAGGAGCACACGGGTCAGGGCGTCGGTGACCGCCGCAGCCTCGTCCGGCGGGAAGGGCCGCTCGCCCGGTGAGGACAGGGACCGGGCCACGAGCCGCTCCGCGACACGGCGTACGTCCGGCTCGGTCAGGGTCCGCTTCTCGCCCCGGAAGGACACGAGCGCGGACACCCGCACGGGCCGGCCCACGAGCCCGGCGCCGGGGCCCTCACGGGCGAACAGCTTCTTGATCAACGGGGTGACGACGCTCGACGCGAGGCGGGTGCCTACGACCGCGGGATCCATGGGCGTGAGCGTAGTGGGCGTCACATCGGCGGTGGGGCGGATCCTCGGCGCCGGTGACATGCCGCACAGGGGGTTCGCGCGGTACTACGTCCGATAGTGGGCGCCCGGGGCGAACGGTTCGGGACCTTCGGCCCGTAACCGCCGGGACCTTCACCGCGTCGCGGGGCCCGGGGTGGGGATCCAGGGGTGGCGCGGGGCGCGGGGCTGTCCCCCGTGGGGTCAAACGCATGAGAGGCCAAGGATTCACATGCCACGCAACGAGGGAATTGTCCGGATTTGGTGGTGTCAAGGGTCCAAAATCATCATGGGCCGCTACGGCTTTCGGTAGTAGATGGGGGGTTTGGCAGGGGTTCGAGCACGGGTTACCAAGGGATGGCCGACCCGGTGAAGCGCGGTGGTGCGGGGCCCGTTCCCGCTCCCGTCCGCCGGGTCGTCGCACGCCCCCTCCCCGTCACCCGAAGGACGTCCCCATGTCGAAGCGCACCAGGTCCCACCATCCCCGCCCGTCCACGCTCCGTACGCGGGCGGCCGTTCTCGCCGTCGGCCTCGGCGCGTCGGCGGTGCTCGGAGCCGGGGTCTCGGTCGCTGCGGACAGCGCCAGGAGCGGTGGTGTCCTGCCCGGCGTCACCGTGAACTCGGTGCACGCGCAGGCCGCCGCCCAGGCCAAGGCCGCCGAGAAGGCCCAGCAGGACGCGGCCAAGAAGGCCGCCGGCATCAAGAAGGCCGCCGCCGCGAAGGCCGCCTCCTGGATTCACCCGGTCGAGCGCTACACGCTCTCCGCGACCTTCGGCCGCGGCGGCAGCATGTGGGCCCACAAGCACTCCGGCCAGGACTTCGCCGTCCCGGTCGGCACCCCGGTCGCCGCCGTGCACGGCGGTACGGTCGTCAAGGCCGGCCCCAACGGCGCCGGTGACGGTCCGGCCTACGGCAACGCCGTGGTGATCAGGCACAGCAACGGCACGTACTCGCAGTACGCGCACCTCTCGCGCGTCGACGTCCGGGTGGGCCAGAACGTCGCCACCGGCCAGCGCGTCGCCCTGTCCGGCAACACCGGCAACTCCAGCGGCCCGCACCTGCACTTCGAGATCCGCACGACCCCCAACTACGGCTCGGCCGTCGACCCCGTCGCCTTCCTGCGCTCGGTCGGCGTGCGCGTCTGACCCGGGGGCGGCTCAGCCGCCCGAGTGGGCCTGCGTGACCAGGTCGATGGCGACTTCGAGGATGGCCCTGCGCTTCTCCTCGGGGTCGCCTTCGACGTCCTTGAGGACGAACATCCCGCCGTGCATGGTGAACAGCGCGCTGAAGCACCGCACCTGGTCGGTCATCGGCGCCCCGGGGTCCTTGAGGATCTCGTAGAGCCCGAACATGCGGTCCTTGAAGCTCTCGCCCGTCTTCAGGTCCCGCATGGTGGCCTGGTTCTCCTGCATGAAGCGGAACAGCGGCGCCGCGTCGACCAGGATGTCGCTGTAGCGGCGCAGGACCTGCTGGCGGACCTCCAGGGACGGCGGCTGGGGCTGCTCGTGACCCCAGGCGATCAGCTCGTCGATGGGCCGTGTGAGGTCGTCGAAGATGCTGGTGAGGATGGCCTCCTTGGTCTTGAAGTGGTAGTACAGCGCCGCCTTCGTGACCTCCAGCCGCTCCGCGATCTCGCGCAGTGACGTCTTCTCGTACCCCTGTTCGGCGAAGAGTTCGAGGGCCACGTCCTGAATGCGCTGGCGGGTGTTCCCGCGGCGCTGCTGCTTGTCTGTGCCCGTGCCCATCGGGTGCTCCTCGACTCCGGTTAACTTACTTGACGCCCGGCTAGTTGGGGGTCTACCTTCCCTCAGTGTAGTCAGCTAGCCGGTCGGCAAGTAAGGCGCCGGTGGGGCCAGGGCGGACCTGGGGAAGTGCGGGGAATGGGGACCATGAACGACAAGACCACGGCGCGAGCCGAACCGGAGCTGGACAAGGCCGGACCGGCCGCGCAGGGCGAACCCCGACAGCGCAGTGTGCGCGTCGTGCTGATGGCCCTGATGATCGCGATGCTGCTCGCGATGCTCGACAACATGATCGTGAGCCCCGCCATGCCGACGATCGTCGGCGACCTCGGCGGCCTGGAGCACCTGTCGTGGGTCGTCACCGGCTACACGCTGGCCACCGCCGCCTCCACCCCCATCTGGGGCAAGGTCGGCGACATGTACGGCCGCAAGGGCGCCTTCCTCACCTCCATAGTCATCTTCCTCGCCGGCTCCGCGCTCAGCGGCATGGCGCAGGACATGGAGCAGCTCATCGGCTTCCGCGCCGTCCAGGGACTGGGCGCGGGGGGCCTGATGGTCGGCGTCATGGCGATCATCGGCGACCTGGTGCCGCCGCGGGAGCGCGGCAAGTACATGGGCATGATGACCGGCGTCATGGCGGTCGCGATGATCGGCGGTCCGCTCGTCGGCGGCACCATCACCGACCACCTCGGCTGGCGCTGGGCGTTCTACATCAACCTGCCGCTGGGCGCCGTCGCGCTCGCCATGGTGACCGCCGTCCTGCACCTGCCGAAGAAGAAGGCCGAGGGACGGATCGACTACCTCGGCGCGGCCCTGCTCACCGTCGGCATCAGCGCGCTCGTGCTGGTCACCACCTGGGGCGGCGCGGAGTACGCCTGGAGCTCGGCCGTCATCATGGAGCTCATCGCGATCGGCGTCGTCTCGCTCATCGGCTTCCTCCTCGTACAGAAGAAGGCCGCCGAGCCGATCATGCCGCTGCACATCTTCCGCAGCCGCAACTTCTCGCTGATGGCCGTCATCGGCTTCATCACCGGCTTCGTGATGTTCGGCGCGATGCTCTTCCTGCCGCTCTTCCAGCAGTCGGTGCAGGGCGCCTCGGCGACCAACTCCGGGCTGCTGCTGCTCCCGATGCTGCTGTCGATGATGGCCGTCTCCATGTTCGCCGGCCGGTTCACCACGGCGACCGGCAAGTACAAGGTCTTCCCGATCGCCGGCACCGTCCTGATGATCGTCGGCTTCTTCCTGCTGGCCCAGATGGACACGGGGACGACGCGGCTCACCTCGGGCCTCTACATGGCGGTGCTCGGCGCCGGCATGGGCTTCCTGATGCAGGTCACCATGCTCGTCGCGCAGAACAGCGTCGAGCTGAAGGACATGGGCGTCGCCTCGTCCTCGGCCACCCTCTTCCGTACGCTCGGCTCCTCGTTCGGCGTCGCGATCATGGGCGCCCTCTTCAACGACCGCGTCCAGGACGTGATGGCCGAGCGCGCCGGCGAACTGGGCGGCAAGGTCACCGAGAAGTCGGCCCAGCTCGACGCGGACAGCCTCGCGAAGCTCCCGGAGCAGGTGAGCGACGCGTACAAGTTCGCGGTGGCCTCCGGGACGCACTCGGCCTTCCTGCTCGGCACGGCCGTCGCCGTCATCGCGCTGCTGGCCTCCCTCTTCGTGAAGGAGATCCCGCTGCGCGGCGCGGGCCCCGCCGACAAGAAGCCCGCGGGCGACGGCGACGCGAACCCGGCGGCGCGGGCGGCCGAGGAGCCGGTCACGGGCGTCATCGCCTGACCCGGCACGCCGTTTCTCGGCGGGCCCACAGCTCATCGGCAGCTCCACGGCCTCTCGGCGGCTCCACGGCCCCTCGGCGCTCTCGCGCCGGGGGGCCGTTGTGGGTGCGCTGATGCTGCCAGCGCCGCGAGGGCGGCCTCGACCTCGACAAGGAGTGGAGCTGCTGGCGGCGCACCCGGCGGCGCGTCAGAGGTTGTCCGGGAGCTGAAGCATCGGGAAGCTGCCCGTGTTGGTCGGCGCGTGCTCCGGCAGCCACAGCACGGCCACCGCGCCCTCGGACCTCGCGTGGGGCGCGGCCCCCGCCGGGCGCACATTGCGGAAGGTGAGCCGGGCGCCGAGGACGCGGGCCTGGCCGGCGGCGATCGTCAGGCCGAGGCCGTGGCCGTGCCCCGCCCGGTCGGTGCTGCCGGTGCGGAAGCGGCTCGGGCCCTCGTGCAGCAGCGCCTCGGGGAAGCCGGGCCCGTGGTCGCGCACCCGGACCACGCGGCCCTCGACGCTGACCTCGATGGGCGGCTTGCCGTGCTTGGCGGCGTTGGCGACGAGATTGCCGAGGATGCGCTCGAGGCGGCGCGGGTCGGTGGTGACCTCCGACTCGTGCACCACCGTGACCGTCACCTCCGTGGTCAGGGACGCCATCCGCCGCGTCACGAACTCGCCGAGGGTGATGTCCTGCAGCTCGGCCCGCTCGGCCGCCGAGTCCAGGCGGGCCACTTCGAGGACGTCCTCCACGAGCGTGCGCATGGCCTGCGCGCGGTCCTTGACCAGCTCGCTCGGCCGGCCCGGCGGCAGCAGCTCCGCCGCCGTCAGCAGTCCGGTGACCGGCGTGCGCAGCTCGTGCGCGATGTCGGCGGTGACCCGCCGCTCGGCCTCCAGGCGCTGCTTGAGGGCGTCGGCCATGGCGTCCACGGCACTCGCCAGGTCATCGGTCTCGTCCTTCACCACGCCACCGATGGCATCGCGGACGCTGACGTCCGTCTGGCCCTGGGCGACCTCGCTCGCCGCCGTGGCCGCCTTGCGCAGGCGCCGCGACAGCTGCCCGCCGATCAGGACGCCCAGCGCACAGCCGCCGAAGACGACCGCGATGGAGCCGATGACCAGGGCCTGGTCGAGGTCCTTCATGACGGTGGCGCTGCGGTCGGTGAACCGGGAGTGCAGCGACAGGACATGCCCGTCGGCGAGCGGCACGGCCGCCCAGATGTCCGGCACCCCGTCGGGCTTGTCCTCCACGAAGGTGGCACGGCGGCCCTTGAGGACCGTCTGCCGCAGCTCCTCGGGGAGCGCCGGATCGTCGACCTTCGTGCCGAACTGGAGGGTCTGGCGCTGCGAGGCGGAGTACAGCCGCAGGGCGAACTGGATGCGCTCGTCCTGCACGTCCCGGGCGTTGTCGAGCATCGAGACGCGCGCCGCGTTGTGCACGACCAGGCTCAGCGCCACCGCGACCAGCGCGCCGACCAGCGCGATCGCCGCGCTGATCTTCCAGCGCACGCCGGTGCGCAGGCCCGCGCGCGCACTCCCGCGCGGGTTCGCGCGCCCGCCGGTGCGAAGGCGGGAGCGCAGCGCCTCACGCACGCGCCCGGTCGCCCCACGGACCCCGCGGGCCCCGCGTACCCGGTCCGTGGCCCCACGGAAGCCGTTCACGGGCCCGCTCACGCCTTGAGCTTGTAGCCGAAGCCACGGACCGTCTCGATGCGGTCCTGGCCCACCTTCGTGCGCAGCCGCTGCACATGGACGTCGACGACGCGGGTGTCACCGCCCCAGCCGTAGTCCCAGACACGCTCCAGGAGCTTGTCGCGGGAGAGCACGGTGCCGGGCGCGGAGGAGAATTCGAGCAGCAGCCGCATCTCGGTCGGCGTCAGCGCGACCGGGGTGCCGTCCCTGCGGACCTCCATGCCCTCCGTGTCGATCTCCAGTTCGCCGAACTGCAGCACCCCGCCGTCCGCCGACGACCGGTCGTCGCCGGCGCCCGTGGCCGAGCCGGAGCCGCTCGCGTGCCCGAACCGGCGCAGGACGGCGCGGATGCGGGCCACCAGGACGGCTCCGTCGAACGGCTTGGTCACGTAGTCGTCGGCGCCCGCCTCCAGGCCGAGGACGACGTCGATGGAGTCGGCGCGCGCCGACAGCATGATCACCGGGACGGTCGACTCGTCGCGGATGCGGCGGCACAGCGAGACGCCGTCCAGGCCCGGCACCATGACGTCGAGCAGCGCGATGTCCGGCTGGTCCGCGCGGAACGCCTCCAGGCCCGCCAGTCCGTCGGGCATGGCCGTCACCACGAAGCCGTCGCGCTCCAGGGCGAGCTGGGTGGCCTCACGGATGACGTCGTCGTCCTCGACGAACAGGACATGGGTCTGTTCTGCCATCGGCTGCTCTCAGTCCTTCTCGGTGCGTTTCGTGCCTGGGGGTGCTGTACGGGGCTACGCCGACGGCGCGGGGGGCGACTCCGCGCTCACCGCGCTGCTGAAGTCGTTGCGGGTGCGCCCGGTCTCGGCGAAGTGGCGCGAGGACCAGTGATAGGTGATCACTTCCTCGCCGGACGGGTAGGGCACCTCGTCACCCTTCTCGTAGAGCTGCTTGGTCACGACCAGGTCGCCCCGGTCGATCTCGGCGTAGACCGAGGCGGGCTCCTCGGCCGCGAAGACATTCTCGTACCGGCCGCCCTCGGCGCGGTACACGTAACTGCCGATGCCCACGGCGTCCGCGCAGGTCAGCACGTTCACCACGACATCGGAGGCAGTTCCTCCGGTGAGGTTCCCGTACGACACGTCCACCGGATACGACTCACCGGCGCAGGGCTTGAGGTCCCGCTTGATCGCCGTGCTGACCTTCGGGTCGCTCTTGACCAGCCGCACCGCGTCGATCTTCTTCTCCACCGTGGAGGCGGAGGGCGACGGCGACGCGGACACCACCGGCTCGCTGCGGGCCGGACCCTCGTCGCGGGCGCCGGAACCGCCCGTCGAGCAGGCGGAGAGGAAAAGGCCGACGGCGGTGAGCCCGGCCACCGCCGTGCTCACCGCCTTCACGTTTCTGGTGGCCCGGGGGCCTAGGCCGCGCAACGCTCCCGCTCCTCACGTTCGAGCGCGCGTGCGAGGAGTTCCTCGCGATCCCGGTTCTCCAGCTCCTGGCGGAGCCGGGCGAGTGCCCGGTGCAGCGTGCTCTTGACCGTTCCGGCCGACATGCCGAGTGCGGCGGCCGTCTCCTCTGTGGACATCTGCTCCCAGTGTCGCAGCACGACGACGCTGCGCTGCTTGGGTGCGAGCACCTTCAGGATGTCCATCAGCAGGGCGCGGTCCGCGTGCTGCTCCGTGGAGTCGTCCACGGAGCAGTCGGGCAGCTGCTCGGTGGGCACCTCTTCGAGCTTGCGGGCCCGCCACCACTCCGTACGGGTGTTGATCATGACGCGGCGCAGATAGGCGTCCGCGAGCCGCTTGTCGGCTATGCCGTCCCAGCGGCCGTACGTGCGCACGAGCGCGGTCTGCAGCAGGTCCTGGGCGTCCACGGGGTCCGGAACCAGGCGCCGGGCACTGCGCAGCAGGGCATCCTGCCGAGTGCGGACGTACTCTTCGAACTCGAGCACCTCGCCGTGCGCCATATCAAACCGCCTCCGTTCCATCCCCGATGTCGACCGCCGTCCCTGCTCGTGCGGTACGGGTATGAAGCTACGGAGGCCGTGTCACGGGGTTGTGCGGAGCAGCCAGCGGCGGGCGCACGGCTGTGCGTAGGTTGTGTAACAGAAGTAGGGCGCGCGTAAAGCGGGGGTCCTGCCGGGTCCTCGGTTACGCGGGGCGCGGGTCGCGGCGCTCCGCCCGTCAGGTCAGCGGCAGGCGGTACAGACCGTCCGGCAGCGGCTCGACCAGACCGTCCGCGACCAGGCCGTCCAGCGCGCGCGCCCGCTGCACCGGCTCGTCCCACACCCGGTCGAGGGCGGCCTGCGGCACGGGGGTCAGGGCCTCGCGGAGCACCGCGAGCAGCTTGCCCCGCACCTGGCGGTCCGTGCCCGCGTACGTCTGGCCGCGCCGGGCCGGGCCGTCGTGCGCCGGTTTGCCCGCCGAGAGCCAGGCGCACCGGTCGGCGATCGGGCAACGCCCGCAGGCCTCGTTCTTGGCGGTGCACACCAGGGCGCCCAGCTCCATGGAGGCGGCGGCCCAGCGCGACGCCGTGCGCTCGTCCTCGGGGAGCAGGGCACGGGCCAGCCTGCGCTCGGCGGCGGTGGTGGCGTTCGGCGGGTACTGCACGCCGGTCACGGCCCGCGCGAAGACCCGGCGCACGTTCGTGTCCAGGACGGCGTGGCGCTGCCCGTACGCGAAGGACGCCACGGCCGCCGCGGTGTACTCCCCGATGCCGGGCAGGGCGAGCAACTGCGCGTGCTGCGCCGGTACGTCGCCACCGTGCCGTTCCGTTATGGCCACGGCGGCGCCGTGCAGCCGCAGGGCGCGGCGGGGGTAACCGAGCCGCCCCCAGGCGCGGACCGCCTCGCCGGGGGCCTCCGCGGCGAGGTCGGCGGGGCGGGGCCAGCGGGCCAGCCACTGCTCGTACACGGGCAGGACGCGGCTGACCGGCGTCTGCTGGAGCATGAACTCACTGACCATCACGCCCCACGGCCCGGCGTCCTCGCGCCGCCACGGCAGGTCGCGGGCGTGTGCGTCGAACCAGGCGATGACGGGGGTGTGGAGGGCGTCCCCGGCGTACTCGGGGGAGTCCCCCGGGGCCGGGCTGTTCGGCGTGGGCTTGGTGGGAGCAGTCATGGCAGGGTCGATCCTGCCATGGCCTTGGCGGTTCTCCGGGGTGGCTCGGGGTGGGGTCGTCTTTTGTCTGCGGGTGCGTTGTCTTGTTTCCCGCGCTTCGCGCGGGTTGTTTTCCCACCCACCCACCCGTTACCCCGGGTCTCGGGGGTTGGGGCACGGGGTTCGGGGCTCGGTAAGTGGGTCGGTACTGACTATCGGCAGGGGTGGGGTGGGGGGGTGGGGAAGTAGCGTCGGGGTGTGGAGAGGTGGGTGTGGGGGGTCGGGGTGTGGGTGGGGCTTGTGCTGCCCGGGGTGGTGGTGGGGTGGCTGGGGCTGGAGGAGCCCCGGTCCGTCGGCGCGCTGCTCGCCGCGTCGGCCGTGCTGGCCGCCGCCGTCGGTGTCCGCCGCGCCCGCCCGCTGCTCGCCTTCCTCGCCGCGGCCGCCCTCGGCCTCGTCACCGCCCCCTCCCTCTTCACGCTCTCCCACGGCCCCGCCCTCGCCCTCTTCGCGCTGCTCCTCGGCCGCCGCGCGCCCCGCACCGGGCCCGCGCTGCTCGCCTTCGCGGGCGTCGCCGTCGTCGGCACGGTCAAGATCGCCGTGCGGGACGTCGATCCCGTGGTCGAGTGGCTCGTCCTCGTGGGGACGCTCGTGTTCGGCGCCGTCTTCCCCTGGCTCGGCGGCCGCTACTGGCGCCAGGGCCGCGAGCTGGCCGCCGCGGGCTGGGCGCGGGCCGAGCAGTTGGAGCGCGAGCAGCGCATCGTCGCCGACCGCGCGCGGCTGCGCGAACGCGCCCGCATCGCCCAGGACATGCACGACTCCCTGGGCCACGAACTGAGCCTCATCGCCGTCCGCGCGGGTGCCCTCCAGGTCGCCCCCGACCTGGCGGACCGGCACCGCGCGGCCGCCGCCGACCTGCGCGCCGCCGCCTCGCAGGCCACGGACCGCCTGCACGCGATCATCGGCCTGCTCCGCGAGGACGACGACGAGCGGGCCCCGCTCGCACCCACCGGCGAGAGCACCGCCGACCTCGTCGCACGCGCCGCGGAGTCCGGCCTGGACATCACCTACGACGACGACGCGCCGGCGCGCCCGACCGACCCCGCCGCCCACCGCGTCGTCCAGGAAGCGCTGACCAACGCCGCCCGGCACGCGCCCGGTGCCCCCGTCACCGTCATCGTGCGGCGCGGCGAGGACGCGACGACGGTCACCGTCGTCAACGGCCGCCCCCGACAGCCCGCTCGGCCCTCGGAGGGCGGTACCGGGCTGCGCGGTCTGCGGGCCCGGGTCACCGACCTGGGCGGCACCTTCGACGCGGGGCCGCACGCGGACGGCTTCCGGGTCGCCGCCCGTCTGCCGGTCGCGGGGAGCGCCCCCGCGCCGCCCCCGCACTCCGGCGCCCGCCTCGCCTCCGCGCGCCGCCGGACCGTGCTGGCCTTCGGCGGCGCCGTCACCGCCGGTGTCCTGCTCGTCGGCGGGGCGTTCGCCTGGTACGCGTACTCACGGACGCACTCCGTGCTCGACCCCGCCGACTACGCGCGCCTGCGCGTCGGGGCGCCCCGCGCCGCCGTCGAGTCCGTGCTGCCGGACCGGGCCGCCTCGGACCCGCCCGTGGAACGCGCGCCGAGCCCCCCGCCGGACGGCGCCGACTGCGCGTACTACCGCGCGAGCGGTGAACTCTTCACCGCCGTCCCCTACTTCAGGATCTGCTTCGGCGGCGACGGCGGCCGACTCGTGGACAAGACCGTGATCCCGACGGCCGACGGATGAGCGAAGAACGTGAGCGACAAGGAGTGTGTGCGGTGGATCAGGCCAAGGCCATCCGGGTTCTGCTGGCCGACGACGAGGCCATGCTCCGCGCGGGCGTGCGGGCCATCCTCGCCGCGGGCGGGGACATCGAGGTCGTCGCGGAGGCCGCCGACGGGCGCGAGGCCGTCTCCCTGGCCCAGGCCCACCGGCCCGACGTGGCGCTGCTCGACATCCGCATGCCGCGCCTGGACGGCCTCGCGGCGGCCGAGGAGATCGTCCGTACGGTGCCGGGCACCGCGGTGGCCATGCTGACGACGTTCTCCGAGGACGCGTACGTGGCCCGCGCCCTCGGCGGCGGGGCCACCGGCTTCCTCCTGAAGTCCGGCGATCCCTACGAACTCATCGCGGGCGTGCGGGCCGTGGCGGGCGGCGCCGCGTTCCTCTCGCCCAAAGTGGCCCGGCACGTCATCGACCGCTCGGGCGTGCGCCGGCTCGGCCGAGGCGCCGCCGCGCGCACCCGCGTCGAGGCCCTCACACCCCGCGAACGCGAGGTCCTCGCGCTGGTCGGCGCCGGCCTGTCCAACCCCGAGATCGCCGCCCGGCTCCACCTCGTGGAAGGCACCGTCAAGGCCTATGTGAGCGCGGTCCTCGAACGACTCGGGGTCAAGAACCGCGTGCGGGCGGCGATCGTCGCGTACGAGGCGGGGCTCGTCCCGGACCCGGACTGAGTCCCGCCCTGCCACCGAAGGAACCGAATCACCCCGAACGGGGCCCGGTTCAGCGGCGATGCGAGTTGCGGCGACGCGAGCCGTGGCTGGGTGCGTCGTGCGAACCATGGGCGTGCGGGTCGTGCCCGTACGGGTCGTGTCCGTGCGGGTCCTGGCGGCGGAACGTCATCGTCGGGGTGTCGTACGCCGCCGGATCCGTCGCCGGGGAGGGGGCGAGCGCCGGGCCGGGGCCGGCGAACCAGCGCACCACGCCCGTCGAGGACCCGCGCATCGTCTGCGCGACCCGCGCCACGGGCCGCGTGGCGAGCCGGACGACCGCGTACGTGATCAACGCGCCGAAGACCAGGCCGACCGCCACGTCGTGCGGGTAGTGCACGCCGACGAAGACCCGCGAGAAGGCCATGAGCACGGCCATCGGAACCGTCAGCGCCGCCAGCCGCGGCCAGGCGAGCGCGAGGCCGATGGCGGCGGCACCCGCGATCGTCGAGTGGTTGCTGGGAAAGGACCAGTCGCCGTACGCGGGGCACTCGACGAGCGGCTTCAACGCGCCGGACACGGCCCGGCAGGGCCGCTCCTCGTCGATGGCGGACTTGGCCAACTCGCTGCACACATAGGCCACCGCGGTGGCCAGGGGAGCGAGCACCGCGACGGCCAGGGCGCGAGGATCACCGCGCCGGGCACGCCACCAGGCGACGACGAAGAGCACGCCGAAGAGAAGCAGCCCGAGTTCCGTCCACACCTCCGCGAGGTGCTGGAACCACGACGGTGTGTCGTGGGCGAAGTCGGTGATGTCGCGGTAGAGATCGTCGTCCATGGTGTCCATGATTACGGACGGTACGGAGTGAGTCCGAATCGTCACATCCGGCGATCGTTCCGTGCGCACCCCTGACGATGGACAGTGCCGGAAGGGTCCGGAACGGCTCTCCGGGATGATGATCGGCAAACTTTGTCGCTCAGGGCGGCGGGTGGGGCGGGACAAGCGCCGGATCTCTCGTAAGGTTTGGGCGTGGGATCTCTGCGCAATCCGGTCGGGCCGCTTCCCTCCACCATCTACTGGCGTCGGAGGGCCGTCCTGCTGTCCGTGTTCGGTCTGCTGGTGCTCCTCGCCGTCTGGGTCGCCACCTCCGGTGGTGGTGGCGAGAACGGCGCCGACGGGCCGAACGGCAACGGCCCAGCGACGTCCATCACGCCGGGCCCCTCCGAATCGGGGTCCGCGATCACCGAACACCCGGGCGGGCGCGACGAGTCGGACGACGGCTCGGACTCCGGTTCCGGTTCGGGCGGGTCGGGGGGCTCGGGTGGCGCCGGCGGTTCCGGGGGTGCCGCGGGCTCCGGAGGGGCGGCGGGTTCCGGCGGTGGCGGCGGCTCGGCCGACGACGCCAAGGGGGGCGGCGGCTCCGGCGACCGGCTCCCGGCCGGCACGAAGGTGCCCAACTGCACCGGCAGCAGCGCGAAGTTGAAGCTGCGCAGCGTCAAGAACGCGTACGAGCGCGGCGAGAAGCCGAAGTTCGAGCTGATCGCCGAGAACCGCGGCGGCAAGGCCTGCAAGGTCGACCTGGGCGGCAAGGGCACGGTCGTGACGATCACCCGGGCCGACGGCGACGAGGAGTTCTGGTCCTCGGCCGACTGCCCCTCCGGTGGCGGCAGCCTGCTGCTGCGCGTGCCGGCCGAGGGGCACGTGACGCACACCGTGCAGTGGGACCGGCGGGGCAGCGAGCCGCGCTGCGCCACGCCTTCGGGGGCGACGGCGAAGGCCGGTACCTATCTCATCGAGGCGAAGACGCCCGGACTTGGCACCGCCCGCGCCTCGTTCGTGCTGGAGAAGGACTGACCCAAAGAAGGGTCGATGATTCCGGGAGGGCCGGCCGCCGCCGGCTCCTCCAGGGCCTTGTCCGGCCAGCGGCTAGACGTACCGCTCCAGGATCGAGGACTCCGCGAGGCGGGAGAGGCCCTCGCGGACGCTGCGCGCGCGGGCCTCGCCCACGCCGTCCACCGTCTGCAGGTCGTCCACGCTGGCGGCGAGCAGCTTCTGCAGGCCCCCGAAGTGCTCCACGAGGCGGTCGATGATGGCGCCGGGCAGCCGGGGGACCTTGGCCAGGAGGCGGAAGCCCCGCGGCGAGACGGCCGAGTCCAGGGCCTCCGGAGAGCCGGTGTAGCCCAAGGCGCGGGCGACGGTGGACAGTTCGAGCAGCTCCGCGTGGGAGAGGGCGTCCAGCTCCTGGAGCGCCTCGTCCACCGTGCGGGAGCGCCTGGCGGTCGGCTCGGGCACGTAGTCCCGGACGACCAGCTCGCGCTCGGGCTCGACGCCCGCGATCAACTCGTCCAGCTGGAGGGCGAGAAGACGCCCGTCCGTGCCCAGCTCCACCACGTACTCGGCGATCTCCGTGGCGATGCGGCGCACCATCTCCAGGCGCTGGGCGACCGCCGTGACGTCCCGCACCGTCACCAGGTCCTCGATCTCCAGGGCGGAGAGCGTGCCCGCGACCTCGTCGAGGCGCAGCTTGTACCGCTCCAGCGTCGCGAGGGCCTGGTTGGCGCGGGAGAGGATCGCCGCCGAGTCCTCCAGGACGCGGCGCTGACCGTCCACGTACAGCGCGATCAGGCGCATGGACTGGGAGACGGAGACGACGGGGAAACCGACCTGCTTGGAGACGCGGTCCGCCGTGCGGTGCCGGGTGCCCGTCTCCTCGGTGGGGATCTTCGGGTCCGGCACCAGCTGCACACCGGCGCGCAGGATCTTGGTGATGTCCTTGTCGAGGACGATGCCGCCGTCGAGCTTGCACAGCTCGCGCAGGCGCGTCGCGGTGAACTCGACGTCCAGGATGAAACCGCCCGTGCACATCGACTCGACCGTCTTGTCCCAGCCGAGGACGATCAGACCGCCGGTGTTGCCGCGCAGGATGCGTTCGAGGCCGTCACGCAGGGCCGTGCCGGGGGCGACGGCGCTCAGGGAGGCGCGCATCAGCACTTCGGCAGCGGTGCTTCCGCCGGGCTTGCCGGGACTCGCTGCCCGGTCGTTGGCTGCCACTGCACTCCCTCGGTCGCACGTACTCCAAGCCTCCTCCGTACGTCTGTCTTCGTACGGATGGGCGAGACCAGGGCAAAGTCTACCGGCGCTCTTCCTCCTCCCGTGGGGCCTCTCGGCGACGGGATCGCGGAAGGACGCGGAGCGCCTCACCCATGTCGGCGACTTCGATGACCTTCATACCGGCGGGAATCCTGCCCGGATCGGCCGGTACGAGCGCGTGGGTGAAGCCGAGCCGGTGCGCCTCGGACAGCCTGCGCTGCACCCCCGTGACCCGTCTGACCTCGCCCGCCAGGCCGACTTCCCCGATCGCCACGAGGTTCTTCGGCAGCGGGGTGTCGCTCGCCGCGCTGGCCAGGGCGAGGGCGATGGCGAGGTCCGCGGCGGGCTCGGAGAGCTTCACTCCGCCGACCGTCGCGCTGTAGATGTCCCGCTTGCCGAGGGCCGTGATCCGGCCGCGCTGCTCCAGGACGGCCAGCATCATCGACACGCGCGAGGTCTCCAGGCCGGAGGTGGTGCGCCGGGGGCTCGGGATCTGCGAGTCGACCGTGAGCGCCTGGACCTCGGCGACCAGGGGGCGGCGGCCCTCCAGGGTGACGGTCAGACAGGTGCCCGGCACGGGCTCGGCGCGGCGGGTCAGGAAGAGACCGCTGGGGTCGGTGAGGCCGGTGATGCCCTCGTCGTGCAGCTCGAAGCAGCCGACCTCGTCCGTCGTGCCGTACCGGTTCTTGACGCCGCGGACCAGGCGCAGGCGCGCGTGCCGGTCGCCCTCGAACTGGAGGACCACGTCGACGAGATGCTCCAGCAGGCGCGGTCCCGCGATCGCGCCGTCCTTGGTGACGTGGCCGACCAGGAGCGTGGACATGCCGCGCTCCTTGGAGGCGCGGATCAGGGCGCCCGCGACCTCGCGGACCTGCGCCATGCCGCCGGGTGCGCCGTCGATCTCCGGCGAGGCGATCGTCTGCACCGAGTCGAGGACCAGCAGGGAGGGCTTGACGGCGTCCAAGTGGCCGAGGACGGCGGACAGATCGGTCTCCGCCGCCAGATACAGGTGGTCGTCGATGGCGCCGATGCGGTCGGCGCGCAGCCGGACCTGGCTCGCCGACTCCTCGCCCGTCACATAGAGCGTGCGGTGCTGCTCGCTCGCGGCCTTCGCCGAGACGTCGAGCAGCAGCGTGGACTTGCCGACGCCCGGCTCGCCCGCGAGCAGCACGACGGCGCCCGGCACCAGACCGCCGCCGAGGACCCGGTCCAGCTCGGGCACGCCGGTGGAGCGCGCGGTGGCCGTGCGGCCGTCGACCTCGCCGATCGGGACGGCGGAGGAGGTGACCCGGCCGGGGGCGGTGGTGCGGACCGCGGGCGCGCCGTACTCCTCGACCGTCCCCCAGGCGTGGCACTCGGGGCAGCGGCCGAGCCACTTGGCCGTCTGCCAGCCGCATTCGGTGCAGCGGTAGGACGGACGGTCCTTGGTGGATTTCGTACGGGCAGCCATGCTCGAACCGTAGCCGAGCCCACTGACAACCCGGCCCGGGGCGCCGAGCGCCCGCCCCGGGTGGGGAACGAGGTTTCGGAAGGGTGGGTTCCTGTCCCCTTTTGAGGGATCTGTTCACCCGTAAGGATTAAATGTGCCCGAGACGGAGGAAGGGGCCTGCATCATCCGCCTACCTTCGCACGGGTGATGAGCAGCAGGCCGGAAACTCCCGCGAACGCAACCGGCGCACACCGGGCGCACCGTGACTCGCGCAAGCGTTCGGCGCCCCGTCAGGCGTCCCGGACGGCGCCGCCCGCGCGCTACGAACCGTGCCTGGACGGCCTTTTCACCTACTGCCTCTCCGTCCTGTGCGATCACGACGCGGCCACCGCGGCGCTGGGCGACGTGCTCCAGCTCGCCGAGCGCAGGGGCTCGCGGGGCCCCGGCGCCGAGGGCGAGCTGCTGCGCCCCTGGCTCTACGCCCTCGCGCGCTGGGTCTGCCTGCGTCGGCTCGCCGAGGCCAAGCGCAACCGCCAGGGCGCGCACGCGGCCCGGGGTGCGGGCGCCGGCCGCAGGGCGGGCCGGGACGCGGCCGCCGCCACCCGGGCCGCGCGGTCCGCCGGGTCCGCCTCGCCGCCGGCGTCCGCCTCATCGGGGGCGTCTGCCTCGTCGGGGGCGTCCGCGCCGGCCGACGCGAGTGCCCCAAGGGGCGTGGGCGTCTCGGCCGACGCGATGGCGACTCCGGGCGCGGCTGCCGCGGCGGGCTCCTCCGCCGCACCGGGCTCGTCCGCCGCGAGGGGCTCCTCCGCCCCACTCGGCGCGGGCGCCTCACCGGTCGCGTGTGTCGCGCCGGACGCACCCGGCGCACCCGGCGCACCCGGCGCACCGAACCGGAGCCGGCCCGCCACCCCCGCCACCCCCGGCGCATCCGGCGCGTCCGGCGGCTCCGCCCAGGACCCCGCCGCCCTCCCGGAGGAGACCGCCCGGCGGCGGCACCGGGAGCTGGCGCAGCTCGCCTGGCCGGAGGCGGCCGGCACCACCCCCGAGCAGCGCGAGGCCCTCGAACTGGCCGTACGCCACCAGCTCACCCCGGCCGAGGTCGCCGCCGTCCTCGGCATGGACCTCGCCAAGGCCCGCGGCCTGCTCGCCTCCGCGGCCTGCGAGGTGGAGCGCACCCGCGCCGCCCTCGCCGTCGTGGAGAGCGGCAGCTGCCCCATCGTCGCCCGCCTGACCGGCGACAACCAGCTGCTGCTCGGCGCCGCCCTGCGCCGCGAGCTGGTCCGGCACGTCGACGACTGCCCGAGCTGCCGCCGCACCGCCGAGCGCGCCGGGGCGGGCGCCTGGCCCGGCACGGCCGTGAGCCCGGCCACGCTCCCCCTCGTGGCGGCGCCGCGCGACGCCCTGCCCCTCGCCATGGCGCACGTCGCCCGCGCGCGCGGCGCCCACCCCCGCTACGACCGGCGCGGTTTCCCGATGGACCCCAAGGACCACGCCGCGCGCCGCGACCGCCTGCGCGCGCGTGCCGTCACGACGACCGTCGTCGCCACCGTCGTGGCCGCCCCGGTGCTCGCCCTGTGGGCCGCCTACCGGGGAGCGCCCCTCACCGGAGAGGGCCATGACGGCAACCCCGTCACCGCGAGCGAGGGCGACAGCGCCGGCCTCGGCAGCGACCGCGCCCGCGACTACGAGAACGCGGGCAACGCCCGCAAGGGACCCCACACCCGCTTCACCACGGGCGGCCGCTCACCGGACGTCTCCGTGGAGGTCATCAGCGGCGGCTCCCCGTCCGGCTCCCGGACGGGCCCCGGGCGCCTGACCGTCACGGCCCGGCCCATCGGCGACACGACGCTCATCACGCTGACGGCGTCCGGGGGCGCACCGGTCGCCTGGTCGGCGGCCGAGGACGTCTACTGGCTCTACCTGAGCCGCTCGTCGGGCACGCTCGCACCGGGAGAGTCGGTCACCATCCAGGTGTACGTCGACCACAGCCGCGAGCCGTACGGGCCATGGCGCGCCCGGGTGGCCGTCGCCCCCTCGGGGGCGGTCATCTCCATCGACGGGCACGGCGACGGACGGCCGCCGTCCCATCCCGGCCCAGGGCCGAAGCCGCGCCCCACCGATCCCGGCCCCGTGGACCCGAAGCCCTCCGACCCCGGCCCGTCCGATCCCGGCCCCTCGGACCCCGGCCCCTCCGACCCCGGCCCCGACCCGACGCCGACACCGACGGATCCCGACCCCACGCCCTCGGACCCCGGCCCGGGAGGCCCCTCATCGCCTCCCGGCGACGGGGACACGGGCCCCGGCTGACCGATCCGCCCCGCCCCACCGGCGACCACCCGCACGGAACCTGTCGGCCACCCCGGCGGGGTCCGCCGCCTAGCGGGCGGGATCCGCCGGATGCGGGGCGAACAGCGGGAGTTGGGAGCGCAGCCGCTCCTCGCACAGCTCCACGAGACGGTCGTAGCCCTCCTTGCCCATCAGCTCGATCAGCTCGGGGCGGTAGGAGACGTACACCGGGTCGCCCGCGCCGTGCGCCGAGGTCGCCGACGTGCACCACCAGTGCAGGTCGTGGCCGCCCGGGCCCCAGCCCCGCCGGTCGTACTCACCGATGGAGACCTGCAGCACGCGCGTGTCGTCGGGCCGGTCGATCCAGTCGTACGTCCGGCGCACCGGCAGCTGCCAGCAGACGTCCGGCTTCGTCTCCAGGGGCTCGCGGCCCTCCCGGAGCGCCAGGATGTGCAGCGAGCAGCCCGCGCCGCCCGCGAAACCGGGGCGGTTCTGGAAGATGCAGGAGCCGTTGAAGGGGCGGGTCTGGCGGTCGCCGTCCTCGTCCGTGGAGACCCAGCCGGTCTCCCGGCCCACGTCGTGGTGCTGCCAGATGTCGGGCGTGAGCCGCTCCACGTACCCGGCGACGCGCTTCTCGTCGTCGTCGTCCGAGAAGTGCGCGCCCAGCGTGCAGCAGCCGTCGTCGGCGCGGCCCGCCTGGATGCCCTGGCAGCCGCTCCCGAAGACGCAGTTCCAGCGCGAGGTCAGCCAGGTCAGGTCGCAGCGGAAGACCTGCTCCTCGTCCGCGGGGTCGGGGAACTCCACCCAGGCCCGGGCGAAGTCCAGGCCCTTCTCGTCCGGCTCGGCCCTGGCGACCTTCGCCGGCTTCCCGGACTTCCCGATCTCCTCGTTCTTCTCCGCCCTGCCGAGCACCCCGGACCTACCGGCCTTGGTGGACTCCTCGGCGGACTTCGCGGTCTTGGCGGACACCGCGGGTTTCTTGGACTTCGCGGGTTCCCCGGGCCGGCCGGCCGCGCCTTCCTTCTCCGCCTTTCCGGCCTTCTCCGGCTTCCCCGACTTCGATTTGTCGGCCTTCGTCTTTTTCGTCTTTGGCACATCTCCAGGGTATGCGGGCGGTGGGCCGCCCGGGGCCAGCAGAGCGCCCGATCCGGCGTAGCGTTCCGTGCATGAGACTCGGTGTCCTCGACGTGGGGTCGAACACGGTGCATCTGCTCGTGGTCGACGCCCATCCCGGCGCGCGCCCGCTGCCCGCGCACTCCCACAAGGCCGACCTGCGGCTGGCCCAACTCCTGGACCCGGCGGGGGCGATCGGGCCCGAGGGTGTCGACCGCCTGGTCGCCACCGTCCGCGCGGCGATGGAGGCCGCCGAGGACAAGGGCGTGGAGGAAGTGCTGCCGTTCGCCACCTCCGCGGTGCGCGAGGCGACCAACGCCGACGCCGTCCTGACCCGGGTCAGACAGGAGACCGGCGTCGACCTCCAGGTGCTGTCCGGCGAGGAGGAGGCGAGGCTCACGTTCCTGGCCGCCCGGCGCTGGTTCGGCTGGTCCGCGGGCAAGCTGCTCGTCCTGGACATCGGCGGCGGCTCCCTCGAGATCGCCTACGGCCTGGACGAGGAGCCGGACTGCGCGGTCAGCCTGCCGCTCGGCGCGGGCCGCCTCACCTCCGCCTGGCTGCCCGCCGACCCGCCCGACCCCTCGGACGTGAAGGCGCTGCGGCGGCACGTGCGCGCCCAGATCGCCCGCACGGTGGGGGAGTTCGCCCGCTTCGGCACCCCCGACCACATCGTGGCGACGTCCAAGACGTTCAAGCAGCTCGCCCGGCTGGCGGGCGCGGCGCGCTCGGCGGACGGCCTCTACGTACAGCGCGAACTGAAGCGGAAGTCCCTGGAGGACTGGGTGCCGCAGCTCGCCGCGATGACCACGAGCGAGCGCGCGGAGCTGCCCGGCGTCTCCGAGGGGCGGGCCGGACAACTGCTCGCCGGGGCGCTGGTGGCGGAGGGCGCGCTGGACCTCTTCGGGTGCGAGTCCGTGGAGATCTGCCCGTGGGCGCTGCGCGAGGGCGTGATCCTGCGGCGGCTCGACCACCTGCCCCCGACCCCCTGAGCGAGCGGCGCGAGGCCGCCTCCCCGGTGTGCGGGCGCGGCCCGTACCCTGTTCCTCGTGGCAGATCCAGTGGTGCGCATCCCGGATGCGAAGGTCGCCCTGTCGACGGCCTCGGTCTATCCGGAGTCGACGGCGACGGCCTTCGAGATCGCCGCGCGCCTCGGGTACGACGGTGTCGAGGTCATGGTGTGGACCGACCCCGTCAGCCAGGACATCGAGGCCCTGCGCCGGCTGAGCGACTACCACCGGATCCCGATCCTGGCCGTCCACGCGCCCTGCCTGCTGATCACGCAGCGCGTCTGGTCCACCGACCCGTGGGTCAAGCTCCAGCGCGCCAGGGCCGCCGCCGAGAAGCTCGGCGCCTCCACCGTCGTGGTGCACCCGCCCTTCCGCTGGCAGCGCACCTACGCGCGCGACTTCGTCGAGGGCATCTGGCGGATGGCCGGCGAGACGGACGTGCGCTTCGCCGTGGAGAACATGTACCCCTGGCGCTACCGCGACCGCGAGATGCTCGCGTACGCCCCCGACTGGGACGTCACCAAGGACGACTACCGCCACTTCACCGTCGACCTCTCGCACACCGCGACCGCCCGCACGGACGCGATGGACATGATCGACCGCATGGGCGACCGGCTCGGGCACGTCCACCTCGCCGACGGCAAGGGCTCCGCGAAGGACGAGCACCTCGTCCCCGGCCGCGGCAACCAGCCCTGCGCCGAGCTGCTCGAACGCCTGGCGGCCACCGGCTTCGACGGCCACGTCGTCATCGAGGTCAACACCCGGCGCGCGATGTCCGGCGCCGAACGCGAGGCCGACCTCGCCGAGGCCCTCGCCTTCACCCGGCTGCACCTGGCGTCGGCGGTGCGGGTGCCCCGCTCATGACCTCCGGCGCGCCGTCGGAGCCCGCCGCCCCGCGCCGCCGGGGGCGTCCCTCCCGTACGCAGTCGGAGGCCGGGCCCGCCACGCGCGACCGCATCCTCCAGGCGGCCCGCGACGAATTCTCCGAACGGGGGTACGAGAAGACCTCCGTGCGCGGCATCGCCAAGGCCGCCGGGGTGGATCCCGCGCTCGTGCACCACTACTTCGGCACCAAGGAGCAGGTCTTCGAGGCGGCCGTCGCCGTGGCCTTCGCGCCCGCCCTGGAGGCGCCCGCCGCCGTCGAGGAGGGCCCGCTCGACGGGGTCGGCGAGCGCCTGACCCGCTTCCTGCTCGGCGTCTGGGAGAACCCCGCCACCCGCACCCCGCTGCTGGCCGTCGTGCGCTCCGCGCTGAACAACGAGACGGCCGCCGCGGTCTTCCGCCGCCTCGTCGCCGCCCAGCTGCTCGGCCGCATCGCGCGCCGGCTCGAACTGCCGGACGCGGAGCTGCGCGCCGAACTGGCCGCCGCCCAGCTGGTGGGCGTCGCCATGCTGCGGTACGTGATCAAGGTCGAGCCGCTGGCCTCGGCGGACATGGAGCAGATCGTGGCCCGGGTGGCCCCCGTGGTGCAGGGCCACCTGACCGGCGCCTGACCGCTCGTACGACCCCTGGGGCCCGCCTTCGTACGACCGGCACCCCGCCTTCGTACGGCCGACGCCCCGACGTTCGTACGGCCGACGCCCCGACGTTCGTACGGCCAGCACCCCACTGTTCGTACGGCCGCCGCCTGCGCCGTGAGACGGCCGTCCCGCCATTCGGACACGCTGTCCGGAGCCCGGAGCCGCGGCGTACGCTCGACAGCAGCCCCATCCCTGCCGAAGGAGCGAGCGACGATGCCCGAGCTCAGGTCCCGCACAGTCACCCACGGCCGCAACATGGCGGGCGCCCGCGCCCTGATGCGCGCCTCCGGTGTACCGGGGGCCGACATCGGGCGCAAGCCGATCATCGCGGTCGCCAACTCCTTCACGGAGTTCGTCCCCGGCCACACCCACCTCCAGCCGGTCGGCCGCATCGTGTCGGAGGCGATCCGCGAGGCGGGCGGCATCGCCCGCGAGTTCAACACCATCGCGGTGGACGACGGCATCGCCATGGGCCACGGCGGGATGCTGTACTCCCTGCCCTCGCGCGACCTCATCGCCGACTCCGTGGAGTACATGGTCGAGGCCCACTGCGCCGACGCCCTGATCTGCATCTCCAACTGCGACAAGATCACCCCCGGCATGCTGATGGCCGCCCTGCGCCTCAACATCCCGACGGTCTTCGTCTCCGGCGGCCCGATGGAGGCCGGCAAGGCCACCCTCGTCGACGGCACGGTCCGCAAGCTCGACCTGGTCAACGCGATCAGCGACGCGGTGGACGAGAGCATCTCGGACGAGGACATCCTCCGCATCGAGGAGAACGCCTGTCCGACCTGCGGCTCCTGTTCCGGCATGTTCACCGCCAACTCCATGAACTGCCTGACCGAGGCCATCGGCCTCTCCCTGCCGGGCAACGGCTCGGTCCTCGCCACGCACACCGCCCGCAAGGAGCTGTACCAGCGCGCGGGCGCCACGGTCGTGGACATCACCAAGCGGTACTACGACGGCGACGACGCCTCCGTCCTGCCCCGCAACATCGCCACGCACGCCGCGTTCGAGAACGCCATGGCCCTGGACATCGCCATGGGCGGCTCCACCAACACGATCCTGCACCTGCTCGCGGCCGCCCGCGAGGCCGAGGTCGACTACGACCTGTCCGACATCGACGCCGTCTCGCGCCGCGTCCCCTGCCTGGCCAAGGTCGCCCCGAACGCCGCGCCCACCACCACGTACTACATGGAGGACGTGCACCGCGCCGGCGGCATCCCCGCGCTCCTCGGCGAGCTGTACCGCGGCGGCCTCCTCAACGAGGACGTGCACACCGTCCACTCGCCCTCCATCAAGGAGTGGCTGGACACCTGGGACATCCGCTCCGGCTCCGCCTCGGAGGAGGCCCTGGAGCTGTGGCACGCGGCGCCCGGCTGCAAGCGCTCCGCCGAGGCCTTCTCCCAGTCCGAGCGCTGGGACACCCTCGACACGGACGCCGCGAACGGCTGCATCCGCGACGTCGCCCACGCCTACTCCAAGGACGGCGGCCTGGGCGTCCTCAAGGGCAACATCGCCGTGGACGGCTGCGTCGTGAAGACCGCCGGTGTCGACGAGTCGATCTGGACCTTCGAGGGCCCCGCGGTCGTCTGCGACTCGCAGGAAGAGGCCGTCGAGAAGATCCTCAACAAGGCGGTCACGGCGGGCGACGTGGTCGTCATCCGCTACGAGGGCCCCAAGGGCGGCCCCGGCATGCAGGAGATGCTCTACCCCACCTCCTTCCTGAAGGGCCGCGGCCTCGGCAAGGTCTGCGCCCTGGTCACCGACGGCCGCTTCTCCGGCGGCACCTCCGGCCTCTCGATCGGCCACGCCTCGCCCGAGGCGGCGTCCGGCGGCACGATCGCGCTGGTCGAGGACGGCGACCGCATCCGCATCGACATCCCGAACCGCTCGATCGAGCTGCTCGTCGACGACGCCGAGCTGGCGCGCCGCCGGGAGGCACTGGGCGGCGTGTACGAGCCCAAGGCGCGCGAGCGCAAGGTCTCGGCGGCCCTGCGCGCGTACGCGGCGATGGCGACCAGCGCCGACAAGGGCGCGGTGCGGGACGTGTCGAAGCTCGGCTGAACCCGGGCGGACCCCCCGAAACCTTTCGCGGCGCGGGCGCGTCCTTGGTGTGAGGAACATGCCAGGGACGGCCCGCGCCGTCCGTCAACGGGGGAGAGAACTGTGAGCGAGAACGTCATCACACCCGAGGGTCTGGCCGGGACGGCGGAGCCCGTCGAGACCATCCTGGCCGCCAGGACCTACACGATCGCCGCGGACGTCAACGTCCGTTCGGGACCCGGCTCCTCGTACGCCAAGGTGGGCCGCCTCAGGGCGGGCTCGCAGGTCGCCATCGCCTGCCAGAAGCCGGGCGAGACGGTCACCGGCCCGACCGGCACCTCCAAGCTCTGGGACCGCATCGGCAGCGGCCGGTACGTCTCGGACACCTACGTCCGCACGGGCAGCAACGGCTACGTGGCGCCGCGCTGCTGAAGCCTTACGGGGGACAGCGGGCGGCCACGGCCCGGCCCCGGGCGAGGGCCCGAATTCGGACAAGGGCCCGAACCCGGGCCGCCGGGTAAGGCCCCGGGACTCGGCCACGGTCCCGGACCTGGGCTCGGCCACGGTCCCGGACCCGGACCCGGGCCCCGCGCCAGGCCCCGAGGCAGGAGGAGCCGGAGACCCGGGGGCCCGTCACCCGGACTTCGGGGGTCTCGTCGTGTCGAAGGCGAACACCGTGTTCTGGGCCGCCGCGACGACCAGGACGCGCCCGGCGACGGTGACGCGCGGCGCGGCGTTCACCTCGCCCGCGACACCGTCCGCCCGCGGGTCCGTCGTCCACAGCGGCTCGCCCCCGCGCGCGGAGAGCGCGACGACGCGACCGCCGGCCGAGCTGAAGTACAGGGCCCCGCCGTCGCCGCCCGCCACCGGCCCCGACGCCCCTTCGACGCCCGTCTGCCGGGCCCACTTCTCGCGGCCGCTCACCGGGTCGAGGGCCGTGACGAGCCCGGTCCGCCCACTCACATAGACGGTGCCGCCCGCCATCCCGGGCGTCCCCTCGTACGCCTTCGCCAGCCGCGTGTACGTCACCTTGCGCAGCGACCGGTCCACGCGGGTCACGCCGTCGAAGCCGACCGAGGCCGGCCCCTCCATCCGCTGGTGGAGGAAGACGAGGCTGTCACCCGCCGTACCGGCCGGCAGCACGGGCCCCTTGACGGCGACGGCCCCGCCGAGGTCTCCGGAGGCCAGGTCCATGGTCCGCAGCGCGGGTCGGCGCACGGGGCCCTGGGCCAGTTCGGCGTCCGACGCGCACATCGCGTACAGCCGGGCGCGCGACGCGAGCGGGGCGCACCGCGTGCCGGAGGGGAACGGCCGCCGCCAGAGCACCTTGCCGCTGCGCGCCCGCCGGGCCTCGAAGCGGGAGTTGTCCGCGTCGACCGTCACGACGGCGGAACCCACCACCACGGCGTCCCGCGTCTGCCCCGTCACGGCCGTCGACTGCGCGCCGGACGGCACGGACCACAGCTCCTCGCCCTTGTCCGCGTCGAGGGCGACCACTTCGGTGGCGGGGCCGGGCGCGCCCTCGGCCGCGAAGCGGTAGCCGAGCACCGTGTCACCGGCGACGCCCACCAGGTGCATGCCCTGGACCGGGACGCCCGGGCTCTTCTCCGTCCACACCCGGGAGCCGTCGGAGGCGTCGATCCGGGTCGCGACGACCCCGCCGCCCCCGCAGAACAGCGCGTCGCCGCGCGCCTCGCACCGCAGCTCGTCGGGGATGTCGGCCCGACCGCCCGGCACCTTCTCGAGCCACGGCCGGAACCCGTCCGGCAGCGGCGCCTCGGTCGCCGCGACAGCGCGGCCCCCTCCCTCGCCGCGCGCACCGCCCGGCTTGTCGGTGTCGTCGGCCCGCATCAGCGCGGCGCCCGTACCGATCGCCGCGACGGCGACCACGGCGGCCAGCACGGTCCGCAGTCGGCGCCGGCCACCGGCGGGCCGCCGCACGGCGCCCGGCTCGGCGCCGGCCGCACCGTCGCCGGACGACTGGGGAGTGGTCGGCGGCGGGGTCGCGTCGTCCGTGGCCAGATGGTGCTGGGTGTCCGTCTCCCGGGTGCGGCGCGGCGCGCCCGGGACCGCCGCGCCCCCGAGGTCCGCCGGCAGGTCCCGCAGCGGTACCAGCAGTTCGTCCGCCGAGGGCCGGTCCTTGGGGTCCTTCGCCAGACACGGCTCGACCACCTCGCGCAGCGCGGCCGGCACCGAGCCCAGGGACGGCGGCTCGTGCACGACTTGATACGCCGTCATGTACGGGCTGTCCGCGTCGAAGGGCCCCTGCCCCGTCGCCGCGTAGACGAGCAGCGTGCCCAGCGAGAACACGTCGGAGCGCGGCCCGACCCCGCGCGGCGCCTGCAACTGCTCGGGCGACATGAACGGCGGCGTCCCGATGACCCGCCCCGTCATCGTCAGCGTCTGCTGGTCCGCGGCGCGTGAGATGCCGAAGTCGATGACCCGCGGCCCCTCGGGGGAGAGGACCACGTTCGACGGCTTGAGGTCCCGGTGCACGACCCCCGCGCGGTGGATGTCCCGCAGCGCCTCCGTGAGCCCGATGGCCAGCCTGCGCAGGTCGGCGCCGCCGATCGGGCCGTGCCGGGCGATGCGCTGGGCGAGCGTGGGGCCCTCGATGTACGTCGTGGCCATCCACGGGTGGGCGGCCTCCGGGTCGGCGTCGATCACGGCCGCGGTGAAGGCGCCGCTGACGCGCCGGGCGGCGGCCACCTCCTGCCGGAAGCGGATCCGGAACTCCTCGTCGTCCGCGAACTGCTGGTGGATCAGCTTGATCGCGACCGGCCGCCCCGAAGCCGTACGCCCCAGGAACACCGTGCCCATGCCGCCGGAGCCGAGCCGCGCCTCCAGCGGATAGCCGCCGATCTCCTCGGGATCTCCTCCACGGAGTGACATGGTCCGACCTCCCCGTGATCCCCCGTTACGGCTTACGCCGCCCAAACTAGCGGCCGGGTACAGGGGCACGACAAGGAGGGGGACGAATAGGGCGCGCCGCTGTGTGACGGGCGGGGCGATAATCAAACGGTGAGCGAAGACACCACCGCCCCCGGCCCGCGCCCCGAGCCCCTCCGCTTCTTCGGCACGACGTGGGTCGCCCACGACGGCGGCTACGGCGCGCGCCGGGCCGGTGCCGCCGCCGGCTCGCTGCTCGCGGCCGCCGCCGGCTGCCTCGTGCTGCGCTTCGCCTACGAGGGGCTGGTCATCGCGGAGGTGGGGACGGTCGTCAACCTCCTGGTCGTCGTGATGTTCGCGATCTGCAGCGCGATCGCCTTCCGCCGCACCTGGGAGGGCTTCACCAAGCGGCACGACCCGGCGTCCCAGGCGCAGCTACGGGGCCTGCTCACCATCGGCTTCATCGGCGGCCTCCTCGCCTACTTCTTCCGCGCCCTGACCGAGGCCCCGGGCGAGCGCCTGCACCGCGAGGAGTACGAGGCGGCACTCGCCCAGTACGAGAAGCGCGCCGCGCGCCGCGCGGGCAACCCGTCCCGCAAAAAGCGCAAGCCCTGAACCGGCCGCCGTGCCTGGGCGAGCCCCTGACCGGGTCCGATCACCCTGCCGGGCCCCTGGCCTGGCAGGCCCCCGGCCCGGTAGGCCCCCGGCCTCGCAAGCCCCCCCGGAGGCAGCAGGCCCCCGGCCCCGGCAGAGCCCCGGCTCCGGCAGACGCCCCGGCCCGGCAGGCCGGGCCCGGCAGGCCCCCGACCCGGCAGAGCCCTGGCTTCGGCAGGCCCCCGACCCGGCAGAGCCCTGGCTTCGGCGGGCCCCCGGCTCTTGCAGAGCCCCGGCTCCAGTAGGCCCCCGGCCCGCCAGACCTCCGGCCCCGCCAGGCCCCCGCCCCGCCAGCCCCCCGGCCCCGGCACCCCTCCGGCAGATCCAACCGCACTTTATTCATCACCCGGTGAATAACTCTTGACGAGCCGCCCCGCCCGGAGGAGTATTCATCGCATGATGAATAAAAAGCCCCCGTCGGCCGACCCGCCGTCCGCCGAGGACGACACCCCGCACGGCCCCGCCATCCAGGCCGAAGGCCTCACCGTCACCCGAGGCCCCCGCACCGTCCTGCGCGGCCTCGACTTCACGGTCCCCCGAGGCAGGATCACCGGCCTCCTCGGCCCCTCCGGCTGCGGCAAGTCCACCCTCATGCGCGCGATCGCCGGCACCCAGGCCAGGGTCACCGGCACCCTGCGCGTCCTCGGCAGGCCCGCCGGCGCCCCCGCCCTGCGCTCCCGCATCGGCTACGTCACCCAGGCCCCGTCCGTCTACGACGACCTGACCGTCCG
Organism: Streptomyces sp. NPDC034037; assembly: GCF_055575715.1. NCBI lineage: Bacteria > Bacillati > Actinomycetota > Actinomycetes > Kitasatosporales > Streptomycetaceae > Streptomyces > Streptomyces sp. NPDC034037. The sequence continues at coordinate 5,405 of NZ_JBVISC010000005.1, read as the reverse complement.
CCAGAACCTGGACTACTTCGCCGCCGTCCTCGACCCCGGCCGCGGCCCCGCGGCCGAACGCCGCCGCGCACACGTCACCCGCGCCATCGAGGACGTCGACCTGACCACCCACGCCGACGCCCTCGCCGGCCGGCTCTCCGGCGGCCAGCGCAGCCGCGTCTCCCTCGCCGTCGCCCTGCTCGGCACCCCCGAACTGCTCGTACTGGACGAGCCGACCGTCGGTCTCGACCCCGTGCTCCGCCGCGACCTGTGGCACCTCTTCCACACCATCGCCGCCGAACGGGGCGCCGCCATCCTCGTCTCCTCCCACGTCATGGACGAAGCGGAACGCTGCCACCGCCTCCTCCTCATGCGCGAGGGCCGCATCCTCGCCGAGGACACCCCCGAGGCGCTGCGCACCCGCACCGGATCCGACACGGTCGAGGCGGCGTTCCTCCACCTCGTCGACCAGGACACGGCAAGGAGCCCCCGATGAACACCCACCGCACCCTCGCCACCGCCGCCCGCGTCCTGCGCCAGCTGCGCCACGACCCCCGCTCCATCGCCCTGATGGTCCTGGTCCCCTGCGTGATGCTGCTGCTCCTGCGCTACGTGTTCGACGGCGCCCCGCGCACCTTCGACTCCATCGGCGCCTCGCTCCTCGGCATCTTCCCGCTCATCACCATGTTCCTGGTGACCTCGATCGCCACCCTGCGCGAACGCACCTCCGGCACCCTCGAACGCCTCCTCGCCATGCCCCTCGGCAAGGGCGACCTCATCGCCGGCTACGCCCTCGCCTTCGGCGCCCTCGCCGTCGTCCAGTCCGCCCTCGCCACCGGCCTCGCCCTGTGGGCCCTCGGCCTGGACGTCACCGGCTCCGCCTGGCTGCTGCTCCTGGTCGCCCTGCTCGACGCCCTGCTGGGCACCGCCCTCGGCCTGTTCGTCTCGGCGTTCGCCGCGTCCGAGTTCCAGGCCGTCCAGTTCATGCCGGCGGTGATCTTCCCCCAGCTCCTGCTCTGCGGCCTGTTCGCACCCCGGGACGCCATGCAGCCGGTCCTGGAGAAGATCTCCGACGTGCTGCCGATGTCGTACGCCGTCGACGGCATGAACGAAGTGCTCCGCCACCCCGACATCACCGGCGACTTCGTGCGCGACGCCGTCATCGTCGCCGGCTGTGCCGTCCTGGTCCTCGGCCTGGGCGCCGCCACCCTGCGCCGCCGCACGGCCTGACCCCCGCCCCCCCGAGCCCCCCGGGGCCGCGTCCGCCCACCGGACGCACCCTCGGACCGCCGCCGCCCGATGCGAGGATGGCCCCCGGACGACGCAACCCCGGAAGGCCCCGCCCATGAGCCGCACCACGAGCCAGAAAGTCGCAGTCCTCGGCACCGGAAAGATCGGTGAAGCCCTGCTCAGCGGCATGATCCGCAGCGGCTGGGCGCCGGCCGACCTGCTGGTCACCACCCGCCGCCAGGAACGCGCCGACGAGCTGCGCACCCGCTACGGCGTCGCCCCCGTCAGCAACGCCGAGGCCGCCACGCGGGCCGACACCCTGATCCTCGCCTGCAAGCCGCAGGACATGGCGAAGCTGCTCGACGAACTGGCCCCGCACGTCACCCCCGACCGCCTCGTCATCAGCGCCGCCGCCGGCATCACCACCGCGTTCATCGAGGAGCGCCTTGCCGACGGGACGCCCGTCGTGCGCGTCATGCCGAACACCCCCGTCCTCGTGGACGAGGGCATGTCCGTCATCTCGGCCGGCAGCCACGCCAGCGCCGACGCGCTCGCCCTCACCGAGGGCATCTTCGGCGCCGTCGGCAAGACGCTGCGGGTGCCCGAGACGCAGCAGGACGCCTGCACCGCCCTGTCCGGCTCGGGACCGGCCTACTTCTACTTCCTCGTCGAGGCCATGACGGACGCCGGCATCCTGCTCGGCCTGCCCCGCGACAAGGCCCACGACCTGATCGTCCAGGCGGCGGTCGGCGCCTCCGTAATGCTCCGCGACAGCGGCGAGCACCCGGTGAAACTCCGCGAGGCCGTCACCTCCCCGGCGGGCACGACGATCAACGCGATCCGCGAACTGGAGAACCACGGCGTGCGCGCCGCCCTCATCGCGGCCCTGGAAGCGGCCCGCGACCGCAGCCGCGAACTGGCCTCCGGCAACAACAGCTGACACCGCCCGCCCAAGGCCCCCTCAGCCCTCCGAGGAGAGAAGCGCCGCGGTGGTCACCACCTGCGCGAACCCACCACCGTGCAGGGTGACCGCCGAGGCCTGCGCCAGCTCCTCCGCCTCGCGCCGCCACCCGAAAGGCCCCTCCAGGTCGAAGGTGTAGGTGGCGTCCAGCGCGAACAACACCTCATAACCGAGATTCCCGCCCATCCGGGCGGTCGTCTCCGCGCACATGTTCGTCTGGATCCCGGCCACCACGAACTGCGAGATCCCCTCGGCCTTGAACCACGCGTCCAGGTCCGGCGTCCCGTAGAAGGCCGAGTTCACCGTCTTCGTCACCAGCAGCTCGGCCCCCGCGCCCTTCCCGCGCCGCTCCTCGACGTACGCCTTGAAGCCGTTCCCCGCGTATCCCGGCCGCAACGGCGACGCCGGCTTCGGCGAGTCATGCCGTACGAAGACGACCGGGCGCCCCGCGGCCTGCCAGGCGTCGATCAGCGCGGCGATGTTGTCATCGGCCCCCGGATTGTTCCGGGGCCCCCAGAACTCCTCCTCCTCGAACCCCTTCTGTACGTCCACCACGACCAGTGCTGCGTTCTCCGCGATCTCCATGACCACGATGCTGCCGCGCCCGCGCCCGCCGCCCCAGAGCCACAAAAGCCAGCGATCGATGGTTTACTGCCACCGTGCCCGCCCCGACGGAAGCCCCGACGAACTCCACGGCGGCGGCGACGGCGACCGCCCGCCCCGCTCAGCGCATCGCCCTCCTCGCCTTCCCCGGCATCCGCGCCTTCGACGTCTCCGTCATCAACGAGGTCTGGGGGACCGACCGCACCGACCGGGGCGTCCCGCGCTTCGAGCTGCGCCGGGTCGCCGCCGACCCCGCGCCCGTCCCCCTCCGGGGCGGCCTCACCCTCACCCCGGACCGCACCCTCGCCTGGCTGACCCGGCTCACCGGCGCCGATCTGGTCGTCGTGCCGGGCCTGGACGCCCACCTCGCCCCCGTACCGCCGCCGGTCCTCGACGCCCTGCGTACGGCCCACGCGCGCGGCATCACCGTCGCGGCGCTGTGCGGCGGCGCCTTCGCCCTCGCCCAGGCGGGCCTCCTCGACGGCCGCCGCGCGATCACCCACTGGAACCTCGTCGACCTGCTGCGCGCCCATCACCCCCGCGTCGGCGTCGAGCCCGACGCCCTCTTCATCGAGGACGACAACATCTGGACCTCGGCGGGCACAGCCGCCGGCATCGACCTGTGCCTGCACCTGGTCCGCACCGCCCACGGCTCCGAAGCGGCGGCGACGATCGCGCGCTCCATGGTCACGGCCCCCTTCCGCACGGGCACGCAGGCCCAGTTCATCGAGCACCCCACCCCGCGCGCCGACCGCGACGCCGACACCCTGGCCGCCGTACGTGAGTACGCGCTCCGGCATCTGGACGAGCCCCTCACGGTCGCCGGCCTCGCCGTCCGCGCGGGCATGTCGGCACGCTCCTTCGCCCGCCACTTCACGGCGGCGACCGGCACGACGCCCCTGCGGTGGCTCCTGGACCAGCGCGTCGCGGCCGCCCAGAAGCTGCTGGAACGCACCGACCTGCCCATGCCGGAGGTCGCCCGCCGCGCCGGCTTCGGCAGCGAGGTCACGATGCGCCAGCATTTCGCGTCGCGCCTCGCCACCAGCCCCCGCGCCTATCGCGCCTCGTTCTCCGGGGGCAGCAGACCGATCGCCCGATAGGCGCCGTCGACCGTGGGCCGCGCCATCCGCCGGGCCCGCTCGGCCCCCTGCCGCAGCACCCCCTCCACATAGGAGGGGTCCGCCATCAGCTCCTTGTGCCGCTCCTGCACCGGCCTGAGCAGCTCCACCACGGCATCGGCGGTGTCCTTCTTCAACGCGCCGTACGAGGTGTACGCACCGCTCAGTGCCTCCGGGTCCGCCCCTTGGCAGGCGGCGAGGATCTCCAGGAGATTCGAGACCCCGGGCTTGGCCGCACGGTCGAACGCGACCTCGCTCCCGCTGTCGGTGACCGCCCGCAGGATCTTCTTCCGCACGACGTCGGGCTCGTCCAGCAGATAGACGATCCCCGCCCCGGCCTCGTGGGACTTGCCCATCTTCGACGCCGGGTCCTGCAGGTCCATGACCCGCGCGGCGACCTCGGGCGGCGTCGCCCGCGGCACCACGAAGGTCTGCCCGTAGCGCTGGTTGAACCGCACCGCCAGATCCCTGGTGAGTTCGACGTGCTGCGTCTGGTCCTCACCCACCGGCACCTCGTCGGCCCCGTACGCGAGGATGTCCGCCGCCATCAGCACGGGATAGGTGAGCAGCGAAAGCCGCACACTCCCGCCCCGCGCCCGCTCCCGCACGGACTTCTCCTTGTACTGGATCATCCGCCGCATCTCGCCGTCCGTGGCGACGCACTCCAGCAGGTACGAGAGCCGGGCGTGCTCGTCGACATGGCTCTGGACGAAGACGGTGGCCCGTCCGGGATCGATCCCGGAGGCGAGCAGCAGCGTCGCCGCCTGCCTGCTGAGCCTGCGCACCCGGCCGGGATCGTGGTCCACGGTCAGCGCGTGCAGGTCCACGACGCTGAACAGCGCGTCGGCGCGGTACTGGTCGACCTCGGCCCACCGCCGGACGGCCCCCAGGTAGTTGCCCAGGGTCAGATGCCCCGTCGGCTTGACCCCGCTGAAGATCCTCGTCATCTCTCCGCCTCCTGCTCCGGGCCGCCGGCCCGACGACCGGGCTCCGGGCCCTCCGGGGGGAGAGACACGAACGGCCGCCGAGGCGGCGGCCGTTGGGTACACGCGCGTGAGTACGGCCGCCGTCAGGCGGCCCACCACAGCTGGGTGCACGCGTGCGTTGTCATGGGCCCCAGGGTAGCGCCGGGAGGGCACCCCGGCAGGGAGTTGACACTCCTGGAGGGGGTACGTAGTGTTCTCCGAGTTGCCCGACGTGAGCGCCGACCACCAGCTGGTCGGTCCCCGGGCGGCCATTCCGCAACAACCATTCAAGCGATCGACGTCGCGTTCCCTCACGGGATCCGCCTTCGGCTCGTTTTCATGCGTATTTGCGAAATGAGGAATCGGCGTTCGAGAGGGCGCCCCCGATTAGGTCGGGAGCCAGGATTCCGCTAAAGTCTCACTCGTCGGAACGGCCCAACAGCCGCGAAGACAACCCGCTCTGACCGGGAATCAGGCCCGAAAGGATCTGATAGAGTCGGAACCGCCGGAAAGGGAAACGCGAAAGCCGAAAGGCCGGAGCGGGAACCG
>NZ_JBVISC010000004.1:553776-671855 GCF_055575715.1 Streptomyces sp. NPDC034037 | reverse complement strand
ATTTCGTGTTTCCAACCTTACCAGATCCGTTTTCCGTTCCGTTTCCGGTTCGGATTTCATTTCCGGTGGCCGTTGGAGGGCCTTTGCCTTTCGGCTGATCCGACTTTATCAGAGGTTTTCCGCCGGTCTTACCGGCTTCAGTTCCGATTCATCGGGAGCGGCTTCTCTCGTTTATGTGAATTCGAGAAGCAAGCAGACTTTAACTGCCGCCGCTGGACTTGTCCAGCTCTAGGCAACTGTTCGAATCTACCTCCCCGGGCCTGCCGTGTCAACGGTTTTTCCGGGGCGAAGAGGAGACTAGCAGCTCCCCCGGGTCTCGCGCACATCACGCAGCGGTGGGGACGGAGGCGCTGCGGTCCGCTCCGGCCAGGTCGCCCGTTTCGCCCGCGCGGGCCGCTCTGCCGCCCAGGACGTAGACGTACGCGAGGAACGCCAGCTCGGCGGCGACCCCGATGGTGACGCGGGCCCAGGTCGGCAGGCCGGACGGGGTCACGAAGCCTTCGATGGCGCCCGAGACGAACAGCACCAACGCCAGGCCGATCGCCATGCCGAGGGCCGCCCGGCCCTCCTCCGCCATCGCTGTGCGGCGGGTGCGGGGGCCCGGGTCGATGAGCGTCCAGCCGAGGCGCAGGCCGGTACCGGCGGCCACGAAGACGGCGGTCAGTTCGAGAAGGCCGTGCGGGAGGACCAGGCCGAGGAAGGTGTCGAGGCGGCCGGCCGAGGACATCAGGCCCATGCCGACCCCGAGGTTGAGCATGTTCTGGAAGAGGATCCAGATGACCGGGAAGCAGAGGAAGGCGCCCAGGACGAGGCACATCGCCGCGGCTTGCGCGTTGTTCGTCCAGACCTGGGCCGCGAAAGATGCGGCGGGGTGGCTGGAGTAGTACGTCTCGTACTCACCGCCCGGTCGGGTCAGCTTCCGCAGGTCGCCGGGGGCGGCGATCGAGGACTGGACCTCGGGGTGGGTGGCAACCCACCAGCCGATGACGGTCGCGAGGACTGTCGAGAGCAGCGCGGCGGGGACCCACCAGTGGCGGGAGCGGTAGACCCCCGCGGGGAAGCCCTCCGTAAGGAAGCGGGTCACGTCACGCCACGAAGCCTGGCGGGTGCCGGTCACGGCGCTGCGGGCGCGGGCCACCAGCTGGGTCAGGCGTCCGGTCAGCTGCGGGTCCGGAGCACTGGACCGGATCAGGGAGAGATGAGTGGCGGTGCGCTGGTAGAGGGTGACCAGCTCGTCCGCCTCGGCCCCGGTGAGACGGCGTCGGCGGCGCAGCAGGGCCTCCAGGCGGTCCCACTCGGCTCGGTGGGCGGTCACGAAGACGTCGAGGTCCATCGGGTGGCTGCTCCTCGTACTGCGGCGTGACTGCTCAGCTTGGCAGACTGGCCACTCCTACGGCAGGGCGGGGAAGGGCGGCGGGCGTGAGTGAGCTGGTGACGGGTGAGGCGGTGGCGCTGGAGCTGCGCCCCGCGAAGCTGCCGAGCCGGGCGCTGGCCCTGCTGCTCGACCTGGTGGTGGTGTGGGCGGTGTATCTGGCGGTGATGGTCGGGGTCGTCGCCTCGACGTCCTCGCTGGACGACGCGGCGGCCGCGGCGGTCGCCGTCGCCGGTTTCCTTCTCATCCCGGTCGGCGGGCCGATCGCGGTGGAGACGCTCAGTCACGGGCGTTCGCTGGGGAAGCTGGCGTGCGGGCTGCGGGTGGTGCGGGACGACGGCGGGCCGATCCGGTTCCGGCACGCGCTGGTGCGGGGCGCCGTCGGCGTCGTGGAGATCCTCATGACGTTCGGGGTGGTGGCCTGCGTCGCGTCGCTGGTGTCGGCGCGGGGGCGGCGGCTCGGGGATGTGTTCGCGGGCACGCTGGTCGTACGTGAGCGGGTGCCCGTGGGGCGGCCGGTGTTCGTGCCTCCGCCGCCGCCCTGGCTGCTGGGGCGGTTCGCCGGGCTCGATCTGTCCGGGGTGCCGGAGGGGCTGTGGCTCGCGATCCGTCAGTACCTGACGCGGATGGGGCAGCTGGATCCGCGGGTGGGCTGGTCGATGGCGGAGCGGCTGGCCGGTGATCTGGCGGAGCGGACGGGGGCTCCCGCGCCCGAGGGCGTGCCGCCGGCCGCGTATCTGGCGGCTGTCGTGCATGAGCGGCAGGCGCGGGATGCGCGGCGGGTCTTCGGCGGGGAGTTCGGCGGTTCGCCTGCTCCTGGTTCACCTGCGTCCGGTTCGCCTGATCCCGGTTCGCCTGTTCCGGATACGGCTGCTGGGCCCCCTGCTGGTCGGGACTGGCCCGCTCCGAGCACCGTGGCGCCGCCGCCGGGCGGGGTGGGGGGTGATGGGGCCGCGCCTCCGTCGACGGGCTTCGTGCCGCCGGTCTAGCCGGGTGCCAGGCATCAGGCATCAGGTGTCAGGCGGGAAGGGTCAGGCCTCCGGCGTCAGTTGAAGGTCGACGGCGGTGTTTCGAGGTGTTCGAGTTCGATGCCGGGGGCCGCGAGGACGACGTCGCCGGTGAGGTGGACCGCGTGCTGTTCGCCGGTGTCCAGGGCTGTGACCTGGTACTCGTCCACGGTCAGCGGGCCGCTGTCAGTGGCGTGTGCTTCTCTCTTCAGCAGGGCCCAGGACTGGTCGAGCGTGCGGGGGGCGAGGACCGGGTCCGTGAAGGCGACCAGGCGGACGCGGGTCGCGGGGGAAGCGGGGGTCAGCTGCAGGAGCCGGGCCGTCGCGACGAGGAAGGCGGGGGATGTGCCGGTGAAGGCGTGGGCGGGCGCGTTGTCCTCGGTGGCGTGGGCGCCGGTGGGGTCGGTGCGGACCCAGGTGACGCCGTTGAGGGCGGCGGCGCGGACCTGCCAGTCGCCCGCGTGCAGTTCGAGGCGGATGGGGCGGCCCCGGTCGTCGAGCGCGAGGTCGACGGAGCCCGCGGGGGTGCCGGCGGGGGTGGTCCGCTGGGAGACGTAGCGCCAGCCGGAGGGGCCGGGCGCGCAGTGGAAGTGTTCTTCGCCGAGGGGGGTGCGATCGTGCGGATCGTGGAGCGAATAGCGGCCGCGGGGCATGGGCTTGGGTCCTGGTCCTCGGTCGGGGCAACGGGGGCAGGCCCCCGCCACGGGGGCGAGGGCCTGCTGAAGTGGGGCCGAACTGCGGGCGCAGCCGTCAGTAGCGGTAGTGGTCCGACTTGTACGGGCCCTCGACCTCGACACCGATGTACGCGGCCTGCTCGGGACGGAGCGTCGTGAGCTTCACGCCGAGCGCGTCCAGGTGCAGGCGGGCGACCTTCTCGTCCAGGTGCTTGGGGAGCACGTAGACGTCGGTCGGGTACTCCTCCTGCTTGGTGAACAGCTCGATCTGGGCCAGGGTCTGGTCCGCGAACGAGTTGGACATCACGAAGGACGGGTGGCCGGTCGCGTTGCCCAGGTTGAGCAGGCGGCCCTCGGACAGCACGATCAGGACCTTGCCGTCGGGGAACGTCCAGGTGTGGACCTGCGGCTTGACCTCGTCCTTGACGATGCCGGGGATGGCGGCCAGGCCGGCCATGTCGATCTCGTTGTCGAAGTGGCCGATGTTGCCCACGATCGCCTGGTGCTTCATCTTGGCCATGTCGGAGGCCATGATGATGTCCTTGTTGCCCGTGGTCGTGACGAAGATGTCGGCCTTGTCGACGACCTCGTCGAGTGTCGTGACCTGGTAGCCGTCCATGGCGGCCTGGAGCGCGCAGATCGGGTCGATCTCCGTGATGATCACGCGGGCGCCCTGGCCGCGCAGGGACTCCGCGCAGCCCTTGCCCACGTCGCCGTAGCCGCAGACGACGGCGGTCTTGCCGCCGATGAGGACGTCGGTGGCGCGGTTGATGCCGTCGATGAGCGAGTGGCGGCAGCCGTACTTGTTGTCGAACTTCGACTTGGTCACGGCGTCGTTCACGTTGATCGCCGGGAACAGCAGGGTGCCGTCACGGTGCATCTCGTACAGGCGGTGGACACCGGTCGTGGTCTCCTCGGTCACGCCGCGGATCTCCGAGGCGAGCTGGGTCCACTTCTGCGAGCCCTCGGTGATGGTGCGGTTGAGGAGCTCCAACACGACGCGGTGCTCGTCGGAGTCGGCGGTGTCGGGCGAGGGGACCTTGCCGTCCTTCTCGTACTCGACGCCCTTGTGGACCAGGAGCGTGGCGTCGCCGCCGTCGTCCAGGATCATGTTCGGGCCGCCGGTGGGGGTGTTCGGCCAGGTCAGCGCCTGCTCCGTGCACCACCAGTACTCTTCGAGGGTCTCGCCCTTCCAGGCGAAGACCGGGACGCCCTGGGGGTTGTCCGGAGTGCCGTTCGGGCCGACGGCGATGGCCGCGGCGGCGTGGTCCTGGGTGGAGAAGATGTTGCAGGAGGCCCAGCGGACCTCGGCGCCGAGGGCGACCAGGGTCTCGATGAGCACGGCGGTCTGCACGGTCATGTGCAGGGAGCCGGTGACGCGGGCGCCGGCGAGCGGCTGCGCGGCGGCGTACTCCTTGCGGATCGACATCAGGCCGGGCATCTCGTGCTCGGCGAGCGTGATCTCCTTGCGGCCGAACTCGGCGAGGGAGAGGTCGGCGACCTTGAAGTCCTGGCCGTTGGTGGCAGTCGTCATGAGTTGAGCTGCTCCTCGTGTGGTGGGTCGAGGGTGGGCATGGCTGACCTGCGGCGTCGGGTACGAGGACGCACCGGCGCGCGCAGCGCAGTCCGTCGGAGGCCCTCTCTCCCTCGGCCGGTCCGTGCGCGGACCGCCCGACCGCCATCAGCAGCGACGTCTGGCTCAGTCACCCAAGCTACACCGGGGGACCCGGCGAACCACAGCCCGCCTCCGCGCCCGCGGCCCGAAGCAGCCGGGCTCCGCCTTGCGCGGAGGGCTTCTCGTACGCCGACGGGCTCCCCGTACGCCGATGGGCCCCGCACCGGCGCGCTGCGGGGCCCATCGGCTCAGGGATCGGGGTCCGGCGTGCGGACGGCGGGCGGTCAGTGGCCGCCGGGGGTCTTGGCCGGATCGCTGCCCTCGGCCGCCGCGGCCTCGCTGTAGATGTCCGGTTCGAGGTAGATCACGCGGGCGATCGGGACCGCCGTGCGGATGCGGTCCTCGGCGGCGTTGATGGCCGCGGCGACCTTCCCCGCGGTCTCGTCGTGCCGGACGGCGATCTTGGCGGCGACGAGCAGCTCCTCGGGGCCGAGGTGCAGCGTGCGCATGTGGATGAGCCTGGTGACGGTGTCGCCGTCGACCACGGCCTGCTCGATCTTCCTGACCTCCTCGACGCCCGCGGCCTCGCCGAGCAGCAGCGACTTGGTCTCCGCGGCCAGGATGATCGCGATGGTGATGAGCAGGACGCCGATGCAGAGCGTGCCGATGCCGTCCCAGACGCCTTCGCCGGTGGCGATGGCCAGGCCGACACCGCCGAGGGCGAGGATCAGGCCGACGAGCGCGCCGAGGTCCTCCAGGAGGACGACCGGCAGCTCGGGGGCCTTGGCGCGGCGGACGAACTCCCGCCAGGAGAGGTTGCCGCGCGTGTGGTTGGACTCCTTGATGGCGGTCCGGAAGGAGAAGCCCTCCGCGAGGATCGCGAACACCAGGACGCCGACGGGCCAGTACCAGTGCTCGATCTCGTGCGGGTGCTTGATCTTCTCGTAGCCCTCGTAGATCGCGAACATGCCGCCGACCGAGAAGAGGACGATCGAGACGAGGAAGGCGTAGATGTAGCGCTCGCGGCCGTAGCCGAAGGGGTGTTGCGGGGTCGCCTCGCGCTGGGCCTTCTTGCCGCCGAGGAGCAGGAGCCCCTGGTTGCCCGAGTCGGCGAGCGAGTGGACGCTCTCGGCGAGCATCGAGGACGAGCCGCTGAAGATGAACGCGACGAATTTCGCCACCGCGATCGCCAGATTCGCGCCGAGTGCCGCGACGATCGCCTTTGTTCCGCCTGACGCGCTCATAAGTGCCGGGGGTCCCTTCGCCTTCGTGTGTGCTCGGCCGTCGCCGACGGGCAGTGCTTTGCCCGCCCTTTGCGGTGGGTCATTGTTGCAGCACGGCAGGGCGCTGCCGCGTCAGGCCACCACAGTGGCCCGGAAAACCGTGCCCGACCCGGACACTTCCGCCTTTTCTCCCGCGGGGACGAAGGCGGACTGTCCGGGCGTCAGGGACAGTTCGCCCGCGTGGACCTCGCCTGCGGCGCAGAGCAGGATCTGCGGGGTGGGGGCGGTCAGGTCGTGCGGGGCCGCGCCCTCGGACAGGACGAAGCGGGAGAGCCGGAACTCGTCGGTCGGGGTGTCGTAGACCTCTTCCCCGGCCGCCGTCGCCTCGGGGCGCAGGACGCCGGGCTCGGTCGCCTCGAAACGGACGACGCGCAGCAGCTCCGGCACGTCCACGTGCTTGGGGGTCAGGCCGCAGCGCAGGACGTTGTCGGAGTTGGCCATGATCTCGACGCCGAGGCCTTCGAGATAGGCGTGCGGGACGCCGGCGCCGAGGAACAGGGCTTCGCCGGGCAGGAGCCGTACGTGGTTGAGCAGCGTCGCGGCGATGACGCCGGGGTCGCCGGGGTAGTGGTGGGCGATGGCCGCGTAGGGCTCGTAGACCCCGCCGAGGCGCTGGGCGGCGGCCGTGAACTCCGCGACCGTCGCGGCCATCTCCTCGGGGTCGGCGCTCAGCACGGCCGTCAGGACCTCGCGCAGGGCGCCCTCCTCGGGGTGGGCGCGCAGCAGATCGACGTACGGCTTGAGGGAGTCGACGCCGAGGGCCTCCAGCAGGTCGGCGGTCCGCGCGGGGGCGCGGAAGCCGCACAGGCCGTCGAACGGCGTGAGGGCGCAGATCAGTTCGGGCTTGTGGTTGGCGTCCTTGTAGTTGCGGTGCGGGGCGTCGATCGGGACGCCCCGGCGCTCCTCGTCCTCGTAGCCCTCCTTCGCCTGGGCGAGATCCGGGTGGACCTGGAGGGAGAGCGGGGCGCCGGCCGCGAGGACCTTGAGGAGGAAGGGCAGGCGCGGGCCGAACCTGGCGACGGCGGCCGCGCCCAGCTCGCGCTCCGGGTCCGCGTCGATGAGGTCGTGCAGCGCGCCGCGCCCGGTGCGCGAGGGCGCGCCCGGGTGGGCGCCCATCCACATCTCGGCCTGCGGTTCCCCGCTCGGCGCCACCCCCAGGAGCTCCGCGATGGCGGTGGTCGAACCCCAGGCGTAGGGGCGGATGGTGTTGGTGAGGCGGTCCACGGAGGGGATCTCCCTTACTGGTGCCGCGTACGCGGCTGCTGGCGGGCGGGCGGCATCACCGCGGCCGGCCTCGTTGCCGGAGTCGGTACGGCCGGTGTCGCCGCGGTCATGGCCCGGTGTCCGGTCATGATCGGTCCCCGGCGGCGAGCGCCAGGTAAACGGCGGCGAAATCCGTGACGGCGATCAGTTCCGCGAGGGCTTCCAGTTCGTCGCCGGCCTCCGGCTCCAGCTCGCTGAGCGCGACGTCGTGGCCGTGCGCCAGTTCGCGGGCGGCGGGGGCCGCGGAGAGGCCTCCGGCGTCCACCGGCCGGTCGCGGAGCAGCACCACGCGCGCGCGAAGGGCGGCCGGGTCGTCGACGCGGTCGCGGAAGAAGTCGTCGGTGTCGTCGGTGTCGTCGCCGCCCGCGGGGTTGCCCGCGAGCAGGCAGCCGTGGGCAGGCAGGGCCTCGGGCAGTTCGGCGGCGAGCGCGGCGCGCCCGGACAGTTCGGCCAGGGTGGCGGCGAAGCGGCGGCCCGCGGCGGCCGCGGCGCGGCCCTCGGTCCAGATGAGCGGGAGCGCGTCGGCCAGCTCGGCGGCGAGCGTCTTGGCGGGGTTGCTGTAGGTGGCGATGGCCGGGCCGCAGCGTTCGGCGACGCGGTCGAGGCGGTCGGCGACCTTGTGCAGCGCGTCGACCGGGGCCTCGATCAGGCCGGTGCGGTCCAGGAGCACGAGGAGCGGGACGAGGAGGGCCCACAGGGTGCCGGGGGCGCCGGGCGCGGCCTCGTCCTCGACGCGGCGTGCCTCGTACGAGAGGGAGTCGCGGTCGGTGTCGCCGTGCGCGCCCTCGTAGGCGCCGTAGGGCGAGGTGGCCAGGGGGACGGTCAGGCCGTGGCTGCCCGCGACGCCCTCGGCCAGCGGGGTGCGCGCGGGGGCGACGGCCACGACCGTGCAGCCGCGGCGGTAGGCCTGCTCGGCGAGGAGCGTCAGGCCCGGTTCGGAGCCGTCCGGGGTGGCGATGAGCAGCAGGTCGACGGGGCCCGCCCAGCCGGGCAGCGCCCAGCGCAGGGCGCCCGCGGCGGGGGCGACGCCGGTGGGGGCCAGGCGTACGACGGGGCAGCCGGCGCCCGCGAGGCCGTCGAGCAGGTCGGCGACGCAGACGGCCGCGGTGCCCGGTCCCGCGATGAGGATGGCGCGGGGGCGGCCGTCCGGCTTCAGCTCGGTCAGACCCGATTCGGTGGCGTGCCGGACCGCGGTGCGGACCCGGGCGCCGGCCTCGGCCGCGCCGCGCAGCAGGCCGCGGCGGTCGGCCCGGGTCAGGGCCTCGGGGGTGTCGAGCAACGACTCGTCGAGCATGGGTTGCGGCCTCCGATCGCCGTGCGCGGCTCTCCGCGCACGCTGCTGGGTCGTGCCGGGGCGTATGCCCTGCGCGGGGTGCCGTTACGCGGGGCGGCGGGCCTCGTCGACCAGCAGGACGGGGATGCCGTCGCGGACGGGGTAGGCCAGGCCGCACTCCTTGGCGTCCGCCGTGCAGATCAGCTCGGTGTCCGTCTCCTTGAGGGGGGCGTGACAGGCCGGGCAGGCGAGGATCTCCAGGAGGCCGGCTTCGAGCGCCATGGGTGGGTCCCTTCGAGCTGATGCGGTGAGGTTCTCGCGGCGGGCGCGAGGCGGTGTGCCGCTGGCCCCTGCGAGGCGCCGCGCCGCGCTCCCCGGGTGCGGGGTTCGCGGGGCCGCCTCACAGGATGCGGCCTGGTCAGCCTACCTCCGCGCGAGGCGGCCCGGGGGCCGTCAGCCGCGGATGATCGCGAGGGCCTCGTCGCGCACCTTGGCCATGGTGGGCTCGTCGCGGGCCTCGACGTTCAACCGCAGCAGGGGCTCGGTGTTGGAGGCGCGGACGTTGAACCACCAGTCGGCGGCGGTCACCGTCAGGCCGTCCAGCTCGTCCAGGGTGACGCCGTCCTGGGCGGCGTACGCGCTCTTGATCGCGGCCAGGCGGGCGGTCTGGTCGTCCACCGTGGAGTTGATCTCGCCGGAGCCGGCGTAGCGGTCGTACTGGGCGACGAGCGCGGACAGCGGGCCGTCCTGCTCGCTGAGGGCCGCGAGGACGTGGAGGGCGGCGAGCATGCCCGTGTCCGCGTTCCAGAAGTCCTTGAAGTAGTAGTGCGCGGAGTGCTCGCCGCCGAAGATCGCGCCGGTCCTGGCCATCTCCGCCTTGATGAAGGAGTGGCCCACGCGCGTGCGCACGGGCGTGCCGCCGTTCTCCTTGACGACCTCCGGGACGGACCAGGAGGTGATCAGGTTGTGGATGACCGTGCCGCCGCCGTGCTTGGCCAGCTCGCGGGAGGCGACCAGGGCGGTGATGGCCGACGGGGAGACGGGGGCGCCGTTCTCGTCCACCACGAAGCAGCGGTCCGCGTCGCCGTCGAAGGCGATGCCGAGGTCGGCGCCCTCGGCGCGCACCCGCTCCTGGAGGTCCACGATGTTGGCCGGGTCCAGGGGGTTCGCCTCGTGGTTGGGGAAGGTGCCGTCCAGCTCGAAGTACATCGGCACCAGCTCCAGGGGCAGGCCCTCGAAGACGGTGGGGACGGTGTGGCCGCCCATGCCGTTGCCCGCGTCGACCACGACCTTCAGCGAGCGGCTGGCGGTGAGGTCGACCAGGCCGCGCAGGTGCGCCGCGTAGTCGGTGAGGGTGTCGCGCCGGGTGAGGGTGCCGGGGGTCGCCGCGGGCTCGGGGGCGCCGGTCTCGGACCAGCCCTCCACCAGGGCGCGGATCTCCGCGAGGCCGGTGTCCTGGCCGACCGGGGCCGCGCCCGCGCGGCACATCTTGATGCCGTTGTACTGGGCGGGGTTGTGGGAGGCCGTGAACATCGCGCCCGGCAGGTTCAGCGCGCCCGAGGCGTAGTACAGCTGGTCCGTGGAGCACAGGCCGATCTCGGTGACGTCGACGCCGCGGGCCGCCGCGCCGCGCGCGAAGGCCCGCGAGAGGCCGGGCGAGGAGGGGCGCATGTCGTGGCCCACCACGATCGCGTCCGCCGATGTGACCTGCGCGAAGGCCGCTCCGAACAACTCGGCCAGGGTCTCGTCCCACTGGTCCGGGACCACCCCGCGAACGTCGTACGCCTTCACGATCTGGGACAGATCAGCAGTCACGGCCAACCCTCTCTGCAAGTTCCGCGAGTTACGTCGGTACGTCGGTCACCCCACGCCGGTCGTCCCAAACCTACCCGCACCGGACGGCGACGAACGGGGGGCGGCGAAGTGTGAGCGGCGTCAAACCGCGGTGGGGTCAGCTGTGGGGGACGTACGGGCGCGGGGACGCGTTCAGGAGTCGGGCGAGCGCAGCACGCGGAGGTGGCCGCGCCGGGCGACCTCCATGGGGTCCGCCCTGCGGGCTCCGCCGCCCGCCTCGGCCGCGCGCTCCTGGGGGCGGGCCGCCTCGCGCACGGCGTTGGCCAGCGCTTCGAGGTCGTCGCCGGAGGGACGGGCCGGGCCGGAGGCGTCGGCGAGCCGGACGACCTCCCAGCCACGGGGCGCGGTGAGGCGCTCGGAGTGCTCGGCGCACAGGTCGTAGCAGTGGGGTTCGGCGTAGGTGGCGAGGGGGCCGAGGACCGCGGTCGAGTCGGCGTAGACGTACGTCAGCGTCGCGACGGCGGGACGGCCGCAAGCGGTGCGCGAACAGCGACGTACAGGGCTCACGACGTTGGACGGTACCGCACTCTTGAGCGGGCCGCGACGACTCTCCCTCAGGTCACTCCACCGTGTCGTGCCGCGTCCCGCGAACCGGCCCGTCCCGCGAGCACGGTGTTGACCTGCGCGGACGCCAGTTGCCGGTGGGGCGCGTGGTGTTGAATCCGGTCACCACATGGCGCGAATCACGTCATTTGGCGTGAGATCGACGGTCTTGGAGAGATACGGAATTGAGTCCAAGTTCGGCCGGAACGGTCAGGAAGCGACATGCCGCGTTCCGTGCGGAAAGGGCGATCTCGTGACTACGCTTCGTCAGTGATGGACGACTCCGTGCAGCCCCGTTCCGCAGACCCGAGGCCCCGCCGCCGCGACCGCCACGGCAGAGGCATGCGCGGGCCCGTGGCGCCTCCCCAGGTGCCGCTGTCGGCGAGCCGTGCCGAGGTCTTCACGGACCTCGTGCAGGACTCCGTGGAGCGTCTCGAACGGCGCTGGCCACAGCTGGCCGACGTCGACTTCCTGGTGCTGGAGGTGCCGCCGCTCGGCGGGGCCGACGGGGAGTGGCGCGACGAGGTGGTGCCGCTGGGCGGCTCCCTCTCGGCGTCCGAGGGGCGCCCCGCCCGCGTCATCATCTACCGCCGGCCGGTGGAGATCCGCACCAAGGGGCGCGACGAGCGCGCCGCCCTGGTGCACGAGGTGGTCGTGGAGCAGGTCGCCGACCTGCTCGGCCTGTCCCCCGAGTCGGTCGACCCGCGCTACGGCGACGACGACTGACCGGCGGCCCCGAGCCGGGCGGGGCCCGGCCCGGCTACTTCTCCAGCACCCTCAGGTCCCGCTTCGCGCGCGGCACCGCGACCGTCCCCCGGTCGTCCGGCAGCGTCTGCACGGTGAACATCGGGATGCCGTCCTCGGGCAGCGCCAGCATCCGCGAGCCGTGGACCTCGCCGCCGGACACCGGCTCCACGGTGAGGGCGTACGCGCCCTTGAGGCCGCTGGGCACCGGCGGGTGCGCGATCTCCAGGGTCGTGCCGCCCTTGACGGTGTACGTCTTGGCGACCGGTGAGCCGCCCTCGGTGCCGGACGAGGCCGTGACCTTCACCTTCGCCGTCGCGTCCGGGGCCACCAGGGAGAGCGTGGAGCCCTTGGCGCGATTGTCGGCGACCGTCGCGCGCGCGCCGACCGGGTCCGTCGCCGGGATGAACGCCGTCTCCTGGGCACCGCCCTTGCCCCGGGTGACGCGCAGCGCCGCCACCACGGGCACCGGCTCGTCGGCCGGGGACAGCAGCAGCGAACCAGCCTCGCCCTTGGTGACGTCGCCGAGATCCACGGCGGCCGTCATCCCGGCCTTCACATGGAGGTCCTCGTGTCCGGCCGGGGTGATCGTGCCGGTCGGCGAGGCGAGCTGCACCTTCAGGTCCGCGTCCGCGGAGCCGGGCGCGAAGGCGATCAGCCGCACCGAGGTGGCGTCCTTCGGGATGCCCGGCAGGACGGCGACCGGCGAGGGGTCGGCGGCGGCCGGCAGCCAGTCGCCGCCGAGCTTGTCGTCGGAGGACTGCACGGCGGCGGCGACCCGGCCGCTGCGGGCGCTCACGTGCATCGTGAGGTTGGTGTACGCCTTGTCGGCGAGCGTGGACAGCAGCACCGGGACGCTGGAGTGCGGCTGGACCTGGATCGCCTCGCCCACCGGGGAGGTGACCTCGCCGTCCGAGCCGAACAGCTCCACGTCGACGACGGCCGCGGAGTCGTCGGGGTTCGTCAGGTGGATGTAGTCGCTGCGCCCCTTGGCGGTGCTCGTGCCCGGGAACCAGAAGTCCGTGTCGGGCGCGGTGCAGTTGGTGCCCTGGGCGCCGCGGCCGCTGCCCGCCGAGTAGGTCGTGGTCTGCTGCACGGTCCAGCCGGGGGCGAGCGCGCCCTCGGCGGTGCCGATGAGGACGGGCGCCTCGCCCCCCGACTCCTCGCCGCCGACCGCCTCGCCCGCCGTCTCCTGGGTCAGGAAGGGCTTGGCGTGCTTGCCCTTGGCGCCCTCCTGCGGGGCGTCCGTGAGCTGCTTGGTGACGGGGACCAGCTCCGCCTTGCCGGTTTTCCCGGCGCCGCTCGTGCGCGGGCTGAAGGCGGTGTACGAGGTCTCGGCCAGGTCGGAGGCGCTGGGCGCCGGGCAGAGCAGGCTGGTGCGCTCCACGGGCAGCCGCGTGGCGGCCGTCACCCGGTCCTCGCCCGCGCCGTCGGTGCCGCTCGACGCGGCGTACCCGGTGACGGCGCCGAGCACGACGACCACGGCGATCAGGGACTGGGTGGCGCGGTTCACTGTCGGCTCCCGTCGGGGCGCTCGCTGTCGGTGCCGTGCGGCGGCATCGGGGGCTGCGGCTGGTCGTACGAGGGGTAGGAGGCGTACGGGTCGTACTGGCCGCCCTGGTGGGGCTGCGCCCGGTACGGCTCCTGAGGGGCCGGCTCGTAGGTCTCGGCGGGGTAGGCGCCGTCCTGGTACGGCTGGTCGGCGCCGTACGTGCCGTACTCGGCGTCGGCGGGGGCGGGCGCCTCCCAGGCGTCGTACGACTGCTGCCGCGGGACGACGGCGTGCGGGTCCGGGGACGACGGGGGCGGCGGCACGTCCTGGCCCGCCTCCGGGCCGGCCTGCTCGCTCTGGGCCCGCAGCCTGCGCGCCCTGCGGCCCTCGCCCTCGACCGCCTGGGCCGGGACGACGGGCT
This sequence comes from Streptomyces sp. NPDC034037, assembly GCF_055575715.1. Classification (NCBI taxonomy): domain Bacteria; kingdom Bacillati; phylum Actinomycetota; class Actinomycetes; order Kitasatosporales; family Streptomycetaceae; genus Streptomyces; species Streptomyces sp. NPDC034037. The sequence goes on along the minus strand of NZ_JBVISC010000004.1, from coordinate 658,314 downwards.
CCTCGGGCAGGTCGTCGTCGACGTGACGGCGGCGGCCCGGCAGCGCGAGCACCACCAGGACGACGGCGAGCGCGCCCTGCGCCCACAGCCAGGCGGTGTGGCCCAGCGGGGCGTCGTAGGTGACGTCGAGGCGGCCGCCCGCGGCGGGCAGCTCGAAGCCCTGCGCCCAGCCGTCCAGCGTGGTGCGCGGCAGCGGGCGGCCGTCGAGGGTCGCCGTCCAGCCCGGGGCGGCGGAGTCGGCCAGGCGCAGCACGCGGCCCGCCCGGCCCGAGGGGATCTTCGTGTGCAGTTCGACGGGGCCCGCGGCGACGGGCTCCGGGTCGCCGCCCTTGGGGATGATGGCGGCCCGGGATACCTGCCGGTCCACGCGCCACAGGGCGCTGCCGTCCTCCTGGCTGAGCCGGGTCAGGCCGGGGGTGGCGTCGAGGGTGCGGCTCATCTGGCGGGGCGCGCCCTGGCGTACGAGGACGTAGCGGACGGCGTAGCCGCCCAGGTGGTCGGCCTGGTCGGCTCCGGAGCCGGCGACGAGGCGGGCGACGATGCCGTCGAGCCGGTCGTCGGTGCCGGCCGCCGCGGCCAGTTCCGCGTCGCCGAGCCGGGCGCCCGAGCCGCGTACGAGCGTGTAGGAGACCTCGGCCGGCGACCCGCTGTCGAGCACGAGGGTGCGGGCCTGGTCCTGCGTGCCGCTCTCCTCCGCCACGAACGCGGGGACCTGCACCGGGTCGCGCCGCTCCAGGGGCCCGTCGGCGCCGCGGATCATCCATCCGGCGGCGCCGAGCAGCGGACCGGCCGCGGCGGCGAACGCGATGAGCGCGGCGGTCGGCTGGCGCCAGCCGAAGCTCTGTTCGGCGACACGCGCGCGTGCCCCGTCGGCGCCGAGGGCGGCGGCGGCGAGGAGCGCGAGGCCGTAGCCGAGGGTGGCGGGGCCCGCCCACGCCGAGTCGTTCGACAGGACGGCGAAGACCAGCGAGACGAGGGCGGCCGTCCAGGCGGTGCGGATGGCCGGCTGCCGCTCGGCGCGCAGCAGGGCGCCGAGGGCGGCGAGGACGACGCCGGCGAGCAGCAGCCCGTGCACGGTGCCGGGGCCGCCGGGGCTGGTGCCGAGCAGGTCGAGCGCGCTCGCGGAGCCGGCGCCGAACTCCAGGCCCGCCTCCTTGAAGAAACCGAACGGCAGCAGCGTCAGCGACCACGGGGCGAGCAGGAGCAGCGGGGTGCCGAGCGCGGCGAGGAAGCGCGGCCCGTACCCGACGAGGTCGCGGCGGCGCAGCGCGAGCAGGGCGAGGCCGAGCACCAGGGCGATCGGCCAGACGATCGGCGTGAAGGCCGTGGCGAGGGTCAGCAGCAGCGCGTACGCCCAGGTGGCGCGCCAGGTCCCGCGGGCGCCCCCGGAGGCCGTGAGACCGGCGGCCGCGGCGCCCGCGCGGGCGATGAGGGGCAGCAGGACGGCGAGGACGGCGGTGCCGATGCGGCCGCCCGCGAGGGCGCCGGTCGCGGCGGGCAGGAAGGCGTACGCGACGGACGCCCAGGCGCGCAGCAGGCGCGAGGTGACCAGGGGGCGCGAGGCGAAGTACGCGGCGAAGCCGGCCAGCGGCACGGAGCCGACGAGCAGCACGGTGACCGCGAGGCCGGTGGAGCCGAACAGCAGGCTGGACAGGCCCGCGAGGAGCGCGAGGTAGGGCGGCGCGGCCTGGGTGCCGCCCGTGCCGACGGGGTGCCAGGCGTCGAGGTAGCGCGCCCACAGGCCCGCGGAGTCGGCGGGGGCGGGCAGCAGCGCGCCGCCCGCGAGCGCCCCGCCGCCGAGCAGGGCCCGGCAGGCGACGAGGGAGACGAACAGGAGCACGACGAAGAGCATCGGTCCCGGCTTGCGGGCGACGCGCTTGAGGCGGGCGAACTGCTCGATCTCCAGGAAGTCGGCGTCGTCGCCGCCGGGCCCGGACTCGACGGCGCCGTGCCGTCCCGCTCCCGTGGGGGCGTCGGTGTCGGAGCGGCCGAGCAGACCGCCGGCGGCCTGTTCGACGGTGGCCCGCACGGTGGCGCCGGGGGGCGGGAACAGGGCCCGCGTCTCCCCCGCGTCGAGCACGGACCTGCCGCGCTGTCTGCGGGCGGCGAGGATGCGCCCCGGCCGCAGCAGCGTCACCAGCAGTCCGGCGATCTCGTCGAGGGCCTGGCCGGGCGCCTTGCCGACGAGGTAGGTGACCGTGCGCAGGAGCGTGCCGAACACGAGCCGGAAGAGGACCCACGGCAGCACGGCGGAGCGGGCGTTGGCCAGCAGGGTGTAGGCGGCGCCCGCCTTGTCCACGCGGTGCGGCGAGGTCGCCGTGCGCCCGACGCAGTCGACGGTGCGGCGCTCGCGCGAGGACGCCTCGGCGTGCCGCACGACGGCGTCGGGGGCGACCAGGACGCGGTGTCCCGCGGCGTGCGCGCGCCAGCACAGGTCGACGTCGTCGCGCATCAGCGGCAGGTAGCGGTCGAAGCCGCCGAGCTGTTCGTACACGTCGCGGCGGATGAGCATGCCGGCGGTGGACACGGAGAGCACGGGGCGTACGTGGTCGTGCTGGCCCTGGTCCTGTTCGCGGCGGTCCAGGCCGGTCCAGCGGCGGCCGCTGTTGGCGATGGAGACGCCGACCTCCAGGAGCTGCCTGCGGTCGTACCAGCCGCGGAGCTTGGGGCCGACGACGGCGACGTCCTTGCCGAGCGCGTGTTCGTTCTCGACGGCCCGCAGCAGTTCGGCGAGGGCGTGGGGTTCGGGGGCGCAGTCGTCGTGCAGGAGCCAGAGCCACTGCACCGGTTCGCCGTGCGGCAGGTCCGGCAGGTCGTACGCGTCGTCGCGCCAGGTCCGGCTCACCGGGTCCCAGCCGCTCGGCCGCCGCAGGTACGGCAGCTCTTCGGGGGTCGGCGCCGCGGCGGTGCGGACGGCCTCCTCGACGGCGGTGCCGAAGCCGGCGCGGCGGGCCAGGTGCAGTACGCGGTCGGGTCCGAGGGCCTCGGTGAGCAGGCGGGCGGAGTCGTCCGCGCTGCCGGTGTCCGCGGCCACGGCCCGCTGCACGGGCCGCTCCTGGCCGAGCAGCCCGGCCAGGGCGTCGGGCAGCCAGCGGGCGCCGTCGTGGGAGACGAGGACCGCGGTCACGACGTGCCGCGGGAACTCAGGGGCGGCAGCGTCGTGGTGGGCTGCCGGATGGCTGTGCACGGACATCGAGGTACGGGCCCCGGTTCGCTGGACTGTGGGGGACGCCTGCGCCCTGCGGGGGCGCCGGGGCGTCTTGGACGGGGCCCCACACTAACGGCTGGCACCACAACGGCCCGCCGCCTGTGGATGACCCACGGGCGACGGGCCGTTCGTCGCACACTGTTCGGGGGAGACGCGGTCGGGGGAGGTGGGTGCCCGATGGACGGGGCGACACCCGCGCGGACGCGCTCGCGCGCGCTCCGCTCACATCGCCGCCTTCTTCAGTCTGCGGCGCTCACGCTCCGACAGGCCGCCCCAGATCCCGAAGCGTTCGTCGTTCGCGAGTGCGTATTCAAGACATTCTGAGCGGACCTCACAGGCGAGGCAGACCTTCTTGGCCTCGCGCGTGGAGCCGCCTTTCTCGGGGAAGAAGGACTCGGGGTCGGTCTGGGCGCACAGTGCGCGCTCCTGCCAGCCGAGTTCCTCGTCCGCGTCCTCGACCAGCAGTTCCTGAACCAGCTCGGTCATGTGCGCCCCTCGTCTGTCTGTGCGTCCCCGTGGTGCTGCCGTTACCGGTTCCGGCTGAACGACACGAGTGAAATTACAAGTGCGCTGATCCGGGCCAGTCAAGCCGAGATCTGCTATTGGGCCTCTTATTCACTCTGCGGAACCAAGGCTATGCGGAAAGTGTTCAAATCGGCATAAACCATGACACCCATCGACGGACCCGCCGGCACCGCCCTCCCGAGGAGCCCCACAGGGGGCCGCACCCAGGAGGACGTCGATGTTTGAGTGCCGGTTGCTGCGCCATGTGTCCCGTGCACCCGGTGCACAAACCTTTCACCTATCCGAACAACCGGATGAGGTGAAAGCTATCCCACATATCGGACATCGAGTTGACAGTGGAGGTGTGAGCGGGTGTCCTGGTGGGCATGCTCGCGAACCTGGCTCTTTCGATGACCCGCACCAGCGGGTCCATCGGTGCTGCCCACGCGCGCTGTCGCTGTTCCTGCTCCAGCTGTTGAGTCCCTCCAGCCGTCGAGCCGCTTTCCCCGCCTCACCCTGCCGGGCCCTGCCCCGTGCTTGCCCGCTTCTCCCCCGCGCTCCACCCATCCTTCGCGACACCCCGACACTCTTACGTTGAGGAACCACCGCACGATGAACAGCGACAGCGACCTCCAGATCGCCGGCGACATCCTCGAAGTCCCGCACCTGCTCCAGCCCACCCGCGAGCACCCCGCGACCGTGGCCGAGTTCGTCGGCCTCGCCCGCACCATCGCCGCCGACCGCTCCCAGTGGGAGCACCTCGTCCGCTACGACGCCACCAGCCGCTGGTACCACCGCCTGCGCACCGGGCCCGGCTACGAGGTGTGGCTGCTCTCCTGGGTGCCCGGCCAGGGCAGCGGCCGCCACGACCACGGGCGCTCCTCGGGTGTACTGACGGTCCTGCGGGGCGAGTTGTCCGAGCGCACCCGCAACGGCGCGCGGTCGCTCGGGGCGGGCGCGCAGCGCGTCTTCGCGCCGGGGTATGTCCACGAGGTCGTCAACGACCGCCTCGAACCGGCCGTCAGCCTGCACGTCTACTACCCCGGCCTGACCGAGATGCCGATGCACGCGGCCCAGTGCGCCGCGGTCACCGCCGAAGGTGTCGCGGAGGATGTCGTGACCGCCTGACGCACTGTCGTACCCGCCTGACATGCTGGGCACCATGCGCATTGTGGTTCTGGCCGGCGGCATCGGCGGCGCCCGTTTCCTCCGCGGGCTGAAGAAGGCCGCGCCCGACGCGGACATCACGGTCATCGGCAACACCGGTGACGACATTCACCTGTTCGGGCTGAAGGTCTGCCCCGACCTGGACACCGTGATGTACACGCTCGGCGGCGGCATCAACGAGGAGCAGGGCTGGGGGCGTACGGACGAGACGTTCAAGGTCAAGGAAGAGCTGGCGGCCTACGGGGTCGGGCCGGAGTGGTTCGGGCTCGGCGACCGGGACTTCGCCACGCACATCGTGCGGACGCAGATGCTGGGCGCCGGCTATCCGCTCAGCGCCGTCACGCAGGCGCTGTGCGAGCGGTGGCAGCCCGGCGTGCGGCTCATCCCCATGTCCGACGACCGCGTCGAGACGCATGTCGCCGTCACGGTCGACGGCGAGCGGAAGGCCGTGCACTTCCAGGAGTACTGGGTACGGCTGCGCGCCTCCGTGGACGCGCACGCCATCGTGCCCGTCGGCGCCGAACAGGCCAAGCCGGCGCCCGGCGTCCTCGAAGCGATCGCCGAGGCCGACATCATCCTCTTCCCGCCGTCGAACCCCGTGGTCAGCGTCGGCACCATCCTCGCGGTGCCCGGCATCCGCGAGGCCATCGCCGAGGCGGGCGTGCCCGTGATCGGCCTCTCCCCCATCGTCGGGGACGCGCCCGTGCGCGGCATGGCCGACAAGGTGCTCGCGGCCGTCGGCGTGGAGACCACCGCCGCCGCCGTCGCCGAGCACTACGGCAGCGGGCTGCTCGACGGATGGCTGGTCGACAGCGTCGACGCGGGTGTCGTGGAGCGGGTGGAGAGCGCCGGGATCCGGTGCCGGGCCGTGCCGCTGATGATGACCGACGTCGACGCGGCGGCGGAGATGGCCCGCCAGGCGCTCGCGCTCGCCTCGGAGGTACGGGCGTGACCACGCGGGGCGGGGCGGGGCCGTCCTTCCGGGTGTGGGCGGTGCCCGGGCTGCCCGAGGTGCGTGAGGGCGACGACCTCGCCAAGCTGATCGCGGCCGCCGAACCGGGGCTCGCCGACGGGGACGTCGTCCTCGTCACATCCAAGATCGTCAGCAAGGCGGAGGGGCGACTCGTCGCGGCCGACGACCGTGAGGCGGCCATCGACGCGGAGACCGTGCGGGTCGTCGCGCGGCGCGGGACGCTGCGGATCGTCGAGAACCGGCAGGGGCTCGTGATGGCCGCGGCCGGCGTCGACGCCTCGAACACTCCCGCGGGGACGGTCCTGTTGCTGCCGGTGGACCCCGACGCCTCGGCGCGCGCCGTGCGTCAGGGGCTGCGGGAGGCGCTGGGCGTGGACGTCGGTGTGCTCGTCACCGACACCTTCGGGCGGCCCTGGCGGGCCGGGCTCACCGATGTCGCCATCGGTGCCTCGGGGGTGCGGGTCCTGGACGACCTGCGGGGCGGGGTCGACGCGTACGGCAATCCGCTGAGCGCGACCGTCGTCGCCACCGCCGACGAGCTGGCCGCCGCGGGGGATCTCGTCAAGGGGAAGGCGGCGGGGCTGCCGGTCGCGGTGGTGCGGGGGCTCGGGCATGTGGTGGGGGGCCACCCGGGCGCTGACGCTGATTCTGGGGCCGGGTCTGGGTCTGGCTCTGGGGTCGACGCTGATGGGGCCGGGGGTGATTCCGGGGCGCGGGCGCTCGTGCGGGACTCGCGGGACGACATGTTCCGGCTCGGCACGTCCGAGGCGGTGCGGGAGGCGGTGGCGCTGCGGCGCACCGTGCGGGAGTTCACCGACGAGGAGGTCGACCCCGGGGCCGTGCGGCGCGCCGTCGCCGCGGCGGTCACCGCGCCGGCGCCGCACCACACCACTCCGTGGCGGTTCGTGCTCGTGGAGTCCGCCGCCGCGCGCCTGGAGCTGCTGGACGCGATGCGCGACGCGTGGATCGCGGATCTGCGGCGGGACGGGAAGTCGCCGGAGGCCATCGCCAGGCGGGTGCGGCGCGGGGACGTCCTGCGCAACGCGCCCTATCTGGTGGTGCCCTGTCTGGTGATGGACGGCTCCCACACGTACGGGGACGCGCGGCGGGATACGGCCGAGCGGGAGATGTTCGTGGTCGCGGCGGGGGCCGGGGTGCAGAATTTCCTGGTCGCGCTGGCCGGGGAGCGGTTGGGCTCCGCGTGGGTTTCGTCGACGATGTTCTGCCGGGGGGTCGTGCGGGACGTTCTTGGGCTGCCGGGGTCGTGGGATCCCATGGGGGCGGTTGCCGTGGGGCATCCGGCGGGGGTGCCTCCGGCGCGGGGGGAGCGGGATGTGGGGGGGTTTGTTGTCGTGCGGTAGGCGTTTGCCGTTTTTGGGGTTTTGCGCAGTTCCCCGCGCCCCTGGAGGGGCCTTCTCGCCGTGTGATCGTGCGGGTGCGTGGGGGGTTTTGCGCAGTTCCCCGCGCCCCTGAGGTGCCTTCCCGCCGTGTGATTGTGCGGGTGCGTGGGGGTTGTTCGCGCAGTTCCCCGCGCCCCTGGAGGGGCCTTCTCGCCGTGTCATTGTGCGGGTGCGTGGGGGTTGTTTGCGCAGTTCCCCGCGCCCCCGAGGGGGGTCTCGGCGTGTTAGAGCAGGGCGATGTTTGTTTTGCGCATTCGGGGGGCTCTGCGGGGTGGGGTGTGGCCGCTCAGGAGGATCAGGCGGGTGGCTCGGTGGCGTTGGCCCGGGTAGGGGGACAGGAGGGCCAGCATCGCCTCGTCGTCCGCGTCGCGGTCGTTCGCCAGAGCGTGGCCGATGATGCCCGGCAGGTGCAGGTCGCCGACCGTCACCGCGTCGGGGGCGCCGTTGCTGCGCTGGACGGTCTCCGCCGAGGTCCAGGGGCCGATGCCGGGGACGGCCTCCAGGCGGGTCCGGGCCTCGGGCGGTTCCATCGCCGCCGCTTCCTCCAGGCGGCCCGCCACCTTCACGGCGCGCAGGATCGTCGAGGCCCGCTTGTTGTCCACGCCCGCCTTGTGCCACTCCCAGGAGGGGATCAGGGACCAAGTGCGGGGGTCCGGCATCACGTACATCCGGGGGGCGGGGCCCGGGGCGGGCTCGCCGTGGCCGCTGACGAGGAGGCGCCAGGCGCGGTAGGCCTCGTCCGCCGTGACCTTCTGTTCCAGGATCGAGGGGATCAGGGACTCCAGGACCAGGCCCGTACGGACCAGGCGCAGCCCCGGCCGGCGGCGGGCCGTCGCGGCGACCAGGCGGTGGCGGGGCACGAACGCCGAGGGGTCGTCCGACTCGCCCAGGAGGGTGGGCAGGCGGTCGAGGAACCAGTCGGCGCCCGGCCCCCATGCCTCCGCCTCCACGGTGCCGGCGCGCTGCGCCACGCGGAGGGTGCCGGGGCCCTCGGGCGTGCGGGCGGTGCGCCAGACCGAGCCGTCGGGGGTCATGCGGAAGGTGGGGTCGGCGGGGCCGCGTCGCAGCGGACCGAGGGTCACGCCCAGGTCCAGCGGGAAGGGCGGCCGCCACGCGCGCGTGCGCGGCGCCGCGGCCTGCCGGGGGACGCCCGCCGGTACGGCCGTCTCGCCGCCGCGCACAGAGGTGCGGGAGGGGCGCGGGGCGAAACGGGAGGACATTCTTACGAGGGTAGGCGACGCGGGGCCGCGCCGGTGAGCCATCACCCTGCGCCGAGGCGGCGGCCACCGATCGGGCCGAGCCGCCGTCAGAGCCGGCGACCGAGCCGGCGAGCGGGGTCGCCGGCCGGGTCGGGAGCGGCGCGGCTCACTGGTCCGAGGAGAAGCGGACCGCCCCCGCGGGGAGGGTCGCACCGCACCAGACGCGAACGCCCTCGCGCAGTTCGTTGTCGGCACCGACGCTCGCTCCGTCGCCGATCACCGCGCCGGTGAGCACCGCGCGGGCGCCGACGCGGGCGTTCACGCCGACGAGACAGTCCGTGATCACCGCGCCCGGTTCGACGACGGCGCCGGCCAGGACCGCGCTGCCGCGGATCCGCGCGCCCTCGCCGACGCGGGCGTTCTCACCGATGACCGTGCCGCCGGTGAGCTTGGCGTCCGGGGCGACGGAGGCGGTGGGCAGGACGAGGCTCTCGCCGCGCCGCCCGGGGACCGCCGGGGAGGGGGCGCGACCGAGGACGAGGTCGGCGGAGCCGCGTACGAACGCCTGGGGCGTGCCGAGGTCCAGCCAGTACGTGGAGTCGACCATGCCCTGGAGGTGGGCGCCGCGGGAGAGGAGGTCGGGGAACGTCTCGCGTTCGACGGAGACGGGCCGGCCCTCGGGGATCGTGTCGATGACCGAGCGGCGGAAGACGTAGGCGCCCGCGTTGATCTGGTCGGTGACGATCTCCTCGGGGGTCTGCGGCTTCTCCAGGAAGGCCGTGACCCGGCCGGTGGCGTCCGTGGGGACCAGGCCGTACGCCCTCGGGTCCGCGACCCGGGTCAGGTGCAGGGAGACGTCGGCGCCGGACGTCTCGTGCGTGGCGACCAGGGCGCGGATGTCCAGGCCGGTGAGGATGTCGCCGTTGAAGATCAGGACGGGTTCACCGGGCCCCGAGCGCAGCCGCGACGCCACGTTGCGGATGGCGCCGCCCGTGCCGAGGGGCTCGGTCTCGGTGACGTACTCGATGTGCAGGCCGAGCGCGGAGCCGTCGCCGAAGTACGGCTCGAAGACCTCGGCGAGGTAGGAGGTGGCGAGGACGATGTGCTCCACGCCCGCCGCGCGGGCCCGTGCCAGCTGATGGGTGAGGAACGGGACGCCGGCCGCCGGGACCATCGGTTTGGGGGTGTGGACCGTGAGCGGCCGCAGCCGGGTCCCCTTGCCGCCGACCAGGAGGATCGCTTCTGTCACCTGTCGTCTCTGCTTCCTGCTGGGGCCGGCCGAACGTGGGTTTCGGCCGGCCAGTGTATGCAGACGGATGTGCAGATGGTGCCGTTCACGCGGTGCGGCCCGGCGTCAGCGGCCCTGCATGCGGGCCGAAGCGGACCGAGCGGTTCCGAGCTTGCCGTACAGGCGGCTGCCGGGGCAGTCGGTGGCGAATCCGTCCCGGTGACCCGAGATCACCCGGAGTCGTACCTCTGTTCCCTTCTTGTAGAGATTGCCGCCGCCGGACGTCAGGACGGTGGTGCCGCTCGGGTCGGCGCCGTACAGGCCGAGCTTCCACGCGGTCAGCCGGGCGATGGCGTTCACGGCCGCCTTCGGCGGATTGGACCTGCTGTACGTGCCGAGGACGGCGATGCCCGTGCTGTTCGCGTTGAAACCGCGAGTGTGGGCCCCGAGGACCGGCTTGGCCACACCTCCGGCACGTCCTTCGTAGATGTTTCCGCACTTGTCGACGGCGAAGTTGTAGCCGAAGTCGCGCCAGCCGCTGCTCTTGACGTGGTAGCGGTAGATGCTGCGCAGCACGGATCCCGCCTGTGAGCAGCTGTAGTTGTTGCCGGACGCGCTGTGGTGCACGAAGGCGGCCTTCACCGTCTTGGTGTACGCGAAGTTCTTCTCGCGGATCCGCTCGTCCGCGCCCCAGCCCTTGCGCGTGATGATGCGCGGGCGCGGGCCGATGTAGGGCCGCGCCTTGGCCGCGTCCTCGGGGGCGCCCCGGGCGGCGGTCAGGTCGTCCTCCGTCTGCCGCTTGGTCAACTCGGGGATGACGTCGGCGCCGAGCGGGGCGAGGTCGGCGTTGACGGCGGAGGCGGCCGCCGAGTCGACGGTCATGACGGTGGCCTGCGCCGCCTGGGCCTGGCTGCCGCGCGGCGGGGGCTCGTCACCCGGGTCGATCAGCTCCAGGCGCAGCCCCTCGGGCAGCAGGGACTCGGCGGGGCCACGGCTCGTACGCCGGTCGGACTGTGCCCGTACGCGGATCTCCACGCCGTCGGAGTGGCCGACCCACAGGGGCGCCGTCGAACCGCGGGCCTTGCCGGTGCCGCCCTCCAGGGTTCCCGGGTCGGCCGCGTGTTCGTGGTTGTGCGTCTCGACGCCCTGCCAGCCGGACCAGGTGCGGGTGCCGCTCGCCCGGGTGCGGACCTGGACGGTGCCGTTCAGTTCGTCGGCCGGGTCGTCCCAGACGACGCCCACCAGCGAGAAGGGGCGGACATCGCGCCGGGCGAGGCCCTGTTCGCGGTCGGCGGGGCCGAGCGAGCGGTCAGTGCCGAGCGGGGCGAGCGGCAGCGACTGGGTGCTGCCGGGGATCGCCTCGGCGGGTGGTCCGGCGGGCGGCGCGCCGGGGGTCGCGGCCCAGGCGCCGGACGAGGGCAGGGTGAGGGGCAGGGCCAGTGCGGCCGCGCAGGTGACACCGATCGAGGAAGCAAGGAATCCACGCATACGTCTGATCGTCGGCATACCGGAACATATCTGTCCATCGGGGAATTGACGGTCCGTCGGCCGGGAGCGGCCGTACCGGCGGTCCGCGCTCCTGCGCCACCCCCGGCGGCGCGCCGTCGCCCGCGTACCCTTGCGCCCGTGAACGCCAACGACCGCACCCCCGCCGACCTGCTGCGATCCGCGCTCGCCGCGGATCCCGGCCGCCCCCTGGTCACCTTCTACGACGACGCCACGGGCGAGCGCGTGGAATTGTCCGTCGCCACCTTCGCCAATTGGGTGGCCAAGACCGCCAATCTGCTCCAGGGCGACCTCGCCGCCGAGCCCGGCGACCGGGCCGTGCTGCTGCTGCCCGCGCACTGGCAGACGGCCGTGTGGCTGCTCGCCTGCGCGTCGGTGGGCGTCGTCGCGGATGTCGGCGGCGACCCGGCCGCGGCCGATCTCGTCGTCAGCGGCCCCGACGCGCTGGAGGCCGCCCGCGCCTGTTCCGGGGAGCGGATCGCGCTCGCCCTGCGGCCGCTCGGCGGGCGCTTCCCGCAGCCGCCCGAGGGCTTCACCGACTACGCGGTGGAGGTGCCGGGCCAGGGCGACCGGTTCGCCCCCTACGCGCCCGTGGACCCGGACGGGCCCGCGCTCGCCGTCGGCGGCCTGGAGCTGACCGGCGCGCAGCTGGTGGAGCGGGCCCGCGCCGACGCGGCGCGCCTGGGCGTCGGGCCGGGCACGCGGATCCTGTCGGGCCAGTCGTACGCGACCTGGGAGGGCCTGAGCCACGGCCTGTACGCGGCGCTGGCCGGGGGCGGCTCCGTGGTGCTGTGCCGGCACCTCGACCGGCTCGCCGAGGGCGGTCTGGAGAAGCGGATCGCGGACGAGCGGGTGACGGTCACCGTGCGGTGAGTCTCGCGGGGCCCGGGCGCGCTCCGCACGGGCGGCCGCGCCTGCCCCTCGGGGGCGCCCGGTTCCCCGTGCCCCTTGGCGGCGCGTCGCCCGTTCGGCGTACAGCGGGACCGGGCCCAGAGGCCCCCCGCCCCGCCTCGGGCCATGGTCGTAGGGACGCACCATGCGCCGAGGCAGCCAGGAGGGGTGGACGCAGACGTGACCGACACCGCGGGCCCGCCCGAGGGACCGGACGAGCCGCCGGCCCCCCGGTCCGGTGCGCCCGGGCCGCAGGGCACGTACGGCCCCGGGGCGGGTGCGAGCCCCTCCGGGGCGGGTGCGGCGCGTCGCAGGAACCGCTGGCTGGGCGCTCTCGCGCTCGGGGTGTCCGTGCTGGTGCTCGCCGCCGGGGGCGCGGGCTGGGTGGCGTACCGGAAGCTGGACGGCAACATCACGCGGGACACCGACGCCGCCGCCGAGCTGGAGCGCTACGAGAAGGAGCGGCCGACACCGCTGGTGCACGACGCGCAGAACATCCTGCTCATCGGCTCCGACACGCGCGCGGGCGAGGAGAACCGCAAGTACGGCAGGGACGCGGGCACCCAGCGCTCGGACACCACCATCCTGCTGCACCTGGCCGCCGACCGGCAGAGCGCCACCGCCGTGTCGATCCCGCGCGACCTGATGGTGGACATCCCCGGCTGCCTCAGGCCGGACGGCTCGCGCACCCGCGCCCAATTCGCGCAGTTCAACTGGGCGTTCGAACTCGGCGGGACGGCCTGCACGATCCGTACCGTCGAGAAGCTGACCCGCATCCGCGTGGACCATCACATGGTCGTGGACTTCGCCGGGTTCAAGGACATGGTCGACGCGGTCGACGGCGTACAGGTGTGCGTCAAGACGCCCATCGACGACGAGGACGCGCAGGTACGGCTCGCCCCCGGGCCGCGGACCCTGGACGGCGAACAGGCCCTCGGATACGTCCGCGCCCGCAAGAGCCTCGGCAACGGCAGCGACACCGAGCGGATGGACCGCCAGCAGGAGTTCCTCGGCGCGCTCGTCAACAAGGTGCAGAGCAACGACGTGCTGCTGAATCCGACGAAGCTCTACCCGGTCCTCGACGCGGCGACCTCCTCGCTGACGACCGACCCCGGGATCGCGAGCCTGCGCGGGCTGTACGAACTGGTGCGCGGCATGCGCGACATCCCCACGGAGCGGGTGCAGTTCCTCACCGTCCCCCGGAAGTCGTACACGTACGACGCGAACCGCGACGAGCTGGTGGAGCCGGCGGCGGAGCAGCTGTTCACGCGGCTGCGCGCCGACACCCCGGTCGCCGTGATCCCGGAGAAGCCGGTGAAGCCGGCGCCGAGCCAGGAACAGGTGCGCGGTGACGGGAAGCCGGACGAGCCCACGCATACGCCCTCACCGGCGCCGACATTCCGGGGCAACACCGCCGCGGAGACCGCCTGCGAGTAAAGCGATCCCCAAAGGAAGGCCGCCCGTGACCAAGAAATGGGGCGGATTGCCCAGTTGTAGGGGAGTGGAATTTGTCACCGGCGTCGTCCGGCGCTGAACTGGGCGGATAGTGTGAGCGATCCGGTGCATCGGGCCCTTGGGGCCGCGCACCGCCGGACCGACTGACCGAGCGCCTTCTTGAGGGGGGTAAGGCGCCGCGTGGCCCCGACGGAGGACGCAGAAAACCGTGGACGCGCAAGGCCGTGGGCGGGCAGAGAACATCGACCCCGCAGACCAGTGGGTGCTCAATCCGGACACGGGTGATTACGAGCTGCGACTGAGTCCTTCCACAGAGCAAGGACCTTCGACGGTCCCGGGGCCCCGTAAGGCCCCCTCCCGGCAGGGCGGCCGCGGCCGCACCCCGACGGGCCGCGACCGTGAGCGCCCGCGCCCGGGCGAGCGCGACGCGCGCCGCGAGGTGCCCGGACAGCGCAGGCGCCGGGGCAAGGAGCCGGAGGCGGCCGGCGGCCGGCGTAAGCAGAAGCCGAAGAAGTCCGCGGGCAAGAAGGTCATGGTCTGGACCGGCGGCACGCTGGCGTTCCTGCTGGTCTCGGGGTGTGTCGGCGGGTACCTCTACTACCAGCACCTGAACGACAACATCACGTCGATCAACGACGACGGCGCGGGCACCGGCGGCTTCAGCAAGGACCGGCCCATCAACATCCTGGTGATCGGCACCGACAAGCGCAGCGGCAGCGGCAACAAGGGCTACGGCGACGAGGGCAGCCTCGGCCACGCGGACACCACGATCCTGCTGCACGTCTCGAAGGACCGTACGAACGCGACGGCGCTGAGCATCCCGCGCGACATGATCACGGACATCCCGGACTGCCCCACCACCATGGAGGACGGCAGCCAGAAGACGATCCAGGGCTCGCAGAACGTCCGCTTCAACCAGAGCCTCGGCCAGAGCGAGCGCACGCCGAGCTGCACGATGCGCACGGTCACGAAGATCACCGGGATAAAGCTCGACCACTTCATGGTGGCCGACTTCAACGCGGTCAAGACGCTCTCCAGCGCGGTCGGCGGGGTGGAGGTCTGCCTCGCCAAGGACATCGACGACCCCAAGTCGCATCTGAAGCTGTCCAAGGGCAAGCACACGGTCGAGGGCGAGCAGGCGCTGGCGTTCGTGCGCACCCGGCACGCGGTGGGCAACGGCGGCGACTTGAGCCGCATCGCGCTGCAACAGCAGTTCCTCAGCGCGCTGATGCGCAAGCTGAAGTCGAGCGACACCCTCACCAGCCCGAAGAAGATGTTCTCCCTCGCGGAGGCCGGCACCGAGGCCCTCGCCGTCGACTCCAAGATCGCGGACATCATGAAGCTCCGTGACCTCGGCATGGAGTTGGGCAGGCTCGACATGAAGAACCTGACCTTCGCCACGCTGCCGGTCAAGGACAACCCCGCCGAGAAGACCCCCATCACGGTCGTCCCCGACCCGCCCAAGGCGGAGCCGCTGTTCGCGATGTTGCGGGCCGACCAGTCGCTGACCGAGGTCAAGAAGAAGCAGAAGAAGGAGAAGGCCGCGGTGGCCGCCCGGCTCAAGGGCCCCAAGGCCGACGCCGCCGACGTGCGCGTCGACATCTTCAACGGCAGCGGCAAGACCGGCGCCGCTCAGACGACTCTCACCTGGCTGCAGAACAATGCGGGCGTGCTCAAGTCCAGCCAGCAGGGGAACGCGCCGTCGGTCATCGAGAAGACGACGCTGGAGTACGGGTCGGCCCAGGCGGACCAGGCCCGTCGGCTCGCCGCCATCATGGGGCTGCCCGCCTCCGCCATGAAGCCGGGCAAGAGCGAGAAGAACGCACAGGGGCTCCCTGCCCTGAAGCTGACGCTCGGCGGCGACTTCGAGGGTGCGGGGGTGCCCATCGCCCCGCCGTCGAAGGCGCCGGACGGGGTCCAGAAGGTCGAAGCCGACAAGACTGTGTGCGCGAAGTGACCTGAAGCGGTCGTTCTGCGTCTAACAACGCGCCGAGGGCACATGGGCCAAGGCGAAGCGGAGCGGCCGCGGTGCAGGGACAGGGCGGGGAGGGGCTGGGGATGAGGCAGAACAGCGTGCGTAAGGAGGGGGCTCGACCACGAGCCCCGCACGCAAGTGATCACGGCTGGGACGGAGGCCAGCAGGACGGGGAGCGCTCCGACGAGCCCTCGTCCGACGCCGCCGCACGCTCGGACGGCGGCGGGCGCTCCGGTTCCGCCGGACGGTCGGACGGCGCCGGGCGCTCCGGTTCCGCCCGGCGCTCCGGTTCCGCCGGGCGGTCGGATTCCGGCGCGCGTTCGGAGATGCCCTCGGCGGGTGCCGGCGCGGCCGCCCGGGGCGATGGCCGGCCGCCCGGTCACCGGCGGCGGCGCGGCGCGGGCGGTGGGGGTCGCCCGCCGCGCCGCAAGCGCCGCGTCCTGCGCTGGTCGGCGACGATCCTGTCCGTCCTGATACTCGGCACGGCCGGCGCCGGATACCTGTACTACCAGCACCTCAACGGCAACCTGGAGACCGACGACCTGAACCTCGGCGAGCACCGGGCCCCCGAGCCCACGCCCAACGCCGCCGGGCAGACGCCGCTGAACATCCTGCTCATCGGCTCGGACGCACGGGACTCCAAGGCGAACCAGAAGCTCGGCGGCGCCAAGAACACCTTCGGCTCCCCGCCGCTCGCGGACGTACAGATGCTGCTGCACCTCTCGGCCGACCGCAGCAACATGTCCGTGGTCAGCATGCCGCGCGACACCCTCCTCCAGATCCCCAAGTGCACGGACCCCGACGACGGCAAGGTCTACCCGCAGACCGGGCCGCGGTTCATGACCAACGAGTCCCTGGGCCGCGGCGGCCCCGGCTGCACGGTCGCCACCTGGGAGAAGCTCACCAACATCCACATCGACCACTTCATGATGGTCGACTTCTCCGGTGTGGTCTCCATGGCCGACGCCATCGGCGGCGTACCGGTCTGCGTGGACCGGAACATCCACTCGCGCGACAGCCAGGGCCACGGCTCGGGTCTGAAGCTGAAGAAGGGCACCACGGAGGTCAAGGGCGAGCAGGCCCTGCAGTGGCTGCGCACCCGCTACGGCTTCGAGGGCGGCACCGACATCAGCCGCGCCAAGGCCCAGCACATGTACATGAACGCGCTGGTCCGCAAGCTCCGCGAGAACACCGGCCTGACCAGCCCCAACCAGCTGCGCAAGCTCGCCGAGGAGGCCACGAAGGCGCTGAAGGTGGACGACGGCCTCGGCACCATCAAGGAGCTGTACGACCTCGGCAACGAGCTGAAGAAGGTCTCCCCCTCCCGTACGACGATGACGACCATGCCCTTCGAGTACGTCGGCGCCCGCGTCGTCCCCAAGCCCGGCGACGCCGAACAGCTCTTCCGGCTGGTGCGCGACGACATCCCGCTGGACGGCAAGGGCAAGAAGAAGAAGGCCGAGGAGAAGCTCTCGGACGACCCGGCGGCCGCCGACGACCAGATCGCGATCCAGGTCCAGAACGGCACCCGGACCGCCACGGAGCCGCCGACCTCCGGCCGGGCGAACACCGTGGCGCAGCTCCTGACCGGCAAGGGCTTCAAGAAGGCCACGCCGGACACGACGACGGTCCTGACCGAGGGCAAGACCGTCATCCGCTACCCGTCGGCCGAGCTGGAGGGCGACGCCCAGCGGATCGCCAAGGCGCTGAAACTGCCGCTGAGTTCGGTGAAGAAGTCCACGGACGTCTCCGGGGTCACGCTGATCGTCGGCGCCGACTGGCGCCAGGGCGACAAGCCGCCCAAGCCCTCGAAGAAGGACGACAGGACGCCGGATTCGGCGGACGCGCTCAGCGGGTCCGACAAGAAGGCGTGCATGAAGGTGGACCCGGACTTCTCCTGGTAGCCGCCCCAACGAGCCGTCAGGCCTCCTGGGTCTCCCCCAGGACGGCCGGACGGCGCGAGGCGATGACCTTCTTGGCGAGCGAGCGCGGGCTGGTCAAGAAGCCCCAGCCCCACGACATGTGCATCGTCGCGAGCGCCACCGGGATCTGGAGCCGCGCCTTCAGGGGCAGCCCCTTGCCCGCCGGGACGGAGCCCGCGACGATCGCCGCGAGGTAGCCGCCGGGGATCACCAGGCCCCACGGCGTCAGCGCCGCGCCGACCACCAGGCCGGCGGCTATCGCGCAGAGCGCGGTCGGCGGCGCGAGGTAGCGCAGGTTGATGGAGCCCTCGTGGTAGCGGGCGACGACGTGCCGCCAGCGGCCGTAGTCCTTGTACTGCTTGGCCAGCGCCTTCACGCTCGGGCGCGGGCGGTAGGAGACCAGCAGGTCGGGCGAGAACCAGATCAGGCCGCCGGCCTCGCGGATGCGGAAGTTCAGCTCCCAGTCCTGGGCGCGGATGAACTCCTCGTTGTAGCCGCCCTGCTGCTCCAGCGCCTCGCGGCGGAAGACGCCGAGGTAGACCGTCTCGGCCTGCTGGGGCTCGCCGCCGGTGTGGAAGGCGGCGTTGCCCACGCCGATCTTCGACGTCATGGCGGCGGCGACCGCGCGCTCCCAGTCGTTCTGGCCCTCGGCGTGCATGATGCCGCCGACGTTCATTGCGCCGGTCTCCTCCAGGAGGCGCACGGCGGTCGTGATGTAACCCGGCGAGAGCGCGGCGTGGCCGTCGACGCGCACCACGATCGGGTGACGTGAAGCCTTGATCGCGGCGTTGAGCGCCGCCGGCGTACGCCCCGTCGGATTCGGCACCGTGTGCACCCGCGGATCTGCCTTGACCAGCTCCGCGGCGATCTCGTCGGTGCGGTCGGCGGAGGGGCCGAGGGCGAGCACGACCTCCATCTCACCCGCGTACTCCTGCCGCAGGATCGCGTGGACGGCCTCGCGCAGATGCCGCTCCTCGTTGAGGACGGGCATGATCACGGATACGGCGGGCGGCTGCGCCCCAGACTTCGCGTTCATCACGCGTCACGTTACCGCGAATGGGGGACACGGTCGCGCGCCGCAGGGGTCGCTGCCCCGGGCCGCATTTCGTATGGGCTTACGTTTCTCGGGTTCCCCCGCTCCCGTCCCGGGCCGGCCCCGCCCCCGTCCCCGATTGTGCCGCTCCCGCCGCTCCCGCCGTCCGCCCGCTGCCATCGCCCGTCTCCGCGGAGGTGTCCCCCACGTGCCCACACCGCCCCGCCACCCCGCTCCCCCGCCGCGCCGCCCGCAGCCGCAGGGCCACAGGCCGCCCGCACGCAGGCCGGCCGCGCGGGGCAAACGGCGGCCGCGCTGGGCCATGCGGGTCACGACCGCCTGCTCGGTGGCGGTGCTCGCGGCGGCCGGGATCGGGCACACCGTGGTCACCGGTCTCGACACGGGGATCAAGCGGGTCGACGCCTTCAAGGACATGAAGAACAGGCCCGCCTCGGGCCACGGCATGAACGTCCTGCTCGTCGGCACCGACGGCCGCGACAAGATCTCCCCCGCGGACAAGCGGAAGTACCGTCTTGGCGGCGCGCCCTGCCACTGCACCGACACGATCATGATCGTGCACATCTCGGAGGACAAGGACCGCGCCAGCGTCGTCAGCCTGCCCCGGGACTCCTACGCCGAGCTGCCCGCGCACACCGACCGGATCACCGGCAAGAAGCACCGCCCGCACCCCAACAAGATCAACGCCGCGTACGCGGAGGGCGGGCCGAACCTCACGGTGCGCACCGTGGAGCACATGACCAAGGTCAAGATCGACCACTATCTGGAGGTCGATTTCACCAGCTTCATCAAGACCGTGGACGTGGTCGGCGGCGTGGAGATCTGCACCGCCAAGAACCTGGTCGACCCCAAGACCGGCCTCAACATGGGGATCGGCTCGCACGCCATGAACGGCGGCGAGGCCCTTCAGTACGTGCGTTCGCGGTACGTCGACGGGGCCTCCGACCTCGGTCGGATGCAGCGCCAGCAGCGGTTCCTGGCGGCGCTCATCGCCAAGGCGACCAGCAGCGGTGTGCTGCTGAACCCCGTCAAGTTCCGGGACGTGACGCGCACGCTCCTCGGCTCGGTGCGGGCCGACCAGGGCTTCGGGACGAGCGACATGCTGGCCCTCGGGCAGGCGATGCGGGGCTTCTCGCCGTCGTCCTCCGAGTTCACGACCGTGCCGCTGAGCATCCAGGCGCAGGTGCTGCCGGGCATCGGCTCGACGCTGAAGTGGCATCCCGTGAAGTCCGCGAAGCTGTTCGAGGCGCTGCGCGAGGACCGCCCGCTGGCCGCGCACCGCGGCCGCTCCAAGGCCGCGCTGGTGGACGTCTCACCGCAGCAGATCCAGGTGCAGGTGGAGAACGGCTCGGGGGCGCCGGGGCTCGGCAAGCGCGTCGACGCGGAGCTGCGGGCCACCGGGTTCCGCACGACGGGCCTGCCCACGGACGCGCCGAACGCGGCGACGGCACCGTTCCCGCGGACCGTCGTCGCCTACGACCCGCGCTGGGACCGCTCGGCGAAGACCCTCGCGACGGCTCTGCCGGGCTGCGAGATGCGCCAGGTCGAGCGGCAGGGCGCGGTGCTCAAGGTGATCGCGGGCAAGGACTTCAAGGCGGTACGCCCGGTGCGCGCGGAGGACGAACTCCAGGGGGAGTTCGGAGCGGTCACCGGCGACGAGGTCATCTGCCCGTAACCACTCCGGCGCCGGCGTCAGTCGTCGAAGCCCTCCGCGGCACGCGCCTCCCGCAGCTCCTTGATCGCCCGGCGGCGGGCGAGGCGGTGGGTGCGGCGGATCTGGGCCTCCTGGTAGCGGCGGCGGTCGCGATCCGTCTCCGGCAGCACCGGCGGAACCGTCCGGGGCCTGCCGTCCGCGTCGACGGCGGCGAAGACGAGATAGGCGGAGCCGACCTGTTGGGCGGGCGTCGACTCGTTCCACCGCTCGGCCAGAACCCGGACGCCGACCTCCATGGAGCTGCGTCCGGTCCAGTTGACCTGGGCCTTCACATGGACGAGGTCCCCTACGCGGACCGGTTCCAGGAAGACCATCTCGTCCATCGACGCGGTGACCGCGGGCCCGCCCGAGTGGCGCCCGGCGACGGCGCCGGCCGCGTCGTCCACCAGTTTCATGATCACACCGCCGTGCACCGTGCCGAGGAGGTTGGTGTCGTTGTGGGTCATGATGTGGCTGAGTGTGGTGCGGGACGCCGAGGTCGGCTTGCCCGGAACCGCCTCGGGGGCCCGGTCGCGTTCCGCGGCGCCGGACGCCGCCGGGCGGGAGGCCTGATCAGTCATGCCCTCCACCCTATGCCGGGCGGACGGACGTGCCGTCCCCGGTCGCTTTGCATCAGCTCTGCAACAGGCCGGGCCCGAATTGTCGACCTCCCTGTATGTGGCGCGGTCCGGCACTGCACACTGGGCCACATGAGCGATTGGCCAGACAATCAGGCGGGCGGCCGTGGCTACGGCCGCGGCAGCGGGGACTCCCAGCCCGACGGCGCCCGCGTGATGCGCCACATCCAGCGCGGCGGCCCCGCCCGCCCCGCCGGGCCGCCGCCCGGTGGCGTCCCGCAGCAGCCCGCGTACGACGACGGACACGGCGAGCGCTACGGCGACGGGCAGCCGTACGGCGACGCCCGCGACGAGGTCTTCGAGCCCCGTGCCCCGCGCCGGGACGCGTACGGCCAGAGCCACGACAGCGGCTACAACACCGGCCAGGTGTACGGCCAGCCGGCCTCGGGTTCCGGCCGGGGCGGTGGCGCAGGCCGGGGCGGTGGAACCGAGGGGCGGTCGCGTGGCCCGCGCCCCGCGCCTGACTGGCGGCGCCGCATCAAGATCGGCTCGATCACCCTCGTGTCCGTGCTGCTCGTGACGTCCGTGGCGACGTACTTCTGGGCCGACGGCAAGCTCAAGCGCGAGGTCGACCTCTCCAAGGTCATCGAGCGGCCCGAGGGCGGCGCGGGCACGAACTACCTGATCGTGGGCTCCGACAGCCGCGAGGGCATGTCCGACGAGGACAAGAAGCGGCTCCACACCGGTTCGGCCGACGGCAAGCGCACGGACTCGATGATGATCCTGCACGTCGCGGACGACGGCGGGAACACGATGATCTCGCTGCCCCGCGACTCGAACGTGACGATCCCCTCCTTCAAGGGCGCCGAGTCCGGCAAGCTCTACCCGAACCAGGGCCGCCAGACGAAGCTGAACGCCGCCTACGCGGAGGACGGCCCCGAGCTGCTCGTGCGGACCGTCGAGTACAACACCGGCCTGCGCATCGACCACTACGCCGAGATCGGCTTCGGCGGCTTCGCGGAGATCGTGGACGCGGTCGGCGGCGTGGAGCTGGACATCCCCAAGGGCTTCAAGGACAAGAAGTCCGGCGCCGACTTCGAGGCGGGCAAGCAGACCCTCGACGGCGAGCAGGCCCTCGCCTTCGTCCGCACCCGTTACGCGCTGCCGGGCAGCGACCTGGACCGCACGAAGAACCAGCAGAAGTTCCTCGCGGCCCTCGCGAACCAGGCGGCGACGCCCGGCACCGTCATGAACCCCTTCAAGCTCTACCCCACGATGAGCGCGGGCCTGGACACGCTGATCGTCGACAAGGACATGGGTCTGATGGACGTGGCGTCCATGTTCTGGGCCATGAAGGGCGTCACCGGCGGGGACGGCAAGTCCATGAACATGCCGATCGCCGGTTCGGCGGGCGGCAACCTCCTGTGGGACAAGGCCAAGGTCAAGCAGCTGGTCAACCAGCTGAACAACGACGACAAGGTGACGGTCGCGGGCAACTGAGCCCGGAAGGGGCCCTTCGCCGTACTCCGAACGGCCCCTCCGTCGCGACCCTCGGGCTCCGGCATGTCACGGTGGTGCACACCTGCTACCCCCGACGTCCGGAGCCCTGCCATGGCAGACCTGCAGGACGAGATCAACTCCACCGCCGAGGCCGGGAAGCTCGACGAGGCCCCCGGCCCGGACGACTCCCGGCCGGGCCCCCGGCCCGACCCGCCCGCCGGGGCGCCGAGCGATGCCGATTCCGTCGGCCCGGGGCCCGTACGGGCGGACGACGCGGGGCCCGCGTGGGCGAAGGACCCCTACGCGCGAGCCCGCGCCGTGCTCGGCGAGCATCCCGTCGCCGACGGGTACTGCGGCCTGCCGGGGGCGCTGCGCGACCTCCCCTGGTACGACTTCGAGACGGGCGACAGCGGCCTGGAGAGCGACCTGCCGCGGCTGCGCGCCGGGCGGGTCGGGGCCCAGCTCTGGTCCGTGTACGTGCCGGAGCGGCTGGACGCCGACCGCGTCGTGCGGGCCACCCTCGAACAGATCGACCTCGTGAAGCACGTCGTCGGGGCGCACCCCGAGGGGCTGCGGCTCGCCCGGGACGCCTCGGAGGTCACCGACGCCCGCAACTGCGGCCGCATCGCCACGTTGATCGGCCCCGCGCGCGGGGTGGCGATCGGCGACTCGCTGGGCACGTTGCGCTCGCTGCACAGCCTGGGCCTGTGCGCGCTCACCCTGCGCGGCACGGCGTGGGCGGGGCCGGGCGGCCTTTCGGCCTTCGGCGAGGAGGTCGTACGGGAGATGAACCGGCTCGGGATCCTCGCGGACCTGTCCGGCGCGTCGGAGGCGACGGTGCGGCGGGTGCTGGCCATCTCCAAGGCGCCGTCGATCTTCACCCGCTCCGGGGCGCTCGCCCTGCGCGACCATCCGGACAACCTCCCGGACGAGCTGCTCGCCGAGGTGGGCGCCGCGAAGGGGCTGTGCATGGTGCCGCTGGCCGCCAGGCGGACGGGCGCCTCCGTGCGCGAGGTGGCGGACCACCTCGACCATGTGCGCCGGGTCGCGGGACCGGAGTGCGTCGGCCTGTCGGGGACGTACGACACCCCGGAGGAGCACCCGGAGGGGCTGGACGACACGTCGGGCTATCCGCGGCTGATCACCGAACTGTTCGAACGCGACTGGACCGAGGCCGAGGTGGCCGGGCTCACCTGGGGGAACCTCCAACGCGTCCTGCGCAGCACGGACTTCACGGCCCGGGCGGCGCGGGAGCGCAGGACGGCCTCCACGGCGAAGATGGAGCGGCTGGACGGCTAGCGGCGCTCCGGGATCTCCCTGTCAGGGCCCCACGGGGGCTTCCCCGTCAGGATCCCCACGGGGCATCCCCGTCAGGGCCCGCAGGGGCTTCCCCGTCAGGGGAACTTGCAGAGGCAGAACGGGTGCCCCGCCGGGTCGGCGTACACGCGGAAGTCGCGCTTGCCCCCGTCGTCGTCCAGGTCGAGGGGGCGCGCGCCGAGGGCGAGCACCTTCTCCTGGGCGGCCGCCAGCTCCTCGTCGGTGCTGCCGATGTCGAGGTCCAGGTGGATCTGCTGGGCGTTGAGGTCGGCGCGCGGCCACTCGGGCGGGCGCAGGTCCGGCACCCGCTGGAACGACACCTTGACGCGACCGGCGGCCACCACGTCGACCCAGTCGTCGTCGCCCTCGACGGTGCCGCCCAGGATCGCGGCGTAGAACTCGGCGAGTTCGCGGGGGCGCGGGCTGTCGAAGACGATGTTGTGCAGGCGGGCGATGGGGGCGCCGTCGTGCTGGTCGCTCATGACTCCTCCTCCTTCTCGGCAGGCTCAACAGGCACAGAGGCAGAACGGGTGCCCACGCGGATCGGCGTAAACACGCGGGCTCCGATACCGCACAGCACAGCCATGAAAGTGACGCCCGTCACATTTGGTCACAGCCGTGCGGGGTCCGGTGTCTTGAGGTCGAACCCCTGAAGCGGAGGAGAGACACCATGGCTGAGAACACCGATGTGGTCGTGATCGGCGGCGGTTACGCCGGCGTGATGGCGGCCAACCGCCTGACCCTGCGCGGCGATGTGAACGTGACGCTGGTCAACCCCCGCCCGTCCTTCGTGCACCGGATCCGCCTGCACCAGCTGGTGGGCGGGACCGGCGAGGCGGTCGTCGAGTACCGCGAGGTCCTGGCCGGGCGCGTGCGGCTGGTCGTCGACTCCGTGGAGCGGATCGACGCGCCGGGCCGGACCCTGGCCCTGGCCTCGGGCGGCACGCTCGCCTACGACTACCTCGTCTACGCGGTCGGCAGCGCGAGCGCCGACCCCGGCGTGCCCGGAGCGGCCGAGTTCGCCCACCCCCTCGCCTCCCTGGAGGACGCGCGGCGGCTGCGGCCGGTCCTCGACGCCACGCCCGCGACCGCCCCGGTGACGGTCGTCGGAGCCGGTCCGACCGGCATCGAGACCGCCGCCGAACTGGCCGAGGCGGGGCGGGCCGTGACCTTGGTCTGCGGCGGCCTGCTCGGCCCCTACCTGCACCCCAAGGGCCGCCGGTCGGTGGCCGCGCGCCTGGCCCGGCTCGGGGTCGTCGTGCTGGACGGCGCCGGCACGAAGGCGACGGAGGTGACCCCCGACGCCGTACGGCTCGCCGACGGCCGCGAGCTGCCGAGCCAGGTCACCGTGTGGACCGTCGGCTTCGGCGTGCCGGACCTGGCCGCCCGGAGCGGGCTGCGCACCGACGCCCTGGGCCGCCTGCTCACGGACGAGACGCTGACCAGCGTGGACGACGAGCGCATCGTCGCGGCCGGGGACGCGGCGGTGCCGTCGGGGCTCGCGCTGCGGATGAGCTGCCAGGCCGCGATGCCGATGGGCGCGCGGGCCGCCGACACCGTGCTCAGCCGGCTCGCCGGCGAACGGCCCGCCGACCTCAAGCAGCCGTTCGGGGCGCAGTGCGTCAGCCTCGGCCGGGGCGAGGGCATCTTCCAGTTCGCCAACAGGTCCGACGTGGCGGTGGGCTTCCACATCGACGGCGGCCTGGGCGCGAAGGTCAAGGAGGCCATCTGCTCGGGCGTCCTCAAGCACCTGGCCGACGAGGGGAGCAAGCCGGGCGCCTACCGGCTGCACCGCATCCCCGGTGACACCAGGCGCCGCCGGGTGCTCCAGGCCGGTGCCGGGCAGGGCGGGACGTCCGCGCCCGTCGAGCAAAGCGCCTGACCGGACACCGGCGGGTAGGGCAAGATCATTCGGCTGCCGGTGACCTCCCTACGACCTGCCAACGACCCGCCCACGATGAGGACGTCGAGCCATGAGCGAGCACCCCGTCGATCCCGCGACCGAGACGTTCGTCGCCCACCGCAACCTCCTGTTCACCGTCGCCTACGAGATGCTCGGCTCGGCGGCCGACGCCGAGGACGTCCTCCAGGAGACCTGGCTGCGGTGGGCCGGGGTCGACCTGGAGCAGGTGGACGACCAACGCGCCTACCTCGTCCGGATCACCACCCGGCAGGCGCTCAACCGGCTGCGCACCCTCAAGCGCCGCAAGGAGGCCTACGTCGGCCAGTGGCTGCCCGAGCCGCTGCTCACCGCGCCGGACGTGGCCGAGGACGTCGAGCTGGCGGAGAGCGTGTCGATGGCGATGATGCTCGTCCTCGAGACGCTCTCCCCGACCGAGCGCGCCGTCTTCGTGCTGCGCGAGGCCTTCGACATCGGCTACGACGAGATCGCGGCCGCCGTCGACAAGAGTCCCGCCGCCGTGCGCCAGATCGCCCACCGGGCCCGCCGGCACGTCGAGGCCCGCCGCCCGCGCCAGAGTGTCTCCCCGCGCCGGGCGCGGGCGGCCCTGGACGCCTTCCAGCGGGCCCTGGAGACCAGGGACCTGCAGAACCTGCTCGACGTGCTCGCCCCGGAGGTCGTCCTGGTGAGCGACGGCGGCGGCATCAAGCAGGCCGCGCTGCGGCCGATCATCGGCGCCCTGAAGGTGGCCCGCCTCTACCTCGGCGGTTCCGCCAAGACCGGCGCCACGATCACCACCGAGCCCACCGTGGTCAACGGCAGCCCCGCGCTCCTCGTACGCCTGGACGGGGAGCTGGACGGCGTCATGGCGGTCCGCGTCGCGGAGGACGGCGAGCGGATCACCGGCCTCTACTTCGTGCGCAACCCGGAGAAGCTGTCCCGCGTCGAGGCGGAGACACCGCTGGCCCTGCGGTGATCACCTCGCTGGGCCGGTGACGCCTGCGGGGCCGTGACACCTGCTGGGCCGCCGGCCCTGCGGTGATCCCCTCGCTGGGCCGGTGACGCCTGCCAGGTGGGCCGAGGGGGCACTGCGGTGGGCCTCGCTAGGCCGCCGGCCTGCCCATCGCGCGGTAGGTCCAGCCGGCCGCCCGCCAGGTCTCGGGGTCCAGCGCGTTGCGGCCGTCCAGGATGACGGGGGCGGCCGCCACGGAGGCGAGCGCCGCCGGGTCCAGCTCGCGGAACTCGCGCCACTCCGTGAGGTGCAGCACGACGTCGGCGCCGCGCACGGCGTCCACCGCCGTGTCCGCGTAGCCGAGAGTGGGGAAGAGCCGGCGGGCGTTGGCCATGCCCTTGGGGTCGTAGACGGTGACCTGGCCGCCCTGGAGGTGGATCTGCCCGGCGACGTTGAGCGCCGGGGAGTCGCGGACGTCGTCGGAGTCCGGCTTGAAGGTGGCGCCGAGCACCGCGACCCGCTTGCCGAGGAAGGAGCCGCCGCCGAGCGCCTCGCGGGCCATCTCGACCATCTGGCCGCGCCGGCGCATGTTGATGGAGTCGATCTCGCGCAGGAAGGTCAGGGCCTGGTCGGCGCCCAGCTCGCCGGCCCGGGCCATGAAGGCGCGGATGTCCTTGGGCAGGCAGCCGCCACCGAAGCCGATCCCGGCGCGCAGGAACTTCTTGCCGATCCGGTCGTCGTGGCCGAGCGCCTCGGCGAGCTTCACGACATCGCCGCCCGCGGCCTCGCACACCTCCGCCATGGCGTTGATGAAGGAGATCTTCGTGGCGAGGAAGGAGTTCGCGGAGGTCTTCACCAGCTCCGCCGTCGGGAAGTCGGTGACGACGAAGGGCGAGCCCTCGGCGACCGGCGTCGCGTACACCTCGCGCAGCAGCTTCTCGGCGCGCTCGCTGCGCACGCCGACCACGATCCGGTCGGGGCGCAGCGTGTCCTGCACGGCGAAGCCCTCGCGCAGGAACTCGGGGTTCCACGCCAGCTCGACCGCGTCGCCCGCGGGGGCCAGCTCCAGGATGCGGGCCGCGAGCCGGTCCGCGCTGCCGACGGGCACGGTGGACTTGCCGACGACCAGGGCGGCCCTGTTCAGGTGCTTGGCCAGTGACTCCACCGCCGCGTCGACGTACGACATGTCGCACGCGTACTCCCCGTGCTTCTGCGGGGTGTTCACGCAGATGAAGTGGACGTCGCCGAACTCGGCGACCTCCGCCGGGTCCATGGTGAAGCGCAGCCGGCCGCTGGAGCCCTCGATGCCGGCGACGTGCTTGCGGAGCAGTTCCGCGAGGCCGGGCTCGTACATGGGCACTTCGCCCCGCTGGAGCATGTCGACCTTCTCCGGCACGACGTCAAGACCGAGGACCTCGAAGCCGAGTTCGGCCATGGCCGCGGCGTGCGTGGCGCCGAGATAGCCGGTGCCGATCACGGTGATCTTGAGGGCCATGCGGTGCTCCAGAGGGTCTGCGGGGCTGACGGCTGCGTGCGCTGACCGAGCATAGTCGGGCGTATCCGGGCCTCTCACCGGGCACGATTCCCGCTGTCGCCAAGCTCACGTATCCGTCGCAGGGGTGACACCACTAAAATTTGGGTTACTTAACGGTAATTAGCATCCTTGGAGCGTGAGAGACCTTGGCCGGATCGGCTGATTTCGACCTGTACCGCCCGTCCGAGGAGCACGACATGCTCCGGGACGCGATCCGCTCGCTGGCCGAGGCGAAGATCGCGCCGTTCGCCGCCGCGGTCGACGAGGAGGCCCGCTTCCCGCAGGAGGCCCACGACGCGCTGGTGGCGAACGACCTGCACGCCGTGCACGTGCCGGAGAGCTACGGCGGCGCGGGCGCGGACGCCCTGGCGACCGTCATCGTGATCGAGGAAGTGGCCCGCGTCTGCGCCAGCTCCTCCCTCATCCCGGCCGTGAACAAGCTCGGCTCGCTGCCGGTCATCCTCTCCGGCTCCGAGGAGCTGAAGAAGAAGTACATGGCGCCGCTCGCCAAGGGCGAGGGCATGTTCTCGTACTGCCTGAGCGAGCCGGACGCGGGTTCGGACGCCGCCGGCATGAAGACGAGGGCGGTCCGCGACGGCGACACCTACGTCCTCAACGGCGTGAAGCGCTGGATCACCAACGCGGGCGTCTCCGAGTACTACACGGTCATGGCCGTCACCGACCCGACCAAGCGCTCCAAGGGCATCAGCGCCTTCGTCGTGGAGAAGTCCGACGAGGGCGTCTCCTTCGGCGCTCCGGAGCGCAAGCTCGGCATCAAGGGCTCCCCCACCCGCGAGGTCTACCTCGACAACGTCCGCATCCCCGCCGACCGCATGATCGGCGAGGAGGGCACGGGCTTCGCGACCGCCATGAAGACCCTGGACCACACCCGCATCACCATCGCGGCGCAGGCCCTCGGCATCGCGCAGGGCGCCCTCGACTACGCCAAGGGCTACGTCCAGGAGCGCAAGCAGTTCGGCAAGCCGATCGCCGACTTCCAGGGCATCCAGTTCATGCTCGCCGACATGGCGATGAAGATCGAGGCGGCACGTCAGCTGACGTACGCGGCGGCGGCCAAGTCGGAGCGCGGCGACAAGGACCTCACCTTCCAGGGCGCGGCCGCCAAGTGCTTCGCCTCGGACGTCGCGATGGAGGTCACCACGGACGCCGTCCAGCTCCTCGGCGGCTACGGCTACACGCGGGACTACCCCGTGGAGCGCATGATGCGGGACGCGAAGATCACCCAGATCTACGAGGGCACGAACCAGGTCCAGCGCATCGTGATGGCGAGGAACCTGCCGTAGCGGGTTCTGGCCGGGCGGCGGCTTGAGCTGACGCCGCCGAGCGGAACCCAGTCACGGTGGTGCAGCCGGACCGCCTGCCCTTCGACACCCGGAACGCCCTTGCCCTGCGCGGCAGGGGCGTTCGTGTGTCGGGCCTGCTTCGCAGTGCGGTCATTCGTCCTCGGACGGGATCACGAATCCCCGCATCGGCCCCGACCCCGGTCGCCCCTCCGGAAACCTGGCGGCCACAGAGGCCAGCACATCAGCGGTCACGTCCCGGCGCGTGGCCGGGTCGGCCGTGTCGTACACGCGCCAGGGTCCCGCCGCCTTCTCCGGGTCCTCGGGGGCGACCACGCCGGGGATCCCCAACCGGTGCAGCAGGGCGTCGACGTCCCGGGCCTGCTCAGCGTCCACACTTCCGCCTTCCGTCTGCCTGCGGCCACCCTAGCCATCGCCGTCGCCGTCGTCGCCCGAGCAGTGCGAAGCGCACTCGCCCGGGTTGATCGGACCACAACCACCCGGCTTGGGAGTGTGGGAGCAGTTGGCCGCCACCGGGACCAGGGCCTTGATCCTGCCGTTCCACAGTGCGCTGTCGACGGTGTGTCCGGCCTGCTCGATGACGGCCACCGTGCGGGTGAGCGCGTGCTCGTCGTGCCGTTCCGCGTCGGGGCGCTCGGGCCAGTGGTGCACGAACCGCCCCAGGCGCGCGCACAGCCTCTCGTACAGATTCGTGTGCAGGATCAGCGCGTGCCACCCCTCGTCCACCACGCTGGAGGGCGTGATCCTGGCGGTGGGGAACTGCGTGGCGGCGTCCATGAACTTGAGCGCTTCCATCACGATCCGCTCGGCCTGCTGTCCTCTTTCGCGGACTTCCGAGGGACACCGGACGACGTGAGCGAAGCCATGGCAGCTCGGATACGGCGTAAGGAGGTGCTGAGCAAGGGCGGGCGCCGGTTCTCCTTCGTGCTGGAAGAGTCAGTGTTGCGATACCGGCTGTGCAGCGCCGAAACCATGGCGGCGCAGCTCGGCCACCTTCTTGGGGTCATGGACCGTCAGAACGTTGCCGTGGGCATCGCCCCGTTCTCGGCCGAGCCAGGTCGAGCTGTACGCCCGAGCCTTTGAAGGCCTCTCGCAGCAGGCCGCGCGGGGAGCGGCAGCCCGCTGCCTCATCGCGGACGCGGTGGCATTGCTGCGGTGACCAGCACCGCAGCCGCCATCCCCGGGTGGGTCAGCCGTCCAGTTGCTGCAAGGTGGCCACGGACGGGCCCCTGCGGGACTGTTCGTCCCTGGCCACGTCTTCCGCCGCGCCCAGGACCCGTACCGCGTTCTGCCACGTCAGCTTGGCGAGGTCCGGCCTCGACCAGCCTCGGGTGAGCAGTTCCGCGATCAGGTTCGGGTAGCCCGCGACGTCGTCCAGGCCGGCGGGCGTGAACGCCGTGCCGTCGTAGTCGCCGCCGATGCCGATGTGGTCGATGCCCGCCACCTCGCGCATGTGGTCCAGGTGGTCGGCGACCGTGGCCGCCGTCGCGATCGGGCGCGGCGTCGACTCCTCGAAGGCCGCGTGGACCCTCATCGCCTCGGGCGTGGTGTCGAGGTGGTGGAAGCCGTGCGCGCGCATGTTCTCGTCGGCCGCCACCGTCCAGTCGACCGCCGCCTGGAGCACGAACTTCGGCACGAAGGTCGCCATCGCCACGCCGCCGTTGGCGGGCAGCCGCTCCAGGACGTCGTCGGGGATGTTGCGCGGGTGGTCGCACACCGCCCGCGAGGACGAGTGCGAGAAGATCACCGGCGCCACCGAGGTGTCCAGCGCCGCCCGCATCGTCGTCGCCGCCACGTGCGAGAGGTCGAGCAGCATGCCGACGCGGTTCATCTCGCGCACGACCTCGTGGCCGAAGGCGGACAGGCCTCCGACCCCGGGCTCGTCCGTGGCGGAGTCCGCCCACGCGATGTTGTCGTTGTGCGTGAGCGTCATGTAGCGCACGCCGAGCGTGTGCAACGCCCGCAGCGTGGCGAGGGAGTTGTTGATGGAGTGGCCGCCCTCGGCTCCCATCAGGGAGGCGATGCGGCCCTCGCTCCGGGCCTGCTCCATGTCCGCCGCCGTCAGCGCGCGGGCCAGGTCCGCCGGGTGGCGGGCCAGCAACTGCTCGACGCAGTCGATCTGTTCGAGCGTGGCGCTGACCGCCGCGTCACCCGTCAGATCGGTGCGGACGTACACCGACCAGAACTGCGCGCCGACGCCGCCGGCGCGCAGCCGGGCCAGGTCGGTGTGCAGGCTGCCCGTCTGGTCCGAGGCGATGTCGAGGCGGTCGAGGTCGTACCCCGCCTTCTCACGCAGGGCCCAGGGCAGGTCGTTGTGCCCGTCGACGACGGGGAAGTCGGCGAGGAGAGCGCGCGCCGCGTCGAGCGGGGCGCCGAGGGAGATCGCGGGGTCACCGGCGGAAGTCATGCGCTCACTTTCCCGGACCGAAGCCGAATCCGGCACCCGCTCCCTCGACCTTGGCGCGCAGCCGCTTGCCCTTCTCCGTCGCCTGGTCGTTCAGTTCCTGCTGGAACTCCCGCATACGGGCGAGGAGTTCGCCGTCGTGCGCGGCGAGGATGCGGGCCGCGAGCAGGCCCGCGTTGCGCGCGCCGCCCACCGAGACCGTCGCCACCGGGACGCCCGCGGGCATCTGCACGATGGAGAGCAGGCTGTCCATGCCGTCCAGGTACTTCAGCGGGACGGGGACGCCGATCACCGGCAGCGGCGTCACCGAGGCCAGCATGCCGGGCAGGTGGGCGGCGCCGCCCGCACCCGCGATGATCGTCTTGAGGCCGCGGTCCGCCGCCTGCTCGCCGTACGCGATCATCTCGTGCGGCATGCGGTGCGCGGACACGACGTCGACCTCGAAGGGGATCTCGAACTCGTCCAGGACCTTGGCGGCACCCTCCATGACGGTCCAGTCGGAGTCGGAGCCCATGACGATGCCAACAACGGGGGAGGTCATTCGGTGATCGTTCCTCTGAGGTAGCCGGCTGCGTGACGGGCGCGCTCCAGCACGTCGTCGAGGTCGTCGCCGTAGGTGTTGACGTGGCCGACCTTGCGGCCGGGCTTCACGTCCTTGCCGTACATGTGGATCTTGAGCTGCGGGTCCCGGGCCATGCAGTGCAGGTACGCCGCGTACATGTCGGGGTAGTCGCCGCCCAGCACATTGGCCATCACGGTCCACTTGGCGCGCGGGCGCGGGTCGCCGAGGGGCAGGTCGAGGACGGCCCGTACGTGGTTGGCGAACTGCGAGGTGATCGCGCCGTCCTGGGTCCAGTGGCCGGAGTTGTGGGGGCGCATCGCCAGTTCGTTGACGAGGATGCGGCCGTCGCGCGTCTCGAACAGCTCCACGGCGAGGTGGCCGACCACGCCCAGCTCGTCGGCGACGCGCAGCGCCAGCTCCTGCGCCTCGCCGGCCAGGGACTCGCTCAGGCCGGGCGCCGGGGCGATGACGGTGTCGCACACGCCGTCGACCTGCCGGGACTCCACGACGGGGTAGGCGACGGCCTGGCCGTGCGGCGAGCGGACGACGTTCGCCGCCAGTTCGCGCACGAAGTCGACCTTCTCCTCGGCGAGCACCGGGACGCCGGCCCGGAAGGGGTCCTCGGCGTCCTCGACGGAACGCACGAACCACACCCCCTTCCCGTCGTAGCCGCCCCGCACCGTCTTCAGGATGACCGGGAAGCCGTCGCCCTCGGCCGCGAAGGCGGCCACGTCGGCCGGGTCCCTCACGATCCGGTGGCGCGGGCACGGCACGCCGATCTCCGTGAGCTTCACGCGCATCACGCCCTTGTCCTGGGCGTGCACCAACGCGTCGGGCCCCGGACGCACGGGGATGCCGTCCGCCTCCAGGGCCCTGAGGTGCTCGGTGGGTACGTGTTCGTGATCGAAGGTGATCACATCGCAGCCCCGCGCGAAGTCACGCAGCGTGTCCAGGTCGCGATAGTCGCCGATCACGACATCGCCGACGACCTGGGCCGCGGAATCCTGCGGGGTGTCACTGAGGAGCTTGAATTTCAGGCCGAGGGGGATGCCCGCCTCGTGGGTCATGCGGGCGAGCTGACCGCCGCCGACCATGCCGACTACCGGGAACGTCACACCCCCAGGGTATCGGCCGTTCCCGGCCACCCGGGAACGGCGTTCCCCCCGGGCCGCGCGGGCCCCCTCCCGGTACAGCGGCGCCGCCGTCGTCGCGGGCCCGCGCGCGGCCGTGGAGCACGCTGGTTAGCATGGCTGGGTCGACATGACCGAATCACCTATCCGTCGGCGCGTACACGACCGGGCCGCGGTGTCCGGTACGAATCGACGGGGGCTGGGGCGACCACCATGACGGAACGGGGCGCACTGCGCGTGCGACTGGACCAGCTGGCCCGGGAGGTCGCCAAGTTCGGGGCCGTGGGAGCGGTCGGCACCTTGGTCAACTTCGGTGTCTTCAACCTCGTACGGCATGTGACCGATCTGCACGTGGTGCGCGCGAGCGTGATCGCCACGCTGGTCGCCATCGTCTTCAACTACGTGGGGTTCCGCTACTTCACGTACAAGGACCGTGACAAGAGCGGGCGCACCAAGGAACTCACGCTGTTCCTGCTGTTCAGCGCGGTCGGTCTGGTGATCGAGAACGGCGTGCTCTACGCGGCGACGTACTGGTTCGGCTGGGACGGCAGGCTCCAGGCCAACTTCTTCAAGTTCCTCGGCATGGGCATCGCCACGCTCTTCCGGTTCTGGTCGTACCGCACGTGGGTGTTCAAGGCGCTGCCCGCGCGTGAGGCGGTCGCCCACGCGGAATCGTTCCTGGCCAAGGAGTCGTCCCTGAGCCAGGAGTCGTCCCTGAGCCAGGAGCCGTCCCTGAGGCAGGAGCCGTCCCTAGGGCAGGACCCGGACGAGCGGTCCGTGGCGCGCCACGCGCGCTGAGCGGGCGCTCACCTGACGGTCTCGGCCATGGTCTCCGCCGCGGAGATCGGCGTACGCGACAGGAAGAGCCCGAAGACCGGCGGCTTCGTCTGGAGCATCTCCAGGCGGCCCCCGTCCGCCTCGGCCAGGTCGCGGGCCACGGCGAGGCCGATGCCGGTGGAGTTGCGGCCGCTGATGGTCCGCTCGAAGATCCGCGCGCCGAGGTCGGGCGGTACGCCGGGACCCTCGTCGGTGACCTCCACGACCGCCTGGTTGCCGGTGACGCGGGTGCGCAGGGCGACGGTGCCGCCGCCGTGCATCAGGGAGTTCTCGATCAGCGCCGCGAGGACCTGCGCCACCGCGCCCGGCGTGCCCACCGCCTCCAGATGCCGCTTGCCGGAGCTGACGATGGCGCGGCCCGCGCTGCGGTAGGCGGGCCGCCACTCCTCCAGCTGCTGCTTGATGACCTCGTCCAGGTCGAAGGCGACGGCGGAGCCGGTGCGCGGGTCGCGGGAGTTGGTGAGCAGCCGCTCCACGACGTCGGTGAGCCGCTCCACCTGGGCCAGCGCGATCGTCGCCTCCTCCTTCACCGTGGTCAGGTCGTCGGTGACGGTGATCTCCTCCAGCCGCATGGACAGCGCGGTCAGCGGGGTGCGCAGCTGGTGCGAGGCGTCGGCGGCCAGGCGCCGCTCGGCGGTGAGCATGCGGCCGATGCGGTCGGCGGAGGCGTCCAGGACGTCGGCGACCCGGTCCAGCTCCGGCACGCCGTACCGCTTGTGGCGGGGCCGGGAGTCACCGGAGCCGAGGCGCTCCGCGGTCTCCGCGAGGTCGGTGAGCGGCGAGGCGAGGCGGTTGGCCTGGCGCACGGCGAGCAGTACGGCGGCGACGATGGCGAGCAGCGCCACGGCGGCGATGATCAGCAGGGTGCGGCCGACCTCCCGGGTGACGGCGGCGCGCGGCTCCTGGACGGTGACCCTCTCGCCCTGCTCGCCGGGGCGGGTGGCGCTGATCACGTCGCCGTCGGGCCGCTTGCCGATCTCGATGGAGGAGCGGCCGGGGATCTCGATGCGGGCGTAGCGCGCGGTGGCGACCTGGTCGCGCAGGATGGCCGAGGTGATCCGCTCCTGGCTGATGAGCCGGCTGTCGACGATGCTGGCGAGGCGCATGGCCTCGGAGTCCACGCGTTCCTGGGCGCTGCTGCTGATGGTCCTCGTCTCCACGATGACGAGGCTCACGCCGAAGACGGCGATCACGACGAGGACGACGGCGAGGGTGGAGTTGATCAGTCGGCGACGCATCTACTCAGTGTCGCGGATCCCACCCATGTCATGGGCGACGCCCGACGCCCAAAAACTCCCCGCGCCTGACACCCTAGGGTCACCCCCCAAGGACGGCGCCCGTGCACAACGCCCTAGGTGCGACCCCCCAGGGGCGCGGGGAACTGCGCGACCAGCCACAGCGGGCCCGCGGCGGCCCCTCGACGGAAAGCCCGCAGACGCGACTGCCCCACGGCGGTGTCTCGGCGGGTGCGGCCCGGCGCCCCGGTTGCGCGCGCAGTTCCCCGCGCCCCTTGAGGGGCACTCCAGGGACCGCCCAAAGAAAACCGCCCCCGGCGAGACTCAGCTCTTCTCGAAGCGGAAACCGACGCCCCGCACGGTGGCGATGTACCGGGGATTCGCCGCGTCGTCACCCAGCTTCTTGCGCAGCCAGGAGATGTGCATGTCCAGCGTCTTGGTGGACGACCACCACGTCGTGTCCCAGACCTCGCGCATCAGCTGGTCGCGCGTGACGACCCGGCCCGCGTCCCGCACCAGGACCCGGAGCAGGTCGAACTCCTTGGCGGTGAGCTGGAGTTCGTCGTCGCCCATCCAGGCGCGGTGCGACTCGACGTCGATCCGCACGCCGTGCGTGGACGGCGCCTCCTTGTGCTCCGTGGCGCCGCGCCGCAGCAGGGCCCGGACCCGGGCCAGCAGCTCGGCGAGGCGGAAGGGCTTGGTCACGTAGTCGTCGGCGCCCGCGTCCAGGCCGACGACGGTGTCCACCTCGTCGGCGCGCGCGGTCAGGATGAGGATCGGCACCGTGAGCCCGTCGGCGCGCAGCCGGCGCGCGACCTCCAGGCCGTCCATGCCGGGCAGCCCCAGATCGAGTACGACCAGGTCCACGCCGCCCTGGAGTCCGGCGTCGAGAGCGGTCGGGCCGTCCTCACGCACCTCCACCTCGTAACCCTCCCTGCGCAGGGCGCGGGCCAGCGGCTCCGAGATGGACGCGTCATCCTCGGCGAGCAGTACACGGGTCATGGGGTGATGGTAGTCCGGACCGGACGGGGGCTGTGCGGTGATCGCACAGTGCGGGGGAACGCCTGCGGCTATGGGATGCGATCCTGAGGAACACCTTTGAATGTGTGCTGTTGGTTGCAGTGAAACCTGTGATCCATCTCTCAAGTCCTTCCATATGCATCCCTGCCGTGTCGTATGGTGACCCAACGCCTGATGCACTATTGAAGGACCTTTGGCCCACTGTGCGCGCCTTAGGTCTCTTTTATGTGCGGGCCGGCTTCGGCCAGCCTTGAAAGGAATGACCTGTGGTCGGGCCCTGCGCGCGAGGATGCGCCCAGGGTGTGGATCCCGGAGTCCGCGTTCCCTCACCCCCGTGACCGGGGGTGAACCTCCCCCGGGCGTGGGGCGGGGGCGGCGCGGAACCGGTGCCGACCGCCCCCCACCGGGCGCGCTCACGCGTCGTCGCGCGTCCCGAACCCACGAGGATCGACCCATGGCGTCCAGCCTGACGAAGGACTCCGCCAGTACCCCTGGCTCCCAGAAGACCTTCTTCGGCCACCCCCGCGGACTGGCCACACTCTTCATGACCGAGATGTGGGAGCGGTACAGCTTCTACGGCATGAAGGCACTGCTCCCGCTGTACCTGATCGCCCCCGGCGGCATGGACATGAGCGCCACGACGGCGACGGCGATCTACTCCGTCTACATGTCGATGGTCTACCTGCTCGCCCTGCCCGGCGGCTGGATGGCCGACCGCTTCTGGGGTCCGCGCAAGACGGTCGTCATCGGCGCCTGCGTCGTCATCCTCGGCCACATCACCCTCGCGCTGCCCAACTCGGGGTCCTTCTTCGCCGGCCTCGCGCTCGTCGCGCTCGGCTCCGGCCTGCTGAAGGCGAACATCTCCGTGATGGTCGGCCACCTCTACGACGGCCCGAAGGACCCGCGCCGCGACGGTGGCTTCACGCTCTTCTACATCGGCATCAACCTCGGCGCCTTCCTCGCCCCGCTGACCATCGGCACGGTCGGCGAGAACGTCAACTGGCACCTCGGCTTCGCGCTCGCCGCGGCCGGCATGGGCCTCGGCCTCGCCCAGTTCATGCTCGGCTCGCGCCACCTGAGCGCCCAGAGCAGCGTGATCTCGCAGCCCGCCACGCCGGAGCAGCGCGCCTCCGCCCTGCGCACCGGCCTGATCTGGCTGATCGTCGCCGCCGCGCTCTACACGCTGATGGGCGTCACCGGGAACTTCGCCGACTGGGCGCTGATGCCGCTGATCATCGCCGGTCTGGTCATCCCCGTCGCCGTCCTCGCCCGCATGAAGCGCGACAAGGACCTGTCGCAGCTGGAGCACTCCAAGCTGTCCGGCTACATCTGGTTCTTCGTGGTCGCCGCCGTCTTCTGGATGATCTACGACCAGAACGGCTCGACCCTGTCGATCTTCGGCGAGACGTCGACGACGAACCACCTCCTCGGGTTCGACTTCCCGACCTCCTGGTACCAGTCGCTGAACCCGATCTTCATCATGGCGCTCGCCCCCGTGGTCGCCTCCGCCTGGCTGTGGCTGAACAAGCGGGGCAAGGAGCCGAGCACGGCCGTCAAGTTCGCCTCCAGCCTGACGCTGATCGGCATCTCCTTCGCCGTCTTCCTCATCCCGCTGATCGACACCGCCGCCAACGGCGGCCGGGTCAGCCCGATGTGGCTGGTCGCGATCTACTTCATCCAGACCGTCGGCGAGCTGTGCCTGTCCCCGGTCGGCCTCTCCCTCACCACGAAGATGGCCCCGGAGAAGTACAGCGCCCAGATGATGGGCGTCTGGTTCCTCGCGGTCACCGCCGGTGACTCCGTGACGGGCCTGCTGACGTCGCCGCAGCTCGGCATCGACCTGAACAACTCGGGCGCCGTCGCCATCGAGGCGATCATCGCGGTCATCGCCGGCTTCGGCATCTGGACCTCCCGCAAGAAGGTCAAACAGCTGATGGGCTCCGTCAACTGACGCACCCCGGTCCGGGCCCCGCCCGAACCGAACGAAGGGCCGCCGCACCACCCGGTGCGGTGGCCCTTCGCGTTTCTGCGCGCCTGGCGGCCCGCGCCGATGGAACATCTGCCCCATGCGCCGAACCTTGCTGCTGCCCCTGGCCCTGTGCGGAGCCCTGCTGTCGCCCGGTGCCGCCGCCGAGGCCGCGCCCCGGCCGCCGGTCGGACAGGTCTTCTCGTACGGGGGCCACGCCCGCCAGAACATCACCGTGTACGGGACCCCGTCCGCGCGGCGGCCCGCCCTGGTGATCGTGCACGGCGGCTCCTGGGCCAGGGACACCGACTGGAGCGGGCGGGCGCGGTGGTTCGCCGCCCGGGGCTTCACCGTGTACGACACCGACTACCGGCTGACGTCGGACGCCGCGTGGCCCGCGCAGCGCGACGACGTGCTGGCCGCGTTGCGCTGGGTGCGGCACCGGGAGCACGGGGAGCGGCCGCTCGTGCTCGGCTCGTCCGCGGGCGGGCACCTGGCCGTGCAGGCCGCCTCCTACGGGGCGGGGGCCTCGCGGGCGCGGGCGGTCGTGGCCCTGTCACCCGTCGCCTCGCCGTACCGCGCGTGGGCGGACGGCGGGGCGCGGGGGGCCGACGCGGACCGCAGGGCGCTGCGCCGGGCCGCCGTGCGGCTCGCCGGGTGCTCGCCGGATCTCGGCGGGATCCGCTGCTGGGCTCGGTGGGACGATCTGGCGGCCCGGACGCATGCGTCGGGCGCGGAGGACGCGCCGTTGTTCCTGCTCCACTCCGCCGGTGACTTCGTGGCTCCGGCCCACTCGGTCGAGCTTGCCTCCGCGCAGCGGCGGGCGGGGCTTGCCGACGTGACGGTCCGCACGCTGCGGGGTTCCGCGCACGGGGGCGCCCTCCTCAAAACCCCGGGCACGGCCCGTTCGGTACTCCGCTGGCTCCGCGCCCACGCCTGACGCCCCCCGCCCCGCTATTGACCCCGGTCCACGCCCGACCCCGCCAGGGGCGCGGGGAACCGCGCGAGCAACCGAGGTCGACCCGCACCCGCGGGGAGACTGCCGTCGGCAGACGCGTCTGCGGGGTTGCGGTCGTCGGGCCACCGCGGGCCGGTCGGGGCGGTCGCGCAGTTCCCCGCGCCCCTGGGGGGGGGCGATCCTGACGGGGTCGGTCGAGGCACCGAGGGTGCGGTTGTCGGGTCGCCGCGGGTCGGTCGGGGCTGGGCGCGCAGTTCCCCGCGCCCCTGGGGGG
Source organism: Streptomyces sp. NPDC034037 (assembly GCF_055575715.1). Taxonomy (NCBI): domain Bacteria; kingdom Bacillati; phylum Actinomycetota; class Actinomycetes; order Kitasatosporales; family Streptomycetaceae; genus Streptomyces; species Streptomyces sp. NPDC034037. The sequence continues at coordinate 618,653 of NZ_JBVISC010000004.1, read as the reverse complement.
GTTGTCCCTGACGGGGGCGGTCAAGGCACCGAGGGTGCGGTTGTCGGGTCGCCGCGGGTCGGTCGGGGCTGGGCGCGCAGTTCCCCGCGCCCCTGAGGGGGTTGTTCCTGGCGGGGTCGGTCCGACGGGGGTCGTCAGGGGTGTCGAGGGGTGCGGTGGCGGCCCGGGGGGTTGTGGGGGCGGAGGTGGGTCAGCGCGGTCAGGGCGGAGCGGAAGACGGCGGCGGGCACCACGACCATGAGCATCAGCCAGAAGACGGTCACCCCCCACGGGCGCCCCACGTCCCACGGCTCCTCGGCGAGGAGCCGCCCGTCGAGCTTCACCGAGACGAGGTAGTCGCCGTGCGCGCCCGCCGCCAGCTCCACCGGCAGCTCGATCCGCGCCCTCCCACCGGGCGCGACGGTGCCGCGCCACTGCTGCTCCTCCCACCCCGGCGCGAACACACCGTGCGAGGAGCCGAGTTGGAAGACGGGGTCCTTGACGGGCTCCGCGCCGACGTTGCCGACCGTGAAGGCCAGCGTGCGCCGCGGCGGTGCCCCGAACCAGGTCAGCAGCCCGTCCGAACCGTCGAGGCGGGCGCCGGTGAGGACGGTGAGCCTGCCGTCGCCGCCCGGCGGGGACAACGGCTTCACGGGGTGGCCCGCGACCCTGAACGCGGTGTCCGTCCGCGCCTTCTCACCCGTCACCGTGGCGACACGCACGACACAGGGGCACGGCTCGGGCGGCTCGGTCACGGGCAGCTTCCTGCGGAAGGCTCCGTCCTCGTCCGTGGTGACGGCGCGCCCCTCGGAATTGGCGCACGCGTCGGTGGTGCCCCGGCCGGGCTCGGACCGACCGCAGATGAGCAGCATGAGCAGGGCGCCGGGCCGCCACCCCGCGCCCTTGACGGTGACGTGATCGCCGGGGCCCGCCCCGGGCACGGACAGCCGCACGCTCGGTTTGTCGGACGCCGGCGCGGGCGCCCCCGGCAGCAGTGCGAGGGCGAGCGCGGCCAGGACCGTGCCGAGGGCCATCACGGCGCGCGCCGCCCGGCCGCCGGGCCGCCACCCGCCCCGCACACCGGGCACCCGCTCGACCCGCCTGCCGTTCACCGCGGCCCTCCCCTCCCGCTCACCGCCAACTCCCGTGCGCCGTCCCGCACTTGTGCGTCCGCGGCGGCGTACGTACAGGACCGCCCGGTGGGGTTACCGGGAGCGCGCGGCCTGGTTCCTGCGGGTCAGCCAGAGCGTGCCGGCCGCGCCCGTGAGCAGCACGGTGCCGCCGAGGGTGCCGAGCGCGATCGTGGAGTCCGCGGGGCCGGTCTGCGGCAGCTCCCCGCCACCAGAGCCGGAACCGGAGCCGGAGCCGGAGCTGGAACCGGAGCTGGAACCAGCGCCCGTGCCGGCGTCGGCCCCGGTGCCGGACCCGGACCCGGTGTCGGACCCCGAGCCGCCCGAGCCCTTGACGTCCAGTTCGAGCGACGGCTTCGGGTCGTTGGACGGCGTGCACGTGGTCGTCGTACCGAGCGCCTTGATCGTGAGGACCCCGGCGGTGAACGTGACCTTGCCGCTCTTCTTCGGCGTATAGGTGCCCGACAGGTCACTGATCCTGATCGGGGTGTTGGCGGGGATCGCCTCGGAGTTGGCCGGGCCGGAGACGGGCACGGTGCCGCGCTCGGCGCCGCCCAGCTGGATCACCGCGCTCGGCTTCATCGCGCCCTTGCCCAGTTCCACGGGGCTGGAGGACACGCCCTTCTGGAAGGACATCGTGAGCCGGTAGCCGCCGCCACTCCTGACGCTCTTGATGTCGATCGGCGAGACGGCGCTCTTGTCGCCGATGGGCGTCTTGCACTGGTAGTTGACGTCCTGGACCGCGGCCTGCGCGGCAGGGGCGGCCATCAGCACCGCGGAGCCGCCGGCCAGGGCGGTGGCACACGCGAGCGCGGCCGCTTTCTTGTACGACACCTCGTGATCCCCTCATGCCGGTCCTCGTGGCGTGCCGCGGTGCGGAGTGACGCCGCATTGCTGACGGCACATCAGATTGGGCGTCAAGGTACGCCCGGGACCGTGCCGAGGGAAGACAGAAGACGCGCCGGATCGCGGTGATCCGGCGCGCATGCGAACCGTGGGTAACACCCTTGGCCCAGGCCCTGTCGCCCAGGCCCTCGCCGCCTAGGCGGGAGCGCCCAGCTCCGCCCAGACCGTCTTGCCGGTGCCGCCCGGGCCGCGCACGACGCCCCAGTCGAGGCAGAGCCGCTGGACGATGAACATGCCGTGGCCGCCGGGCCGCCCGGCCCGGTGCGGGGTACGCGGGGCGGGCTGGCCCGCGCCCCGGTCGGAGACCTCGATGCGCAGCACCTTGCCGTCGCAGAAGAGCCGGAGCGCGTCCGGGCCCTCCGCGTGCAGGCAGGCGTTCGTGACCAGCTCGGAGACGACGAGCAGGACGTCCTCCGCGGCGGCCCGCCGGTCGGCGCCCTCCGCGGGCAGCCAGCCCCACGCGTGGAGCGCCTCGCGGGTGTAGTCGCGGGCGAGGGGGACGACGCCGCTGGCGCCGTCGAGACTCAGTTCCCGGACCTGGCGAGCCGAGGGCGCCCCGGAAGCCCGGTCCGCGGAGGCGTCCGCGACGGCGGCCTCGGACTCCGGGCCACGGTCGCCCGGCGAATAAGGCCGGGTGGTGCTCATCAGCGCTTCACCTCACCGACAAGATGGCTGAGCACTCTGGACGCGCAGAGGACTCTGGACAAGTGGGGGACTCTGGAGGAGTAGGGGGCATCGGCTGCTCGCCGTTCTGACAGATGACGGATCCAGGTCTCTCCTGCCCGGTCGAACCGTGAGAACACCCACTTCTTCGGGCCGGTCCGTGTGACGCTGGTAACGCCTTGATAACAGAGAGAGAACTGACGCGTAACTTTCGCGTCGACCGCCATCGGCTCAGTCGGCCAGGGCCGCTTCGAGCGTGTCGTGGACAGTGAAGACGGCCTCCGCACCGGTGATCTCGAAGACACGCGCCACCACCGGCAGCATTCCGGCCAGGTGGACGCCGCCCCCCGCAGCCTCGGCCTTGAGCCGGGCCCCGAGCAGCACGTTCAGCCCCGTGGAGTCGCAGAACTCAAGGCGCGAGCAGTCCACGACGAGCCGCGAGAACCCGTCGTCGAGGCAACTTTCCAAGGGCTCCCGCAGGAGATCGGCGGTGTGGTGATCGAGTTCCCCCGCCGGGGTGACGACGGCGCTCGTGCCCGCCTTTCGCACTTCGACCAGAAGCCGGCCCCTATGCGCACTGCCGACCGTGCCGCGGTCCATGCCGTCTCTCTCTTCCGACCCGTCGTGGCTGTTGATGACGCCCCTGAACATTACGCCCTCTCCGGAGTTCCCGGTAGCCGAACATCCCCCCGAATTCGGACATTTCGCCCACAACGGCACTTGCGACCGGCAAGCGGAACCGGGTAGGGGTAGAAGAGACAGCAATCGACACGGACGGCTTTGGAGGCGCCGCACACCGCAGTGCACGTATGGGCATCGGCAGCCATATGCCGAGAATGATGGAGGACACCATGTCACCCCGGCTCGACGCATCGCATACTGACCAAGCGACGTCGACACCCCCGCCGTCCCACTCCGCCGCCGTGGTCCCGGGTCCCGCCCGTGAGCCGCAGCCGGCTCCGCAGACCCTGGAAGGGCTCCACGGCCTTCCCGAGATCCCGCCGTTCGCCGAGGTGGGGGCGCTGGACGCGCGGGCCCTGTCCAAGACCCTCTTCGAGCGCCTGGAAGCGCTTGAGGAAGGTACCCACGAACACGCGTATGTACGCAACACCCTGGTCGAACTCAATCTCGCCCTGGTGAAATTCGCCGCCTCCCGGTTCCGCTCCCGCAGTGAGCCGATGGAGGACATCATCCAGGTGGGCACGATCGGCCTCATCAAGGCGATCGACCGCTTCGAACTCAGCCGCGGCGTGGAGTTCCCCACCTTCGCCATGCCGACGATCGTCGGCGAGATCAAGCGCTTCTTCCGCGACACGAGCTGGTCGGTGCGCGTCCCGCGCCGTCTCCAGGAGCTGCGGCTGGACCTCGCCAAGGCGGGTGACGAGCTGGCCCAGCAGCTCGATCGCGCCCCCACGGTGAGCGAGCTGGCCGAGCGCCTCGGCATCTCCGACGACGAGGTCGTCGAGGGCATGGCCGCGTCCAACGCCTACACGGCGAGCTCCCTGGACGCCCAGCCCGAGGAGGACGACTCCGAGGGCGCGCTCGCGGACCGCATCGGTTACGAGGACCACGGCCTCGAAGGCATCGAGTACGTCGAATCGCTGAAGCCGCTGATCGCCGAGCTGCCGCCGCGCGACCGCAAGATCCTCTCCCTCCGCTTCGTCGCCAACATGACGCAGTCGGAGATCGGCGAGGAACTGGGCATCTCGCAGATGCACGTGTCGCGCCTGCTCTCCCGCACGCTCGTCAAGCTCCGCAAGGGACTGACCGTCGAGGAGTGAGCCGGCCCGGCGCCTCGCGCCCCAACGGCCCGGTGGGGCCCGCTCCTTGACGGGGGCGGGCCCCACCTGCGTAACCCGCCCCGCCGCGTCGCGAACTACTGTCGCGGGCATGGTCGAACACGATGCGCTCAGTGCCACCCGCGACGCCTACGACGCCATCGCCCCCACGTACGCGCGGCTGTTCGCCGACGCGCTGCGGGAGCGGCCCCTGGACCGTGCCGCCCTGGGCGTCTTCGCCGAGATCGTCCGCGCGGGCGGGCGGGGCCGGGTCGCGGACCTGGGGTGCGGGCCGGGCGACATCACCGCCCATCTGGCCGGGCTCGGACTGCGCGTGACCGGCGTCGACGCCTCCCCGGAGATGATCAGGCTGGCCCGGCAGGCCTGTCCGCACCTGCGGTTCGAGGTGGGGTCGATGGCCGCGCTGGACCTCGCCGACGGCACGCTGGACGGCGTCCTCGCGCGGTGGTCCGTCATCCACACGCCGCCGGTGGAACTCCCCGTCGTCCTCGCCGAGTTCCACCGCGTACTGGCCCCCGGCGGTCACGCCCTGGTGGGGTTCTCGGCGAGCGAGGGCCCCTCCCACCCGACGCAGGCCTTCGACCACACCGTCGCACCGGCCTACCGGTGGTCGCCCGACCACCTCGCCGCGCTGCTGCGCGAGGCCGGCCTCGCCGAGGTGGCCCGCATCACGCGCGAGCCCGAACCCACCGACCGCCGGCAGTTCCAGGAGGTCCACCTGCTCGCCCGCAAGACCGGCACGCCCCGAACCGGAACGCCCCGAACCGGAACGCCCTGAACCGGAACGCCTAGAGCAGGCCTCCCGGCCGCGTGCGCAGGACGCCCCGCTGCCACACCTCGGCGACCAGCGGAACGCCCGGCCGGTAGGCCAGGTGGACGTGGCTCGGGGCGTCCAGGAGGGCCAGGTCGGCGCGGGCGCCCTCGCGGACGGTGCCGACGTCCGTGCGGCGCAGGGCCCGCGCGCCGCCCGCCGTGGCCGACCAGACCGCCTCGTCGGGGGTCATGCCCATGTCCCGTACCGCCAGCGCCACGCAGAACGGCACGGAGGATGTGAAGGACGAGCCCGGGTTGCAGTCCGTGGAGAGCGCCACCGTCACGCCCGCGTCCAGCAGGCGGCGAGCGTCCGGCCACTTCGCGCGCGTGGAGAACTCCGCGCCCGGGAGCAGCGTCGCCACCGTGTCACCCTGGGCCAGGGCGTCCACGTCCGCGTCCGTCAGGTGCGTGCAGTGGTCGGCGCTCGCCGCGTCCAGTTCCACGGCGAGCTGGACGCCGGGGCCGTAGGAGAGCTGGTTGGCGTGGACGCGGGGGTGCAGGCCCTTCGCCTTGCCCGCCGTCAGGATGGCGCGGGCCTGGTCGCCGTCGAAGGCGCCCTTCTCGCAGAAGACGTCGATCCAGCGGGCGTGCGGGGCGCAGGCGTCCAGCATCTCGCCGGTGACCAGCTCCACGTACGCCGCCGGGTCCTCGGCGTGGTCGGGCGGGACGATGTGCGCGCCGAGGAACGTCACCTCGTCCGTGTGCCGGGCCGCGACACGCAGGGCGCGGGCCTCGTCGTGCGTGGTGAGGCCGTAGCCCGACTTGGTCTCGAAGGTGGTGGTGCCCTGCCGGAGGGCCTCGGCGAGGTAGTGGGTGACGTTCGCCTCCAGCTCCTCGTCGGTGGCGGCGCGGGTCGCGGCGACCGTGGTGCGGATGCCGCCGGCGGAGTAGGCGCGGCCCGACATGCGGGCGTTGAACTCCTGGGTGCGGTCGCCCGCGAAGACGAGGTGGGAGTGGGAGTCGACGAAGCCGGGGAGGGCGGCGCGGCCGTTCGCGTCGTACGTCTCGTCGGCCGCCGGGGCCTTGGCCGCCGGGCCCACCCAGGCGATCTTCTCGCCGTCCAGGACGACGGCGGCGTCCGTCAGCAGACCGAGGGGGCCGCCGTCGCCCTGCGCGGGGTCGTTGGTGACGAGGCTCGCGATGTTGGTGATGAGGGTGGTGGTCATGGGGTCTCCGGGGTTGGGGGGATGCAGCCCCTGCGGCGTTTGCGGAGCGGGGTCCGGGGCGGAGCCGGGCAGAGGGCAGGCTCGGGGACGACGTCAGTCCCGTAGTGCCCCGATCGCCTCGGCCAGCGCAGACGGGACGTCGGGGACCAAGGCGTGCGCGCCGTCCCGTACGACCACCCGGCCCCCGGCCACGACATGGCGGACGTCCGCCGCCGTCGCCGCGAAGACCGCCGTCTCGGCGGCCAGACGGGGTACGGGGCCCGCCGTGCGGACCGAGTCCAGGGCGATGGTCGTGAGGTCCGCGAGGGCGCCCCGCTCGATGGTGCCCGCCTGCGGCCAGCCCAGTGCCGCGTGCCCCTCGGCCGTGGCCGCCCGCAGCAGGGCCGCCGCCGTCCAGTGGCCCCGTGTGTGCGAGCGGAGCCGTTCGTTCAGCTCCATGGCCCGCGCCTCTTCGAAAATGTCGATGACGGCGTGGCTGTCGCTGCCCAGGGACAGGGGGCTGCCCTCCTGCTGGAGGCGCAGGGCGGGGCCGATGCCGTCGGCCAGGTCCCGCTCGGTCGTCGGGCACATGCACGTGCCGGTCGTGGTGCGGCCCAGCAGGCCGATGTCCTCGTCCGTGAGGTGCGTGTTGTGGACGCCGGTGGTGCGCGCGCCGAGGACGCCGTGGTCGGCGAGGAGCCGCGTCGGCGTACAGCCGTGCACGGCCTGGCAGGCGTCGTTCTCCGCCGTCTGCTCGGAGAGGTGGACGTGCAGCGGGGCGTCCCGCTCGGCCGCCCACCGCGCGACCGTGCCGAGCTGGCGCGCCGGGACGGCCCGTACGGAGTGGATCGCCGCGCCGATCCGGGCGTGGGCGCGGTCCTTCAGGGCCGAGGCCCGCTCGGCCCAGGCCTCCGTCGTGCCGTCGGAGAAGCGGAGCTGATGGCGGTCGGGTTCCTTGCCGCGGGTCTCGGAGAGCAGTCCCGAGGCCACGTACGCCGTGTCCAGGAGCGTGATCCGCACGCCCGCGTCGGCCGCCGCCTGGATCAGGGCCTCGCCCATGGCGTTGGGGTCGGCGTACGGCGTGCCGCCGGGCGCGTGGTGGAGGTAGTGGAACTCCCCCACCGTCGTGATGCCGGCCAGCGCCATCTCCGCGTACACCGCGCGGGCCAGCGCGTGGTAGGTCTCCGGCGTCAGGCGGTCCGCCACCCCGTACATGACCTCGCGCCACGTCCAGAACGTGCCGGAGCCGACCTGGACGGTGCCGCGCAGCGCGCGGTGGAAGGCGTGGGAGTGCGCGTTGGCGAGGCCGGGCAGCGTCAGGCCGCGCAGGACCGTCGCGCCGGGCTCGGGCCGGTCCACGCCCTGGCGGACGGCCGTGATCCGCTCGCCCGTCACCTCCACCGCCACGCCCGGCTCCACATGGGTGCCGAGCCAGGCGTGCTCCAGCCAGTAGGTGTCCGTGCGCTCGGTCGTCACGTGCGGACCAGCCCTTCCAGTACGTCGGCGAGTGCGCTCACCCCGGCCAGGCAGTCGTCCTCGGCGGCGTGCTCGGCCGGGGAGTGCGAGACGCCCGTGGGGTTGCGTACGAACAGCATGGCGGTCGGGATGGCACCGGACAGGATGCCGGCGTCGTGTCCCGCGCCGGTGCCGAGGACGGGGACCGGCCGGTCGGCCCCGCCGCGCAGGATCCTGCCCAGCTCGTCGCGCAGGGCGTGCTCGAACTCCACCACCGGGGTGAAGGACTCGCGGACGACGTCGAGGTCGATGCCGTGCCGGTCGGCGTACTCCCGGGCGGCCTTCTCGATGGCGGTGACGACCGTGTCGAGGGTCGCCTGGTCGGCGGCGCGCGAGTCCAGCCAGCCGCGTACGAGGGAGGGGATGGCGTTGACGCCGTTCGGCTCGACGGAGATCTTCCCGAAGGTGGCCACCGCGCCCGCCAGTTCGGCCTCGCGGCGGGCGGCGAGGACCGTCTCGGCGTATGTGAGCATCGGGTCCCTGCGGTCCACCAGGCGGGTGGTGCCCGCGTGGTTGGCCTCGCCCCGGAAGTCGAAGCGCCAGCGGCCGTGCGGCCAGATGGCGGACGCAATGCCGACGGGGTCGCCGGACAGGTCCAGGGCGCGGCCCTGTTCGACGTGCAGCTCCACGAACGCGCCGATCCGGGCGAGGCGTTCGGGGTCGGGGCCGATCCCGTACGGGTCGTAGCCCGCCGCCTCCATCGCCTGGGGCAGCGTGATGCCGTCGCCGTCCCGGAGCTTGTGCGCCGCCTCGACGGTGAGCTTTCCCGCGGTGAGCCGCGAACCCACGCAGGCCAGGCCGAAGCGGGCGCCTTCCTCGTCGCCGAAGTTGACGATGGCGAGGGGCTTGGTGAACCGGGTGCCGCGGGCCCGCAGTTCGTCCAGGGCCGCGAAGGCGGAGACGACGCCGAGGGGGCCGTCGAAGGCGCCGCCGTCGGGGACGGAGTCCAGGTGGGAGCCGGTGACGACGGCGTCCCCCTGGCGGGGGTCGCCCAGCCAGGCCCACTGGTTGCCGTTGCGGTCCAGCTCGTACGTCAGCCCGCGGGTGTCCGTCTGGGCCTTGAACCAGGCGCGGCAGTCGGCGTCCGCCGCGCTCCACGCGTAGCGGCGGTAGCCACCCGAGCCGGCGTCGCGGCCGATGGAACTCAGGTCCCGCCACATTTCCTGGAAGGACACGGGGCTCCGCCCCGGACCCCGCTCCTCCATCGCCGGAGAGGCCGGATTACTCACTCCCCCTCCCGCATGGGCACTCGCACGCCCTTGTCGTCGGCCACGGACTCCGCGATGTCGTACCCGGCGTCCACGTGCCGGATGACGCCCATGCCGGGGTCGTTGGTGAGGACGCGGCGGATCTTCTCGCCGGCGAGCTTCGTGCCGTCGGCGACCGAGACCTGGCCCGCGTGGATGGAGCGGCCCATGCCGACGCCGCCGCCGTGGTGGAGGGAGACCCAGCTGGCGCCCGAGGCGACGTTCACCATGGCGTTCAGGAGCGGCCAGTCGGCGATCGCGTCGGAGCCGTCGAGCATGGCCTCCGTCTCGCGGTACGGGGAGGCGACGGAGCCGCAGTCCAGGTGGTCGCGGCCGATGGCGAGGGGGGCCTGGAGTTCGCCGGAGGCGACCATGTCGTTGAAGCGCTCGCCGGCCTTGTCGCGCTCGCCGTAGCCGAGCCAGCAGATGCGGGCGGGCAGGCCCTGGAAGTGGACGCGCTCGCCGGCCATCTTGATCCAGCGGTGCAGTGACGCGTTCTGCAGGGACTCGTTCTCCGGGAAGAGGTCGAGGATCGCCTTGTCGGTCTTGTGGATGTCGGAGGCCTCGCCCGACAGGGCCGCCCAGCGGAAGGGGCCCCTGCCCTCGCAGAAGAGGGGGCGGATGTAGGCGGGGACGAAGCCGGGGAAGGCGAAGGCCCGCTCGTACCCGGCCAGTTGGGCCTCGCCGCGGATGGAGTTGCCGTAGTCGAAGACCTCGGCGCCCGCGTCCATGAAGCCGACCATGGCCTCGACGTGCCGCGCCATCGACTCGCGGGCCCGCGCCGTGAAGCCGGCCGGGTCCTTCGCCGCGTACGTCTGCATCTCGTCGAAGTCGACGCCGGTCGGCAGGTACGCGAGCGGGTCGTGGGCGGACGTCTGGTCGGTGACGATGTCGATGGGGGCGGACTCGGCGAGCATGCGCGGCAGCAGGTCGGCGGCGTTGCCGAGCAGGCCGATGGAGAGCGGGCGGCGGGCGTCGCGGGCCTCGACGGCGAGCTGGAGGGCGTGCTCCAGGGAGTCGGCCTTCACGTCGAGGTACTTGTGCTCGATGCGGCGCTCGATCGCGCGCGGGTCGCAGTCGACGCAGATGGCGACGCCGTCGTTCATGGTCACGGCGAGGGGCTGGGCGCCGCCCATGCCGCCGAGGCCGGCGGTGAGGGTGATCGTGCCGGCGAGGGTGCCGTTGAACTTCTTCGCCGCGACCGCCGCGAAGGTCTCGTAGGTGCCCTGGAGGATGCCCTGCGTGCCGATGTAGATCCAGGAGCCGGCCGTCATCTGGCCGTACATGGTCAGGCCCAGCTGCTCCAGGCGGCGGAACTCCTCCCAGTTCGCCCAGTCGCCGACCAGGTTGGAGTTGGCGATCAGGACGCGCGGGGCCCACTCGTGGGTCTGCATGACGCCGACGGGGCGCCCGGACTGGACGAGCATCGTCTCGTCCTGCTTCAGGGTCTTCAGCGTGCGGACCATCGCGTCGAAGGAGCGCCAGTCGCGGGCCGCCTTGCCGGTGCCGCCGTAGACGACGAGCTTGTCCGGGTGCTCGGCGACCTCGGGGTCCAGGTTGTTCTGGAGCATCCGCAGGGCGGCTTCCTGCTGCCATCCCAGGGCGCTCAGTTCCGTGCCGCGCGGTGCCCGTACGGGGCGGGGTCCTGACATGGCGGGGCCTCCTCGGTACCGTGAGTCTGTTATTCACATCCTGGAGTTCTGAATAGAACTAGTCAATAGCGAACGAATGCGCGAGTACGCGCCCTGGGGGCGCCGCTTGGGTGGTTGGCTGGATCGCATGGCCCACGACGCGGACGACCAGCGCAAGGCCCTTCGGGCGGACGAGCAGCAGAGCCGAGTGCTCCGGGCGGACGAGCAGCAGGCCCAGGCCCTCCCTGCGGGCGAGCAACGGGCCCAGGCCCTCCCTGCGGATGAGGAGCCGACCCGGGTTCTTCACGTGGATGTGGGTGGGGACGCCGGTGTCGGGGACGCCGCTGTCGGGGCCGCCCGGCGTCGGGAGCGGGCCGTCCGGGCCGCTGTGGCGCACGGGGTCGTCGGCCCGGGCGCCCCCCTCGCGGGGCTGCTCGACATCGCCGGGGTCCGTGCGAGCGCCGCCGCCCTGCGGGCCGCCTTCGCCGCCGTCACTCCGCCCGGCACCCCCGTCCTGCACGCCTTCGCCGTGAAGGCCACCCCGCTCGTGCCGGTCCTGCGGCTGCTGCGCTCGGCGGGGATCGGCGCCGAGGTGGCGAGCCCCGGCGAGCTGGCCCTGGCGCGGGCCGCCGGCGTCGCGCCCGCCGACACGGTCCTGGACTCCCCCGCCAAGACCCCCGCCGAACTGCGCCAGGCCCTCGCCCTCGGCATCGCCGTCAACGCCGACAACCCGCAGGAGCTGGCCCGCCTCGACGCCCTCGTCCGCTCGGCGCCCACCGCCTCCCCCCTCGGGCTGCGGGTCAACCCGCAGATCGGCGGCGGCTCGATCGGCGCCCTGTCGACGGCGACGCCCACCGCCAAGTTCGGCGTCCCGCTGCGCGACCAGGACGCCCGGGAGTGGGTCGTCCGGGCCTTCCTGGAGCGGCCGTGGCTGACCCGCCTGCACGCGCACTCCGGTTCGCAGGGCCTGCCCCTGGAGATGATGGCGCGCGGCGTCGAAGCCACGTACGACCTGGCCGAGGAGATCAACGAACGCGCCGGGCGGCGGCAGATCGACACGATCGACATCGGCGGCGGCCTGCCGGTCGACTTCGGCTCGGACGAGGAGAGCCCCACGTACGCGCAGTACGCGCGCCGCCTCAAGGCGAGGGTGCCGGGGCTGCTCGACGGGCGGTACGGCCTGGTCACCGAGTTCGGCCGCTCGCTGCTCGCCAAGCACGGGACGATCCTCGCCCGCGTCGAGTACACGAAGCGGGCGGGCGGCAGGCGCATCGCGGTGACGCACGCGGGCGTACAGGTGGCGACCCGGACGGTGTACGCGCCGCAGGCGTGGCCGCTGCGGATCGCCGCCTACGACGCGCAGGGCCGGCCGAGGAGCGGACCGGCCGTGGGCCAGGACATCGCGGGCCCGGCGTGCTTCGCGGGCGACCTGCTCGCCGAGAACCGCCCGCTGCCGCCGCTCGAAGCGGGCGACCATGTGGCCGTGCTGGACACGGGCGCCTACTACTTCACGGCGCATTACGGCTACAACAGCCTTGCCAGGCCCGGCATTTACGGTTACTCGGTGCACGGCGACGACGTGCGGTTCGCCGCCGCCCGCGAGCCGCAGACGCTCGACGAGATCGTCGCGGAGGCGGGCGGCGGCGCGGAACGGGACGCGCTGCGGTACCTCTGAACTTCCTTCGGGTTCCCGGGCCCTTCGGGCTCCGGGGCCTTCGGGTTCCCGGGGCCTTCGGGTTCCCGGGCCTTCGGGTTCCCGGGGCCTTCGGGTTCCCGGGCCCTTCGGGCTCCCCTCGGGCTCCATCAGGTTCCTCCGTAGGCACCGAAGTCCCGTGCCAGGCTCAGAGGTTGCTCAACTCGCGCATGGTGACGTGGCTCACGGGCAGACCCTGACTCCAGAACGCGTTTCGGTCAGACGTGTTCCCGGTCTCGGGGGAGGCTCCCATGACGGCATCCGGCACACCCACCACCGCGCCACCGCCCGCCGAGGACGGCGCGCTGCACCGCGCCATCGGCCCCAAGCTGCTGATCCTCTTCGTGATCGGCGACATCCTCGGCACGGGCATCTACGCCACCACCGGCAAGGTCGCGGGGAAGGTCGGCGGCGCGCTGTGGCTGCCGTTCGCGATCGGGTTCGTCGTGGCGATCCTGACGGCCGCCTCGTACGTCGAACTGGTCGGCAAGTACCCGAAGGCGGCCGGTGCCGCGCTCTACACGCAGAAGGCGTTCAAGACGCCGTTCCTCACCTTCATCATCGCCTTCATGGTGATGTGCTCGGGCCTCTCCTCGGCGAGCGCCGCCGCCCGCGCCTTCAGCGGCGACTACCTCGCCGAGCTGACCGGCGACGCGCTGCCCCCGACGCTGATCGCGATCACCTTCATCGTGCTGCTCGCCGCGCTGAACATGCGGGGCGTCTCGGAGTCGGTGAAGACCAACGTGGTCCTGACCCTCGTCGAACTGACCGGCCTCGTGATCATCCTGGGGATCGGCGCGTACGCCGTGCTCACCGGCGACGGCGAGCCCTCCCGGCTGACCGACTTCGAGGCCGGGGGCGGCACCGGGTACGCCGTGATGACGGGGGTGCTCGGCGCGACCGCGCTCGGCTTCTTCGCCTTCGTCGGCTTCGAGGACTCGGTGAACATGGCCGAGGAGACCAAGGACCCGGAGCGCACCTTCCCGCGCGCGATCTTCATCGGCGTGGCGGTCACGGGCACGATCTACGTCCTGGTGGCACTGGTCTCCTCCCTCCTGGTCGACTACAAGACGCTGGAGGGGTCGAGCGGCCCGCTGCTGGAAGTGGTGAAGGCCGGCGGCGTCGACTTCCCGCACAAACTCTTCGCGCTGATCGCCCTGTTCGCGGTCACCAACTCGGCACTGATCAACATCATGATGGCCTCGCGGCTCTGCTACGGCATGGCCAACGAACGCATCCTGCCGCGCGCCATGGGCCGCGTCCTGTCCCGACGCCGCACCCCGGTCGTCGGCATCGTCTTCGTCTCGCTGCTCGCGATCGGCCTGGTGTCGACGGGCGAGATCGAGGGGCTCGGCGACACCACCGCGTTCCTGCTGCTGTGCGTGTTCGCGGTGGTCAACGTGGCGGTGCTGGTCCTGCGCCGGGACCGCGTCGACCACCACCACTTCCGCACCCCGACCGCCCTGCCGGTCCTCGGCGCCCTCACGGCGCTGATCCTCGCGAGCCCGCTCGCCGACCGCCCGGCGGAGGTCTACATCCGCGCGGGCGTCCTGCTGGTCATCGGCATCGCCCTGTGGGCCGTCAACAAGGTGGTCCTGAAGGCCCGCGGCGAGGAGTGAGGCTCAGCGCCGCGCACCCGCGGCGGTGCGGCGCCGGGCCCCGCCGGGCGCCGCGTCGCCCGCCGCCGGGCCCGTCATCCGGTAGGCCCGCACCGCCTTGCCCGCGGGGGCGCCCGCGCCGCGCCCGAGCCGGTCGACGCGCACCCACAGGAGGACGTCGCCGTCCTGCTCGCGGCGGCCGAGCCGGGCCGCCTTCGCCCAGAGCCCGGCGCCCGCGCCCGCGAGGACGGCGCCGCCGGCCACGGGCAGCAGGAAGGCGCTGCCGAGCGCGGCGACGAAGGCGGCCAGCAGCCACCACCGGTGCCCGCGCCGCCAGTTCCGCACGGTCACGGCACGGCTCTGGAGCACGTCGTGCTTTCCGGCGCGGACGGCCTCGCGGGCCAGAGCGTCGTACCGCTTGCCCCGGACGTACGCGACGACGGCGGCCGTCACGAGGAACAGCGCGGCACCGGCGAGCGCGCCGACGCGCCGCCCGGTGAGCCCCTCCGGCAGCGCCCCGGCCCCGGCGGCGACCGCCCCGAGCCACCACAGGGGCGCCGCCCCGGCCCGCACGACCACCGGCACCCTCGCCAGCCCATGTCCACCGCGTCCCACGTCGCCTCCCACGCCTCCTGCCGCGCTGCTCCGGCACCGCTTCGGCACCGCTTCGGCGCAGCAGGTTAGCGGCGGAATCTGAGGAGAGGGTGAGAGTCCGGTGGCCCGTCGGCCCCTGGAGGGCTCACTCCACGAACAGGCCCCGCGCCGCCGCCCCCGCGTCGAACTCCTCCAGGCGGGCCTGCGCGTCCGGCAGGCCGTCGCACATGGCCTCCAGGAGGACGCGGCCGAGGAGCATGGGGGCGCACGCCGTGTCGAAGGCCAGGCCGGTGCCGACGGCCGCCGGGAGCAGGAGGTGGGAGTACGCGGCCACGGGGGCGAACGGCGAGTCCGCCACGGTGATCACCGTGAGGCCCGCCTCCCTCGCGTGGGCCAGCGCGTCCACGACCTCCCGGGGGTGGCGCGGCAGCGCGAAGCACAGGAGCGCCGTGGCGCCCGCCCGTACCGCCGCGTCGACGCGGTCGGTGAGCATCGTGCCGCCCTCGTCGAGGAGGCGTACGTCGGGGTGGACCTTCGCGGCGAAGTACGAGAAGCCGTACGCCTGGGAGGCGGCGGCCCGCAGGCCGAGGACCGGCAGCGGGCGGGAGGCGGCGAGGAGGCGGCCCGCCCGCTCCACCGGCGCCGGGTCGGCGAGGGCCTCGGCGAGGTGGCGGAGGTTGTCGATCTCCGCCTGCACCGCCTGCTGGTACTCGTTGAGCGCGTCCCCGGCGGCCGTCTCGGCGGGCGCCACGTCCCGCAGGTGCTTGCGCAGGGCGGGATAGCCGTCGAAGCCGAGCGCCACCGCGAAGCGGGTGACGGAGGGCTGGCTCACGCCGGCCAGTTCCGCCAGCTCGACGCTGGAGAGGAAGGGGACGTCCGCCGCCCGCCGCACCATGCAGTGCGCGATGCGGCGCTGCGTGGGCGTCAGCCGGTGCCCCTCGAAGAGCACGTGCAGCCGTGCCGCAGGACTGTCACTCATACCGTTCCTTGTCACCGGTGACGCACGCCGGACCATTGACAACCTATTCAGTCAGCGAGAACTCTGCATGACGATATGCAGCCGAGCAAGACGCGCGAGCAGCGGAGGGCAGTCGTCATGGCAGCTGAAGACCTGGTGGAGCGGCGCTCCATCGACGTCGTCCCCGACGACGAACGGCACGGCACCGCGTTCAGTCAGTTCACGCTCTGGCTCGGTGCCAACCTCCAGATCACCGCGGTCGTCACGGGCGCGCTCGCCGTCGTCTTCGGCGGCGACGTGGTGTGGTCGATCGTCGGCCTCGTCGCCGGCAACCTCCTCGGCGGCGCGGTGATGGCGCTGCACTCGGCGCAGGGCCCCCGGCTCGGCCTGCCCCAAATGATCCAGTCCCGGGCGCAGTTCGGCGTGAAGGGCGCGGCCGTCCCGCTGCTGCTCGTCATCCTCATGTACGTCGGCTTCTTCGCGAGCGGCAGCGTCCTCGCCGGGCAGGCCACGGCCGAGCTGACGCACACGGACGACACCACGGGCATCGTCCTCTTCGCCGCCGTCACGGCGGTCATGGCGGCGGTCGGCTACCGCGTCATCCACGCGCTCGGCCGGGTGGCCAGCGTGATCTGCGCGCTCGCGTTCGTCTACCTCGGCGTGCGGCTCCTGGACCGCGTGGACCTGTCCGCCCTGCTGGGCGACGCCCACTTCGACCTGCCGATGTTCCTGCTCGCCGTCTCCCTCTCGGCGTCCTGGCAGCTGGCCTTCGGGCCGTACGTCGCCGACTACTCGCGCTATCTGCCGCGTACGACGTCGGCGAAGGCCACGTTCTGGTGGACGCTGTCGGGCTCGGCCATCGGGTCGCAGTGGTCCATGACGTTCGGGGTGCTGGTCGCGGCGAGCGCGGGGGACGCCTTCCTCGCCGACCAGGTCGGCTACGTCGTCGGCCTCGGCGGGAGCGGCCTGATCGCCTCCTTCCTGTACTTCGTGATCGCGCTCGGCAAGCTGACCATCAACGTCCTCAACACCTACGGCGGCTTCATGTCGATGGTGACCGGCGTCAGCGGCTTCCGCGGCCAGAGGGTGCTCGGACCGCGCGGCCGGACCGCGTACATCGCCGTGATCATGGTGGCGGGCACGGTGGTCGCGCTGCTCGGCAAGGACAGCTTCCTGACGTCCTTCAAGGACTTCCTGCTGTTCCTGCTGACCTTCTTCACGCCCTGGTCGGCCATCAACCTCGTCGACTACTACCTGATCTCGCGCGAGCGGTACGACATCCCGGCGCTCAGCGATCCGCACGGCCGCTACGGCGCCTGGCGCCTCGACGCCCTCGCCGTCTACGGGATCGGACTGCTGGCCCAACTGCCGTTCCTCGTCACGCACTTCTACACGGGCCCGCTCGTCGAACCGCTGGGCGGCGCGGACATCTCGTGGGTCGTGGGCCTGGTGGTGCCCGCGGTGCTCTACTGGGCCCTGGCCCGGCGCGGCAGCGTCGCACCGGGGGCTGGTCCCCGGGCGGATACGGGGGTTATCCCCAGCGCCGACGAGGCCTCGGCCCCGTAGCGTGGACGGCTATGGAAGCCCGTGACGCCGAACTGAAGAAGGAACTCGACGCCACTCTGCACGCCCGCAGAGAGCTCGGCGAAGAGTACGACTCCGCCCTGGTCGAATCCTTCCTCGGGAAGATCGAGCAGCGCCTGGACGGCACGGTCGACCGGCGCCTGCGCCGTCACCTGGCCGAGCAGCAGATGACCGTCGCCCGCGGCTCCCGCTCCCCGTCCGGCGGCGCCGTTGACGCCTGGAGCGAGCGGTTCGGCTTCGGCCTGATATCCCTGATCCTCGCGGTCCCGCTGTCCGGCATCGGCGCGGCCACCGCCGGCCTGCCCGGGCTCGTCACCACCTGGGTGGGCATCGTCGGTGTGAACGCGGCGCAGGCGCTCCGCGGCGCGGACTTCGGCCGCCGCCGCAAGGACCGCTCCACCTCGGAGTGGGACTGCTGACCGGGGGTGACGTACCGGGCGGTCGAAGGCGGTGAGTGGCGCGGGGACCGCCGCACCCCCGGTTGCCCGGGGGGCGGGACGACGGCGGTCCCCGCGAGGGACGTGTGCCGGGTCAGGACCGGGCCACGTCCCGGCGTCCAGAGGTCCGGGAGCCGCTCCGGAGTTCCTGACGCCGACACCCATCACTGTGCCGGACCAGTGTTAAGCGGGTGCTGCGCGCACGTGTCGCGCTCGTACCACTTGCGCGAAGCCCCCGGGCCGGGCCGGGCCCGCTGCTCTAGTGACCCTGCTGCTCCGCGAGGAAGGCGAGCAGGTCCTGGCGGCTCACGACGCCGGTCGGCTTGCCCTCGACCAGGACGATGGCCGCGTCGGCGCCGCCGAGCACCGACATCAGGTCGGCCACCGGCTCACCGGAGCCGACCTGCGGCAGCGGGTCCGACATGTGCTTCTCCAGCGGGTCGCCGAGCGAGGCGCGCTGGGCGAACAGGGCGTCGAGCAGCTCGCGTTCGACCACGGAGCCGATGACCTCGGCGGCCATCACGTCGGGGTGTCCCGCGCCCGGCTTCACGATGGGCATCTGCGAGACGCCGTACTCGCGCAGCACCTCGATGGCCTGACCGACCGTCTCCTCGGGGTGCATGTGCACCAGGGAGGGCAGCGCGCCGCCCTCCTTGCGGCGCAGCACGTCGGCGACGCGCGGCTGGTCACCGGGCTCCTCCAGGAAGCCGTAGTCGTTCATCCACTCGTCGCTGAAGATCTTGCTCATGTAGCCGCGCCCGGAGTCGGGCAGCAGCACCACGACGACGTCGTCGGGGCCGAGCCGCTCCGCGACCCGCAGCGCCGCCACGACCGCCATGCCGCAGGAGCCGCCGACGAGCAGCCCCTCCTCCTTGGCGAGGCGCCGCGTCATCTGGAAGGAGTCCTTGTCGGACACCGCGATGATCTCGTCGGTCACGTTCCGGTCGTACGCGCTCGGCCAGAAGTCCTCGCCGACGCCCTCCACGAGGTAGGGCCGCCCGGAGCCGCCGGAGTACACGGACCCCTCGGGGTCGGCGCCGACTACGGTGACCTTGCCCCCGGAGACCTCCTTCAGGTACCCGCCGGTGCCGGAGATGGTGCCGCCGGTCCCGATGCCGGTGACGAAGTGGGTGATCTTCCCCTCCGTCTGCTCCCACAGCTCGGGGCCGGTGGAGTGGTAGTGCGAGAGCGGGTTGTTCGGGTTGCTGTACTGGTCGGGCTTCCAGGCGCCGGGCGTCTCGCGCACGAGACGGTCGGAGACGTTGTAGTACGAATCCGGGTGCTCGGGGTCGACGGCGGTCGGGCAGACGACCACATCGGCGCCGTACGCGCGCAGCACGTTGATCTTGTCGAGGGACACCTTGTCCGGGCAGACGAAGATGCACTTGTAACCCTTTTGCTGGGCCACGATGGCGAGCCCGACGCCGGTGTTGCCGGACGTCGGCTCGACGATCGTCCCGCCGGGCTTCAGCTCCCCGCTCTGCTCGGCCGCCTCGATCATGCGCAGCGCGATGCGGTCCTTCACGGAGCCGCCGGGGTTGAAGTACTCGACCTTGGCCAGGACGGTCGCCTGGATGCCCGCGGTCACATGGTTGAGCCTCACGAGCGGGGTATTGCCGACGAGGCTGATCATCGAGTCGTGGAATTGCACCGTTGTCTCCGGGCTGCGATGTAGTGCGACGAATTGGTGCGGTCAGCCTAAGGGGCCCTCTCATCCGTTCACCTCCGCCCACGATTGGCCGACCGTGCTTTCGGGGCAATGAGTGGATGTACGGCTGTACGGCGGTTCGGCTACGAGGAGGTGGCTGCGGGGCATGTCGAGGGCGAGGGTGGCACGGCGGATCGCGGCGGGCGCGGCGTACGGCGGCGGCGGGATCGGGCTGATCGGGGCCGCGGCGGTCGGCGTGGTGCTCGCCGAGGTCCAGCTGGCGAAGCGCTCCGTGGGCGGGTCGCACGCGGATCCGCCGCGGGCCGACGGGCGCTACGGCAGGGCGTACGGCGAGATCTCCGGCCCCCCCGACTGCTCCGAACCGGTGCGGTTGTGCTCCGAACCGGTGCGGTTCGCGATGCTCGGGGACTCCACGGCCGCGGGGCAGGGCGTGCACCGGTCGGGGCAGACCCCGGGGGCGCTGCTCGCCTCGGGGCTCGCGGCGGTCGCGGAGCGCCCCGTCGACCTGCGGAACGTGGCGCTGCCGGGCGCCCAGTCGGACGACCTGGACCGGCAGGTCACGCTGATCCTGTCGGACCCCTCCTGGGTGCCGGACGTGTGCGTCATCATGATCGGCGCGAACGACGTGACGCACCGGATGCCGCCGACCCGCTCGGTGCGGCACCTCTCCGGGGCGGTGCGGCGGCTGCGGACCGCCGGGGCGGAGGTGGTCGTCGGCACGTGTCCCGACCTCGGCACCGTGGAGAACGTCTACCAGCCGCTGCGGTGGCTGGCCCGCCGGGTCTCGCGGCAGCTGGCCGCGGCGCAGACGATCGGCGTGGTCGAGCAGGGCGGGCGGACGGTGTCGCTGGGCGATCTGCTGGGCCCCGAGTTCGCGGCGAACCCGCGGGAGCTGTTCGGTCCCGACAACTACCATCCCTCGGCGGAGGGGTACGCGACGGCGGCCATGGCGGTGCTCCCCACGCTGTGCGCGGCGCTGGGCCTGTGGCCCGAGGAGGAGCGGCCCGACCTCTCGCGGCGCGAGGGTTTCCTGCCGGTGGCGCGGGCGGCCGCGCAGGCCGCGGCGGAGGGCGGCACGGAGGTCACCCCGGTGATGCCGGCCGGCCCCCGGGGCCCCTGGGCCCTCATCAAACGCCGCCGCCGACGCCGCATCCACACCCCAGAACCCACCCCCCTCCCCCACTGACCCCACCCCCACACTGCCTGCCGACACGCTCCCCACGCCCCCAGAACGACCCCCTAAGGGGCGCGAGGAACGGCGCGCCAAGCCCCAAAGCACCCGCACCCCACAACGAAAGCAAGGCCCCCCCCAGGGGCGCGGGGAACGGCGCGACAAGCCACAACCCACCCGCACGTCACAACAAAGGCAAGCCCCCCAGGGGCGCGGGGAACGGCGCGACAAGCCACGACGCACCCGCACGCCCCAACGAAGGCAAGGCCCCCGGCCAGAACACGCGGGGAACTGCGCGACAAGCCACAACCCACCCGCACGCCACAACAAAAGCAAGGCCCCCGGCCAGAACACGCGCGGAACGGCACGACAAGCCACAACACACCCGCACGCCACAACGAACGCAAGCCCCCCAGCCAGAACACCCGAGCCGCCAAAACCGACCCGCACCAAGAACCCCCCGTACGCCCAGGGCCCCCCGACCTGAGCACCCGCTTAGAAATGCGTCCCGCGTCACACACCCCACCCGATGACCGACAGCATTACGCGGGGGTAACTTCCCAGGGAGTCCTGCCCCCTCGTCACCGGAGCGCCTGATGCCCGAAGCCGTGATCGTCTCCACCGCCCGCACCCCGATCGGCCGCGCCTTCAAGGGCTCGCTGAAGGACCTGCGCCCGGACGACCTGACCGCCACGATCATCGAGGCCGCCCTCGCCAAGGTCCCGGAGCTGGACCCCAGGGACATCGACGACCTGATGCTCGGCTGCGGCCTGCCCGGTGGCGAGCAGGGCCACAACCTCGGCCGCATCGTCGCCGTACAGCTGGGCATGGACCACCTCCCCGGCTGCACGATCACCCGCTACTGCTCCTCGTCCCTCCAGACGAGCCGCATGGCCCTGCACGCCATCAAGGCGGGCGAGGGCGACGTCTTCATCTCGGCGGGTGTCGAGATGGTCTCGCGCAGCGTGAAGGGGACCAGCGACGGCCTGCCCGACACCCACAACCCGCTCTTCGCCGACGCCGAGGCCCGCACCGCGGCCGTCGCCGAGAGCGAGGGCTCCACCTGGCACGACCCGCGCGAGGACGGCCTGCTCCCGGACGCCTACATCGCGATGGGCCAGACCGCGGAGAACCTCGCCCGCGCCAAGGGCGTCACCCGCCAGGACATGGACGAGTTCGGCGTGCGCTCGCAGAACCTCGCCGAGGAAGCCATCAAGAACGGCTTCTGGGAGCGCGAGATCACCCCGGTCACCACCCCCGACGGCACGGTGGTCAGCAAGGACGACGGCCCGCGCGCCGGGGTCACCCTGGAGGGCGTCCAGGGCCTGAAGCCCGTCTTCCGTCCCGACGGCATGGTCACCGCCGGCAACTGCTGCCCGCTGAACGACGGCGCCGCCGCCCTCGTGATCATGAGCGACACCAAGGCCCGCGAGCTCGGCCTGACCCCGCTCGCCCGCATCGTCTCCACCGGCGTCACCGGCCTCTCCCCCGAGATCATGGGCCTCGGCCCGGTCGAGGCGTCCAAGCAGGCACTGCGCCGGGCCGGGCTCACCATCGACGACATCGACCTGGTCGAGATCAACGAGGCCTTCGCCGCCCAGGTGATCCCGAGCTACCGGGACCTCGGCATCGACATCGACAAGCTGAACGTCAACGGCGGCGCCATCGCGGTCGGCCACCCCTTCGGCATGACGGGCGCCCGCATCACCGGCACGCTGATCAACTCCCTCCAGTTCCATGACAAGCAGTTCGGTCTGGAGACGATGTGCGTCGGCGGCGGCCAGGGCATGGCGATGGTCATCGAGCGCCTCAGCTGACCGCGAAAACCCCCGATTCGCTGACGCAGAGTTGGCGTTCCTGACGCTCCGCTCCTGCACCGTTCCGTGACCCAATCTCCCCCAGGATGTGACCTATCTCCTGGGGGAGACACATATGCGCAGCTCACAGCGGTCCATAGGGGTACACAGGGCCCAAAGACCTGCCCGTTTCGTGACGTTATGCACTGACAGCTGGATCGTGCAGGCTTCAAGCTGATGTAGGAAGTCGGGGGTCGACTTGAAACCGGGAGTACGTCAGTGAGCGCCATGCCTCTTGCCTTGCTGCTCTCCACGGCCGCTGCCACGGCCGTGGGCGCAGCCGCCCTGCACGCGGTGCGCGGCCTGCGCAAGCAACTCGCCGAGATCACCGCCCTGCGCACCGAGCTGGCCGACAGCCGGGCCGCCGCGGGCCGCCCGCACCCCACGGTGCCGGGCGCCCGCACCGCCGTGGACGCCGACGAGATACGCGCGGCGGTGGCCGAGGCGCTCGCCGAGGAGCGGGAGCGGGAGCTGGCCGAGGCCCGTGCCTTCTGGGCCGCCCAGGAGGCCCGTGAGGGCTCGGACGCGCCCTCCCTGCTGCACGGCCTGCCCGGCATCCCGGACGGAATCGCCGACGAGCTGTTCCTGCCGCGCCAGGCCGACTTCGCGGGCCTGGAGGCGGACAGCCTGGAGCCGGTGACCGAGCCCTTCGCCGATCCGTTCGCCGACGATTTCGCGTCGGATTCCCCGGAGCTGGCCGCGGCCCGCCGCCGCCACCCCTCGCACCCGGACTTCGTGCCGGTGCAGACGCCCGCCTCCGAGATCTACGGCGACCACGAGCGCACGGTGGCCTGCCTCGAGGAGCTGGCCGGCGCCCGCACCGCGCTGGCCGACGTCCGCCCCGGCCCGCTGGGCACCCTGGACGTGTACGTCTTCACCGACGGCACGACCCTGTGCATGACGCCGGGCCACCGCGAGACCGCGGAGCTGCTCGCCGAGGCCCTGCGCGCCGGGCACGCCCCGGTGCTGCTCGGCGGCTC
This sequence comes from Streptomyces sp. NPDC034037, assembly GCF_055575715.1. Taxonomy (NCBI): domain Bacteria; kingdom Bacillati; phylum Actinomycetota; class Actinomycetes; order Kitasatosporales; family Streptomycetaceae; genus Streptomyces; species Streptomyces sp. NPDC034037. The sequence continues at coordinate 595,285 of NZ_JBVISC010000004.1, read as the reverse complement.
CGGGATCTCGGGCGCGTACGCCCTGACCTTCGAGTGCGGCACCGAGAACGTCTACATCCTCGCCGACCGCGTCATCGCCTCCGTCTGACCCGCCCGGGCGGGCCCGGCGGCTACACCGCGGCCCGCTTCTGCGCCTGGGCCACCAGTTCGAGGGCGCGCGCCAGCTCCTCAGGGTCCGTCAGCACAAGGGCCAGATCCCGCCCCGCGACGGTGATCTGGTCGGCGGCGGCGAACATCCCCGCGTCCGGCATCTCGCGCGGTGGCGCGTCCGGCTCCTCGATGGCTTGCGCGCGCGCCGCCAACTCCCTGGCCAGCGCCAGCGCTTCGGTCGCGGCGCCGCGCTGCAGGCGGCTCTGCGGCGCGGCCCGCAGGCGGTCGGCGAAATGGTCCACTGCGGCCGTCAAAGGCGTCGTATCGAGCACCCCGCGACCTTATGCGGCTTTCCGGCACTGTTGCCAACGCCCGGACGCTCAGGCACGGTGACGGGAAGGACGGACCACATCGCGACGCGTCCGGAGGCGCCGATGTCCCAAGTCTTCTCCGAGGAGACCCACCGCAACCTGCTCGCCCGAATCCCCCAGTGCACCGGTCGTGAAGTCGCCGACTGGCTGCGCGCCGTGGACGAAGGACCCTCCCTCTTCCGCTTCGAGGAGAAAGTCAGCTGGCTGCGCGCCGAGCACAACCTCGCGTACGGCCACGCGAAGGCGATCATCCACGAGTACGACCTGAGGCGGGCCGCCCGCAAGTTCCTCTGACCCCCTACCTCCCTCCCGACACGCACGCGAAGGGCCCGCGGACCGGAATCGGTCCGCGGGCCCTTCGGCTGTCGGTTCAGCCGCTGAGCGGCTCGCGTCAGTCGTTCCCCTGAAGGATCGCGATCAGACGCAGGAACTCGAGGTAGATCCACACGAGCGTCATCGTCAGGCCGAACGCCGCGAGCCAGGCCTCTTCCTTCGGCGCGCCGTAGGCGATGCCGTCCTCGACCTGCTTGAAGTCCAGGGCGAGGAAGCAGGCGCCGAGCAGAATGCCGACGATGCCGAAGACGATGCCGAGGCCGCCGCTGCGGAAGCCGAGGCCGTCACCGCCGCCGAAGACCATGAACAGGAGGTTCACGGCCGTCAGCAGCAGGAAGCCCATCGCCGCGGCCATCACGAAGCCGTAGAAGCGACGGTTGACGCGGATCCAGCCCGCCTTGTACGCCACCAGGACGCCGACGAAGACCGCCATCGTGCCCAGCACGGCCTGCATGGCCGCGCCGTCCGCGATGCGGTTGTCGACGACGCTGGAGACGACGCCGAGGAAGACGCCCTCCAGCGCGGCATACGTCATGATCAGCGCGGGCGAGGCCTTGCGCTTGAAGGACTGCACCAGGCCGAGCACCATCGCCACCAGGCCGGCGCCGATCGCGATGCCGTACGACTTGCCGATGCTGGCGTCGTCGACCGGCAGCAGCGCCCAGGCGAGCGCCGCCGTGACCAGCAGCGTGCCGAGGGTGGTGGCGGTGCGCATGACGACGTCGTCCATCGTCATGCGGCCGGTGCTTACGGGCGCCTGGGGCGCGCCGTGCTGCACGTCCTGCTGGGCGTACGGATTGGTGGCGTAGGGGTTGCCCTGCGCGTACGGATTGCCCTGGGTCTGGGTCGCTGCTGCGGGTCCCCCGGCCTGCGGCTGCCCGCCGAAGCCGGCGTAGCCGCTGTCGCGGCTGAACCCCCGTCGCGAGAAGACCGGGTTGCTGCTCCTCATCTCACTCCTCCATGGCCACCGTGCGTGGCTTTGCCCTCAAGAGTAATGCGTAGGCAAAAGGATGGTCCTAGTGCTTGGGGAGGATCTTTCCCTCCCTGTGACCGAGAACGCGCGACACGACCCCTACTGTTCCCGGATCGGAACCCTTCCCCCACCCGGGTGGCACGCCCGCTCCCGTGGGGCCCGCCCCACGGCGGCCACTCCCTGAGCGCCGCACGGGCGGTCCCGGGAGCCGGTCGGGGCTGAGGGTGGAGGTGCCCGGAGCCGGACTCGAACCGGCACGCCCCCGAGGGGCAGCGAGGTTTAAGCTCGCCGTGTCTGCATTCCACCATCCGGGCAGGCCATGGGCCCCGCAACAAGGATTCGACCCTATCGGGAGGCGTCCCCCGTACAGCGGAAGGTCGGCACGATGTTGTCTTATTTTATTGACGTCTGAGGGAGCATCAGCCCCCGGTACGGTCCATTGGTACATGCCGGAGGCCTTTCCACGGCTCCGGGCGGTCTCATGGCCCTCTGCGCGGAATGACGGAATTTAGCCTCCCGGCAGTTCCCGGCCCGCCTCCCGGATCCGCGCCGGCGTCCGGCTCCTCTCAGGGGCGGCCCTCATCCTGAGGTATGACATCGCCTCCCGGGGTCCGACCGGAGAGGGCCCCAGGAACCGGAACAGCGGCTGACTCCAGGACGGCGTGCGGCCGGGACGATGGAGTACGTCCCCACTCGTCGTACCGACAGGAGCATCGTCCCGTGACCACCACCCCCTTCGCCGCCCGTGCCACCACCGTGGCCGCGCGTGCCACGGATCTCTCCAAGGTGTACGGACAGGGTGAGACCCAGGTGGTCGCCCTGGACCGCGTCTCCGTCGACTTCGGGCGGGGCGAGTTCACCGCGATCATGGGCCCCTCCGGCTCCGGCAAGTCGACGCTGATGCACTGCGTCGCGGGCCTGGACAGCTTCAGCTCGGGGTCGGTCCGCCTCGGTGAGACGGAGCTGTCCACGCTCAAGGACAAGCAGCTCACCAAGCTCCGCCGGGACAAGATCGGCTTCATTTTCCAGGCGTTCAACCTGCTGCCGACCCTGACGGCCCTGGAGAACATCACGCTCCCCATGGACATCGCGGGCCGCAAGCCCGACAAGCAGTGGCTGGAGCAGGTCATCGACATGGTCGGGCTCTCCGGCCGGCTCAGCCACCGGCCGACGGAGCTGTCCGGCGGCCAGCAGCAGCGCGTGGCCGTGGCCCGCGCGCTCGCCTCCCAGCCGGAGATCATCTTCGGTGACGAGCCGACCGGAAACCTCGACTCGCGCTCGGGCGCGGAGGTCCTCGGTTTCCTGCGCAACTCGGTGCGCGACCTCGGCCAGACCGTCGTGATGGTCACGCACGACCCGGTGGCCGCCTCGTACGCGGACCGCGTGATCTTCCTCGCCGACGGGCGCATCGTGGACGAGATGCTCGAGCCCACCGCGGAGGGCGTGCTGGACCGGATGAAGCACTTCGACGCCAAGGGCCGCACCAGCTAGGCGCCCGGTCGCCTCGTTCTTCGCACTGCGGGCCGCATGCGGCTGGCCGCGCAGTTCCCCGCGCCCCCCACCCCTCACCTGGACTCACACCCATGTTCCGTACCGCCCTGCGCAATGTGCTCGCGCACAAGGCCCGGTTGCTGATGACCGTGCTCGCCGTCATGCTCGGCGTCGCCTTCGTCTCCGGCACCCTCGTCTTCACCGACACCTTCGGCTCCGCCTACAAGAACAAGTCGGCCAAGAGCTTCGACCACGTCTCCGTCGCCATCACCTCCGCGAGCGGCTACCCCGGCGACGAGGAGGGCCGGGGCGCCAAGCAGAAGCCCGAGCTGACCGACGCCCTCCTGAAGAAGGCCGGCACTCTGCCCGGCGCCGACTCGGCGATCGGCACCGTCTCCGGTTTCACCGCCCTCGCCGACAAGGACGGCAAGCTGGTCGGCGGCGAGTGGGGCACCACCGGCTCCAACTACTACCCGGGCAAGGGCGGCAAGGACCCGCGCTACGACTTCACCGAGGGCGCCGCCCCGAAGTCCGCGGGCCAGCTCGCCCTCGACTCGCGCACCGCGAGCCGCACCGGCTACCGGGTGGGCGACACCGTCCGCTACTCCACCGACGGCCCGGTGCGCACCGCGAAGGTCAGCGGCGTCTTCGACACCGACGACGGCAACGTCGTCGCGGGCGGCAGCCTGGTCGTCTTCGACAACCGGACCGCCCTGAAGGCGCTGAACAAGAACCAGTACGACGAGATCGACGTCAAGGCCGCCGCCGGCACCTCCGAGAGCGCGCTGCAGAGCGCGGTCGAGAAGATCACCCCCAAGGACTCGTCGACGAGGACGGGCGGCGAACTCAAGTCCCAGCAGGACGAGATGATCGAGACGCAGACCAAGTCGATGAGCCAGGTCCTGCTCATCTTCGCGGGCATCGCGCTCTTCGTCGGCATCTTCATCATCGCGAACACCTTCACCATGCTGGTCGCCCAGCGCACCAAGGAGCTGGCCCTGATGCGGGCCGTCGGCGCCTCGCGCCGCCAGGTGACGCGCTCCGTGCTGATCGAGGCCTTCCTCGTCGGTCTCGTCGCCGCGGTGACCGGCTTCGCGCTCGGCATCGGCGTGGCCGTGGGCCTGGAGTCCCTGATGAACTCCGCCGGCGCCTCGCTGCCCGACGGACCGCTCGTCATCGGCCCGACCACGATCCTCGCGGCCCTGCTGATCGGCGTGGTCGTGACGATGCTGGCCGCCTGGCTGCCGGGCCGCCGCGCCGCCCGCATCCCCCCGGTCGCCGCGATGAACAGCGTCCACGCCACCCCGACCGTGCGCGGCCTGGTGGTCCGCAACACCATCGGCGCGCTCATCGTCGCCCTGGGCGCGGTGATGCTGTTCGTGAAGGACAACTACGTGAAGTCGGGCGGCGCGGGCGTCATGCTCGTCGGCGTCATCGTCCTCACGCCGCTGCTGTCCCGCCCGTTCATCGCCGCCTCGGCGCCGCTCCTGAAGCCGTTCGGCGTCCCCGGCAAGCTCGCGCGCCTCAACTCCGTGCGCAATCCGCGCCGTACGGCGTCCACGGCCGCGGCCCTGATGATCGGCCTGACCCTCATCACGGCGATGACCGTGGTCGCCACCTCCATGGGCAGCGCCATCAACAAGATGGCCGCCGGCTCCATGAAGGCCGACTACAGCGTCTCCATGGCGAACTTCCGGCCGCTGACCCCCGAGGTCCGCGAGAAGCTCGACAAGATCCCGGAGGTCGAGGCGACGACCCCGCTGCGCGAGGCGTACGGCGAGGCCGACGAGAGCTACACCTCCGTCTACGGCGTCGACCCCAAGACCTTCGCGGGCCTGGTCGGCCTGGACGTCACCGGCGGTTCGATGGACGGCCTGAAGTCCGGTGAAGCCCTCATCGACGACGAACTGGCCAAGGACCGGGGCCTGAAGGCGGGCGACACCTTCCCGCTGAAGTTCGACGACGACGGCAAGACCGTGAAGATCAAGGTCGCCGGGGTGTACGAGCACAACGAGATGCTCAGCGGCGTCTTCGCCCCCACCTCCGTGGTCGACCCGCACCTGACCAAGGTCGTCGACAAGCAGGTGCTCGTGAAGATGAAGGGCGGCGCCTCCGACAAGGCCGAGGACGCCATCGTCAAGGCCCTCGGCGAGAACCCCGCGATCACCGTCCAGGACAAGGCCGCGATCAGCAACGCCGTGGCGGGCGCCATCAACATGTTGCTGAACATGCTCTACGGCCTGCTGGCCATGGCCGTCCTCATCGCGGTGCTCGGCGTCATCAACACCCTCGCGATGTCGGTCTTCGAGCGCAAGCACGAGATCGGCATGCTGCGGGCGATCGGCCTCGACCGCGCGAAGGTCAAGCAGATGGTGCGCCTGGAGGCGGTCATCATCTCCCTGTTCGGCGCGGTGCTCGGCATCGGGCTCGGCCTGTTCATGGGCTGGGTCGCGGGCGGCACCATCTCCCGCAGCGTCTCCACGTACACCATGGAGATCCCGCTCGGCCGGATCGTGGTCTTCCTCGGGATCGCGGCCCTGGTCGGTGTCCTCGCGGCGATGTGGCCGGCCCGCAGCGCGGCGAAGCTGAACCCGCTGATGGCCATCAAGGCCGAGTGAGCCGGTAGCGGTACGAGAGAAGGGGCCCGGACGGCATCACGATCGCCGTCCGGGGCCCCTTCGCGTACCGGGCGGCTACGCGCGCCACTCCCGGGTCCGCAGCGGCAGCCCCGAGGCGCCGCCCTCGGGGGTCTTCACCGCGAGGACCTGGTTGACGCCGATGCGGTTGTGCTCGAAGGCGAGCGCGGAGGCGGCCATGTAGAGCCGCCAGACGCGGGCGCGGCCGGGCGAGGTGAGGCGCTGGGCCCGCGACCAGTGCGCCTCCAGGTTGGCGACCCAGCGGCGCAGGGTCAGCGCGTAGTGCTCGCGGATGGCCTCCACGTCACGCACCTCGAACCCGGCCCGCTCCAGGAGCGCGACGGTCTGCCCGACCGGCGCCAGCTCCCCGTCGGGGAAGACGTAGGCGTCGATGAACTCGTCCACGGAGTACGCCGATTCGTCGCCCTGCGGGCGGCGCGCGATCTGGTGGTTGAGCAGCCGTCCGCCGGGTGCCAGCAGGGCGTGCAGGGTGCGGGCGTACTCCAGGTAGCGCGCGGAGCCGACGTGTTCGGCCATGCCGATGGAGGAGATCGCGTCGTACGGGCCGTCGCGCACGTCCCGGTAGTCCTGGACGCGGATCTCGATCCGGTCGGTCAGGCCCTCCTCGGCGATGCGCTTCCTGGCGTAGGCGGCCTGCTCCTGGGAGAGGGTGACGCCGACCACGTCCACGCCGTGCTCGCGGGCGGCGTGGATCGCCAGGGAGCCCCAGCCGCAGCCGACGTCGAGCAGGCGCGTGCCGGGCGCGAGGGCGAGCTTTTGGCAGACCAGCTCCAGCTTGTCGCGCTGGGCCTCCTCCAGGGTGGCTCCGGGCGAGGCCCAGTAGGCGCAGGAGTAGACCATCGAGGGGCCGAGCACCAGCTCGTAGAAGTCGTTGCCCACGTCGTAGTGGTGGCTGATGGCCCGCCGGTCGCTGCCCTTGGTGTGCAGGTGGAGGCGGCCGTGCCGGCGCATCTCCTCCGGCGGTGGGGCGGGCGGCAGGAAGGGCGCGCTCAGGGCGATCAGCGAGCGGACGGCGGCCCGGAACCGGGGTTCGCGCAGCGCCTGGCGCAGGTTCGGCGCGTCCTCGTCCCGCTCCCACACGAAGGCGGCCATCCGGTCCAGCGCCTCGTAGAGGTCCCCGTCGACGTCCAGGTCACCGGTCACCCAGGCGCGGGCCAGGCCCAGTTCACCGGGCTTCCACAGGAGGTGGCGCAGGGCGCGCCGGTCGCGTACGACGAGGGTGGGGGCGCCCGGCGGCCCGGCCTCCGAGCCGTCCCAGGCCCTGACGCGCACCGGCAGCTCGGCTCCCATGAGCTGCTCGGCGAGTCTCTTCAGCCGCAGTGCGGCGTTTCGCATGGCGCACACCTCCGTGAGGAAGACCGCTGGACGGTCCGACACCACGTAAACACCACGGGCGCCCCGCGCAGTCCCACCGGACGCCGAAAGGGGCCGCCCGCACCACGGATGGCGGACGGCCCCCTTCGGGGTGGATCAGTGACGCGTGGTCACCCGGTGACGCGAGGTCAGGAGGCCTTGGCCTTCTCCTCGCCCTTGACCGCCGGGGCGGGCTCGGCCGCGACCTGCGGCTTCGGGGCCGGCTTGGCGGCCTCGTAGAACTCCTCGCGAGGCGCTTCCAGAGCACCGAGGGAGACGACCTCGCGCTTGAGGAACATGGCGAGCGTCCAGTCCGCGAAGACGCGGATCTTGCGGTTGAACGTCGGCATGGCCAGGCCGTGGTAGCCGCGGTGCATGTACCAGGCGAGACGGCCCTTGAGCTTGATCTTCATCTTGCCCATGACGATCATCGCGACGCCCTTGTGCAGGCCGAGACCGGCGACCGCACCCTTGTTGGCGTGGCTGTACTCCTTCTGCGGGAAGCCCCGCATGCCGGAGATCACGTTGTCGCCGAGGACCTTCGCCTGGCGCAGCGCGTGCTGGGCGTTCGGCGGGCACCAGGCGTTCTCGTTGCCGGCCTTGCGGGCGGCCATGTCCGGCACCTGGGCGTTGTCGCCCGCGGCCCAGATGTAGTCCGTGCCCTGCACCTGGAGCGTCGTCTGGGTGTCCACGTGGCCGCGCGGGCCGAGGGGCAGGCCGAAGCGGGCCAGCGCCGGGTTCGGCTTGACGCCGGCGGTCCACACGATGGTGTTGGAGTCGACCTCGAGGCCGTTGTTCAGGACCACGTGGCCGTCCACGCAGGAGTCCATGCCGGTCTTGAGGTAGACCTCGACGCCGCGGCCTTCGAGGTGCTCCTTGCCGTACTGGCCGAGCTTGGGACCGACCTCGGGGAGGATCTTGTCCGCGACGTCGACGAGCACGAAGCGCATGTCCTCGCGCTTGACGCTCTTGTAGTACTTGGCCGCGTCGCGGGCCATGTCCTCGACCTCGCCGATGGTCTCCGCACCCGCGAAGCCACCGCCCACGAAGACGAAGGTCAGCGCCTTGCGGCGGACGTCCTCGTCGGTCGTGGAGTCGGCCTTGTCGAGCTGCTCGAGGACGTGGTTGCGCAGGCCGATGGCCTCCTCGATGCCCTTCATGCCGATGCCCTGCTCGGCGAGGCCGGGGATCGGGAAGGTGCGGGAGACCGCGCCCATCGCGATGACGAGGTAGTCGAAGGGCAGCTCGTACGCCTCGCCCACGAGGGGGGCGATCGTGGCGACCTTGCGGTCCTGGTCGATGGTGGTGACCCGGCCGGTGAGAACCTCGGCCTTGGGCAGCACGCGTCGCAGCGGGACGACGACGTGCCGCGGCGAGATGCTGCCGGCGGCGGCTTCGGGGAGGAAGGGCTGGTAGGTCATGTACGACCGGGGGTCGACGACCGTGACGGTCGCCTCTCCGTAGCGCATCTTCTTGAGGATGCGCCGAGCTGCGTACAGGCCTACGTACCCACCGCCTACTACGAGGATCCTGGGACGCTCCGTGGTGCTCATGCCATCGAGTATCCACCTGCCGGGCGGGGGTCGCTCGTGCGCCCCTTCACAAGCATGGGGAGGGGCTCTGCTACACTTCGCCGCCCACGTGACCGAGGTCATGCCGGATCAGGGGAACCACAGTGCCACGCGAGTCGTTGTCCACCCCTTGTGAGCTGCCGCTCTGAGTCGGCAGCGGCGGTGGACCACCGCCCCGCCCGTCCCACGGGCCCCGCGCCGAAAGCGCCGCGCCGCCTCCCGCCGGAACCCCTGAATGACCTTTTCGGGGCCCTGATGCCCCCGAACCTCGCCCGCCAGGGCCGAAATCCTTGTGAAGAACTTCACGAACTTTCCCGACGGACTGTCACGGCGAGGGCTGCACACCCCCCTTCAGCGCCGCTGGGCCCCCAGCGTGGCGCCATAAATCGATACCCATGGCGCCACCCGTGTGCCATGATGGCACCACTACGGCGCACCTCGCTGTCCTCCCAGGTCAGAGGCGTGCCTTTCGCGAAGTGCGCCGGCGAACGCGTCGGCGAACGAGTCGGCAAAGGGGTCGGGCATGGAGAGAACAGGGAGCCGCGGGCAGGCCGCCTCCGGTGCTGTCACCGCCTTCGCCCGCTTCGTGCTCTGCGGCGGCGGGGTGGGGCTCGCGGCCGGCTTCGCCGTGGCGGGCCTCGCGTCCTGGCTCCCCTGGGCGCTGGCCAATGCGGTGGTCACCGCGGCCGCCACGCCGCTGGCCACCGAGCTGCACGCCCGGTTCACCTTCGGCGCGGACCGCCGGGCGACCTGGCGTCAGCACGCGCAGTCGGCCGGCTCCGCGGCGGCCGCGTACGCGCTCACGTGCGCGGCGATGCTCGCCCTTCGGGAGCTGGTCGCCGCGCCCGGTGCGCTGCTCGAACAGGGCGTGTACCTCGGGGCCTCGGCCCTCGCCGGTGTCGCGCGGTTCGCCGTGCTGCGCCTGGTGGTCTTCGCCCGCGCGCGTCAGCCCCGCAGGCGCTCCGCCTCGACCTCCGCCGCCACCTTGTGGGCGATCCCGTCGAGGATGTCGTGTTCGCTCACGACGACCTCGCGGGCGCCGGTCCGGTCCATGATCGTCAGCAGGACGAGGGCGCCCGCCGCGATGACGTCGACGCGGCCCGGGTGCATCACCGGGATCGCGGCGCGCTCGGCGTGCGTGGCGCCCATCAGGCGCTCCGCGATGGCGGCCACCTGCTCGTAGGAGATCCGGGAGTGGTGGATCGCCCGCGAGTCGTAGGTGTCCAGGCCCAGCGCGATCGCGGCGACGGTGGTCACCGAGCCCGCGAGGCCGACCAGCGTGCGGGCCCGCTTGAGCGGGACCGCCTGCTCGGCGAGGTCCAGGGCGGCCTCGACGTCCGCCCTGACCGCGGCGAACCGCTCCGGCGAGGGCGGGTCGGCGACCGCGCCGTCGCGCACGAGATGACGCTCGGTCATGCGGACACAGCCGACGTCCACCGAGCGGGCCGCCTCGACCGAGTCCGTGCCGACGACGAACTCGGTGGAGCCGCCGCCGATGTCCACGACCAGGTAGGGCCCGGCCAGGTCGTCGCGGCCGGCCAGTTCCCGGGTGGCGCCGGTGAAGGAGAACTCCGCCTCCTGCGCGCCGGTGATGACCTCCGGCTCGACGCCGAGGATGTCCAGGACGCCCCGGACGAACTCCTCGCGGTTGTCCGCGTCGCGGGAGGCGGAGGTGGCGACGAAGCGGACCCGCTCCACGCCGCCGTGCGCCTCGATCGCCTCGGCGTACTCGCGGCAGGCCGCGAAGGTGCGCTCAAGGGCCTCGGGGGCCAGCCGCCCGGTGCGGTCCACGTCCTGGCCGAGGCGCACGATCGTCATGCGCCGGTCCAGGTCGCGCAGTTCGCCGGTGACCGGGTCGGCGTCCGCGACCAGGAGGCGGATGGAGTTCGTGCCGCAGTCGACGGCGGCGACGCGGGTCACGCCTCGTCCTCGGGCGCGCAGGGCGTGACGCAGGGGCCCTTGGCCCACCACTCGGGCAGCATCGCGATGGCCTCGTCGCCCAGCGGGTTCACGCCGGGCCCCGCCGCCAGGGAGTGGCCGACCAGGACGTGCAGGCACTTCACGCGGTCCGGCATGCCGCCCGCGCTCGGGAAGCCCTCCAGGACCTCGATGGCGTCCCGGCGGGCGAGGTAGTCCTCGTGGGCCGCGCGGTAGGCGGCGGCCAGCTCCGGGTCGCTCTGGAGCCGCTCCGACATCTCCTTCATCACGCCGTTGGCCTCAAGGGTGCCGATCGCGGACGCGGCCCGCGGACACGTGAGGTAGTACGTGGTCGGGAACGGCGTCCCGTCCGGCAGGCGCGGCGCCGTCTCGACGACGTCGGGCTGACCGCAGGGGCAGCGGTGGGCAATGGCCCGCAGGCCGCGGGGCGGGCGGCCGAGCTGCTGCTTGAACGCCTCGACGTCGGCGTCGGTGGGCTCGGTGCGGTCGGTGGAGGGCGGGGGCGTGTGCATGCCTGTCTTTCGATCGGTTCTCTACGGGGGCCGTGCTGGGGTCAGTCGGGGCGGTCGGCCTTGTCGACGCCGTCCCAGACGTTCGAGTACCAGGGGCGCGAGGCCGCCCCCTGGTCCGCGCGCCGGCTCTTGGACGCCGCCGGGTCGATCACCGTGAACCCGGTCTCGCCCGGCCGCACGTAGTGCAGGCGGTCCCGGATGCGCTGCTCGGCGTACGCGTCGTCCTGCCAGCGGGCCTTCTCGTCGCGCAGCTTCTCGACGTCCTCGCGCTGCTCGGCCTTCTGCCGGCGCAGGTCGTCGATCTCGGCGCGCTGCGAGACGTACTGCCGCATCGGGTAGGCGAGCGCCACGACCAGGGAGCAGAGCACCAGCGCGAGCAGGGCCGCGCGGCCGGTGAGCCGGGAGCGCCGGGCCTGGCGCTTGGTCTGGGACCGGTAGACGCGCTCGGCGGTCTGCTCGCCGAGCAGCCGCAGGCGGGTAGCGGTGGAGAACCGGTCCTTGGTCCCGGCCTTGGCCATGTTCCGCCTCCCCAGAGCAGCGCGGCGCGCAAACGTACGTACGTCCCCGCACACGGTACGGGACCGGGTGCGGGGACGTAGGTAACCACGGGCTCACGCGGCTGGGCGCGCGGGAGGCCCGGCGGCGTGCTACTGAGCGGCGCGGAACCGCGGGAACGCGCTGCGGCCGGCGTAGACCGCGGCGTCGTCGAGGATCTCCTCGATGCGCAGGAGCTGGTTGTACTTGGCGACGCGCTCGGAGCGGGCCGGGGCACCGGTCTTGATCTGGCCGCAGTTGGTGGCGACGGCCAGGTCGGCGATGGTGACGTCCTCGGTCTCGCCGGAGCGGTGGGACATCATGCACTTGAAGCCGTTGCGCTGGGCCATCTCGACGGCGTCCAGGGTCTCGGTCAGCGAGCCGATCTGGTTGACCTTGACGAGCAGGGCGTTGGCCGAGTTCTCCTCGATGCCGCGGGCCAGGCGCTCGGGGTTGGTGACGAACAGGTCGTCGCCGACGAGCTGCACCTTGTCGCCGAGCTTCTCGGTGATGGCGTTCCAGCCGGCCCAGTCGTCCTCGAACAGCGGGTCCTCGATGGAGACGAGCGGGTACGAGGCGACGAGCTCCTCGTAGTACTCGGTCATCTCGGCGGCCGAGCGGGACTTGCCCTCGAACTCGTAGGAGCCGTCCTTGTAGAACTCGGAGGCGGCGACGTCGAGCGCGAGCGCGATCTGCTCGCCGGGGACGTAGCCGGCCTCCTTGATGGCCTCCAGGATGAGGTCGAGGGCGGCGCGGTTGGAGTCGAGGTTCGGGGCGAAGCCGCCCTCGTCGCCGAGGCCGGTGGCCAGGCCCTTGCTCTTCAGGACCTTCTTCAGCGTGTGGTAGACCTCGGTGCCCCAGCGCAGCGCCTCGGAGAACGACTCGGCGCCGATCGGCGCGATCATGAACTCCTGGATGTCGACGTTGGAGTCGGCGTGCGACCCGCCGTTGAGGATGTTCATCATCGGCACGGGCAGCAGGTGCGCGTTCGGGCCGCCGAGGTAGCGGAACAGCGGCAGGTCGCTGGCCTCGGAGGCGGCGTGCGCGACGGCGAGCGAGACGCCGAGGATGGCGTTGGCGCCGAGGGAGCCCTTGTTGTCGGTGGCGTCCAGGTCGAACATGGCCTGGTCGATCAGCCGCTGCTCGGTGGCGTCGTAGCCCACCAGCTCCGGGCCGATCTGCTCGATGACGGCGAGGACGGCCTTCTCCACGCCCTTGCCGTGGTAACGGTTGGGGTCACCGTCACGGAGTTCGATGGCCTCGAAAGCACCGGTGGAGGCACCGGACGGGACGGCGGCACGACCGGTGCTGCCGTCGTCGAGGCCGACCTCGACCTCGACCGTGGGGTTGCCTCGGGAGTCCAGGATTTCCCGGGCTACGACGACGTCGATGGACGGCACGAGCATCTCCTTCTGGGATGTGACGCGTTTACGAGAGCCGCTTCGGCCCTGCGTCTCCTGAGCCTAACCGGCCCGGAGCCTTCGGCCAGCCGACCGCCCGTCCCCTGGGACGGACAGTCGCGCAAACAGCCGGGAAACGGGGCGTAAGCCCACGTTTTCTACTCGCTGGTAGCGAACAGGCGGGGCGGGTGTGCCGCGGACATGCCCCCGCCCCGGTGCGTACGGGGGTACGCGCACCGGGGCGGGGAGCCCGTGGGGACGGGGCGGGCGGCCGTGCGTCCGCGGCGGGCACGGCCGCGGGCGGGTCAGCTGAGGTGGAGCTGCTGGCCCGGGAAGATGAAGTCGGCGTTGTCGATGATGTCGCCGTTCAGCTTGTAGATCTTCTGCCAGCCGCCCTTGACGCCGTGCGCCGCGGCGATCTTGGACAGCGTGTCGCCGGTCTTGACCTTGTACTCGCCGTCGCCCTTCTCGACCCGCTGGCCGGTCGGGGTCTCGACGGTCTTGCGCGACTCGGTCTGCGGCGCGGGCTGCGGCTTCGGGGCCTGCTGCGCCCGCTGCTGGGGGGCGGCCTGCTGCTGCGTCTGCTGCGGCTGCGGCTTGGTCTGCTGCTGGGGGGCCTGCTGCTGCGGGGCCTGCTGCGCGCCGCCGCCGTTGTACGCGGCGCCCGAGAGGCCGACGCCGCAGCTCGGCCAGGCACCCTTGCCCTGGCCGGCGAGGACCTTCTCGCCGATCTCGATCTGCTGGGCCTTGGAGGCCTTGTCGGCGGTGGGCGCGTACTTCGTGCCGCCGTACGCGGCCCAGGTGGAGGGCGAGAACTGCAGACCGCCCTGGTAGCCGTTGCCGGTGTTGATCGACCAGTTGCCGCCGGACTCGCACTGGGCGACGGCGTCCCACTCCTGGCCGGTGGCGGCGCTGGCCGAACCGGTGGCCATCAGCGGGGCGGCCACGGCGGCACCGGTGACACCGGCGAGCGTGACGACACGGGTGGCCTTGGACGGACGGCGGTGCTTGCCCTTGCTGGAAAACAGCATGAGTTCATCCCCTCACCGACGCCTGCGAGGTGAGCTGTCGGGTTCGGGCCAGTGAAGTTGCCCGGTCGCACCGACTTCGATGCGACTTCACCCCAAGCCGGTCCCGTTCGCGGCGCTCCCTCGCGGAAGCCCCAACGTCCGGACCCGGCACTTACCTTGGGTCCCCCGCTCCTGCCCACGGCGCTCGAAGCGACGACTGTTCCCGTCCGGCCGTTGGCAGGATTCGGCGTACCGACCGGCGGGGCCCACGAGTGGCGGGCGATGACGACCGTAGTCACGCGATCGCCACAATTTCAAAGACGATCAGGTCTTCTGAGACCCATCTCTCACTTGCGCCAATGCGGACATACAGTTGCGAAGCGCCCGGCGGACGCTTCGTCAACTACCGCTACTTTTCGCCCAAATCGAGGCTCTGACCGGGGAGAATGAGATCCGGGTCGGCTCCGACGGTCTCCTTGTTCTCGGAGTACAGCTCGTGCCAGCCGCCCTTGACGTCCAGGTCGTCCGCGATGACCGAGAGGTTGTCCCCGGAGCGGACCTCGTACGTCCCGTCGGCGACCTTCTGGGTGCGTTCACCGCCGCGCGAGGCGTGCCGGCCGGTGGGACCGCCGTCGCCGTTCCGCGCGTCGGCTGCGGAGGTCTCGTCCGCGTCGCCGGCGCGGTGGCGGCCGGTGGCGGAGCCCTCGGAGGCGTCGGCAGGGTCGGAGGGGTTCTTCGGGCCGCGGGAAGTGCCTGCCTCGGCGCCGGACTTGTCCGCCTCGGACGCCCCGCCCTTGCCGTCCGATGTGTCCGCGGCGTCCGTACCGTCGTGATTCTTGTCTCGGGAGGCGCGGTCCGCTCCGGGCGTGTCGCCCGCGCGGTCGGAGGGCTTCCGCTTGCCTGACGTGCCGTCGGAGGCGTCGACGGAACCGGCGGCCTTCCCGGCCGCGGACTCGCCCTCACCGGCCTTCTCGCCGGTCTTCTCCCGGGCCTTGTCGCGGGCCTTCTCGTCCGAACCCTTGCCACCTGTGCCGCCGGCGCCCGACGCGTCCGAGGGCTCGGGGAGGATCGGGTCGCCCGGGTCCACGTCGGCCGCGGCGCCGCCGTCGGTGAGCCCGGCGATCGGCCCGCAGCTCGGCCAGGCCTTCGGGCCCTTGGCGTCCAGGATGTCCTCCGCCACGGCGATCTGCTGCGACTTGGAGGCCTCGTCGGCGCTCGGCGCGTAGTTCAGGCCGCCGTGCTGCTCCCACGTCTCCTGGGAGAGCTGGAGCCCTCCGTAGTAACCGTTCCCGGGGTCGGCGCTCCACTCGCCGCCGCTCTCGCACTCGGCGAGCTTGTCCCACGTCACCGTCTCGGCGGCGCTCGCGCTCGTGGCCCCGAGGAGCGGGATGGCGATGGCTGATCCGGTGACTCCGGCCGCGACGATGAGGGCCGGGGCCTGGCGGGGGCGTCGGTGACGACCATTGCCGGAGAGCATGCGGTTGCCTTTCGGGAGACTGTGACGACGACTCGGGCACCGAGGTGCCCGAGTCGACGTGAACGTAGCCGCACTCGAACACTTGTCACAAGTCGATGCAGCGGAGATCACGCGAAGATCACAGTCGTGACGTGTCGTCAGCCCCGGCTCATCCGGCGGCCGTTTCCTGTGCGGGTGTGAACTCCACCGGCAGGGTGCGCAGTCCCCGCATGATCAGGCCGCCACGCCAGCGCAAATCGGCCGGGTCGCCCGCGAGTTGCAGATCGGGAAGACGCCGCAGCAGCGTCGCGAGGGCGGTCTGGCCCTCCAGGCGGGCGAGTGGCGCGCCCAGGCAGTAGTGGATGCCGTGCCCGTACCCCAGGTGCTGGTTGTCGCGCCGGGACAGGTCCAGCGTGTCGGGCCGCTCGAAGCGCGCGGGGTCGCGGTCGGCGGCGGCGAGGACGACCAGGACGGGGTCGCCGGCGGCGATGTCCTGCCCGCCGACGGTCAGCGCCTCGGTCGCGAACCGCCAGGTGGCCAGCTCCACGGGGCCGTCGAAGCGCAGCAGTTCCTCCACGCCCGTCTCCAGCAGGGCGCTCTCGCCCCGCGCCAGGGCCGCCTGGAGCCGTGCCCGCTGCTCGGGGTGGGTCAGCAGGGCGTACACGCCGTTGCCGATGAGGTTCACGGTGGTCTCGAAGCCGGCGAAGAGAAGGATGAAGGCCATGGCGGCGGCCTCGTTCTCCGTGAGGTGCTCGCCGTGGTCGGAGGCGCGGATCAGGTCCGAGATGAGGTCGTCGCCGGGGTCGAGTCGCTTGCGGTGGATCAGCTCGGCCAGGTAGCCGCGCATCTTCTTCACCGACCGCGCCACCCCGCCCCGGGGGCCGCCGCCGTGGCGGATCATCATGCCCGCCCAGTCCCGGAAGTCGTCCTGGTCCTCGCGGGGGACGCCGAGGAGGTCGCAGATGGCGTAGATGGGGAGCGGGAAGGCGAACTCGTGGATGAGGTCGGCGCCGCCTTTGTCGGCGAAGGCGTCGATGAGGTCGTCCGTCAGCTCCTGGACCCGGGGGGCGAACCCGGCGACGCGGCGCGGGGTGAACGCCTTCGACACGAGGCGGCGCAGGCGGGTGTGGTCCGGCGGGTCGATGTTGAGCAGATGCGTCATCAGCTCCGCCTTGCGCTCGCCCGGGATGCCGGTCTTGCCCTTGGCGTGCGCGGGCTCGGCGTGGTGCGCCGGGTTCTTGCTGAGCCGCTGGTCGGCGAGCGCCTGCCGGGCGTCCGCGTAGCGGGTGACCAGCCAGGCCTCGACGCCGCTGGGCAGCGTGGTCCTGTGCACCGGGGAGTTCTCCCGCAGCCAGGCGTAGGCGGGGTAGGGGTCGGTGGCGAACTCCCAGCTGAAGAGTTCTGGCCCCTGGGCCTTGGGCGGGTTCTTTTGTGCTCCGGCGGCGGGGGGGCGGGGGTGGGGGTCTTGCATGCGGTGACCGTACCTGGCGAGTACTGGCCCCTGGGCCTTGGGCGGAACTCTTGGGTGCGGGGCCGCTGGGGCTGGTCGCGCCGTTCCCCGCGCCCCCCGGCGGGCGGGCTTCGCCGCCCCATTTCGCCTGCGGCGGGCCTTTCCGTGCGTGCGGGTGTGCTTTTGGTTGCTCGCGCCGTTCCCCGCGCCCCTGGGCGGGGCTGCGCCCGCCTTCCTCGCCTGCGGCGGGCCCTCTTCGTATGTGCGGGTGCGTCTTGGTTGCTCGCGCCGTTCCCCGCGCCCCTGGGGGGCGGGCTTTGCCCGGCCCCCCAGGGGGTTACGGGGTTGCGGTTTCTGCTGCTCTTACTGCGTCTCGGTAAGCTCGGGTCGTCTTGCGGAGGGCCTCCTCCGGGTCGATTCCTTGTGCTTCGGCGGTCAGGGCCAGGGTCAGGAGTTGGTGGCCCATGTCCTCGGCCGGGGGGAGTGGGACGTTCAGGCCCGCCGTTCGTACGCGTGAGGCCAGTTTCGCGGCCAGGGCCAGGGAGGGCTGGGCCAGGGGGATGCCCTCGGTGAGGGAGGTGCGCTGCTTCTCCTCGGCCTTGGTGCGCAGCCAGTGCGCCTTGACGTCCTCGGGGGTGTCCGCCGAGTCGTCGCCGAAGACGTGCGGGTGGCGGTGGATCAGCTTCTCCACGATGCCCGCCGCCACGTCGTCCACGGAGAACGGCTCCTGCGCGTCGTCCTCGGCGATACGGGCGTGGAAGACCACCTGGAGCAGTACGTCGCCGAGTTCCTCGCGCAGCTCCTCGCGGTCGCCGTCCTCGATCGCCTCGACCAGTTCGTACGCCTCCTCGATCGCGTACTTCGCCAGGCCCTCGTGCGTCTGCCGCGAGGACCACGGGCACTCGTCGCGGATCTGGTCCATGACCTGGACCAGGTCGAGCAGGCGCGCGCCGGGCAGGTCGTAGGAGGCGGGGAGCAGTTCCAGCTCGGGCATCGCGACGCGGCCGGAGCCGGCGAGGCGGGCCAGGCCGTCGGTGAGGGGCCGCTCGCCCTCGGCGGTGGCGACGACCAGGATCGTGCGGCCGCCCGCGCAGGCGGCCACCAGGTCCTCGGCGGTGGGCGAGGCCTGCGTCACGGCCACGCCCGCCTCCCGCAGGTACGGCAGCTGGGGGTGCCCGGCGTCGGCGCAGAGCACTTCGTCGGCCCCGTGCAGCGCCTGCCAGGCGGGCCACGACAGGAGGCCGGGGGCGACGCGGTGGCTGGTGGTCAGCAGGATGACTCGGCCGGCGGCCGCGGCGGTGGTGTCGTTCACCGGACGAACGTAACCCTCGGGCGTCCGGCGGGCACAACCCGGTCCACGGCCGGCCGGCGGCTACGCCTCGCGGTCCCCGGCGGGCGCCCCGGACCCGGTGACCTGGCGCACCCACGGTGTCCTGGCGTCCGCGCGCCTGTTCTTGTCGACGTCCCACGTGCCGTACCGGGGGTTGAGGTCGATGTCGAGCTTCTTGGAGGCCTGGGTCAGGGCCTTCCAGAAGAGGGCCTGGCCCTTCGGGGAGTTCATGTCGGCGCCGAGGCTCTTGGCGAGCTTCTGGGCCTCGATCTCCGTGCGGAGGTTGTCGTCGAGGCGGGCGGGGGCTACGCCGTACTGCTGGAGCCACCCCTGCTCCAGGGCCTTCCTGCCGCCCGCCTGCTTCTCCAGGTCCGCCCGCATGGTCTGGATGTCGCGGCGCGTGACACGGACCCCGGCGTCGGTGGCCGCGCGGTGCAGGACCTTGTCGAGGACCATCGTGTTCAGCGTGGCGCGGGTGAAGCCGCCGGACTTGGCGATGGTCTGCGCGTACTGCGCGTCGTCCGGGGTGGCGGCCCGCTGCGCGTCGCGTACCTCGTTCACCCGGCTCTCCAGCTGCGCGACCGTGATGCGGTGACCGCCGACGACGGCCGCGGCGCCGGGGTGCGCCTCGCTGCCGCAGGCGGTGAGGAGAGGGGTCGCGGCGAGCGCGGCGGTGGCGAGGACGAGCGCGGTGCGGCGGTGCAAGGTGGGCCTCCCGGTGGAGATTGTGCGGCGGTGCACAAAGTCTTGCGGTGATCGATGGTAGGCAGTGACCGTCTTCTCGGCCAGCTATTCGACAGCTATTCGCCCAACGATTTCCCGGGCTCCGAGGCACCCTTCGGCCGCAATTGTCATCGCGCGGCGCCCTGCTCCGTCGGTTCGCGGTCCACTTGGCGCGCCGGGAGGGTCCACACCGCGCCCGACGAGGCCGCGGTCCGGGTCGGCCGTGGTGGTGCGGGCCTCCGGCGGTACGGGCCCCGCGCGGGTGGGGTCAGCCGCGGACGCCGAAGTCGACGCGGTCGGCGAGACCGGCGGCGGCGAAGGCGGTGGCCAGTTCGTCGCGGCCCTCGGTGAAGTGGGCCCAGCTGTCGTAGTGGACGGGGACCACGCGGCCGGCGTCGAGGATCTTCGCGGCCCGGGCGGCCTGGGCGCTGTCCAGGACGATCACCTCGCCGCCGAAGAGGCCGGGGAAGCGGGGCGCGCCGGCGAAGAGCAGGGCCGTGTCCACCGGGGCGAAGCGCTCGGCGATGTCCTCGACCGCGCCGAGGGAGGCGTTGTCGCCGCTGACGTAGACGGTGGGCAGGCCCTCGCCGGTCAGGACGAAGCCGACGACCTCGCCGGCGATCGGCTCGACGTCCTCGCGTGCGCCGGGGCCGTGGATGGCGGGCACGCCGGTGACGGTGACCGTGCCGGGTCCGCCGTCCCGGCGCTCCAGCTCGATCGACTGCCAGTCGGCGAGGCCGGTGGCCCGCGCGCCGAGACGCTCCCCGCCGCCGGGGGTGGTGAGGGTCAGCGGGACGTCGGCGAGCAGGGCCCGGCCGGAGGTGTCGAGGTTGTCGGCGTGCTCGTCGTGCGAGAGCAGGACCACGTCGACACGGCCGAGGTCGGCCGGGCTGCCGTCGGGCCCCGCCGTCTTGGTCAGCGTGACGGCCGGTGCCGGGTGCTCGCCGGGGCCGTCGAAGGTCGGGTCGGTGAGAAAGCGCAGGCCGCCGTAGTCGAAGAGGGCGGTCGGGCCGCCGAAGACGCGGACGGGGAACGGGGCGCGCTGCGGGGTCGGGGAAGACACGAGAGGATTCCTCACGGATAGATGGCGTGTTAACCGTGAGATGACTGTAGGCACGCCTCACGGATGAACGCAACCCGTACCATGAGAAGCGTGGAAGAAAGCGTGCGGGAAGAAGCCGCCCTCCCGGCGGCACCGGGCGAGGCGGAACACCCCGCCCTGGCCCTGGCCAACAGCGCCGTCGCCCTGCCCGGCGGGCACACGGCCGACCTCCTGGGCAGCCCGGCGCGGGCCGAGCAGTGGCTGGCGCGGCGCGACCTCGCCCCGGCCGACGCCGGCCTGGCGGAAATGTGCGCGTCGCAGCTGCGCTCCCTGCGCGAACAGGTCAGGTCACTCCTGGCCGCCCGCGTCGCCGGCCTGCCCGCCCTGCCCGCCGCCGTCACGGCGATCAACGACGCGATGACCCGCGTCCCCACCGCGTCCTTGCTGCTGTGGGACGAGAGGACCGGCCCCCGCCGGGCCGCCCCCCACCCCACCACCGCGATCGTCGAACACGCCCTGGCCGCCCTCGCCACCGACGCGGCCGACCTGCTCACCGGCCCCGAGGCCGCCCGGCTGACCGCCTGCGCCTCCCCGCCCTGCAACCGCTTCCTGCTCAAGCACGGCCGCCGCCAGTGGTGCTCCACCCGCTGCGGCGACCGCGCCCGCGCCGCCCGCGCCTACGCCCGCCGCACCGCGACGGACTGACGACGCCACGGCTCGGTTCGCGTCACGCCCTAGCCGCGCACCTGTCCGAGCCACTGGAGGGTGCGGCGGATCTCCGCCGGGAAGGGGTGGGCCGGGCCGTGCAGCAGCTCCGCGTCGTGCAGCAGCCGGGCCAGCGTGTCGTGGGCGGCGGCCCGGTCGCCGAGGGCCAGCAGCAGTTGGCCCATGCGGCGGCGGATCTCCAGGGACTGGCGCCGGTCGTCCGTCGCGTACTGGTTCTCGTAGTAGGGGAGCAGCGCGCGGTACTCGGCGAGGGCCGCGGCCGGTTCGCCTAGCTGTTCCAGGCACTGCGCGGCCTCGTAGCGGAACTGGAGCGAGTGCGGGTCGGCGTGGCCCGACTCGGCGGCCCGCTCGTCGGCCAGGCGCCGCAGCTCGGGCAGGGCGCGGCGGTACTGGCCGTCGTCCATGAGCGTGGCGGCGTACTGCTTGCGCAGTGTGCGTACGACGGGTGAGTGCTCGCCGTGTTCGGCGGCCGCGGCCGGCAGGATCGCGCCGAGGATGTCGACGGCCTGGGTGATGTGGCCCTGGCCGAGGAGCCGCTTGACGTCCTCGACGGCCCGGACGACGTCCTGGCGCGGTGGCGCGCCGGGCGGCCGCGGCGGTATGCCGGGGGTGGGCGCGGGCGTCGCGGCGCGGTCCGGCCAGGGCGCGTGCGGGCGCAGGAAGGGCCGGGTGGGGTCGAGGGGGCGGCCCGAGGGGGTGCCGCGGGCGGGCAGCAGCGGCGCCAGTTCCTCGTAGACCTGCTGGGCGCTGCCGGGCCGGTGCTGGGGGTCCTTGGCGAGCAGCCGCAGGACCAGGGCCTCCAGTGCCTCGGGCACCTCGGGGCGCAGCCGGCGCACGGGCAGCGGCGGCTCGTAGAGGTGGCGGTGCAGGACGCCGAGGGCGGTGGAGCCGGCGAACGGCACCTCGCCGCTGAGGAGTTCGTGCATGAGGACGCCGAGCGCGTAGAGGTCGGTGTACGGGCCGACGGCGCCGCCCATCGCCTGCTCGGGCGCCATGTACGCGGGGCTGCCGATCGGCGAGCCGGTGTGGGTGAGGCGGGTGGTGTCGGTGTCCATGACGGACGCGATGCCGAGGTCCAGGACGCTGATCGTGCCGTCCTGCTTGACCATCACGTTCCGCGGCTTGAGGTCCCGGTGCACGATCGGCACCGCGTGCACGGCGGAGAGCACGGCGCACAGCTGCGCGGCGACGGCGACCGTCCACTGCCAGGGGTAGGGGTCGTGTTCGGCGAGGTGGTCGCCGAGGTCCGCGCCGTCGACGTACTGCATGACGAGGAAGAGCGCCCCGTCCTCGGAGGGTTCGCTGCCCGCGTCGTGCACGGTGACCAGGCCGGGGTGGTCGACCTGCGCGGTGACGCGGCACTCGCGCACGAAGCGGCGGCGCAGCTCCTCGGCCTCGGCGCCCGCGACCCGGTCGGGGCGCAGCAGCTTCACGGCGACCCGGCGGTCCAGGCGCTGGTCGTAGGCCGTCCAGACCTGGCCCATGCCGCCCTGGCCGATGAGCGTGGAGAGTTCGTAGCGTCCCGCGACCACGCGGCCGCCGGGCCCTGTCCCCTGCGTCACGGTCAGTGGCCGCCCTGCTGCTTGCGCAGGTAGTCGCTGAGCTCGTCCAGCTCGGCGCGGACCTGGTGGATGCGGACGGGCGCGGGGGGCGCGGCCGGGGGCGGGGTGTCCTGGAGGGGCGGTGCCTGCGGGTAGCCGTACGCGGGCTGGGCCAAGGGCGGCGCGTAGCCGGTGAAGGCCGGCTGCCGGAGGCGGCCGAAGTGGCGTATCTCCGCGAAGAGGTAGTAGGCGACGGCGGCCATCAGCGTGCAGAGCAGAACGATCATGCCCGCGTTGCCCGGACCCTGGAACTCGTCCTCGCCGGGGTCCACGCCGATCAGCACGAGCGCGGTGACGTCGAGTGCCGTCGCGAGGGCGAAGACGCCCCAGTCGTGCGCCTTGCGGGTCACGATCGCGAGCCGCAGCAGCGGCGCCCACGCGAGCAGGCCGCAGGTCATGACGGCGAGCACGACGAACATCACGCGCAGCGTCAACTGCGAACCCCCCGCCGGGGGCGGTGGCTGCTGCGGCGCGTAGCCGTGGCCGTGCATGGCTGCTCCTGGTGACTGACCGAAGGACGAACGAACGCGGATCGAGCGTATAGGCCGACTCCGGGAAGCGGTCCCGGGTGGTACCGAACCGTTGCCGTACTGCTCACGCGGGCGGGGCGGGCGGGGCCTCACTCCGGTGGCAGCGCGTCCTCCGTCAGGCCGTCGTGCATGCCGCGCACCAGCCGCTCCCCGAGCCGGCCCACCAGGCGCAGCGCGTCCTCGAAGGCGGCCAGTTCGCGGAACCGTTCGCTGTACGCGCGCTGCCCGGGGAGCGGCAGCCGGGGCAGCTGGAGGCGGCGCACGTCGAGCCGGGCGGCGGTGGAGGCGTAGCTGCTGGCGCGGCGGTGGCCCGCGGTGCCGCGCAGGAAGCCCGCGAGGAACCACGGGTCGAGGGCGGCCGGGTCGGGGCGCAGCAGGGTGAGGCCGCGGCCGAGCGCGGCGCCGGCGGTGGCCTCGTCGACGACGAGGGCCGCGGCGCCGCCGCCGAAGACGGGGACGACGACGTCGCCGGGCTCGGTGCGCACGACCGTGTCGTCCGGCGTGCCGTCGAGGGCGGCCCCGGAGGGCGCGCCGCCGGTCAGGACGTCGTGGTCGGTGAGCACGGGCGTGCCGGCGCTTCCCGCGCCGGTGCCGGTGTGCAGGGTGAGGGCTCCCGCGCGGGCCAGTTCGCCGACGGTGGTCACCGGGGGGTGCGGGGTGCCCGCGGGCTCCTTCGGGGCGAGCGGCGGGGTGAGGTCGGCGGCGCGGCGCAGGGCCTCGCCGAGGCTCTCCCGCACGCTCGCCAGCTCCGGGGCGTCGCCGCCGGTGGTGGCGGGCGGCAACCGGCGGGCGGGGGCCAGGTCGACCTCGTCGTCGAGGAGTTCGAGCACCGGCACCGAGCGGGCGAGGCCGGGCCGCTCCTCGGCGGTGCCGTGCCGGTCGAAGTGGTGCCAGGCGTCGAGCACGGCGTCCCGCACGGCGGACCAGGGCTGTCTGTCGCGGCCATCGGCGGCCAGGACCCCGGCGGCCTCCACGAGCAGCAGCTCGGGCGCGGGCCGCGTGGCGGGGCCGGGTCTGCGCAGCACCCAGATGTGCAGGGGGAGGTTGTACGGGGGGGCCGCGCCGGCGGGCAGCGCGATGACCGCGCGCAGGGCGCCGCGGCGCAGCAGGTCGGCGCGGATGCGGCGGCCCGAGCGGCGGGAGGCGGCGGCGGGCGGCATCAGCAGGACGGCGGTGCCGCCGTCGACGAGGCGGGCCAAGGCGTGCTGGACCCACGCCAGTTCGGATTCCGCGCGGGCCGGGAAGCCGTACTCCCAGCGGGCGTCGTAGGCCAGTTCGTCGTGGCCCCAGTTGCGGTCGTTGAACGGGGGGTGGCAGAGCACGGCGTCGGCCCTGCGGTCGTCGTAGGCGTCGGCGCGCAGGGTGTCGGCGGCCATGGTGCGCACGCTCGCATCGGAGTGCAGGGCGAGGCGCAGGGCGGTGAGGGCGGCGAGTTCGGGCGCGCTGTCCTGCCCGTACAGGTGCCGGCCGGGGCGCTGGGGCACGGCGCGCAGCAGGGCGCCGGTGCCGCAGGCGGGGTCGAGGACGGTGGGGGCGGGGCCGGCGAGTTCGGCCATGAGGGCGGCGGGGCCCGGGGGCGTGAGGGTGTACTGGCGGGGGTTGGCGTCGGTCTGCCGGCCCAGCAGGAACTCGTAGGTCTGCTGGGCGCCCAGTTCGGCGGCGAGTTCGGCGACGGCGCGCAACAGCGGTGCGGAGGGCAGGAGTTCGGTGGGGCCGGGGACGCGGACCGCCCGTTCGCGGCGGGTCCCGAGGCGCGCGGTGACGACGTCTTCGAGTTCGCCGGGCAGCAGCCGCGCCAGCCGTTCGTCGGACACGGCGGCGAGGGCGAGCCAGGCGGGCGGTCTGTCGCGGATCAGGAGCAGGGCGCAGCCGGCGTGCAGGAGCGCGGTGACGGGCCCGGCGGGGTGTCCGGCGAGTTGCTGCCAGACGCGTTCGCGCAGGGGGACCTGGACGAGCTTGCCCTGGGCGCGCAGCCACCGCTCGACGTCGGCGAGGGCGAAGGAGGGGCTGGTCTCCGTGCCGCCGACGGGTTTGGGGAAGTCCCCGTGCCGGCGGCGCCAGTTGCTGACGGCGGCGCGGCCCACCCCGGCCAGCCGGGCGATCCCGGCGGCGGTCACCTCGGTCGCGTCGTCCCGCGGCTTCATCCAGCAGCTCCCCTCGTCGCGCGGGGTCAGTCGCGCGCCGTCGAGCATACCCAGCCGATCACCGGCACGGACGGTTTCACGGTTGTTAACCACCGACCTCCACGGCATCGTGTTGACTCGGTTCACACGAATCTGTTGTGATGTCTCCATCAACCGACTTCCCCGGGGGGAACTCCCATGCGTCACCACCCGCGTCTGCGCCGTACCGCGATCGCCGCCGTCTGCCTCGCCACCGCCGCCACGGCGGGCCTCACGGCCTGTGGCAGCGAGAACGACAAGGCCGACGCCCCGAAGGGCCCCTTCGCCGGGCTGTCCGGCGGCGAGATCGCCGACAAGGCCGTCAAGGCGACCTCGGGCGCCACGTCCCTGCGCATCAAGGGCGACGTCCCGGACGGCGCGGCCGGCCTGATCTCGCTGGACATGGCCATGGACACCAAGGGCAAGTGCGCGGGCATCATGGGCATGAACAAGGAGGGCACGGTCGAACTGATCGTCCCGGGCAAGACCGTGTACATGAAGTACGACGAGAAGTTCCTGCGCGCGCAGGGCAAGGGGGAGCCCAAGGCCGACGTGCAGGCCTCGGTGGACATGCTCGCGGACCACTGGGTGAAGACGAAGGCGACCAGCGACGACGCGAAGGAGATCGCCGCGTTCTGCGACCTCGACGTCGTCCTCGCCGACTTCAAGGACGTCAGCTCCGACGCCCGCAGGGGCGGAACGACCAAGGTCGACGGCACCCCCGCCATCAAGCTCACGGAGACCGACGGCAAGGAGAAGTACACCCTCTACGTCGCCACCGAGGGCAAGCCCTACCTGCTGCGGATCGACACGCACAAGGGCGGCAAGGTCGACACCCTACAGTTCACCGACTACGACAAGCCGGTGAAGGCGACCCCGCCCACCGGTGACGTCCTCGACCTCGACAAGCTGTAAGGCCCATGCCGTAAAGCCCAGGGCTCGTCACCGGCGGCGTTGCCGTCAGCGGGCGTGGAAGCGGTTCGGGGCCGTCGTCGGGGCCGGACCGGTCGGCAGCTTCTTGTCGGGGCAGGTGGACAGCACCTTCTTCATCGCGTCCCGCTCGGCCGCCGTCACCCACACCCCGTACTTCTTCTTCACCCCGACCTGACCGGCCACGTACGTGCAGCGGTAGGCCTTGTTCGGCGGCAGCCAGGTCGCCGTGTCGCCGTCGCCCTTGCCGCGGTTGGGGCCCGCGTCGACGGCGAGGAGGTTCAGCGGGTCGTTGGCGAAGGCGATGCGCTTGCTCGGCTCCCAGCGGGCCGCGCCCTTCTGCCAGGCGTCCGACAGCGCCACCAGGTGGTCGATGTCGACCTGGCTGCGACCGCGCCGGAACGTCACCTCCCGGCCGGTGTAGGGGTCCGGCGCGAGCTTGCCGGCGGCGACCTGGCAGTCCTTCCCCCGGTACACGACGTCCTTCAGGTCCCGCTTGAGTATGTCGTCCCGGGTCGGGCAGCCGTTGGAGTCCGTGTCGGCCCACGCGCTGCCGAACCGGCTCCGGTCGTACCCGGTCTTCGGCGCCCGGCCCTTGACGGTGAGCGTGTCGACGGCGGCCAGCGCGGAGCCCGCCCCGGCGTCCGGCCCCGCGGCGCCCCCGCCGCCCTCCCCGACGCCGGACCCGCAGCCGGTGAGCAGCGCGGGGACGGCGGCCAGCGCGAGCAGCGCGGAGGTCAGACGGCGGTTCACCGGGCGGCCACCTTCGCGCCGAGGGCGAGCGGGGCGGGGGCGAGGACCTCGGCGTACACGCCCGCGCACATGCCGCGGGCCTCGGCGAGGGTCTTCAGGACGCGTTCGTCGGCGGGCAGTCCGTGCTGGGCCTGGGTGACCATGACGCAGCGCTTGACGCGTGCGTCCACGCGCAGCCGCAGCGGCTCCCCCGAACCGTCGCCGAGGGTGATCTCACCGCCCACCCAGCTCTCCTCGATCCAGGGTTCGTCCGTCTCGACCACGATGTTCTTGCGCAGCCGCCGTACGTCGAGGGGGTCGGCGTCCCCGAGCAGGTCGCCGATCGCGCGCAGCGAGGCGGTGCCGACGAGGGAGACCCCGGCGGCGTCCTGGTGGCCGGCCTCGCCCTCGCGCGCCAGCTCGACGCCCTCGCCGAAGAGCTCGGGGACCCGGGGGTCGCCGGGGCGCAGCGTCGTGCCGTCCGGGGCCGTGACCACGGGGGCGCCGTCCGCCTCGTACACCGCGCGGTACTTCATGAGGTCCGCGACGCGGCGGAAGCGCCGGCTGTTCTTGCCGCTGCCCAGCTTGCCGTCCGCGAACCGAAGGGCCCACAGCCGGTCGCCGACGACGCCGCGCGCGTCGAGGTCGAGGCGCTCGTGGTCCTCCCCCAGCATCGACTTCACCGGAAAACGGGCCAGACCGACAACCGTGAACGACACGGCGCTCTCCCTCCCCTGGGCTGACTAACCGGCCCCCACCGTAGCGGCGGCCGCCACCGTGGCGGCGGCCCGGCCCTCCCCCGCCCCCGGACCCGCGCTACGAGCCCAGGATCGTCGTCAGGAACTCCCCGACCCACCCGAGGAGTTCGCGGCCGACCAGCGGCTTGCCGCCGACCTTCGCGGTCTTGGGGCGCGGCACCAGGATCTGGTGGGCGTTCGCCCTGATGACCGTGCCCGGGTAGAGGCGCTTGAGCCGCAGCTCCTGCGACTCGCGCAACTCCACCGGCGCGAAGCGGATGTTGTTGCCCTGCAGGACGATCTCGCCGACCTCGCAGGCCCGCGCGAGCATCCGCAGGCCCGCGACGAGCAGGAGGTTCTCCACCGGCTCCGGCAGCTTGCCGTAGCGGTCGGTCAGCTCCTCGCGCACCGCCTTGACGTCCTCCTCCGTGGTGGCGGAGGCGATCGCCCGGTAGGCCTGGAGACGCAGCCGCTCGCCGGGGGCGTAGTCGTGCGGGACGTGCGCGTCCACCGGCAGCTCGATCTTGACCTCCAGGGGCGGCTCCTCCTCCACCCCGCCCTCCAGCGAGGCGCGGTAGTCGGCCACCGCCTCGCCGACCATGCGGACGTACAGGTCGAAGCCGACGCCCGCGATGTGCCCGGACTGCTCGCCGCCGAGGAGGTTGCCGGCGCCGCGGATCTCCAGGTCCTTCATCGCCACGTACATGCCCGCGCCCATCTCCGTGTGCTGGGCGATGGTCGCCAGGCGCTCGTGGGCGGTCTCCGTGAGGGGCTTCTCCGGCGGGTAGAGGAAGTAGGCGTAGCCGCGGTCGCGGCCCCGGCCGACGCGGCCGCGCAGCTGGTGGAGCTGGGAGAGGCCGAAGTTGTCGCCGCGCTCCACGATCAGGGTGTTGGCGTTGGAGATGTCGATGCCGGACTCGACGATCGTCGTGGAGACGAGCACGTCGAACTTCTTCTCCCAGAAGTCCACGACGACCTGCTCCAGGGCCTGTTCGCTCATCTGGCCGTGGGCGATCGCGATCCGCGCCTCGGGCACGATGTCGCGCAGCCGGGCCGCCGCGCGGTCGATGGACTCGACGCGGTTGTGGATGTAGAAGACCTGGCCCTCGCGCAGCAGTTCACGGCGGATGGCCGCGCCGATCTGCCTCTCCTCGTAGGGGCCCACGAAGGTCAGGACCGGGTGGCGCTCCTCGGGCGGGGTGGTGATCGTGGACATCTCCCGGATGCCGGTGACCGCCATTTCGAGCGTACGGGGGATGGGGGTGGCCGACATGGTGAGCACGTCGACGTTGGCCCGCAACTTCTTCAGCTGCTCCTTGTGCTCGACGCCGAAGCGCTGCTCCTCGTCGACGATGACCAGGCCTAGGTCCTTGAACTTGGTCTCGGAGGAGAACAGGCGGTGCGTGCCGATGACGATGTCCACCGAGCCGTCGCGCAGCCCCTCCAGGGTCGCCTTGGACTCGGTCTCCGTCTGGAAGCGGCTGAGCGCCTTCACGTTGACGGGGAACTGGGAGTAGCGCTCGGAGAAGGTGCCGAAGTGCTGCTGCACCAGGAGCGTGGTGGGCACGAGGACGGCGACCTGCTTGCCGTCCTGCACCGCCTTGAAGGCCGCGCGCACGGCGATCTCCGTCTTGCCGTAGCCGACGTCGCCGCAGATCAGGCGGTCCATCGGGACCGTCTTCTCCATGTCCTCCTTGACCTCGGCGATCGTGGTCAGCTGGTCGGGCGTCTCCGCGTACGGGAAGGCGTCCTCCAGCTCGCGCTGCCAGGGCGTGTCGGGGGCGAAGGCGTGGCCGGGCGCGGCCATGCGGGCGGAGTACAGCTTGATGAGGTCGGCGGCGATCTCCTTGACGGCCTTCTTCGCGCGCGCCTTGGTCTTGGTCCAGTCGGCGCCGCCGAGGCGGTGCAGGGTCGGCGCCTCACCGCCGACGTACTTGGTGATCTGCTCCAGCTGGTCGGTGGGGATGTACAGCCGGTCGCCGGGCTGGCCGCGCTTGGCGGGGGCGTACTCCACGACGAGGTACTCGCGGGTCGCGCCCTGGACGGTGCGCTGCACCATCTCGATGTAGCGGCCGACGCCGTGCTGCTCGTGGACGATGTAGTCGCCGGCCTCCAGGGTCAGCGGGTCGATCGTCTTGCGGCGGCGCGCGGGCATGCGCCGGCCGTCCTTGCCGGCCGCCTTCTGGCCCGACAGGTCGGTCTCGGTGAGGACGGCGAGCTTCAGCGCGGGGTCGACGAAGCCGAAGTCGATCGAGCCGCAGGAGACGTGCACCAGCGACGGCGTCAGCTCGGTGAGGTCGCCGTCCAGACGGGCGGCGATGCCCTCGCCGCCGAGGACCTCCACGGTGCGGGCGGCGGGGCCGTGCCCCTCGGTGACGTAGACGGTGCGCCAGCCGTCGGCGAGCCAGCCCTTGGTGTCGGCCAGCGCCTTCGCGGTGTCGCCGCGGTAGGACTCCGGGGCGTGCATGCCGAGCTTGAGGGTGTCCGCGTCCAGCTCCTCGTCGGCGGCGAAGGGGCTCACCGACCACCACATCATGCCGAGGTCGCGCGCGTGGTCCCGGACGTCCGCGATGCCCCACAGGGAGGCCGCGCCCACGTCGATCGGCGCCTCCCCGCCGCCGGCCGTCGCCGCCCAGCTGGCCTGGAGGAACTCCTGCGAGGTCGCCACCAGGTCCGCCGCGCGCGTGCGCACCCGCTCCGGGTCGCAGACCACCGCCATGCTGTTCTTCGGCATGACGTCGAGCAGCAGCTCCATCTCGTCCACCAGGACCGGGGCGAGGGACTCCATGCCCTCGACGGCGATGCCCTCGGCGATCTTGCCGAGCAGCTCGCCCAGCTCCGGGTGGCGCTCGGCGAGGGCCGCGGCCCGCTGCCGTACGTCGTCGGTGAGCAGCAGCTCACGGCAGGGCGGCGCCCACAGGCCGTGCTCGGCGACCTCCAGGGAGCGCTGGTCGGCGACCTTGAAGTAGCGGATCTCCTCGACGTCGTCGCCCCAGAACTCCACGCGCAGCGGGTGTTCCTCGGTCGGCGGGAAGACGTCGAGGATGCCGCCGCGCACGGCGAACTCCCCGCGCTTCTCGACCAGCTCGACCCGCGCGTACGCGGCCGCCGCGAGCGCGCCGACGACCTCGCCCAGGTCAGCGCTCTGCCCGGCGCGCAGAGCCACGGGCTCCAGGTCGCCCAGGCCCTTGACCTGCGGCTGGAGCACCGAGCGGACGGGCGCGACGATGACGGAGACCGGGCCGGTCTCGGGGTCGTCCGGGCGGGGGTGGGCCAGGCGCCGCAGGACCGCGAGGCGGCGGCCGACCGTGTCGGAGCGGGGCGAGAGGCGCTCGTGCGGCAGCGTCTCCCAGGAGGGGTAGTCCACGACGCCGTCCGGCGGCAGGATCGTGCGCAGCGCGGCGGCCAGGTCCTCCGCCTCGCGGCCCGTGGCCGTCACGGCGAGGACGGGGCGGCCGCTCTCGCGGGCCAGTGCCGCCACGGCGAAGGGGCGCGCCGCGGGCGGCCCGACCAGGTCGACGTGCGAGCGGTGGCCGTCGGTGGCGGCCTTGACCGCCTCGGCGAGTGCCGCGTCCTTGACGACAGCGTCGAGCAGACCGTGCAGGCTCATGGAAGGCTTTCTCTCGGGCCGGGGGGCCTCCAGCCTACGACTCCGGGTCGGCCGGCGCGGGCCCTTGGCCCGGGGTGCCCGGTGGGGCGGGGCCCTCTCTGGCGCACAATGTTGCGACAACGGGATGGGAAGGCCCCCGCCACGGGGGCTCCGCCCCGGACCCGCTCCTCGGACGCCGGAGGAGCCGAATCCGACCAGGAAGTCACCCCCATGCCCGGAGCACAGCCCGACGCCCCCGCGCAGGAGCGCGGCGACGAGCTCATACCGTCGCGGGACCAGGCCCGTCCCGGCCCCCGCCCAGGGACCCGCGGCGTCTGGGACCGCGTCCCGCATCTCCTCGCCGGCGCGCTGTTCCTCGCGTACGCCGTCGTGTCCATCGGGCGCCACCGGCGCATGGAGACCCGCTCCTGGGACCTCGGGATCTTCGAGCAGGCCGTGCGGGCCTACGCGCACCTCCGGGCGCCGGTCGCCGACCTCAAGGGGCCCGGCGCCAACATCCTCGGCGACCACTTCAGCCCCGTCACCGCGCTCCTCGCGCCCGCCTACCGGCTCTTCCCCTCGCCCGTCACCCTGCTCGTCGCGCAGGCGCTGCTCCTCGCCCTCTCCGCGATCCCCGTCACGCGGGCCGCGACCCGGCTGCTCGGGCGGGTGTCTGGGCTCGCCGTCGGGGTCGCCTACGGCCTGTCCTGGGGCATCCAGCGCGCCGTCGACTTCGACTTCCACGAGATCTGCTTCGCCGTACCGCTGATCGCGTTCTCCCTGGAGGCCCTGCTGCGGCAGCGGTGGCGGGCCGCGCTGCTGTGGGCGCTGCCGCTGGTCCTCGTCAAGGAGGACCTCGGGCTCACGCTCGCCGCGATCGCGCTCGTCGTGGCGTTCCGCGCGCACCGGCGCGGCCACGCGAAGGCGGTGCCCGAGGCCCTCGCCGTGGCCGCCTTCGGCGCGGTCGCCGCCCTGGTCACGCTCACCCTGGTCATTCCCGCGTTCAACTCGGGCGGCGCGTACGACTACTGGGACAAGGTCGGGGAGGGCGGCGCGGCCTCCGGGGCGTTCGACGGGCTCGGCACGAAGCTGCGCACCCTCGCCTGGCTGCTGATCCCCACCACCGGGCTGCTCGCCCTGCGCTCACCGCTGCTGCTGGTCGCGCTGCCCACGCTCGGCTGGCGCTTCCTGTCCGGCGACGACCACTACTGGGGCACCGACTGGCACTACAGCGCCGTCCTGATGCCGGTGCTGCTGCTCGCCCTCGTCGACGCCGTGGACGTCTCCCGCCGCAGCGGGCGGCCGTGGCTGCGCCAGTACGCCGACCGGCTCCCGGCCTGTGTCGCGGCCGCCGCGCTCGCCCTGACCACGTCCTTGCCGCTCGCGGGTCTCACCGAGGCCGGCACCTACCGCAAGAGCGGGCAGGTGGTGGCGGTGGAGCGGATGCTGGAGCGGGTGCCGGACGACGCCACCGTGGAGGCGAACATCGGGCCCATCAGCCGGCTCACCTCCCGCGCCCGCGTCTTCTGGGTGGGCGCAGCCCGCCCGGTCGTCCCCCGGTACGTGGCCCTCGACATCCGCTCGGGCTGGACGAAGGACCCGGTCGCGTACGCCGAGAAGCTGCACCCCGGCACCCATTACGTGGCGGAGGACGCCGCGTACGGCTACGTCCTGCTGCGCAGGGTCTGAGGCAAGGCCCCCGCGCGGGGCACGGGCGGGGGCGCGGACGGCAGACGGCCCCGGCGGACGCGCGTCGCGCGTCCGCCGGGGCCGGTCTCCCCCCGCACCCCCGTGGCGGAGGCTATTCGGTGGCGATCGCGTTCAGGACGTTCATCCGGCCGGCCCGGAAGGCCGGGACCAGTGCGGCGAACAGGCCCACGAACGCCGACCCGATGAAGACCGCGATGATCGTCGGCCACGGGATCTCCAGGACCTTCAGTCCCTCCAGGGCGAGGAGCTTCTGGGCCGTCGCCCCCCAGCCCATGCCGAGCCCGAGGCCCAGCAGTGCCCCGAAGAGGGCGATGACCACCGACTCCAGGCGGATCATGCGGCGCAGCTGGCGGCGCGAGAGGCCGATGGCGCGCATCAGGCCTATCTCGCGGGTGCGCTCGACCACCGAGAGGGCCAGGGTGTTCACCACGCCGAGGATGGCGACGATGATCGCGAGGCCGAGCAGGCCATAGACCATGTTCAGCATCTGGCCGACCTGGTTCTTCAGGTCCTCCTTGAAGTCCGTCTGGTCCATGACCTTGTACTGGGGGTAGGTGGCCAGGGAGTCCTTCAGGGACTTGTAGGCGGCGTCCTGTTGGCCCTTGTCGGCCGTGGCGAACATGATGGAGTTCTGCGGCATCCGGTCCGCCGGGAGGTACTTCGCCACGGTCGTGATGTTCGTGTACATCGCGCCCTTGTCGACGGAGCTTTCGTCCGAGGTGATCGCCGCGAGCCTCAGCTCGGCCGTCCTGCCGTGCTCGAAGGCGAGCTTCACCTCGTCGCCGACCTTCAGCTTGTACTTCTTCGCGAAGTCGTCACCGACCGACATGGCGTTCTCGCCGTAGGCGGCGGACAGTTCGCCGGCGACCGTCTCGCGGCGCAGGTCCTCGGCGTACGTCGGGTCGGCGGCGCTGAGGCCGATGCCGTCCGCCGTCCTGCCGCCGGGCGTGGTCAGGTCCGCCTCGACCTCCTTGTAGCGGGTGATGTGGCCGATGTGGTCGGCCTTCCCCAGGGCCGCGGCGGCCTTCTCCGTGATGAAGCCGCCGGGCTGGGTGGGCCGCACGATGAAGTCCGCGCCGACGGACTTGTCCAGCTCGTCCGTGGCGGAGGCGACCATGGAGGAGCCGACCACCGAGAGGCAGGCGACCAGCGCGAGGCCGATCATCAGGGCCGCGCCGGTGGCGCCGGTGCGGCGCGGGTTGCGCAGGGCGTTGCGCTCGGCCATCCGGCCGACCGGGCCGAAGACCCGCAGCAGGACCGCGCTGAGGACCCGGACGACACCGGAGGCGAGCACCGGGCCGATGACGACGAAGCCGATGAGGGTCAGGACGATCCCGCCGCCGAGGAAGAGCGAGCCCTCCTTGGCCTCGTCGGCCCGCGCGGCGGTGTAGAGGCCGAGGACGCCGACGCCGGTGAGGACCAGGCCGATGACGGCGCGCAGCGCGCCCGCCCTGCCGTCGGCCGGGGTGCCCGCGTCGCGCAGGGCGGCCATCGGGGAGACCTTGCCGGCCCGGCGCGCGGGGAGGTAGGCGGCGAGGACGGTGACGACGACGCCGAGGACCATGCCGACCACGGGGGTCGTCCAGTTGACGGTGAGGTCGCCGGTGGACAGTTCCATGCCGATGCCCGACATGAGCTTCATCAGTCCGACGGCGAGGCCGATGCCCGCGCCGACACCGAGGACGGAGCCGAACACACCGAGCAGCAGGGCCTCGACGAGCACGGAGCGGTTGACCTGCTTGCGGCTGGAGCCGATGGCGCGCATCAGGCCGATCTCGCGGGTGCGCTGGGCGACCAGCATCGAGAACGTGTTGATGATCAGGAAGATGCCGACGAGGAAGGCGATCCCGGCGAAGCCGAGCATCGCGTACTTCATGACGTCCAGGAAGCTGCTGACGGACTTGCGGTTGTCGTCGGCGGTCTCCTTCTGCGTCTTGATGTCGTAGGCGCTCCTGTCCAGGGCGGCCGCCACGTTCGCCTTCAGCCGGGTGTCGCTGACGCCCGCGGCGGCGGTGAGGTTGAGGTGGGTGAACCGGCCGGTGGCGCCGAGCAGTTCGCGCTGGGCGGTGGCGGTGTCGAAGTAGACGATCGCGGCGCCGGGGTTGGTGACCTTGAAGGTGGCGATGCCGGAGATCTTCGCGGTGTGCTCGCCGGTGGCGGCGATGGTGCGCAGCCTGTCGCCGATCTTCAGGTCGTGCTTGTCGGCCGTGTCGGCGTCGACCATCATCTCGGTGGGTCCGCGCGGGGCGTGGCCCGAGGTGATGTCCATCGAACGCAGTTCGTTGCGCGTCCAGTTGCCGGCGATGGTCGGGCCGCCGTTGCTCGGGCCCAGGTTCTTGTTGTCGGAGTCGACGACGGTCACGCTCTGGCTGGCGACCGCGCCCTCGGCGGCCCGGACGCCATCGGCCTTCTTCACCTCGGTGAGGACGGAGGCGGGCAGCGACTCCGGTCTGCCGCTGCGCGGTGCCTCGTTCGGGTCCTCGGCGGACTTGGGGGAGACCGTGACATCGGCGGACGTCGCCGCGAAGAGCTTGTCGAAGGTGGTGCCCATCGTGTCGGAGAAGACGAGCGTGCCGCACACGAACGCCACCGACAGGACCACGGCCACCGCGGAGAGCGCCATCCGGCCCTTGTGCGCGAAGAAGTTGCGCATCGAGGTCTTGAGGACGGTCATGACGTGCGCCCCCGGGCGTCGAAGGACTTCATGCGGTCCAGGACCTGGTCGGCGGTCGGGTGGTGCATCTCGTCCACGATCCGGCCGTCGGCGAGGTACAGCACCCGGTCCGCGTACGAGGCGGCGACCGGGTCGTGCGTGACCATCACGATGGTCTGGCCCAGGTCGGTCACCGAGCGGCGCAGGAAGCCCAACACCTCCGCCCCGGCACGGGAGTCGAGGTTCCCGGTCGGCTCGTCACCGAAGATGATCTCCGGCTGGGAGGCGAGCGCGCGGGCCACGGCGACGCGCTGCTGCTGGCCGCCGGACAGCTCGGTCGGGCGGTGCTTGAGGCGCCCGGCGAGGCCCACGGTCTCCACGACCTGGTCGAGCCAGGCACGGTCGGGCCTGCGGCCGGCTATGTCCATGGGGAGCGTGATGTTCTCCAGCGCGTTGAGCGTCGGGAGGAGGTTGAACGCCTGGAAGATGAAGCCGATCCGGTCCCGGCGCAGCTGCGTGAGCTTCTTGTCCTTCAGGCCGGTGATCTCGGTCTCGTCCAGGTGGATCTGCCCGGAGGTGACGGTGTCGAGACCGGCGAGGCAGTGCATCAGGGTGGACTTGCCGGAGCCGGAGGGGCCCATGATCGCGGTGAACTGCCCGCGGGCGATGTCCACGTCGATGTGGTCGAGCGCGACGACCCGGGTCTCCCCCGAGCCGTACGCCTTCACGACCTGGCGTGCCCGTGCCGCCACGGCCGTACGCCCTCCAGTGCCCCCGTGCCTGGGTGTGGTCACAGCCGATGTCACGGTACGTCTCCTATGTCGGTCATGCGGTGAAGCGGATGTCGTGAAGTCTTCGCCGTACGAAGAAGTCTGGTGCCCCCGAGTGGTCCGGCGCCCTGGTGCTCGGCCCAGTCTTTTGCGGGGGAAAACCCCACCCCCACGGGTGCGGTGCGCCATAAAGCCAATCTAAGGACCGGCCGGGGCCCGCTCATCCTCCGGCAGTACGAGCCCTCCCCGGTCCGTAGTACGGAGGTTCCCCTAGGGGATCTCCACCCGCTGGTGGAGGTCGCCTCAGGGTTCGCTCCACCCTGCCCTCCACCCCCCACGGGTGAGAAAGTGGCCCGCAGCAACTGGGTGCAGGGGGAAGGGATCGCCGTGGACGCGCAGCACGCGATACGCAACCGGGGCGCGGTCGTCGCCGCGCTGATGCTGGCCATGGCGCTGACCGCGGTGGACGCCACGATCGTGTCGACCGCCGTCCCCCAGATCGTGGGCTCGCTCGCGGCTTCCCGATCTTCTCCTGGCTCTTCTCCGGATACCTCCTGGCCGCCACGGTCACCCTGCCCGTCTACGGCAAGCTCTCCGACACCTTCGGCCGCAAGCCCGTGCTCCTCACGGGCTGCGTGCTGTTCCTGCTCGGCTCGGCCCTGTGCGCGCTCGCCTGGAACATGGAGTCGCTCATCGCCTTCCGCGTCGTGCAGGGCCTCGGCGGCGGCGCCATCCAGGGCACCGTCCAGACGCTCGCCGCGGACCTGTACCCGCTGAAGGAACGCCCCAGGATCCAGGCGCGGTTGTCGACCGTGTGGGCCGCCTCGTCGGTCGCGGGCCCGGCCCTCGGCGGCCTCATCGCCTCCTCGGCCCACTGGCGCTGGATCTTCCTCGTCAATCTGCCGATCGGGGCGCTCGCCCTCTGGCTGATCGCGCGTCACCTGCACGAGCCGGCCCGGGAGGCGGTGGCGCGGGGCCGCGTCGACTGGCCCGGCGCGCTCGCCGTCTTCGCCTGCGGCGGCGTACTGCTGACCGCGCTCGTGCAGGGCGGCGTCGCCTGGCCGTGGCTCTCGGCGCCCTCGCTCGCGCTGTTCGCCGCCGGGCTCGCGCTGGTGGCCGTCGTCGTCCTCGTCGAACGGCGGGCCGCGGAGCCGATCATCCCCGGCTGGGTGTGGCGGCGGCGCACCATCGCCGCGGTGAACCTCGCGCTCGGCGCGCTCGGCCTGCTGATGGTCGCCCCCACGGTCTTCCTGCCCGCCTACGCCCAGTCCGTACTCGGACTCGCCCCGGTCGCCGCCGGGTTCGTGCTCTCCGTGATGACCCTGAGCTGGCCGGTCTCCGCCGCGTTCAGCCAGCACGTGTACCGCAGGATCGGCTTCCGGGACACCGCGGTCGCCGGCATCCTCGCGGCCGCCCTGATCCTGTGCGCCTTCCCCCTGCTCCCCTACCCCGGCAGCGCCTGGCAGCCCGCGCTGGTCATGCTGCTCCTCGGCGCGGCGCTCGGCCTCGTCCAGCTGCCGCTGATCGTCGGCGTGCAGTCCACCGTCGGCTGGGCCGAGCGCGGCACCGCCACCGCGTCCGTCCTGTTCTGCCGCCAGATCGGCCAGACCCTCGGCGCCGCCCTCTTCGGCGCGGTGGCCAACGGCGTACTGAGCGCACGGCTGGGCGGCTCCGGCTCACTCGACTCCGTGGCCCGCGCCCTTAAGGACCCCGGCTCCGTCGCCGACCCGGAGCGGCTGCGCCGGGCGGTGGACGCGGCGGTCGACGCCGTCTACATCGGCGCGGCCTGCGCGGCCGCCCTCGCCCTGCTCGCCCTGCTCCTCGTCGCCCCGCGCCGCTTCCCGGTCCTCAAGGACCCGCGCCCACAAAAGGACCTCCAGCACCGAAGCAGCACGGGGTGACGGGCGTGCGGGGGGGTTGACGGGCGGGCATGGGTGACGGGCCGCCACGGGGTGGACTGGCCCGCATGGTGTGGACGGGGTGGAGGGGCCGGGCACGGGGAACGGGCCGGGCGGCGGAGAGATCCGCCGTGTGGCGCCGGGGCGGCCCCGCGCCGGAGGGGCTACGGCGTCTCCTCCGCCGGGGCCCGGCCCGTGAGGGCCGCGAGGCTGCTCCGTACGTGATCCATGTGCGCCCGCACCTCGTCCCAGCGCTCCCCGTGCTCCCGCAGCACCCGCTCCGTCTCCCGGATGATCCGCTCCTCCCGCAGCCGCGCCTGGGCGACGATCTCCGCGCCCCGCGCCTGCGCGTCCTCCTCCCCGTGCCGCGCGGCCTCCTCCGTCTCGGCGAAGGCCCGCTTGGCCGCGGCCAGCCGCGCCTCGGCGGCGGCGATCCGCTCCGTGTCGCGCGCGTCCGCCGCCGTCTCCCGCTCGGCGATCTCCCGCTCGGCCGCCTCCCACCGCTCGGCCTGCTCCTTCTCCCGCTCGGCGAGCAGCCCCTCGCACCGCTGCCGCGTCTCCCGCAGCGCGGCCAGCGCCTCGCCGCGCCACTCCTTGACGTCCCGCCGGGCGGAAATGCGGGCGTCGTCGGCCGTGGCCCGGTCCTCCAGGAGCCGCCGCCTGACCCATTCGTCGGCTTCGGCGGTCACCTCGTCGGCGTACGCGCGGGCCGCCTCCCGCACCTCGCGCCCCTCGGCGTCCGCCTCCTCCGTCTCGGCCCGCGCCTGCGCCCGCGCCGCCTCCCCCACCGCGGCCGCCTCCGCCTCCGCGAGCGCCAGGATCTGCCGGGCCCGTTCGCCGAGCGTCTCGTACGTCTGCGGGGCGAGCCGTGAGACCGCGTCCCGCAGCTGCTCGGCCCGGGCCTCCATGTCCTTGGCCAGTACGGTCAGCCGGGCGGCGCGCTCCCACGCCTCGTCCCGCTCCCGGGAAAGACCGGCCGCGTACGCCTCCACCTGCCGGGGCCGGTAGCCGCGCCCACGCACGGTGGTGAAGCCGTGCGGCGACGGCGATGCACCGCTGCTGCTCATCCTGGGAACCCCTCTCCGACGTACCTCACGCGTACAGCGCGATTGGCGCACATCTTGATGGATCAAGCGGAAGCGCTCATAACGCGACACTCCGCCCGCTCCACCCGGTCAAGGATGCGGTAATCGCCCCGGAAACCCGAAAGCCCCCGGCACGCGAAGGCGCCCGGCCCGTCGTACGGGCCGAGCGCCTTCCGCGGTCTTCGTGCGCCGCCGGTCTAGAGCAGCCCGTCCCACATCTGTTCCAGGAGCACCGACCACCAGCTCTCCGGTGACGCGAGCGCCGCCGGGTCCAGGGCGGCCAGCTGGTCCTGGAAGTCGACGGTCCAGCGGCCCGCCTGCTCCTGGTTGAGACCGAAGCGCAGCCGCCACATCCGGCCGAGCAGCGCCATGCAGCGCGCGAACTCGGGCAGCCCCGTGTTCACGAACTGCGGCGGCACGGGGGCGCCGCCGGGACCGGCCTCCACCGGCACGGCCACGATGTTCGCCGTGCCGTACTGGACGCAGAGCGCGCGCCCGAAGTCGCTGCCCATCACCAGGTACGAGCCCGCGTCCGACGCCGGCCGCACGCCCCGCTCCTGCGCCAGCTCCGCCAGCGTCGGCACCGGCCGGCCGGGCTGGGCCTGCGCCCAGAAGAACGGCCCGAAGTCGACGGGCAGCCCCGCCACCACGAGGGTGTGCGCCACGAGGTCCGGCACGCCCTGCCGGGACACCGCCCGCTGGTCGAAGCGGAAGATGCCCGGGCCGAAGGCCGCGGCCAGCTCCTGCGCGACGCCCTCCGGCGGGATCGCCGGGACGGGCGGCAGCTGCCGCACCTGCGCGCGCACCGGCGCCGGGCGGGCCGGGCCGTCCGCCACCTGGTGCAACTCGCCCTGGTGCGCGAGGAGTTCCCGCATGCCCTGCTGGCGGGACGCGTGGTCCCTGCCGTACGGGGCGATGGAGGTGATCCGCGCCTGCGGCCACGTCTCCCGGATCATGCGGGCGCAGTACGCGCCCGGCAGCTCGCAGGACTCCAGTTCGGTGTGGAGTTCCAGCACCTGCTGCGGCGGCACGTTCATGCCGCGCAGCTCGTGCAGGATCTGCCACTCCGGGTGCGGGGTGCCGGGCGCCGAGCGGCGGATGAGCTGCTGCTCGGAGCCGTCGCCCGCGCGGTAGCGCAGTACGGCCTGGTAGCCGGGGCCCACGGTGGGCCGGCCGACGGGCGGCTGCGGATAGCCGTACGGCTGTCCGGGCGGCCCGGGCGGTACCGGCGCCGACGGAGGCGGCATCCCGGGGCCGCCCGGGCCGCCGACGGCGGGCCCGGCGAGCATCGTCGCCGCGTGGTGGACGCCACCGCCGCCGGGGGGCGGCGGAGTGCCGGGGGCGCCAGGAGCGCCGGGGGGCCCGGGGGGCTGGGGCGCGCCAGGAACCCCTGGGGGCCCGGGCGGCTGCGGGGCACCGGGCGGCTTGATCCCGCCGGGCCCGCCGAGGCTCGGGTCCGCGAACATGGTCGCGGCGTGATGCACCCCGCCCGGAGGCGTACCGGGCGGCCCGGGCGGTCCCGGAGGCTGGGGTGCGCCGGGAGCGCCGGGCGGTCCGGGGGGCCCGGGCGGCTGCGGGGCGCCGGGCGGCTTGATTCCGCCGGGGCCGCCGAGGCTCGGGTCAGCGAACATCGTCGCGGCATGGTGCACCCCGCCCGGAGGCGTACCGGGGGCCCCGGGGGGCTGTGGGGCGGCGGGCGGCTTGGGCCCCTCGGGGCCGAGCGAGGAGACGAGCTGCGTCGGGACGTAACCGCCGGCGGGCGTACCGGGAGCGCCGGGCCCCGAAGGCGGCGGCGTCGCTCCAGCGGGCCGGGGCTCCTCCTGCGCCGCGCCGGGACCGGCACCGTCGCCCCCCTGCGGATACCCGTACGCGGAAGCATCCGGCGCGGGCGGCACGGGCGAACCCGACGACGCCTGCGGCCCCTTGCCCCCACCCGCGACCGGCCCCTGCGGGTAGCCGTACGCGGAAGCATCCGGCACCCGCGGCGGCGGAGGCGGAAGAGACGGCCCGGCGGACCCACCCGCACCCTGCGCCGCCGACGAACCCGGCCCACCCGCGACCGGCCCCTGCGGATACCCGTACGCGGAAGCATCCGGCACCCCGGGCGGAGGCGGGACGGACGGCCCGGCGGGCCCCTGCGCCCCACCCGCGC
>NZ_JBVISC010000004.1:0-553679 GCF_055575715.1 Streptomyces sp. NPDC034037 | reverse complement strand
CCCACCCGCGACGGGCCCCTGCGGATACCCGTACGCCGAAGCATCCGGCACCCCGGGTGGAGGAGGCGGAAGAGACGGCCCGGCGGACCCACCCGCACCCTGCGCCGCCGACGGACCCGGCCCACCTGCGACCGGCCCCTGCGGATACCCGTACGCGGAAGCATCCGGCACCCCGGGCGGAGGCGGGACGGACGGCCCGGCGGGCCCCTGCGCCCCACCCGCGCCCTGCGCCGCCGACGAACCCGGCCCACCCGCGACGGGCCCCTGCGGATACCCGTACGCCGAAGCATCCGGCACCCCGGGTGGAGGAGGCGGAAGAGACGGCCCGGCGGACCCACCCGCGCCCCGCGCCGCCGACGAACCCGGCCCACCCGCGACCGGGCCCTGCGGATACCCGTACGCCGAAGCGTCCGTCGGCTGCGGCGGCGCGTCGGTGTCGCCCGTGGCCGGGCCCTGGCTCTGGTCCCGGCCCTGCGGGTGTCCGTACGCGGACGCCTCCCCCGGGGACGAGGCGTCCAGCGCCGGGGCGATCGTCGTCGGCGGGAGGTGGCTGCCGCCGTGCATCAGGGCCGTCTTGGCGTCCGGTGCCACGCCCCGCGGCCTGGCCTCGTCCTCGTCCCCGGCGACCAGCGGCGGCGCGAACACCGTCGCGGGCGCCGGTACCGAGAAGTCGTCGCCGGAATCGGCGTTGGTGTCCGTACCGGCCCACGGGGTCGCCCCCATGGGCACGCCCGGCGACGTCACGGGCAGGTCGTCCTGGCGGGCCTTTTCGCCGTCCTCGTCCGGTGCGGCCGCCGCGGGCCACGGCGTGCCGCCCTCCGGCGCGGAAGAAGCGGCGGAGGCAGCGGCGGGCGCCGCCTCGGGAGCCGGGTGCCCGGCGTCGGCGGACAGGGAGACGCCGGACTCGACGTCACCCGGGTCGGAGTCGCCCGGCGCGGAGTCGGAGGCCGCGGAGTCGCCCGGCGGCACCTCCTCGGACCCGGAGTCCGCGGCCGACGCCCCCGTGTCCGAGCCGCCCGAGCGCCGGTCGGGGATGCCCATCTTGTCCGCCGCCTCCTGGAGCCACTCCGGCGGAGTCAGCAGGAACGACGTCTGATTGAGGTCGACCCGCGCCGGCGGCGGCGCGACCGCGTCCTGCGGTGCCACGTCCGGCAGGCCGTACTCCTCCTCGTACCTGCGGATCACCTCGCCCACGGGAAGCGCGGGCCACAGCGTGGCCTCGCCGCTGTCGCGGGCGATGACGAGCCGCTGGTCGCCGCCGTCGGACACCGGACCGTTCTCCCGGTCCTGCGCCCACACCACGAACCCGAGGTCGAACTCCCGGACCCGCACCTCCCGGTGCCGATGGGCCGGCACATCGCCGTTGATCCACTCTTCGGCGCGCTCCTGCGCCTGCGCGAAGGTCACCATCGCCTAGTCACTCCCCAGCCGAGGACACGGGAA
The DNA here is from genome assembly GCF_055575715.1 of Streptomyces sp. NPDC034037. Classification (NCBI taxonomy): domain Bacteria; kingdom Bacillati; phylum Actinomycetota; class Actinomycetes; order Kitasatosporales; family Streptomycetaceae; genus Streptomyces; species Streptomyces sp. NPDC034037. The sequence continues at coordinate 552,236 of NZ_JBVISC010000004.1, read as the reverse complement.
CGGCGCGCGCGAAGCCGCCGTCCACCATCAGGTTCGCCACGGTCTCCAGCTCCGGCGGATTGCCCGCGAGCCGTGACAGGAACGCGTCGAAGTCGTCGCCGCACGGCAGCAGCAGCCGCCGCACCCGCTCGGCGGGCGGCCACCCGGCCGCTTCCGAGACGTCCCGCGCGTCGTCGTACGCGCAAAACCACACGGAACCGACCCGGTCGCCCTTCACCTTGACGGCGAGCAGCCCGCCCTGCACGAAGCCGACCCCCAGGTAGTCCTTGGTGAGATGGTCGCGCAGGCACTTGTTGACGTACACCAGGTCGTTGACCGCGGCCACGTCCCGCACCGTGAAGAACGGCTGGTCCACCAGCAGTCCCAGCTCGGCGTCGAGCGCCGCGCCCACCGGCGCGCAGCCGCCCGCCGCCTTGAGGAAGGAGCGGTAGGCACCCGGCAGCCGAAGGCCGAGGTCCTCCTCCACGCCCTGCACCTGCTGTTCGCTCACCGCGACCGCCGCCTTGGGCAGGCCGAAGTGCGCGGGCCGCGTCTCCTGGAGCGGGCGCGTGCCCCGCTTGTCGTGGTCCACGGCCGTCGTCGCGATCCCGCCGTGGTGCCGCAGCAGCGCCTTCACCTCGACCGGGACCAGCTCCAGGCGACGGCCGCCCGGCACGTGGTGCCAGGTCCAGCCGTGCGGGGTCGCCACCGGGGGAATCGTGTCCCACAGCTCGTGGCCCTCCGCCGCGAGCGCCGCGTTCGCCGACACGTAGTCCGTCAGGCGCAGTTCGTCCACGCCGAAGCCCTCGGGGGGCTCCGCGATCTCGGCGGCGGCCCGGGCGTAGGGCGAGAAGTCCGGATGGCCCCGCTCGTCCACGCGCACCCCTCTGGGGTGGCGGGCGGCACGGACCGGGTCCGGGAAGTGCACGACCTGCCCGGCGTAGGCCGCGTTCGGCGGCGCGGACTGCTGCCCCAGCCGACCTGTCGTCATGGCGGTTGCCCCCTGCGGCACGGTGAAAAGTTCTGATTCTGCCGGTTTCGAGCCGTGGATCCTGGTTCCCTCGGCCCCTGGTACTGCGGATGTCGACACAGCCTATGCGCAAGGGCCGCACCGGTCACCGGGCCTCCGCTTCCATGACCAGCAGCCACCAGGCCGTCACCGTGCGACGAAACCGGGGGCGGGACAGGCGTGTCGCAGAGCCCCAGCTTCCGCACCACCCGCCCCATTTGACAGGCTGTCCCCCGCGGCGCGGGGGCGTGGCACACCCGCGGGGACGACCGCGAGCAAGGGGGAGGGGCACAGCATGATGCACACGGCACAGAGCGAGACGACCGGCCGCACGCCGGCCACGACCGGACAGGCCACGGCGGAGGCGGTGCCCGGCGCCGTCTTTGGCGACCCGCGCGTGGGCTGGAGCAGCACCGCCGCACACGCCCCGATCCTGCGCCAGCGCCGCGACGGCATCCTGCCGACGGTGGCCGCCGCGCTCTCCGTACGCGGCCAGACCACCCTCACCTGCACCCCGGGGCGCGGCGAGGAGCCGCCCGCGCTGCACCCGCTCGTCCAGGACTTCCTCGACACCCTCACCAGCGGTCAGCGCGAACGCTTCACCGGCCGCTGCGCGGAGACCATCCTCATCTCCCGGCATCTCACGGCGGCCGACGCGAGCCGCTCCAAGCGGGCCTCGCGCAGAGCCATGACCAACGGCGAGGCCCGCAAGGCCCTCAAGCACGCGAAGCTCACCACCCGCCGCATCCGCGAGGACGGCGACCCCCTGCACGGCTCCTTCGCCGAGCTGTGCCGGTCCTGTACCGCCCTCACCGCGCACTTCGGCGTACGCGTCGTGGACCCGACGACCGCCGACCACTGACCGCCGACCACCGACCGCCGCCCGTCCTTGCGCCCGCACCTCTGCCCGCCGCCGACCGAACAAGGGCCCCATGCACGCCGACCACACCGCCCCCGCCGCCCGCGCGGGCGCCGCCCCGCTGCCCGTCCCTGTCGACGCCGCCCTGCGCGCGGCCGGCTGGCGCCCCGGGCGCTGGGACATCAAGCAGGCCGAGATCTGGGCCGACGCGCTGCGCCGGCACACCTCGCCGGCCGGGCACCGGCACTCCGTCTTCCCGGCCGCCGTGGAGGCCTGGGCCGAGTTCGGCGGGCTGCACATCACCCCGCAGGGCCCCGGCCGGCAGATCGCGCCCGCCACCGTGCACCTCGACCCGATGTACGGCCTGCACCTGGCCCGCACCCTCGGCGACCTCGGCCGGGCCCTCGGCACCCAGGTGTGCCCCATCGGCGAGGAGACGGACACCCAGGCGCTGCTCGCCATCGACGCCCAGGGCCGGGTCTACAGCCTGGACCACAGCGGTGACTGGTTCCTCGGCGCCCGCGTCGACCAGGCGCTCGCCACGCTCGTCACCGGCGTCCGGCCGACCCGGCTGACGGCGAGCTGACCGGCGTACGCGCGTGGCCAGGCCGGTACGCGCGCGACGAGGCCAGTACGCGCGCCAGGCCGGCACGCGCGAGGTCAGCCGGCCGGGACGGCGGCGGGCAGGACCGCCGAGACGCGGAAGCCGCCGCCGTCCGTCGGGCCCGACACGAAGACGCCGCCGAGTCCCGTGACCCGCTCCTCCATGCCCACCAGGCCGTTGCCGCCGCTGGGCAGTCGCGCGTCCGCCGAACCGGCCTTCGGCGGCGGCTCGTTCTCCACCTGCATCGCGATCTCCGCCCCGCGGTGCGCGAGCCGTACGTACGTCTTCGCGCCCGCCGCGTGCTTGTGCACGTTCGTCAGCGCCTCCTGGACCACGCGGTAGGCGGTCTGCTCCACGTCGGCGGCGTAGTCCCGCGGCTCCCCCTCCACCGTCAGGTCCACCGCCATGCCGGCGGCCCGCGACTGGCCCACCAGCTCCTCCAGCTCCGCGAGGCAGGGCCCGTCCTCGTCCACCGCGCGCGAGGCGGCCACGGCCGCCGCGTACCCCACGGCGGCCAGCGGCACCGGCTCCACCGGCCGCGCGCCCCTCGTCCCGTCGCCGGTGCGCAGCACGCCGAGCATCTCCCGCAGCTCGGTCAGCGCCTGGCGGCCCATGTCGCCGACCAGCGCCGCGTTCTTCACGGCCTTCTCCGGGTCCTTGCGCGCCACCGCCTGCAACGCCGCCGCGTGCACCACCATCAGGCTCACCCGGTGCGCCACCACGTCGTGCATCTCGCGGGCGATCCGCGTGCGCTCCTCGCCCCGCGCCCACTCCGCGCGCTCCTCCGCGCGCTCGGCGAGCAGCTGGAGTTCGCGCTCCAGGTCGTCCGCGCGCTCCCGCAGGCTCTCCATCAGCCGCCGCCGCGCCCCCACGTACAGCCCGAGCAGCACCGGCGGCGCCGTCACGCCGATCGCCGCGGCGACGGCGAAGAAGGGCACGAACTCGCTGCCTATGGGCGGGTGCGCGCCCTCCTCCGCCAGGTCCCGGCTCGCCCGCACCAGCGCGACGATGAGCGTCCCCGCCATCGACATGCCCGCGAGCGCGCCGGTGACGCGGCGCGGCAGCTCCGAGGCCGCCAGCGTGTAGAGGCCGACGATCGTCAGCAGGAAGCCCATCTGGGCGGGCGTGATGGCGATGGAGACGAGCACCACGGCGACCGGCCAGCGCCGCCGGAACAGCAGCGACGCCCCCGCGAGGGAGCCGAAGCAGATCCCCACCGCCGTCGGCAGGCCCGCGTCCCGGGCGAAGGCCACCCCCTCCGCGCCGCACTCCGCCGCGGACACCACCGCGAGCCCCACGTCCAACGCGGCCCCGCGCCGCCTCTCCCACCACCACGGCCCGGTCATGGCCGCGGTGTGGTCGTCCCCCGTCATGGTCATGTGTCTCAGCGTACGGGCGTTCCTCCCCGGTTTTCCGGTGAGTTTCCGGTGCCCCCTGGCGTCGCACGCGAGGCCCTCGGTGCGGCATAGTGTTGGGTGCCGATCCGGCGGACCGGGCAGATGTCCGGTCCAGACGGATTGTTCCCCCGTGGTGTAATTGGCAGCACTGTGGCTTTTGGTGCCATCTGTCCGGGTTCGAGTCCTGGCGGGGGAGCCGCACCGTACGGGTCCCGACCTCCGAGGTCGGGACCCGCCGCCGTTTCCACCCCCCTACGCCCCGGTATCCTGCGGATGTCCACCCCACAGAGGCACCAGCCATCCGAAGCCGAAGGGCATCCCCGTGAGCGCAACCCGCCCGGCCGTCATCGTCCTCGCAGCGGGTGAGGGCACCCGTATGAAGTCGGACCTCCCGAAGGTCCTGCACGAGATCTGCGGCCGGTCCCTCATCGGGCACGTGCTCCACGCCGCCTCCGCGCTCTCCCCCGAGCGGCTCGTCACCGTCGTCGGCTTCCAGAGCGAGCAGGTCCGCGAGCACCTCGGCGCCGTCGCGCCGCAGGTCCGCACCGCTTACCAGGCCGAGCAGAACGGCACCGGCCACGCCGTGCGCATCGGCCTGGAGGAGCTGGGCGCGGTCGAGGGCACCGTCGTCGTCGTCTGCGGCGACACGCCGCTGCTCACCGGCGCCACGCTCCAGCAGCTCGCCGCCACCCACACCGCCGACGGCAACGCCGTGACGGTGCTGACCGCCGAGGTGCCGGACGCGACCGGCTACGGCCGCATCGTGCGCGACGGCGAGAGCGGCGCGGTCACCGCGATCGTCGAGCACAAGGACGCCACCGAGGCGCAGCGCGCGATCCGCGAGATCAACTCCGGGGTGTTCGCCTTCGACGGCCGGCTGCTGGCCGAGGCGCTCGGCAAGCTGCGCACGGACAACAGCCAGGGCGAGGAGTACCTGACGGACGTGCTGGGCATCCTGCGCGAGGCCGGCCACCGCGTGGGCGCCTCCGTCGCCGGGGACCACGAGGAGATCGCGGGCATCAACAACCGCGTCCAACTGGCGCAGGCCCGCAAGACGTTGAACGACCGGCTGCTGACGGCGGCCATGCTCGACGGGGTGACCGTCGTCGACCCCGCCGCCACCTGGATCGACGCCACGGTGACCTTCGAGCGGGACGCGGTGCTCCACCCGGGCACGCAGCTGCATGGCGCCACGCACGTGGCCAAGGGCGCCGAGGTGGGCCCCAACACCCGGCTGCGGGACACGACGGTGGGCCCCGGGGCGCGCGTCGACAACAGCGTGGCCGACCGCGCGGAGATCGGGGAGCGCGCGAGCGTCGGCCCGTTCGCGTATCTGCGCCCGGGAACCCGGCTTGGGACCGGTTCCAAGGCGGGTACGTATGTGGAGATGAAGAACGCCACGATCGGCGCCGGTTCGAAGGTGCCGCACCTGTCGTACGTGGGCGACGCGACGATCGGCGAGTTCTCCAACATCGGCGCGGCGAGCGTCTTCGTGAACTACGACGGCGAGGCGAAGCACCACACGACGGTGGGCTCCCACTGCCGCACCGGCTCGGACAACATGTTTGTGGCTCCTGTCACGGTGGGGGACGGCGCCTACACCGCCGCCGGCTCCGTGATCACCAAGGACGTGCCGGCGGGTTCGCTGGCCGTCGCCCGGGGCCAGCAGCGGAATATCGAGGGTTGGGTGGCCCGGAAGCGTCCGGGGAGCGCGGCCGCGAAGGCGGCCGAGGCGGCTTCCCGGGAGGCGGACGGCGCAAGCTGACCGGAAACAGGTGCGTCTGACACGGCGTACCGTGATAGGTGCACACATTCGGCCGACTCGACGCACCGGGACGCGTGAGTACGGCAGCGGGAAGAACTCTCTGAGGAGACAGTGCTGTGACCGGGATCAAGACGACCGGCGAGAAGAAGTTGATGCTCTTCTCCGGCCGCGCCCACCCCGAGTTGGCCGAGGAGGTCGCACACAAGCTGGGTGTCGGCATCGTGCCGACGAAGGCCTTCGATTTCGCCAACGGCGAGATCTACGTCCGCTACCAGGAGTCGGCGCGTGGCGCCGACTGCTTCTTGATCCAGAGCCACACCGCTCCGATCAACAAGTGGATCATGGAGCAGCTCATCATGATCGACGCGCTGAAGCGCGCGTCGGCCCGCTCCATCACCGTCATCGTGCCGTTCTACGGTTACGCGCGCCAGGACAAGAAGCACCGCGGCCGTGAACCCATCTCGGCGCGGCTGATCGCCGACCTGATGAAGACGGCGGGCGCCGACCGCATCCTCACGGTCGACCTGCACACCGACCAGATCCAGGGCTTCTTCGACGGCCCGGTGGACCATCTGTTCGCGCTGCCGATCCTCGCGGACTACGTGGGCGCGAAGGTGGACCGCTCCAAGCTCACGGTCGTCTCGCCGGACGCCGGCCGCGTGCGCGTCGCCGACCGCTGGTGCGACCGGCTCGGCGCGCCGCTGGCGATCGTCCACAAGCGCCGCGACAAGGACGTCGCCAACCAGGTGACCGTGCACGAGGTCGTCGGTGAGGTGCAGGGCCGCGTGTGCGTCCTGGTCGACGACATGATCGACACGGGCGGCACGATCTGCGCCGCCGCCGACGCGCTGTTCGCGCACGGCGCGGAGGACGTCATCGTCACGGCGACGCACGGCGTGCTGTCCGGCCCGGCCGCGGACCGCCTGAAGAACTCGAAGGTGAGCGAGTTCGTCTTCACGGACACGCTGCCGACGCCGGGCGAGCTGGAGCTGGACAAGATCACGGTCCTCTCGATCGCGCCGACCATCGCCAACGCGGTGCGCGAGGTCTTCGAGGACGGCTCGGTGACGAGCCTCTTCGAGGAGCAGTAAAGATCCTTTTGGGTGTGGCCTCCCGGCCGAGTAGACTGCTGAAGTTGCTCGGCGAGGGAGGCCACACTTTTGTGTGTGGCGGTCCGTTATCGACGCGCTCTTCGTAGCAGGCCAGTCGTATGGCCGGGTAACCCCATCCGACACCTGTTGTACGAGGAGTGCACATGTCCGAGGTCAAGATCTCCGCCGAGACCCGCAACGAGTTCGGCAAGGGCGCCTCGCGCCGCATCCGCCGCGAGAACAAGGTTCCCGGCGTGCTCTACGGCCACGGTGCCGACCCGGTCCACCTGACCCTGCCGGGCCACGAGCTGCTGCTCGCCCTGCGCACCCCGAACGTCCTGCTCTCCCTGAACGTGGACGGCAAGACCCAGCTGGCCATCCCGAAGGCCGTGCAGCGCGACGCCCTCCGTCAGGGCATCCTGAAGCACGTCGACCTGCTGCTCGTGCGCAGCGGCGAGAAGGTCACGGTCGAGATCCCGGTCCACACCGAGGGCGAGCTGGCCCCGGGCAGCAACCTCCTGGAGCACGTGCTCAGCACGCTGCCGGTCGAGGCCGAGGCCACGCACATCCCCACCGAGGTCACCGTCTCCATCGCGGGCCTGGAGGCCGGCGCGTCCATCCTCGCCAAGGACATCCCGCTGCCGTCGGGCTCCAAGCTGGCCATCGACGAGGACGCGGTCGTCCTCCAGGTCCTGGCCGCGCAGGCCGAGGAGGCCCCGGCCGAGTCCGCCGAGGGCGACGCGTCCGCCGAGGCCTGATCCTCGCGACGCACATTCGGCACGGCAGCCGCCGCTCCCTCGGGGGCGGCGGCTGCCCGCGTATGAACCCGCGTATGAAGGAGACACGCACGTGACGACCGACGCCAACGCGCCCTGGCTGATCGCGGGCCTCGGCAATCCGGGCCCCGAGTACGCCATGAACCGGCACAACGTGGGCTTCATGGTGGCCGACCTGCTCGCGCGGCGCATGGGCGCGAAGTTCAAGCGGGCCGCCAAGGCGCAGGCCCAGGTGGTCGAGGGCCGGATCGGGGCGCCGGGTCCGGCGGGCCGCCGGGTGATCCTGGTCAAGCCCATGTCGTACATGAACGTGTCGGGTGGCCCCGTCACGGCGCTGCGCGACTTCTACAAGGTGCCCACCGAGCACATCGTCGCGGTCCACGACGAGCTGGACATCGACTACGGCACGCTGCGGCTGAAGCTGGGCGGCGGCGACAACGGCCACAACGGCCTGAAGTCGATGACGAAGGCGATGGGCCCCGACTACCACCGGGTGCGGTTCGGCATCGGCCGCCCGCCGGGCCGGATGCAGGTGGCGGACTTCGTCCTGAAGGACTTCTCCTCGACGGAACGCAAGGAACTCGACTACCTGGTGGACCGGGCGGCGGACGCGGCGGAGGCCCTGATCCTGGAGGGCCTGGAGCGGGCCCAGAGCACGTACAACTCCTAGCACGCGAAGGGGGCGCCCCGTCAGGAGCGCCCCCTCAGGGGCGCGGGGAACTGCGCGACCAGCCCCCACGCGCCCGCACGAGTCAGCCGGTGTTCCGCAGCCCGGCCGCGACACCGTTGACGGTGAGAAGCAGCGCCCGTCCGAGCAACGGGTCGGGCTCCTGGCCCGCCTCCGCCGCGTCCCGCTGCCGCTTGAGCAGGGCGACCTGGAGATACGAGATCGGGTCGAGATAGGCGTCGCGGATCGCGAAGGTCTGCTGGAGCGCCGGCTGGGAGTCGAGCAGCTCCTTGCCGCCGGTGATCCGCAGGACTTCACGGACGGTCAGCTCGTGCTCCTCCTCGATCGTCGCGAAGACGTGCTTCAACTCGTCCGGGACGAGCGTGTCGACGTAGTGCCGGGCGATCCGCAGATCCGTCTTGGCCAGCGTCATCTCGACGTTGGAGAGGAAGTTGCGGAAGAAGTGCCAGTGCTCGTGCATCTCGTCGAGCACGGTGTCCAGGCCCGCCTCCCGCAGCGCCTTCAGCCCGGAACCGACGCCGAACCAGCCGGGCACGATCTGCCGCGACTGGGTCCAGCCGAAGACCCACGGGATGGCGCGCAGACCGTCGAGCGAGACGCCCGAGCCGGGGCGGCGCGAGGGCCGCGAGCCCAGGTGCAGGTCGGCGAGCTGGTCGACCGGCGTCGACGCGAGGAAGTACGTCGGCAGGTCGGGGTCCTCGACGAGGCGCCGGTAGGCGGAGTGCGCGGCGTCGGAGACGATGTCCATCGCGGCGTCCCAGCGGGCGAGGGCCTCGTCGGACTGGCGCGGGGCGGTGTGCAGGGCGGACGCCTGGAGCGTGGCCGCGACGGTCAGTTCGAGGTTCTCGCGGGCCAGTGACGGCACGAGGTACTTGTCGGAGATGACCTCGCCCTGCTCGGTCACCTTGATCTCGCCCTCCAGGGTGCCCCAGGGCTGGGCGAGGATCGCGTCGTGCGAGGGGCCGCCGCCGCGGCCGACGGTGCCGCCGCGGCCGTGGAAGAGGCGCAGGCGCACGCCGTAGCGGTGGGCGACGTCGCGCAGCCGGCGCTGGGCGCGGTGGATCTCCCACTGGGAGGTGGTGATGCCGCCGAACTTGGAGGAGTCGGAGTAGCCGAGCATGACCTCCTGCACGTCGCCGCGGAGCGCCACCAGCCGCCGGTAGGACGGGTCGGCGAGCATCTCGTCCAGGATGACGTCGGCGGCGCGCAGCTCGTCGGTGGTCTCCAGGAGCGGCACGATGCCGATCTTGGCCCAGCCGGCGTGCAGGTCGATCAGGCCGGCCTCGCGGGCGAGGACGGCGGCGGCGAACACGTCGTCGGCGCCCTGGCACATGGAGATGATGTACGACTCGACGACCTCGGGCCCGAAGACCTCCAGGGCCTTCTTGACGGTGAGGAAGACACCGAGGGTCTTCTCGCCGGCGGCGTCCAGCGGCGCCGGGGACGGCGCGAGCGGGCGGCGCGAGCGCAGCTCCTTGGCGAGCAGCTTCTGGCGGTACTCGCGCGGCATGTCCGCGTACCGCCAGGACTCCTCGCCGAGGCGGTCGAAGAGCTGGCCGAGCGCGTGGTGGTGGGCGTCGGCGTGCTCGCGTACGTCCATGGTGGCGAGCTGGAGGCCGAAGGCGGCCAGGGTGCGGATGGTGCGGTTCATCCGGCCGTCGGCGAACAGGGCGCCCTTGTGCTCGCGCAGGGAGGTCTGGATGAGCGTGAGGTCTTCCAGCAGCTCGCTCGTGCCGAGGTAGTCGCGGCCGGGAACGTGCGCGGTGCCCTTGGCCAGGCGCTGCTTGGTGTTCTCCAGCTTCTGCCGGATGCAGGTCGCCTTGAGCCGGTAGGGCTCCTCGGCGTTGAGCCGCTTGTAGCGGGGGCTGATCTCGGGCAGCCGCTCCAGGTCGCCCTGGAGGGAGGCCTTCAGCTCGTCGGTGGCTCCGGTGTAGCGGATGGAGTTCGACAGGAAGCCGCGCAGCTCGTCGATCATGTCGAGCGCGTCGTTGATGCCGTGCTCGTGCTGGAGGATCAGGACGTCCCAGGTGACGGCGGGCGTCACATTGGGGTTGCCGTCGCGGTCGCCGCCGATCCAGGTCCCGAAGCTGAGGGGGCGGGTGCCCTCGGGCAGCTGGACGCCGACGCGCTCCAGCTCGGCGGTGAGGTCCTCCAGGACGTCACCGACGGCGCCGGCGTGCAGCTCGTCGAGGTAGTAGATGGCGTTGCGGGCCTCGTCGGCGGGCTCCGGGCGCACCACGCGCAGCTCGTCGGTCTGCCAGACGAGGTCGATGTTCTCGGCCAGTCGGGTGTCGTGGCGGCGCCGGTCGGAGTCGATGACCGGAGTCTCCAGGAGCTCGGCGACGCGGCGGAGCTTGTTGAGCACCGAGCGGCGCGCGGCCTCGGTGGGGTGCGCGGTGAAGACGGGCCGCACGTTCAGGTTCTGCACGGTCTGGCGCAGGTGCTCGGGGTCGGCGTCCTTCAGGCGGTCCGCGGTGCGGGCGAGCAGCCCGCCCTGGGCGGCGCGCCGGGCGCGCAGCTCGCGGCCGCGGTGGACCTGCTCGGTGACGTTCGCGAGGTGGAAGTAGGTGGAGAAGGCGCGGACCAGCTTCGCCGCGGTCTCCAGCTCGGTGCCGCCCAGCAGCTTGGCGGCGGCCTCGCCGTCCTCGCGCGTGAGGTGGCGGACCTTCTCGACCAGTTCGAGGAGTTCGGGGCCCTCCTGGCGTACGAGGGTCTCGCCCAGCAGGTCGCCCAGGCGGCGGATGTCGGCGCGCAGCTCGGTGCTGGCTGTACGGGTGGCCTGGCGGCCCTGGTCGTCGGCACTGCTCACAGGTGCGGCTCCTTGCAGTGAAAGCACGTCTGGGGTCCCGGTCAAGGATTCGGGGGAGGTTCAGAGCGGACCGCGCTGTCCGACCGGTTCCAAGGATAGATGTCGCCGCGCGGCGGGGAAGTTTCGGCCACTTGCCGAGACGCCCCGCACTGCCATACTTACGTCGCCGTAGGTTACGGAACCGTAGGAAGCGGTACCCGTACCCGTGGACACTCTCCGACCCAGACCCTCGACCCCCAGGGGACCTGCCCATGACCACAGCTTCCGATGCGCCCGCCGAGACCGATGTGATCGACGACGCTTCCGCGTCCGGCGCCCCGGCCTCCGCCGCGCCGCTTCCCCCCGCCACGCTGGGCGGTGAGCAGAAGCGGTCCGTCGAACAGGTCAGTCTGCTCCTGTTCATCGTCTTCCCCTTCCTCGCCCTGCTCGCGGCGGTGCCGCTGGCCTGGGGGTGGGGAGTGAGCTGGCTGGATCTCGGCCTGCTCGTCTTCATGTACTACCTCGGGTGCCACGGCATCACCATCGGCTTCCACCGCTACTTCACGCACGGCTCCTTCAAGGCGAAGCGCCCGCTGCGGATCGCGCTCGCGGTCGCCGGTTCGATGGCCGTGGAAGGGCCGCTCGTCCGCTGGGTGGCCGACCACCGCAAGCACCACAAGTTCTCCGACGCCGAGGGCGACCCGCACTCGCCCTGGCGGTTCGGTGAGACGGTCCCGGCCCTGATGAAGGGCCTGTGGTGGGCCCACATCGGATGGATGTTCGACGAGGAGCGGACGTCGCAGGAGAAGTACGCGCCGGATCTGCTCAGGGACCCGGCGATCCGCCGCATCTCCCGGATGTTCCTGTTCTGGACGGTCGTCTCGCTCGCGATCCCGCCGGTGGTCGGCGGTCTGGTGACGATGTCCTGGTGGGGCGCCTTCACGGCGTTCTTCTGGGGTTCGCTGGTGCGCGTCGCCCTGCTGCACCACGTCACCTGGTCGATCAACTCCATCTGCCACGCGGTCGGCAAGCGCCCCTTCAAGTCCCGGGACCGCTCCGGCAACGTGTGGTGGCTCGCGGTGCTGTCCTGCGGCGAGTCCTGGCACAACCTCCACCACGCCGACCCGACGTCCGCGCGGCACGGTGTGATGAAGGGCCAGCTCGACTCCTCCGCGCGGATCATCCGCTGGTGCGAGCAGCTCGGCTGGGCGTCCGACGTGCGCTGGCCCTCCAAGTCCCGCATCGACGCCCGCCGACAGTCACCGGGCGCTGACGCGGCATGATGGACGACGTGGCGACCGATTCCAGTAATTCCAGCCCTGCCGGCAAAGAGAAGCAGCCCCGGCGCACCCGCCGGACCCGGATGACGGGTGCCGAGCGCCGGGAGCAGTTGCTGGACATCGGCCGCACGCTGTTCGCCTCGAAGGGATTCGAGGGCACGTCGGTGGAGGAGATCGCGGCGAAGGCCGGGGTCTCCAAGCCGGTGGTGTACGAGCACTTCGGCGGCAAGGAGGGGCTGTACGCGGTGGTCGTGGACCGCGAGATGCGCCAGCTCCTGGACATGGTGACGAGCGCGCTCACCGCCGGGCACCCCCGCGAACTCCTCGAACAGGCCGCCTTCGCCCTCCTCGACTACATCGAGACGTACACGGACGGCTTCCGCATCCTGGTCCGCGACTCCCCCGTCGCCCAGTCCACGGGCACCTTCGCCTCGCTCATCTCCGACATCGCCACACAGGTCGAGGACATCCTGGGCCAGGAGTTCAAGGGCCGCGGCTTCGACCACAAACTGGCGCCGCTGTACGCGCAGGCGCTGGTCGGCATGGTGGCGCTGACGGGCCAGTGGTGGCTGGACGTCCGCAAACCGAAGAAGGCCGAGGTGGCGGCGCACCTGGTCAACCTCGCCTGGCACGGCCTGGACGGCCTGGAACCGAAGCCGCGCCTGATAGGCCACCGCAAGAGCTGACGGCCCCCGGGAACGGGGGGGCGCGCGGTCAGCTGCGCGTGATGTCCTCGCCGATGACGAACCCCTTGGCGGGACCGCTCGGGATGGCCGCGTCGGTGCCGTAGGGCACCCGGTGCTCGTCCTCGTAGGACGCCTTCTTCGGGTTGGGCGAACTCAGCACGAGGACGGCGCCGTCCTCGTCGAAGTCGTCGACGATCACGTAGACGGGGATGCCCGCGCGGGCGTACTCGCGGCGCTTGCGGACCCGGTCCCGTTCGATGTTGCGGCGGCCGGGCGAGACGACCTCGACGACCAGGGCGACTCCGGCGGCGTCGACGCCGAGGTCTTCTTCGTCGGGGATCTCATCGAGGTCCTCGGGGGCCACGAAGAGATCGGGAATCCAGACCTTGCTCCGGTGGATGAGGTTGCCGTCCTGATAAGGCGCGAGACTGCTGCCGTCCATATGGCCCTCAAGGGCCCGGCGCAGGCGGTTGATCAGCACCGTATGACGACGGCGACCGGTAGGCGACACCTCGATGGCTCCCTCGATGATCTCGGCGCGGTAGCCCTCGGGGAGATCCATGGCCTTCCACGCCTGCCACAGGACCTCGTCCAAGTCGGATACCGGGTTGTCCACCACGGGAGTCACCTCATGTGCGAGAGCGGTCATCGTGCAGCACCTCCTCCATCAGTGTGGGCGCGGGCGCCACTGCGGCACAAGCGACACCGCGACGCTATGGCGCATGGCGCGCTGTCACCCGTAAAGCCCTGGGCCTTCACCCAAAAGTGCCAGGTCAGGCCAGAGGTTGCCGCTTGCCGCGAGGGTCGTGAGCGTCAGGCGTCCCCCCTGCGCGCCACCGCGAACACCCGTCGGAAGGGGAAGACGGTGCCGTGGTCCCCGGCGGGGTATGCCTCTCGCAGGAGCGCCCCGTACTCCGCGAGGAACGTCTCCCGCGCCTCGGCGTCGTCCCCGAGCGCGGTGAGGACGGGGACGAGGCCCGTGCCCTTGACCCAGTCCAGGACGGGGTCCGTGCCCTTCAGGACGTGCAGGTACGTCGTCTCCCAGGCGTCGACCTCGCAGCCGAGCCCCGTGAGCCGCTCCAGGTAGGCCGCGGGCGTCAGGACGGCGTCCGCGTGCCGCAGCCGGCCGCTGAGGCGCTTCCGCCAGCTCCCGGACTCGGCCAGCTCCCGCATCAGGACGTGGCTCGGGGCGTCGAAGTTGCCGGGCACCTGGAAGGCGAACGTGCCGCCGGGGGTGAGCGCGGCGATCCAGGCGGGGAAGGAGTCCGGGTGGCCCGGCACCCACTGGAGGGTGGCGTTGGACAGGATCAGGTCGTACGTCCCCGGGGCCGGGGCCCATTGCGCCGCGTCGGCGGCGGCGAAGTCCAGGCGTCCGCCGCCGTCCGTGGGTCCCGCGAACCGCTCGGCCTCGGCCAGCATCTGCGGGGAGTTGTCCAGGCCGGTGAGGTGCGCGTCGGGCCACCGCCGCGCGAGCAGCCGGGTGAGGGTGCCGGGCCCGCAGCCGAGATCGGCCACGCGGGGCGGGCGGCCCCCGGCGGGCAGCTCGGGCACGCGCTCCAGCAGGTCGAGGAAGGGCCGGGCCCGATGGTCGCCGTGGCGCAGGTACTGGCGCGGATCCCAGGTGGCGGCGGGTGTGGCGGCCGGCATGGCGGACCTCCTCCAAAGGCGGGGACGTACGGGTGCACGCCCTTCCCTCATCATCCTCACCCTTGAGAATCTTGACGTCAAGAGACTTCACGTCGACAGACCCCCTACACTGATCGTCATGGAGGACGAGGTCGATCGGCTGGTCGCGGCGTGGCGCAGAGAGCGCCCGGACCTCGACGTGGAACCACTTGAGGTGCTCAGCCGCGTGAGCAGGCTGGCGCGGCACCTCGACCGGGCCCGCCGGCTGGCCTTCGCCGAGCACAATCTGGAGCCGTGGGAGTTCGACGTCCTGACGTCGCTGCGGCGCGCGGGCGCGCCCTACCAGCTCTCCCCCGGCCAGCTCCTGACGCAGACCCTGGTGACGTCCGGCACGATGACCAACCGCATCGACCGCCTCGCGAAGAAGGGCCTCGTCGAGCGGCTGCCCGACCCGAGCGACCGGCGCGGGGTGCTCGTGCGGCTCACCGCCGAGGGCAGGGACCGCGCGGACCAGGCCCTGGCCGGCCTGCTGGCGCAGGAGCGGGCGATCCTCGCGGAGCTGTCCCGCGCCCAGCGGGGCGAACTGGCGGGACTGCTACGCCAGTTGACCGCCCCGTTCGACAACATCCCCGGCTAGGTCGACCGGCCCGACGCCCGCGCGCCGGGCGAGCGCGACGGCCGCGAGCGTGGAGTGCACGCCGAGCTTTCCCAGCACGTTCTGCATGTGGGTGCGCACGGTGTGCGGGGAGAGGAAGAGGCGCTCGGCGACGGCCTTCCTGCCCAGGCCCGCCACCATGCAGCGCAGCACCTCGCGCTCGCGCGGGGTCAGCGACTCCACCAGGCGCTCGGACTCGGTGCGGTGCTTGCGGGCGGCGGTCAGCTCGCGCAGGACGCCGGTGAGCAGGGCGGGCGGCAGATGCGTCTCGTCCCGCAGCACGCCCCGGATGACCGTCAGGAGCCGGGAGAGCGAACAGTCCTTGGCGACCCAGCCGCAGGCGCCCGCCTGCAGCGCGAGGGCGGCGCGGCGCGGATCGTCCTTCTCGGCGAGCACCACGGTCCGCACGGCGGGCTGGCCGGACCGGACGCCCGCGACCAGGGAGATCCCGTCGACGAGCCCCTCGGCGTTGCCGTCCTGGACGGGGACCGCCGGTCTGGCGCCCTGGAGGGCGCTCGCGGTGGCCCCGAGGTCGGCGTCGACGAGCAGCACGTCGTACCGCCGGCCTTCGGCGACCGCCCGCTCCAGGCAGCGCAGCGCGGCGGGTCCGCTCCCGGCGGCGGACACCTCCACGTCGGCCTCGGCCGCCAGCGCGGCGGCCAGCGACTCGGCGAAAATGCGATGGTCGTCCACGACCAGCACTCGGATGCGAACCACGAAAACCCCCTTCCCCGCGCTCCCGCAAGGAGCAGGGGATACCCCCGTCGAATACGTCGGGAAACGATCGGAGCGGGTACGGCGCCCGGAACAGGGGTCGGCGCAGTGGCACGGCCGCCGCCGCGCGGTCACCGCCTCCCCCATGCCGGGCGTCGCACCCGACTGTCACGCCCCCTGATCGGCGCCGGCCCCCACCGGCACTGTCCTTCAGAGTAGGGCCGCACGCCTGGAGCGGAAGGTGATTTGCAGAACTGATTGCCCGGCGCGTTTATGGTGAGCCGTATGTTTCGTATGGAGACAGGAGTCGACAAAGAGCGGCTTGCTCTGCTTCGTTCGCGGCTCGCCGCGACGAACACGGCGGCGTCCCCGGCGATCCGCGCCCTGCGCGGCACGGTCGACGACGAGGAAGTCCCCCTGGCTCTGTGGGCGTTGGACGCGTCGGGCGGCCTCGCGGCCGGTCTGGCCGCGTACACCTGGGCCCGCTGGCTCCACGTCGACCTCCTGTGGGTCGACGACCGCCACCGCGGGGCGGGCCTCGGCTCCCGGCTGCTCGCCGAGGCGGAGCGCGTGGCCCACCAGGAGCGGGGCTGCCTCAACTCCCGCGTGGAGACCTGGGACTTCCAGGCACCGGGCTTCTACCGCAACCAGGGGTACGACCTGGTGTGCGTGATCCCCGACTACCCCGAGGGCGTCAAGGAGTTCACCCTCACCAAGCGGCTGGGGTGAGCACCAGGGCGCCGACGACCGGCGCCGCGTAGATCAGGGGGAAGGGGATGTGCGCGTACCAACGGGCCCGCACCACGGCGATCACGGCCCCGGCGAAGTACAGCACCAGGCCGATCGCGGCGGCGACCCCGATGAACGGCACGAACAGGCCGACCACCAGGCCCGCGGCGCCCGCGGCCTTGGCGGTGCCGAGCCAGGGCAGCCACGCCATGGGGATGCCGTAGTCGGCCATGGGGCCGACGACCCACTTCGAGCGCAGGAAGACCGAGGAGGCCGAGAAACCGGTCGTCGCGGCGGCCAGCAGGGTGATGACGACGTGTGCGGTGGACATCGAAGGGGCTCCTCGTCGGGCAGTCGCCGGTGCGCCCTCGCGCCCCGGCCGGGGTCGTTCACTGCCATGACGAACCGCTTCGCGAAAGTGTGACCGCGCGGCGGGACCTGTTCGCGGCCGCCTACTTCTCCCGGCGCGCCCCCGCCGACGCGACCGCCGGGAAGACGCGCGGCGCCGTGCGGCCGGCCGCGGTGAAGGCCGTGCGGATCGCCTCGGTCACCGCGTCGGTGTCGGCGCTCTCCACCAGGACGATCGCGGAGCCGCCGAAGCCGCCGCCGGTCATCCGGGCGCCGTGCGCGCCCGCCGTGTTCGCGGTGCTCACCACCAGGTCCAGCTCCGGGCAGGAGATGCGCAGGTCGTCGCGGAGCGAGGCGTGTCCTTCGGTGAGGACGGGGCCGATCGCGCGGACGTCACCGGCGTCCAGGAGGCCGATGACCCGCTCGACGCGGTGGTTGTCGCGGACGACGTGGCGGACGTAGCGGCGGACCTTCTCGTCCGTGATCCGCTCCAGGGCGGCGGGCAGGTCCTCGTACGCGATGTCGCGCAGGTGGCCGACGCCGAGGGCGGCGGCGCCCGCCTCGCACCCGGCGCGGCGCTCCGCGTAGGCGCCGTCGCCGAGGGCGTGCTTGACGCGGGTGTCCACGACGAGCAGCCGCAGCCCCTCGGCCGCGAGGTCGAAGGGGACCTGGCGCAGGGTCAGGTCGCGGCAGTCCAAGTGCAGGGCGTGGCCCTCGGCGCCGCACGCCGAGGCCATCTGGTCCATGACACCGCAGGGCACGCCGACGAAGGCGTTCTCGGCGCGCTGGGCGAGGACGGCCAGTTCGGGCCGGGTGAGCCCGAGCCCGAACAGTTCGTCGAGGGCGAGCGCGGTGACGACCTCCAGGGCGGCCGACGAGGAGAGGCCGGCGCCGGTCGGGACCGTGGAGGCCAGGTGCAGGTCCGCGCCCGTGACGGCGTGCCCGGCCTCCCGCAGGGCCCAGACGACCCCGGCGGGGTAGGCGGCCCAGCCTCCGTCGGACAGCGGGGTCAGCTCGTCGACGCGCAGTTCGGCGAGCGGGGCGTCGATGTCCGCGGAGTGCAGCCGCAGGACGCCGTCGGTGCGCGGGGAGACGGCGGCGACGGCGGTGTGCGGGAGGGCGAGCGGCAGCACGAATCCCTCGTTGAAGTCCGTGTACTCGCCGATGAGGTTGACGCGGCCGGGGGCCGACCAGACGCCGTCCGGCGCGTACCCGTACAACTTCTCGAACTGCGCGCCGACTTCGGCTGCCGTGGTCATGAATTACCCCTTTCGCCGGGCGAACGCCCAGGCGTCGGCGACGATGCCCGCGAGGTCCGGGCGGGACGGGTGCCAGCCGAGCTTCTCGCGCGCGGTGGCGGCGGAGGCGACGAGCACCGCCGGGTCGCCGTCGCGGCGCGGGGCCATCACCTCGGGGATGGGGTGCCCGGTGACCTGGCGGACGGTCTCGATGACCTGGCGCACGGAGAAGCCGTTGCCGTTGCCGAGGTTGCAGATCAGGTGCTCGCCGGGGGTGGCGGCCCCGAGGGCGAGGAGGTGGGCCTCGGCGAGGTCGGCGACGTGGATGTAGTCGCGTACGCAGGTGCCGTCGTCGGTGGGGTAGTCGTCGCCGTAGACGCTGATCGCCTCGCGCCTGCCCTGGGCGACCTGGAGGACCAGCGGGATGAGGTGCGACTCGGGGTCGTGGCGCTCGCCGTACTGCCCGTAGGCGCCCGCGACGTTGAAGTAGCGCAGCGAGACGGCGGCCAGCCCGTGGGCGGTGGCCTCGCCGGTGATCATGTGGTCGACGGCGAGCTTCGAGGCGCCGTAGGGCGAGGTGGGGGCGGTCGGGTCGCTCTCCGTGATGGGGGTGCTCACCGGTTCGCCGTAGGTCGCGGCGGTGGAGGAGAAGACGAGCCTGCGCACGTCCGCGTCGCGCATGGCGGCGAGCAGGGCCATGGTGCCGCCGACGTTGTTGTCCCAGTACTTCTCGGGCTTGGCGACGGACTCGCCGACCTGCGAGAAGGCGGCGAAGTGCAGGACGGCGTCGAAGGAGGGGTCCAGCCATTTGGCGGCGTCGCGGATGTCGCCCTCGATGAAGGCGGCGCCCGCCGGGACGCCCTCGCGGAAGCCGGTCGAGAGGTTGTCGAGGACGCTCACCTCGTGGCCGGCCTCGATCAGGTGCTGGGCCACCACGCTTCCGACATAGCCCGCTCCGCCGGTGACCAGGTACTTACCGCTCATGAAGTCGCTACCTCTCGCAGTCGCTCGGCCGCGGTTTCCGGCGGCACGTCGTTGATGAACACGCTCATGCCGGATTCGGAACCCGCGAGGAACTTCAGCTTGCCCGAAGTGCGGCGGATCGTGAAAAGTTCGAGGTGGAGGGCGAAGTCGTCCCGGTTGATGCCGTCATGTCCCGCCAGGCCGGTGAAGGGCGCCTGGTGCCAGGCCGAGATGTACGGGGTGGGCGGCTGCCCCTCGCCTTCTTTCCCGCCGCCGGGACCCTCGAAGATCCGGTCGAAGCGGCGCAGCAGTTCCAGATAGATCCGCGGGAACTCCGCGCGCGCCTCCTCGCCGAGCGCGAGCAGGTCGGGCACCCGGCGCCTGGGGTAGAGGTGCACCTCGTAGGGCCAGTGCGCGGCGTACGGCACGAACGCCACCCAGTGCTCGCCCGCCAGGACCACCCGCTCGCCCGCGCTCTCCTCGGCGAGGACGTCGTCGAAGAGGTTGCGGCCGCCGGACGCCTCCTTGAAGGCGGCGAGCGAGCGCAGCATCAGATCGGTGCGGGGCGTGACGAAGGGATAGGCGTAGATCTGGCCGTGCGGGTGGCCGAGGGTCACGCCGATCTCGGCGCCGCGGTTCTCGAAGCAGAACACCTGCGCCACGGAGGGCAGCTGGGACAGTTCGGCGGTCCGGTCGACCCAGGCCTCCAGGACGAGGGCGGCCTGCTCGGTCGTGAGGTCGGCGAAGGACGCGTCGTGGTCGGAGGTGAAGCAGACCACCTCGCAGCGGCCCGCGTCGCCCGCGAGCGAGGGGAAGCGGTTCTCGAAGACCGCCACGTCGTAGGAGGAGTCGGGGATCTCGCTGAGCCGGTCCCCGGCGCTGGGGCACAGGGGGCACTCGTCGGCCGGCGGGTGGTAGGTGCGGCCCTGGCGGTGGGAGGCGATGGCCACCGCGTCGCCCAGCAGGCGGTCCGCGCGGACCTCCGACGTGGTGGAGACGGGCCCGAGCGGGCGCCGGTCGACGGCCTCGCGGACCGTGCCGTCGCGCACGTCGTAGTAGATGAGCTCACGACCGTCGGCGAGACGGGTCGAGGTCTTCTTCACGTCCGGGGCTCCTCACCACCACCTACCCAACAGAACCGAACATAAAAAACCACAAGGCAACAGCTACGTCAATGCCGGTCACCCCCTGTGCACGCCCCGTGCCCCCGTGCGGCACCGAAAAGCGTTGTCGATCACAATCAAACAAAGAACACCAACAGAACTGTTCAGTTATCGAGGCAAGGGGCGTAGGTTCCGTCTGATCCGTTCGCGCAACGAAGCGAGTTCACCCATGCAGTCCCCCACACAAACCCTGGCCGAGGGACTTCGGCTGCCCACCAACGGCCTCGACTACGCGATCCTCGCGATCTACTTCGCCGTGGTCCTCGGCATCGGCTTCGCCGCCCGGCGCTCCGTGAAGACCAGCCTCGACTTCTTCCTCTCGGGCCGCTCCCTGCCCGCCTGGGTCACCGGTCTCGCCTTCGTCGCCGCGAACCTCGGTGCCACGGAGATCCTCGGCATGGCCGCCACCGGCGCCCAGTACGGCGTCGCCGTCGTCCACTGGTACTGGATCGGCGCCATCCCGGCCATGGTCTTCCTCGGCCTGGTCATGATGCCGTTCTACTACCGCAGCAAGGTCCGCTCCGTCCCGGAGTTCCTGCTCCAGCGCTTCGACAGGTCGGCGCACCTGCTCAGCTCGGCGCTCTTCGCCTTCGCGGCGATACTCATCGCGGGCGTCAACCTCTACGCCCTGTCGATCGTCGTCGAGGCGCTGCTGGGCTGGCCGCAGTGGGTGGCGATCGTCGTCGCCGGCCTGTTCGTGCTCGCGTACATCACCATCGGCGGCCTCTCCTCGGCGATCTACAACGAGGTGCTCCAGTTCTTCGTGATCCTCGCCGCGCTCATCCCGATCTGCGTCATCGGCCTGAAGAAGGTCGGCGGCTGGGACGGCCTGAGCGGCTCCATCGAGAAGCAGCACGGCGGCGACTTCCTCACCGCCTGGGGCGGCACCGGCATCGGCGACGCCAACCCGCTCGGCGCCAACTGGCTGACCATCATCCTCGGCCTCGGCTTCGTGCTCTCCTTCGGCTACTGGACGACCAACTTCGCCGAGGTGCAGCGCGCCCTGTCCGCGAAGAACCTCTCCGCCGCCCAGCGCACCCCGCTGATCGCCGCCTTCCCGAAGATCTTCATCGTCTTCCTGGTGATGATCCCGGGCCTGATCGCCGCCGTCCTGGTCCCGAAGATCGGCACGCCGGGCTCCGACCTGACGTACAACGACGCGATCCCGTACCTGATGCAGGAACTGCTGCCCAACGGCGTCCTCGGCATCGCGGTCACCGGTCTGCTCGCCGCGTTCATGGCGGGCATGGCGGCGAACGTCTCCTCCTTCAACACCGTCTTCACCTACGACATCTGGGCGAAGTACGTGATCAAGGGCCGCGAGGACGGCTACTACCTGAAGTTCGGCCGGCTCATCACGGCCATCGGGGTGCTCGCCTCGATCGGCACGGCGTTCATCGCCTCCTCGTTCTCCAACATCATGGGCTACCTCCAGACCCTCTTCTCCTTCTTCAACGTCCCGATGTTCGTCGTCTTCATCATCGGCATGTTCTGGAAGCGGGCCTCGATGAAGTCCGGCGTGTGGGGGCTGGTCGCGGGCACCACCGCCGCGATGGTCAACTACTTCTGGATCTACAAGCAGGGCGTCGTCGACATCCCGACCGACCAGGGCGCCAACTTCGTCTCGGCCATCGTCGGCTTCGTCGCCGGCGCGCTCGTCATGGTCGTCGTCACCCTGTTCACCGCGCCCAGGCCGGAGGCCGAACTGGCCGGTCTGGTCTACGGAACGGCCTCCCCGGGCCTGGAGGACGAGGGCGTTGAGGCCGGTGACGACGCCTGGTACCGCAAGCCGGCGCTGCTCGGCTGGGGCGCCGTCGTCCTCGCCACCGCCTGCTACCTGCCGTACTCGCTCTAAGGACCACACACCATGTCAGAGCTGCACAACGAAGTCTCCGACCTCGAGCGCAAGTCCGCGACAGCCGCCCGCCTCTTCGACATCCGGCGCATCATCGGCGGCCTGTTCGTCGTCTACGGGATCATCGTGACGATCGCCGGGATCACCGCGTCCGACGCCGACCTGGAGAAGGCCGAGCACATCAACATCAACCTGTGGACGGGCCTCGGCATGCTCGCCCTCGGGCTCTTCTTCCTCGGCTGGCTGTGGCTGCGCCCCCTGGCGGCGCCCGCCGGGACACCGGCCGACGACGCGTAACCGCCGCCCGAGGGGCCCGGGTTCACCGCGGTGGCCCGGGCCCCAGCCGCGTGACCGTGCCCTCGGCGCTCTCGGCGCTCTCCGTGTGCGCCGAGGCGGGGCGCTCGGCGCGGTCCAGCAGGCCCGTGCGCGCCGCGAGCGCGGCGGCCTCCAGACGCGAGCCGACCCCCAGCTTCATCAGCACCCGCTGCACATGGGTGCGCGCCGTGCTCGGCGCTATCCCCATCCCCGCCGCGATCAGCCGGGTGTCCTCGCCGTCCGCCACCCGCACCAGCACCTCGACCTCGCGGGGCGTGAGCATCTGCAGCAGGCGCTGCCCCTCGTCGTCGGGCTGCGCGGCCGGGTTCAGCAGCTCGCCGAAGGCCCCTTGCAGCAGCTGCGGCGCGACGGCGGCCTCCCCGGCGCGCGCCTTCATGATGGCGCGCTCCACTCCTTCGATGCGCTCGTCGTGGCGTACGTAACCGGAGGCGCCGGCGGCGAAGGCGGCCGCGATCCCGCGCGGACTGGGCACCGGTCCGAGCACCAGGACCGCCACCTGCGGGCGCTCCCGCTTGATCTTGACCACGGGATCGAACATGCCCGGCTCCGCGGGCGTGGCCGTGCCGAGGAGACAGACCTCCGGCGCCCTGCTGATGACCAGCTCGGCCGCGCCCGCCGGGGGCGCGGCGGCGGCGAGCACCCGGTGCCCGCGCAATTTCAGCGCCGAGGCGAGCGCCTCGGCGAGCAGCCGGTGATCGTCGACCACCATGAGCCGCACACCCATAGAAACCCCCCAGTTCCCGCAGGCCCCCCGGCCTTTCATGCCCCGGAAGCTACACGCTTGTTCGACGTTGCGCGCCCCCTACCCGCCAGATGCGGCCCGGAATGCCGAAAGCCGTGCCCTTGGGGGGCGAGGGGGAGTACGGGGCGGCGCGACGACGACGGCGGCCGCCCCCTCGTGCGTCGAGGAGACGGCCGCCGTGCGGTCGCGCGGGTGCGCCGGGGACTACTTCGCGACGAAGCCGAGCGCGACGTACTGCTTCTCGCCCTTGGTGTAGGGCCTGCTCAGCAGCTTCTTGCCGATGAACAGGCGGCCTTCGGCGTACAGCAGTTCGTTCGACTTGGGGACCATGCCGCTGATCGCGTCGGTGACCGCCTCGGAGGAGGGGGTCTCCAGGAGCTTGGTCTCCTTCATGGTCTTGCCGTCGAGCGAGACGACCTGGGCGCCCTTCTGGTAGCCGTGCGCCTTGTACGCGAGGACGTTGCCGCCGTCCATGCGGATCGGGAAGATCTCGCCGTTGTCGCCGGCGACGGCGCGGTCACTGGTGGGCTTCCCGGTGGCCAGCGAGAAGGAGACGATCTCGTTGGTGCGGTTGTAGCTCTCGCCGCTGCCGTCGTGCTGGCGGGTCGGGACGTACAGCCGGTCGTTGCCGACGGTGATCGACGTGCAGTCGTTGACCACGTTGACGCCGCAGTCGTGGTCGTACTTGCCCTCCTCCAGCGAGATCTTCGCCCGCAGCTTGCCGTTGCCGCCGAGGGAGAAGACGTCGGTGGCGCCGCTCGCCGTGATCTCGGTGGTGTCCTGGCCGAAGACGACCGGGTTCGTCGAGATGATCTTGGCGTTGTCGATGCCGTCGGCCAGCGGGTACGTCCACTTGGCGTTGCCGGTCTTCGCGTCCAGGAGCTGGATCTTCAGCTTCTCGTCGCCGTACGTGCCGCACTTGCGGACCGCGACCAGCTGGTCGCCGCCGGCGTAGCCGACGTCCTCGCACTTGCCGACCTTCGGCTTCCACAGGGACTTGCCGCTCACGTCCCAGGCGGCGCCGCCGTTGCTGGTGCCCGCGCCGGCGGCGATCGTGGTGCCGGAGATGGTGACCTCCTTGAAGGTCGCCTTCATGCCGCCGGTCTCGACGGTCTCCGTCCAGAGCTTCTTGCCGGACTTCAGGTCGACCGCGGAGACGTTGGTGCAGCTCTGGTAGTCACCCTTCTTGTTCCGCTTGGCCTCCTCGGTGACGACCGCGGCGATGCCGTCCTCGGTCATCTCCTTCGACATGGCACAGGTCTGGCCGGAGAGCGGGATCGACCACTTCTCCTTGCCGGTGTCCGGGTCGTAGCCGTTCAGCTCGTTGACGCCCGCCTTGACGTAGGTGTCGTCGGTCAGCAGCGAGCCGGGGGCCTGCCAGATCTGGTCCTTGGGGACCTCCGGCTGGGGCAGCTGCAGGGCGACCTTGGCGGTGGGGTCGGCCGGGGCCTTCTCCTTGGCCGGGCCGCCCTGCGGGACGTCGGTGCCGCCCTTGCCGCCCTTGCCCTTCTTGCCGCCCTTGCCGTCGGACTCCTGCGCGGTGTTCTTGGAGTCGTCGTCCTTGCCCGCGGCGTACAGCACGCCGCCGCCGACGATCAGCGCGATCGCGACGACCGCCGCGACGATGATCGCCATCTGCCCGCTGAACTTCTTGCCGCCGCCGGGACCGGAGCCGCCGGGCTGCGGCTGCATCGGCATGGTGGGCGGCTGCTGGTAGCCCTGCTGGTACTGCTGGTACGCGGCCTGCTGGTACTGCGGCTGGGCGGGCTGGGTCGGGTAGCCGTAACCCTGCGGTGCCTGAGGTGACTGCGGCGCCTGCGGGTAGCCGTAGGTGGGCCCGCCGGCCGGGGGTGCCTGCGGCGGCGGTCCGGCGGGCGCCGGGGGCGCGGCGGGCGGCGGCGCCTGGGGGGCCGGCGGCTGCTGCGGGTAGCCGTACGAGGGCTCCGGGGCCTTGCCGAAGCCGACGGGCGGAGGGTCCTGCGGGGCTCCGAAACCACCGGCCGGCGGTTCCTGGGGCGGGCCGAAGCCGCCCTGCGGGGGCTCGTTCGGCGGCTGCTGCGGGGGCTGGGGCGGCTGGGTCATGACGTGGTGTATTCCTTGGGGACGCGGAGGGAGGAGAGGGTGAACCGGGCCGGGGACGCGCTCACTTGCCGTAGGCGAGCATCAGCTTCGCCGGGCCCGAGATGCTGCCCGTGAGACTGGTGGTGGAGATGTAGAACCGCCCGTCCACGTAGTCGACGTCCTTCGAGTAGAAGCCGCTCTCGATCTGCGCGGTGCCCTGCGGATGCCGCAGCAGGGTGCTCGGCTCGTGCGAGCCCGAGGTGGCGATGGAGACGACCCGGCCGCCGGCGCTGTACGACGGCTCGACGTAGGCGATCAGCTCGCCGTCCGACAGCTTCAGCGGGTACATCCGGTCGTCCAGCGGCGACTTCACGCGCCAGGCCTCCTTGCCGGTGGCCAGGCTGACGGCGACGATCTCGTTGGCGCCCTTGTCGTCGGTCGGCAGATAGAGGTTCTTGTCGTCGTTCGCCACGCCCAGGCAGCCGCCCAGTTCACGGTCGAGGATCGAAGTGCCGCAGTCGGGCGCGAAGTTGTCGGCCACGTCGACCTCGGAACGCGTCTCGGAGCTGTTCTCCTTCAGCACCGAGATGTTCCACTTCTTCTTCTCCTCGTTGCGGAGGTAGACGATCGTCGGGCTCGTCCCGTAGAGCTTGCGGACGCGCCAGCCCTTGGGGAACTTCTTGGTCCACAGGGCCTTGCCGGTCTTCGGGTCGAGCTGCTGGAGCTCGTCGTGCTCCTGGGGGGTGCTCGCGCCGCAGGACAGCGCCGTGAAGATCTTGCCGTCCCCGCCGGTGAACCCGCTGGGGAAGCAGGTGCCCTCTTCCTTCTTGTCCACGACGTAGAGCTTCTTGCCGTCGCTCATGCGCAGGGCCGTGCCGGACTGGTCGCGGCCGACCATCAGCACGTCGCCGACGAGGACGAGGTTGCTCTGCATGGAGAAGTCGAACAGGCCCTCCTCCTTGACCGACCTGCCCCAGCCCTTGTCCCCGGTCTTCAGGTCGATGACCTGGAGCTGGTTGCACTTGGCGTTGCTCTTGGCGCTGTCCTTGTAGGCGATGACGATCTTGCCGTCGTCGGTGGCCGCCCGGGTCGCCGCGCAGATCTTCTGCGGGAACTCGATGGCCGGCCACGCCGTTTTGCCGGTCTGCGCGTCGTAGGCGAAGAGCTGCTTGTAGGCGGCCTTGACCGCGGTGTCGCCCTGGATCCACATGCCCGGGCCGTCGGCTCCGGAGCCGGGCACCTTGGGCGCCTCCTTGTACCAGAGGACCTTCGCCTCGCCCGGCTTGCGGCCTTCGTTGAGGTCTTCCTTGCCCTCGTCGCCGTCGCCGTCGCCGGTACCGGGGTTGACGGGCGCGGAGGTGGTCGGCTTCGGGTCCTTGTTCTTCGCCTCGGACTTCTTCTTCCCGCCGTCGTCGTCACCGCCGACGACGGCCCAGGTGACACCGCCGGCGACGAGCAGCGCGGCCACGGCCGCGGCGGCGATCACCAGGAGCTTGTTGCGCTTGCCGTTGCCGCCACCGGGGCCGGGGCCGGGGCCGCCCGGTCCGGCCGGGAACTGCGGTTGCGTGGGCGGCTGCTGGGGGTAGCCGTACGAGGGCGGGGCGCCGTAGGGGCCGGGCTGCTGCGGCTGGCCGTACGGGCCGGGCTGCTGGGGCTGGCCGTAGGGGCCGGGCTGCTGGGGCTGGCCGTAGGGGCCGGGCTGCGGCGGCGGGCTGTACGGGCCGGGCCCGGCGGGCTGGGTCGGCTGCGCGTACGGGTTGTCGGCCGCGGGCGGCGGGGTCTGCGGATAGCCGTATCCCGGCTGCGCGGGCGGCTGCCCCGGTGGCGGATCCTGCGGAGCTCCGAAACCGCCGTGCGGCGGCTGGTTGGGCGGCTGAGTCATCAGCGCTTCCCCCTTCACTGATTTTCGGCACGCCAAATGGTGCTCAGGTCAGCCTTTCTATCACCCTGAACCCGTTCGAGACGGGGCCGGTCCAGCCCCTGTTCCCAAGGGAGGACCGGCCCGTGATGCGTCCGTTACGCGAGCCGCACGGAAGCTCTACGCATCCTCCGCCAGCTCCAACCAGCGCATCTCCAACGCCTCGCGCTCGCCCGCGAGTTCGCGCAGTTCGCCGTCCAATTTGGCCACCTTCTCGAAGTCCGTGGCGTTATCGGCGATTTGCGTGTGCAGCTTGGTCTCCTTCTCGGAGAGCTTGTCCAGCTGCCGCTCGATCTTCTGCAGTTCCTTCTTCGCCGCGCGGGCGTCGGCGGCGGAGACACCCTTCGGCGCGCTCTGCGCGGAGGCGGGCGCCGGCACCGGGGCGGGGGCGGCCTCGGTCATCCGCCGACGCCGCTCCAGGTACTCCTCGATGCCGCGCGGCAGCATCCGCATGCTCGCGTCGCCGAGGAGCGCGAACACCTTGTCCGTCGTCCGCTCCACGAAGAACCGGTCGTGGGAGATGACGACCATGGAGCCCGGCCATCCGTCGAGCACGTCCTCGAGCTGCGTCAGCGTCTCGATGTCGAGGTCGTTGGTCGGCTCGTCCAGGAAGAGGACGTTCGGCTCGTCCATCAGCAGCCGCAGCAGTTGCAGCCTGCGCCGCTCGCCGCCGGAGAGGTCGCCGACCGGCGTCCACTGCTTCTCCTTGTTGAACCCGAACGTCTCGCAGAGCTGCCCGGCGGTCATCTCCCGGCCCTTGCCGAGGTCGACGCGCTCGCGCACCTGCTGCACCGCTTCGAGGACCCGCAGGGTCGGCTTCAACTCGGCGACCTCCTGCGAGAGGTAGGCCAGCTTCACCGTCCTGCCCACGACGATCTTCCCGGCCACGGGCTGGACGTCGCCCTGGCTGCGGGCGGCGTCGGCCATGGCCCGCAGCAGCGAGGTCTTGCCCGCGCCGTTCACCCCGACCAGGCCGATGCGGTCGCCGGGGCCGAGCTGCCAGGTCAGGTGCTTGAGCAGCAGCTTCGGTCCGGCCTGGACGGAGACGTCCTCCAGGTCGAAGACGGTCTTGCCGAGCCGCGTCGTCGCGAACTTCATCAGCTCGCTGGTGTCGCGCGGCGGCGGTACGTCCGCGATCAGTTCGTTGGCGGCCTCGATGCGGAACTTGGGCTTGCTGGTGCGGGCCGGGGCGCCGCGGCGCAGCCAGGCCAGCTCCTTGCGCATCAGGTTCTGCCGCTTGCTCTCCTCGGTGGCGGCGATGCGCTCACGCTCCGCGCGGGCGAAGACGTAGTCGGAGTAGCCGCCCTCGTACTCGAAGACGGAGCCCTTCTGCACGTCCCACATGCGGGTGCACACCTGGTCCAGGAACCACCGGTCGTGCGTGACGCAGACCAGCGCCGAGCGGCGGGTGCGCAGGTGCTCGGCCAGCCACGAGATGCCCTCCACGTCGAGGTGGTTGGTCGGCTCGTCGAGGACGATCAGGTCCTGCTCGGCGATGAGCAGCTTGGCCAGCGCGATGCGGCGCCGCTCGCCGCCGGAGAGCGGGCCGATGACGGTGTCCAGGCCCTGCGGGAAGCCGGCCAGGTCGAGCCCGCCGAACAGGCCGGTCAGCACGTCCCTGATCTTGGCGCTGCCCGCCCACTCGTGGTCGGCGAGATCGCCGATGACCTCGTGCCGGACGGTGGCGGCCGGGTCCAGCGAGTCGTGCTGGGTCAGCACGCCGAGCCGCAGCCCGCCGTTGTGCGTGACGCGGCCGGTGTCGGCGTCCTCCAGCTTGGCGAGCATCCGGATCAGGGTGGTCTTCCCGTCGCCGTTGCGCCCGACGACGCCGATCCGGTCCCCCTCGGACACGCCGAGTGAGACGCCGTCGAGCAGGGCACGGGTGCCGTACACCTTGCTGACTGCCTCGACATTGACCAGATTGACGGCCATTTCTCTCCTGACAGGGGGGATCGATCGACTCTCCAGCGTAGTCGCCTCCTGAGGTCGGACCGCCGGGCGGATACGGGTACCGACTCGCTCACTCTTTGTGATGACGGATGCGGAATGTGGCGGCTACGGTGGGAGGGCAGGCCGAAGAATCCCGTCCATGGGAGGAACCATGACCGCCGAGTCCGTTGAGCAGCACGGGCGCTGGCCGGTGCCGCCGCCGACCGGCTACTCCGTGGACGACCTGTTCACGCTGCCCGATCTCCCGCCGCACACTGAGCTCATCGACGGGAGCCTGATCTTCGTGAGTCCGCAGAGCTACCTCCATCTCTTGTCGATCAAGCTCCTGGAGCGCGGTCTCGAGCAGACCCTGCCGACGGAGTTGAAGGTCGTACGCGAGATGAACGTAGTGATCGACCAGCACAACGCCCCTGAACCCGACCTCATCGTGGTCCGTGCCTGCGCCATCACCGATGACCGTCTGAGCCGCTTCCCGGTGCGGGACGTGCTCTTGGCCGTCGAGGTCGTGTCCCCGGAATCGGAGTCCCGCGACCGCACGACCAAGCCCCAGAAGTACGCCACGGCCGGGATCCCGAACTTCTGGCGCGTCGAACAGAGCGGGACCGGCCGCAGGCCCGTCATCCACGTCTACGAACTCGACCAGGTGACCAACGCGTACGTGCACGTGGGCATCCACCGCGACCAGATCAAGGTCAGCGAGCCCTACGACATCGACATCGACCTCACCGCCATCGACGTGCTCTGACCGGGCCTCCCGCCCGCTCCACCAGCAGCCACCCCGCCAGGGCCATCGCCACCGCCGCCGGTGCCGTGACGTGGACGGCGATCAGCATCGCCGTACGTCCCTCCAGCAGGCCCCCGAAGCCGACCATCGACAGGCCGAGCACCCCGAACAGGCAGAGCGTGACGCCGAGGGCCGCCGTCGGGCCCGAGGCCGCTCGCGGCAGGGCCTGTTGCCGCGCCGGCGCCGGGCGTTCGAAGCGGCGGAAGGCCGCCACCAGCGCCGCCGTCAGGGCCGCCGCCGCCGCGAGCCGCAGCGGCACCTGCGCCCACCACGCGGCGCTCGCGGGCTCCGGGAGCGGGACGTCGAGGGCGAGCAGCAGGCCGTAGACCCCGAGCATCGCCGTGAGGTGCCACAGGAACGCCGTCATGGAGACGCCGTTGGCCGCCACCACGCCGCGCCACACGCGGGGCCGGGTCAGCCACCGCGTCGCCGGGGCGCGCAGCAGTTCGACCGCGCCGACCAGCCACAGGCCGTGGCAGAGCAGGGCGAAGGTGGGCGGTGCCATGTTGGAGACGCGCTCGCCGGGCATGCCGACCATGGAGAGCGGATACGGGCCGAGGGCCACCAGCAGGGCGGCGCCCACCAGGCCGGTGCCCGCGAGGACGTACGGCATCCGCAGCCTGCCGTCCGCGCGCAGGAAGCCGAGCTGGTGCACGGCGAGCCAGACGAAGGCGAAGTTCAGGAACGCGACGTAGGGGACGCCGAACGCGAACCTCGCCACGTCCACCGCGCCCGCCGCCGTCACGAGCGCGCCGAACGCGCCCCAGCCCCACCGCTCGTGCAGCCGCAGCAGGGGCGGGGTGCAGGCGACCATCGCCAGGTAGACGCCGATGAACCACAGCGGCTGGGCGACGAGGCGCAGGGCGACGTCGAGCAGTCCGCCGCCTCGGCCGCCCAGTTGCAGGGCCAGCGCGAGGGCGCCCCATACGCCTATGAAGACCATGGTGGGCCGCAGCAGCCGCTGGAGCCGGGCCCGCAGGAAGGCCGAGTAGACGGAGCCGCCCCCGGACGCCTCGGTCTTGCGGCGCAGGGAGCGGTACGACAGCGCGTGCGAGAAGCCGCCGACGAAGAAGAACACCGGCATGATCTGCAGCGCCCAGGTGAGCGGTTGCAGCCGGGGTACGACGGCTAGCAGGTTGCCGACCTCGGCGCGGCCGTCGGCGCCGACGGTCACGGCCGCCATCAGCCAGTGCCCGGCGACGACCGTGCCGAGCGAGGCGACCCGCAGCAGGTCGATGTACCGGTCGCGCCCGGCGGGCGTCCCGGCGGCCAGTTCGCGCACGCTTGTTCCCATGGAGCTTGATGCCATGGACGTACGGTCGCGCGCGAGCGGCCCCCGGCATCAGGGTGCCCGTACTCAGATCCGCGGGTGAGTATCTGGGCACGCGGGCGGTGGGCGCCCGTCAGATCGTGCGGGCTCCCTGGGCCGGGGAGGTGGCGACGCGGGCCGTGCGGCAGGTCCCGGAGGCCGTCAGCGCGTCGGCCACCGTGCGTGCGGCGGCGGCGTCGGCCGTGAGGAACGCCGTCGTCGGGCCGGAACCGGAGACCAGCGCGGCCAGGGCGCCCGCCGCCGTGCCGGCCGCGAGGGTGTCGCGCAGCCGGGGGAAGAGGGAGAGCGCGGCGGGCTGGAGGTCGTTGGTGACGGTGGCGGCGAGGGCCTCGGCGTCGCCCTCGCGCAGGGCCTCCAGGAGCGCGGGGGACGCCTTCGGGGCGGGCGCGTCGGGAGTGAGCCGGTCGAACTCGCGGTAGACGGCGGGCGTGGAGAGCCCGCCGTCGGCGACGGCGAAGACCCAGTGGAAGGTGCCGCCGACCTCCAGCGGCGCGAGCCGCTCGCCCCGCCCGGTGCCGAGCGCGGCCCCGCCCACCAGGCTGAACGGCACGTCGCTGCCCAACTCGGCGCACAGGTCGAGCAGTTCGGCGCGGGTGGCGTGCGTGCCCCACAGCGCGTCGCACGCCACGAGCGCGGCGGCGCCGTCCGCGCTGCCGCCCGCCATGCCACCGGCGACGGGGATGTCCTTGGCGATGTGCAGGTGGACGTCGGGCGCGATGCCGTGCCGGGCGGCGAGCAGCTCGGCGGCGCGGGCGGCGAGGTTCGTGCGGTCCAGGGGCACCTGGTCGGACCCGGGGCCCTCGCAGGTCACCCGCAGCTCGTCGGCGGGCGCCGCCGTGACCTCGTCATAGAGGCTGACGGCGAGGAAGACGTTGGCGAGGTCGTGGAAGCCGTCGGGGCGGGCGGGGCCCACCGCGAGCTGGACGTTGACCTTCGCGGGGACCCGCACGGTCACTGCCGCGCTCACGCGCCCGCCCCCTTGTGCTCGGCGACGCGGGCGAACTCCTCGACGGTCAGGGCCTCGCCGCGGGCCTGCGGGGAGATGCCGGCGGCGACCAGCGCGGCCTCCGCGGCGGCCGCGGAACCGGCCCAGCCGGCCAGGGCGGCCCGCAGGGTCTTCCTGCGCTGGGCGAAGGCGGCGTCCACGACCGCGAACACCTCGCGCCGGGAAGCGGTGGTCTTCACCGGTTCGGCGCGGCGCACCAGCGAGACGAGGCCGGAGTCGACGTTCGGGGCGGGCCAGAAGACGTTGCGCCCGATGGACCCGGCGCGCTTGACGTCCGCGTACCAGTTGGCCTTCACCGACGGCACGCCGTACACCTTCGAGCCGGGGGCGGCGGCGAGCCGGTCGGCGACCTCCGCCTGCACCATCACCAGCGTGCGCTCGATGGTCGGGAAGCATTCGA
The DNA here is from genome assembly GCF_055575715.1 of Streptomyces sp. NPDC034037. NCBI lineage: Bacteria > Bacillati > Actinomycetota > Actinomycetes > Kitasatosporales > Streptomycetaceae > Streptomyces > Streptomyces sp. NPDC034037. The sequence goes on along the minus strand of NZ_JBVISC010000004.1, from coordinate 519,496 downwards.
GCATGTGCAGCAGGACGGGCACCGCGACGTTGTACGGGAGGTTCGCGACGAGCGCGGTCGGCGCCGGGCCCGGCAGCTCGCGCACCAGCATCGCGTCGCTGTGCACCAGCGCGAAGGAGTCGGCCTTGTGCGGGAGGCGGGCCCCGATGGTCGCGGGCAGGGCCCCGGCGAGCACGTCGTCGATCTCGACCGCGGTGACGTGGGCCGCGCTCTCCAGGAGCGCCAGGGTCAGCGATCCGAGGCCCGGGCCGACCTCGACGACGACGTCGTCCGGGCCGACCTCCGCGGTGCGGACGATGCGCCGGACGGTGTTGGCGTCGATGACGAAGTTCTGGCCGCGCTGCTTGGTGGGGCGTACGCCCAGGGCGGCGGCCAGTTCGCGGATGTCGGCGGGGCCGAGGAGGGTGCCGTGCTCAGTGCTCACCGCACCAGGTTACGGGGCCCGGCCCCCGGGCCTCCCGCGGCGCCCTGTCCCGCGTCCGGAAGCGACGAAGGGCCTCAGCCGTGCAGGCGGCGGCCGCAGTGGGGCCAGGGGCTCGCGCCCCGCTGGATGTAGAGCTTCTTCGCGCGGAAGGTCTGTTCCGCGGCGGGGGCGTTCTGGGGGCGGCCCGAGCCGCCGAGGGCCTGCCAGGTCCTGGTGTCGAACTGGTAGAGCCCGCCGTAGGTCCCCGAGGGGTCGACCGCCCCCGGACGCCCGCCCGACTCGCAGCGCGCGAGGGCGTCCCAGTCGAGGTGGTCCGCCCCGGCGACGGAGGACGGCCGCGGCTTGGTGCCGACCCGCACGATCCGGTTCAGGGGTTCGCGCACCACCTCGGAGCTGATCCGGCGCGGTCTCTGCTTGACGCCGTTGACGGAGCGCAGCGCGTAGGTGACGCGCCGGGCACCGGTCCGGCCCGCCTGGGCGACGACCTCCGTGCCCCGGAACAGCGTCGCGTCCCGCGTCCTCTCCACGGCGAAGGGGATCACCTCCTCGCGCACCTCCTTGGACCCCCTGATCCGCATGACGGTGACGGTCATCCCGTCGCGCGGGAAGCTGCCGGGCGCCACCGAGGTGGTGTCCTGCCCGCGCAGCGTGATCCCGGCCTCCGCGACGGCGTCCCGCACGGTGGCCGCGTTCGTACGGATGGTCCGCTCCCGCCCGTCCGCCATGATCGTGACGGTGCGTTCCGTGCGGACGGCGAGATCGAGTCCGGCGCGGCCGATGCGCCGGCTCCGCGAGGCCGACAGGTGCGCGCCCTGCGCGCGGACGCCGAGCTGGCGCAGGGCTCCCTCGACGGTGCGGGCCGTGGTCCACACCTCGCGGCGCTCGCCGTCGAGGAGGAGTCTGACGGGTCTGCCGTAGCGTACGGCGATCTCGTCGCCGCTGGTCAGGGCGGTGTCCACGGCGGGTGCGACGAGGTCGTGGGCGCCGACGGCGACGCCTTCGTCGGCGAGGAGCTCACCGACGTCGTCGGCGAAGGTGTGCAGGGTGCGCGGCTCGCCGTCGATGCTGAGCCGCACGGCCTTGTCGTCGGCGACGAACGCGGAGGTGCCGCCCGCGAGGAACGCCACGACGAGCGCCTGCGGCACCAGGCGCCGCAGCGCCTCGCCCCGCTCGGAGACCTGGCGGCGGTCCGGGCCCTGGGGGCCGTCGGAGCCCCGGGGCGCCTTGCGGCGGCGGGCGGCGCGGCGCGCCTCGGCCCGGCCGCCGACGGAGACGACCGTGGCCTGCAGCGGGAGGTCGCCGCCGCCCCCCGCCTCGTGGGGGACGTGGGCCCGGCCGTCCGGCACGGTCGGCTCGTACGAAGGGTCATGGGGCGCTTCGTACGTCTCGTACGTCCCGTACTGCGATGTGCTCACGATGACGCTCCAGAGGTCCGGACCGGGCGGTCAGAACCTAGCGGAGCGGCCGTCACTCTCCAAAGCGGGACGGCTACCCTGTGTCGTCGCGGCGTTGTCGGTCAGTAGTCGAAGGCGCGCGCGGTGTTCGCGGCGAGTGCCTCGGCCAGGGCGTCCTCGCCGATGCCGCGGACCTCGGCCATGGCGCGCACCGTGACCGGAATGAGATAGGGCGCGTTGGGCCGTCCGCGATAGGGGGCGGGCGTCAGGAACGGCGCGTCCGTCTCCACGAGCACGAGGTCGAGCGGCGCGACGGCCAGGGCGTCCCGCAGCCCCTGCGCGTTCTTGAAGGTGACGTTGCCGGCGAACGACATGAAGTAGCCGTTCTCCGCGCAGATCCGGGCCATCGCCGCGTCACCGGAGTAGCAGTGGAAGACGGTGCGCTCGGGGGCGCCCTCCTCCTTCAGGACGCGCAACACGTCCTCGTGGGCCTCGCGGTCGTGGATGACGAGGGCCTTGCCGTGCCGCTTGGCGATCTCGATGTGGGCGCGGAAGGACCGCTCCTGGGCGGCCATGCCCTCGGGCCCGGTGCGGAAGCGGTCCAGGCCGGTCTCGCCGACCCCCTTGACGTGCTCCAGCGCGGCGAGCCGGTCGATCTCGGCGAGCGCCTCGTCCAGCGCGCCGTCACCGCCCGCCGCGCGCTCCCCCTGCCGGGACCAGCCGTCGGGGTCGCCGAGGACGATGCGGGGCGCTTCGTTCGGGTGCAGGGCGACGGTGGCGTGCACCCGCTCGTGCTCGGCCGCGGTACGGGCCGCCCACTGGGACCCCCGCACGTCGCAGCCGACCTGGACGAGCGTGGTGACGCCCACCGACGCGGCCTTGGCGAGGGCTTCCGCCACCGTGCCCGTCTGCATGTCGAGGTGGGTGTGGGAGTCGGCGACCGCCACCCGCAGCGGTTCGGGCAGGGGCGGCGGCGCGTCGGCGTTCTTCGAAGGCATGCCCCGATCCTACGAAGCCGCCCCGTCGGCCTGCCGGCCTAGCGGCCCTTGCGGTGCTGGAAGGGGTGCAGCAGGTCGGACAGGTGCCAGTGGTGCTCCCCCTCGGCCGGTTCGGCGACCGGCTCCACGGGCCCGGCCGGCTTGCCGACGCGGCCGCCCTCGTGCTGGCGCCGCATCGTGTCCAGGACGGAGGACACCTGGCCGGCCCGCATGATGCGCACGACGTGGCCGCCGCAGTTCAGGCAGGTCGGGCGGGACAGGGGCGAGGGCACGTGCAGGCCGTCCGCCCGGTACATCACGAATTCCTGGCCGGCGGCGTCCACGTGGTGCTCTATCTCGTACGACTGCTCCCAGCCGTGCCCGCAGCGCATGCAGGCGAAGGCGTACGACTCGTGACCGACATTCAGTGCCGTGCGGGGGTGACCGGTGTCTGCGATCTCACTCATGCCGCTGCTCCTCTTGTCCGAGGGACGGGCACTTGTCCACACAGCAAGCGTCGTCGTCCCCTGACCAGTGGACGCCTTTGGGACGGCGAGCGCATCAGACCTGTCGAGCGTTGGAGCCGATTTGGCCTTTCCTTAGGAAAAGGGCCTGGTGCGCGGCCCGCGCTTTGCTTTTCACGATAGTCCTTTGCCCTTCGATGGGCCGCCCCGATCCGCGTTCTTTGCCGCCACGACGGCATCGAAGACCTCCCGCTTGGGCAGGCCCGCCTCGGCGGCGACCGCGGCGATCGCCTCCTTGCGCCGCTCCCCCGCCTCCTCGCGCACGCGCACCCTGCGCACCAGCTCGTCGGGCCCGATCTCGCCGGCGTCCTTCTCGGGGGCGCCCTCCACGACGACGGTGATCTCGCCGCGCACGCCGTCCGCCGCCCAAACGGCGAGGTCCTTCAGCGGACCGCGCCTGACCTCCTCGTACGTCTTGGTCAGCTCGCGGCAGACCGCGGCGCGCCGCTCGTCGCCGAACGCCTCGGCCATCGCGGCGAGCGTGTCGGCGATGCGGTGCGGGGCCTCGAAGTAGACGAGTGTCCTGCGGTCCCCGGCGACCTCCTTCAGCCGCGAGAGCCGCTCGCCGGCCTTGCGGGGCAGGAAGCCCTCGAAGCAGAAGCGGTCCACCGGCAGGCCGGACAGGGCGAGCGCGGTGAGCACGGCGGAGGGGCCCGGCACGGCGGTCACCCTGATGTCCCGCTCCACGGCGGCGGCGACCAGGCGGTAGCCGGGGTCGGAGACGGAGGGCATGCCCGCGTCCGTCACCAGGAGCACGCGGGCGCCGCCCACGAGGGCCTCGACGAGCTCGGGGGTCCGCGCGCTCTCGTTGCCCTCGAAGTACGAGACGACACGGCCGCCGACCTGCACCCCGAGCGCCTGGGTGAGCCGGCGAAGGCGCCGCGTGTCCTCGGCGGCGACGACGTCCGCCGACGCCAGCTCGGCGGCGAGGCGCGGCGGCGCGTCGGCGACATCGCCGATGGGAGTGCCTGCCAACACGAGGGTTCCGGGGGAATCTGCGCTTCCTGTCACGGATCCATCCTCGCAGGGCCCACGGACGGGACTCGCACAGTCTCGTTCCCTACGATGGCGCGGTGACCAGTACCGCGTCTTCCCCGGACACCCGCGAGGGCCAGGCAGCGCAGGAGCGGCGGCCCTCGTGGCAGCGGCGGCTGCGCCGATTCGGCCATGTGGCGCGGCCCGCGGACGACGTCGGGGCGCGGCTGGTCCCCCCGTACACCCGGCCCGGCCCCCGGCTGTGGACGACGCTCGGCCTGTCGGCGGCCGCCGCGGACCGGGTGGTGCGCCGGGCGGCCTGGCTCGGTCCGCTGCTGGTCACCCTGGTCGCCGGGGTGAGCCGGTTCTGGGACCTCGGCAACCCGAAGGCCGTGATATTCGACGAGACGTACTACGCGAAGGACGCCTGGGGGCTCATCCACCGCGGCTACGAGGTCAACTGGCCGGAGAAGATCAACGACGACGTGCTGCGGCAGGGCGGCGACATCGCGATCCCGCACGACGCCTCGTACGTGGTGCATCCGCCGGTCGGCAAGTACGTCATCGGGATCGGCGAATGGCTGTTCGGCTTCGATCCGTTCGGGTGGCGGTTCATGACGGCGGTGCTCGGCACGCTGTCGGTCCTGATGCTGTGCCGGATCGGGCGGCGGCTGCTGCGCTCCACGTTCCTCGGGTGCCTGGCGGGCGCGCTGCTCGCCGTGGACGGCCTGCACTTCGTGATGAGCCGCACCGCGCTGCTCGACCAGGTCCTGATGTTCTTCGTGCTCGCCGCCTTCGGGTGCCTCTTGATCGACCGGGACAAGGCGCGCGAAAGACTCGCGGCGGCGCTGCCCGTCGACGAGGACGGGATCGTGCGGCCCGACGCCCGCGTCGCCGAAACGGTGCGCCTGGGATGGCGGCCGTGGCGGTGGGCGGCCGGTCTCTGCCTCGGGCTCGCCTTCGGCACGAAGTGGAACGGCCTGTACGTCTTGGTCTTCTTCTGCCTGATGACCGTCCTGTGGGACGTCGGGGCGCGCCGCGTCGCCGGCGCGGTGCGGCCCTACCGGGCGGTGCTGCTGCGGGACGTGCTGCCCGCCTTCGTGTCGACAGTGCCGGTGGCGGTCGTCACGTACGTGGTGTCCTGGCTCGGCTGGATCCTCTCCCCGGCGGACGGCTCGGGCGGCTACTACCGCGACTGGGCGGCGACCCAGGGCCGGGGCGGCGGCTGGACGTGGCTGCCGGACTGGGTGCGCAGCCTGTGGCACTACGAGCACGCGGTCTACGAGTTCCACGTGGGCCTGTCCTCGCCGCACACCTACCAGTCCAACCCCTGGAGCTGGCTCGTCGACGGCCGGCCCGTCTCCTACTTCTACGAGTCGCCGCTGCCCGGCAAGGACGGCTGCCCGGCCGGCACCACCGAGAAGTGCGCCCGCGAGGTCCTCGCGCTCGGCACCCCGCTGCTGTGGTGGGTGGCGGGGTGCGCGCTCGTCTACGTCCTGTGGCGGTGGGCGTTCCGCCGCGACTGGCGGGCGGGCGCGATCCTCTGCGGGGTCCTGGCCGGCTATCTGCCCTGGTTCTTCTACCAGGAGCGGACGATCTTCTATTTCTACGCGGTCGTCTTCGTGCCGTTCCTGTGCCTGGCGGTGGCGATGCTCATCGGCGCGATGCTGGGGCCGGCCGGCTCCGGTGAGCGGCGCCGCGTCGCCGGTGCCGCCGCGTCCGGCGTCGTCGTCCTGCTCATCCTGTGGAATTTCATCTACTTCTGGCCCATCTATACCGGCACCGCCATTCCCATCGATTCCTGGCGGTCCCGAATGTGGCTGGACACCTGGGTCTGAGAGGCGGGACACCTTCCGATAACAGCCGTCCCCCCATTCCCTTCCTGCCCATAAAGTGCCGGAGGAAAGGCCTTCCCGGGCGACTCCTTGGGGAAGGCTCTCCTGGGGAGGGGGCGCATCGTGCGCAACGGAGCAAAGGCCGCTCTGGTCGGCGGGGTCTTCGCCGTCATGGTGGGGGGCGCCGGGTACGGCGCGTACAACCTGGTGAGCGGGGTCAGCGGTGGCGGCGGTTCCGCGGGGCCCGGCCTCGAGCAGGTGCGGACGGGGCCGCCCACCGGCGGCGAGGTGCGCGACACCGCCCGGCAGTTCCTCACGGCCTGGGCGAAGGGCGACGCCGGGCGGGCCGCCGCGTACACGAACCACGCCGAGGCCGCCCTGAGCGCCCTGACCGGCTACCGCGAGGACGCGCGGCTGACGAAGGTGCGGCTCACCCCGAAGCGGGCGTCCGGCGCGCGCGTGCCGTTCTCCGTGTCGGCCACGGTGTCGTACAAGGGCCGGAGCAAGCCTCTCGCCTACGACTCCGAGCTGACCGTCGTACGGGGCGAGACGACCGGCCGCCCGCTCGTCGACTGGTCGGCGGCCGTCCTGCACCCCGCCCTGAAGAAGGGCGACACGCTGGTGACGGGCGAGGCCGAGGCGCCGGCCCTCCAGGCGGTGGACCGCGCGGGCACCGTCCTGCACGCGAAGCAGTACCCCTCGCTCGGCCCGATCCTGGCCGACCTGCGCACGAAGTACGCCAGGACGGCGGGCGGCAGGCCGGGCGTGGAGCTGTACGTGCGACACGCCGACGAGGACGCCGGGACCCGCACGCTGCTCACCCTCGCCAAGGGCAGGCCCGGCAAGCTGCGCACAACGCTCAGCGCGCCCGTGCAGAAGGCGGCGGAGCAAGCGGTGCTGCGCAACCGCGACGCGTCGGTGGTCGCGGTCAAGCCGAGCACGGGCGAGGTCCTCGCGGTCGCCAACCACCGCGAGGACGGCTGGAACGCCGCGTTCCTCGGCAAGGTGGCGCCCGGCTCCACGATGAAGATCGTCTCGGCGGCGATGTTCCTCGACAAGGGCGTGGCCAAGGCGGACGGGCCCGCGCCCTGCCCGGCCACCGCGACCTGGCAGAGCCAGACCTTCCACAACCTCACGGGCCTCGCGCCCGACGAGTCCGCGACGTTCGCGGAGAGCTTCGCGCGCTCCTGCAACACCGCGTTCGTGAAGCTCGTGGACGAGGGCGGGCTCACCGACGCCTCCCTGACCGAGGAGGCCCGCGACGGCTTCGGCCTCGGCCTCGGCGACTGGAAGGTGGGCGTCCCCTCCTTCGACGGCTCCGTCCCGCCCTCCCCCGGCCCCGAGCGCGCCGCCAACGCCATCGGCCAGGGCACGGTCCAGCTGAACCCGCTGACCATGGCCTCGGTCACGGCGACCGCGATGACGGGCGCCTTCCGGCAGCCGGTGATCGTGCCGAGGTCCCTCGACGACCGCGAACTGGCCACCGCGCGCGGCCTGCCCGCCTCGACCGTGGCCCAGCTGCGCCGGATGATGCGCCGCACGGCGGTCAGCGGCACCGGGGCCCGGGTGATGGCGGGCCTGCCGGGGGACATCGGCGCGAAGACCGGGTCGGCGGAGGTCGGGGGGCAGGCGACGTCCGACAGCTGGTTCACCGGCTACCGGGGCGATGTGGCGGCCGCCGCGATGGTGCAGCGGGGCGGGCACGGCGGCGACGCGGCGGGGCCGATCGTCGCGGACGTGCTGCGGGTGGGGTGAGGGTGGTGCGGTCCGGGTGCAGGGGGCGCGGTTGACGCGGTGCGGGTCCGGCGCCCCGGCGGGCCCCGCCGACGAGGCGTGCGCAGGGTAGAGGGCGGGCCCGAACGCCGTGCGGCCGGACGGAAAAGTGGTCAAGGGCCTCGCCGTACGCCTCTAAGGTGGCCTTCCGGTGCGGAGCTTGGGGGCTCCCCGGGGAGACTGCGGAGGTTTTGTGGGCAAGCGAAGGCGCGCCGCCGGGCGCAAGGACGGCGGATCACGGGACACGCGGATGCGTCCGGGAGTGCTCGTGGGGGCGGCGGCCGTCGTCCTGTGCGGGGTGGGGGCCGCCGCGTACGCGCTCTCCGGTGGCCCCGGTTCCGGGTCGGGCGACTCGGCCGACGGGAAGCGGGTGGCCTCGGGGCCGCCGACGCCGGCCGAGGTGCGGGACACCGCGCGGGCGTTCCTCACGGCGTGGTCCAAGGGCGACGTGTCCCGGGCCGCCGCGCTGACGGACGACCGGGACGCGGCCCGCGAGGCCCTGACGTCCTACCGCGAGGAGGGCCGCTTCCGGGAGATACGGCTGACGCCGGGCAGGCGCTCCGGTACGGAGGTGCCCTTCAAGGCGGCCACCATGGTGGCGTACAAGGGGCAGAGCAAGCCCTTCGCCTACGCGTCCGAGCTGACGGTGGTGCGCCGGAAGAGCGACGGCAGGACGCTGGTCGCCTGGCGCCCCTCGGTCCCGCACCCCGAACTGCGGGCGGGCGACCGGCTGGTCACGGGGGAGGCGGGCGACCCGCCGATCAAGGCGGTGGACCGGGACGGCAAGGAGCTGACGGCGGCGAAGTACCCCTCGCTCGGGACGGTGCTGGACAGCCTGCGCGAGAAGTACGGCAAGAAGGCCGGCGGCCGGGCGGGCGTGGAACTTCGGGTGGTGCGGGCGGACGACGGACCGGCCGGCTCCGCGCGCGAGGGCGCTGCCGCGAACGGGGCCCCGGCCAAGAAGGACGGCGCGAGGTCGAAGAAGGACGACGCGAGGTCGACGCCCGACAAGACGCTCCTGACGCTCTCGTCGGGCACCCCGGGGACGCTGCGGACGACGTTCAGCGGTCGGTTGCAGGCCGCGGCGGAGCGGGAGACCGCCAAGCGGCAGCGCGCCTCCGTGGTCGTCGTCAAGCCGAGCACCGGTGAGATCCTGGCCGCCGCCAACTCCAACCCCACCGGCTTCAACATGGCCTTCCAGGGCTCCCTGGCGCCCGGCTCCACGATGAAGGTCATCAGCTCCTCCATGCTCCTGGAGAAGAAGCTGGCCGGGGTGGACAAGAAGCATCCGTGCCCCAAGTACGTGACGTACGGCGGCTGGAAGTTCCAGAACGACGACAAGTTCCAGATCAAGAACGGCACGTTCCGGGCGAGTTTCGCGCGCTCCTGCAACACGGCCTTCATCAGCCGCGCCAAGAAGCTGGAGAACGACTCGCTGACCCGGCAGGCGCAGGACGTCTTCGGCCTCGGCCGCGACGACTGGTCGATCGGCGTGCCGTCCTTCGACGGCGCGGTCCCGGTCCAGTCGGACGCCCAGATGGCGGCCTCGCTGATCGGGCAGGGCGGGGTGCGGATGAACCCCCTGAACATGGCGTCGGTCGCGGCGACGGTGAAGTCCGGCAGGTTCCGCCAGCCCTACCTGGTCTCGCCCGACCTCGACGACCGCACGCTCGCGACGGCGCCGCGCAGGATGTCGGGGGCGACGGCCTCGGCGCTGCGGGACCTCATGCACTACACGGCGGTGGCCGGCACCGCGGCGGAGCCGATGCGGGGCCTTGGCTCCGACGCCGGCGCGAAGACGGGCTCGGCGGAGGTCGACGGCCAGAAGAAGCCGAACGGCTGGTTCACGGCGTACCGGGGCGACCTGGCCTCGGCGGCGGTCGTGCAACAGGGCGGCCACGGCGGGGATTCGGCGGGCCCGCTGGTACGGGCGATGCTGCTGGCCGGGGGCTGAGCCGGGGGCCGAGGCCCCAGGGCCCCGGGGGCTGCCGTACCGGGGCGGCGGGTTCCAGGGGAAGCTCCGCCGGGTGCTCTACCGGGCCCCTGTCCGGTGTCCGCCATGCGGATACGCGGTCGCATGTCCCGTACACGGACCGCTAGCGTGCCGCGCATGAGCACTTCTGAACGCGCCGCGTCCGCAGAGCCCGCCGGCACCGGGGGCGCCGCCCCGGCCGGGTCCGTGGAACCGGCCGAGTCCGCCGCCCACCCCCGTTTCGCCGCCGCCCTGCGTGAGCTGGGCCTGGCCGAGGTGATCGGCCGGGCCCGCCGCTTCCCGGAGCAGACCCGTACCGCGCAGGAGGCGGCGGACGCGATCGGCTGCGAACTGAGCCAGATCTGCAAGTCGCTGATCTTCGCGGCGGACGGCGTGCCGGTCCTGGTCCTGATGGACGGCGCGTCCCGGGTCGACGTGGAGCTGGTGCGGCGGGAGTTGGGCGCGGAGAAGGTCACGCGGGCCAAGGCGGATGTGGTCCGGGAGACCACCGGTTACGCGATCGGCGGGGTGCCGCCCTTCGGCCACGCCGCCAGGACCCGCGTCCTCGCCGACCGTTCGCTCCTCGCCCACGACGTGGTGTGGGCGGCGGCGGGCACCCCCTACGCCGTCTTCCCCATGGACCCCGAGTCGCTGATCGCCCATGCGGGCGGCACCCCGGTGGACGTGCGCGAGACCGCGCGGTGACCCCGCTGGTCGCGGCGGCGGTCCTGCTCGCCGCCGTCACGCACGCCGCCTGGAACGCGATCGCCCACCACATCACGGACAAGCTGGTCGGCTTCACGCTCATCGCCGGCGGCGGCACGCTGATCGGCCTGCTGCTGGCCCCCTTCGTGGCGCTCCCCGCGGCGGGGGCCTGGCCCTACCTGGTCCTCTCCGCCCTCCTGCACGTGGGCTACTACGCCCTGCTCATGCGGTCGTTCAAGCTCGGTGACTTCGGCCAGGCGTACCCCATCGCGCGCGGCACGGCGCCGCTGGTGGTGACGGTCCTCGCGGCGGTGTTCGCGGGCGAGACCCCGGATGGCCGGCAGGCGGCGGGCGTAGCCGTGTCGTGCGCGGGCCTGACGTGCCTCGCCCTGTGGGGCATACGGGGCTCGGGGCGCCGCCCGGACTGGCCGGCGATCGGCGCGGCCCTCGCGACGGGCGTCTCCATCGCGGCGTACACGGTGGTGGACGGCCTCGGCGTGCGCGCCTCCGGCTCCTCGATGGGCTACATCGCGTGGCTGATGATCCTGGAGGGCCTCGCGATCCCGCTCTACGCGGCGTACCGCTGGCGCGGCGAACTCCCCGCGAGACTCCGCCCGTTCGCGGCGGTGGGCCTGCTCGGCGCGGCCCTGTCGGTCTCGGCGTACGGCCTGGTCCTGTGGGCCCAGACCAAGGCGGCCCTGGCCCCGGTCTCGGCCCTGCGGGAGTCCTCGATCATCGTCGGCGCGGCGATAGGCGCGATCTTCTTCAAGGAACGCTTCGGCACACCGAGGCTGGTCGCGGCGGGGCTGATGGTGGCGGGCATCGGGTTGATGCTGCACGCGGGGTAGGCGGCGCCGGGCCCGTCATCGGTCCGTGGCTCAGGGGCAACCGAGTGCGCGGAAGTTCCAGCCGGCCTCGCGCCAGGCGACCGGGTCGAGGGTGCCCCGGCCGTCGATCACGTTCGGCACCGAGACGCCGGCCGCGAGCCGACGCGGGTCCACGAGGGAGAACTGCGGCCATTCGGTCAGATGCAGCAGCAGGTCGGCGTCCTGCACGGCGATGACGGGGTCGGCGACGAAGTCGAGTTCCGGACACGTCTTGCGCGCGTTGTCCAGAGCCTTCGGGTCGCTGACGGTGACCTCGGCACCGAGCTCGTGCAGTTTCTGGGCGACGGCCAGGGCGGGCGAGTCACGGATGTCGTCGGTCCCGGGCTTGAACGCGGCGCCCCAGACGGTGATCCGCTTCCCTCCGAGGTCACCGTCCAGTTGCCGTCGGGCGAGCTCGACGGTGCGTTCGCGACGCCGGTCGTTGATCGCGTCGACCTCGCGGAGGATCGCCAGTGAGCGGCCGACACCGAGTTCCTCGGCGCGGGCCACGAACCCCCGGAGGTCCTTGGGGAGGCAGCCCCCACCGAAACCGAGGCCGGGCCGCAGGCCATGCCGCCCGATGCGGGCGTCCTGGCCGAGGATGTCCGCGAGGCAGCCCACGTCGGCCCCGGCGGCCTCACAGACCTCGGCGATCGCGTTGATGAACGAGATCTTCGTGGCGAGAAAGGCGTTCGCGGACGCCTTGACGAGTTCGGCCGTGGCACAGTCCGTGACGAACATCGGCGTCCCCGAGGCGGTGATCCTCCCGAAGCACTGCCGCAGCACCGCCTCGGCCCGGGAGTGGTGGGCGTCGACTCCGAGGACGAGCCGGTCGGGTCGGAGGGTGTCCTCGATCGCGTGCGACTCGCGCAGGAACTCTGGATTCCAGACCACCTCGACGGCGTCCCCGGCGGGTGCGTACTCGTGCAGCATGTCGCGCACGCGCGGCGCGGTGCCGACCGGGACGGTCGACTTCACCGCGACGACGGCCGGATTCGTCAGGCGGGGGGCGAGCCGGCGGACGGCGCCGAACAGCTGGGAGAGGTCGTAGTCGGATGTGCCCGGCTGCTGCGGGGTGCCGACCCCGATGAAGTGCAGATCAGCGAAGGCGGCGGCCTCCGCGTAGGAGGCGGTGAAGGCGAGCCGCCCCGTGGCCGTGTACTTGGCGAGCATGTCGTCGAGGCCGCGTTCGTGAAAGGGAGCCTTGCCGGAGTTGAGGATCGCGACCTTGTCCATGTCACTGTCCATGCCGAGGACCTCGTGGCCGAGTTCGGCCATGCAGGCCGCGTGAGTGGCGCCGAGGTGGCCGCAGCCGATCACGGTGAGCTTCATGAGCAGGTTCCTTCGCGAGGTGGGGGCGGCCGACGGACGCCACCTCGGCCCGGCCCGAAGGGGCGGGACGTTCAGGCGGGCCGGGCGGCCAGATGACGGTTGATCCCGTCCCGGATGAACGGCGGGATTCTGCGCAGTGCGAGATCTTGAGGGGGGCAGAACTGGAGCCTGACGCCCTCCGTGAGGGACAGGCGCGTCTCGTCGCCGCTCCAGGAGGCGGCGAAGAACGTGATCAGCTGTCCCGAACCGTGTTCGTCGCGGATGTCGAAGAGCTCGGTCAGGTCGTCGACGGCAAGGCCTGCTTCTTCGTCCAGTTCGCGGACCAGCGCCTCGGCAGGGGTTTCGCCGGGGTCGCAGCCGCCGCCGAGCACGCTCCAGTGGTCCGGCCAGGCGATGCAGGGCAGGTCGTCACGGAGGTGGAGGAGCACTTCGCCGCGGCGGTTGGTGATGATCGCGACCGCGCCACGGGCGGTGGCCGGGCTTTCGGGGGTGGTCTCCTGACGCATGCGGACACGGTAGTGAGGGCGTCGGGGGTCACGCGGCAGCCCGCACGGTCGGGCCGGTCAGCCAGCCGGCTGCCATGACGGCCTGCATCCGCGTACGGTCGAACCGCCCACCCGGCGTCAGCCCGCCCGCCAGCAGCGGCCGCAACGCGGTCGGTGCAGTGGCCAGGGCGGTATGGATCTCGGCGTCGGCCCAGGCCTTGAGCCGTCCGTTCAGCCACGCCGGCACAGGGCTGCCGAAGCCGCGCTTGTCCCGGCTTCCCCAGATCTCCCGCGGCAGCCCGAGTGCCCCCGCCGCGTCCCGCAGGATCCGCTTCCCCTCGGCGGGACGACCAATCTTGTGCGCCGAGGGCAAGCGGTAGGACAGCTCCACCAACTCCCTTGCCAGATACGGAGATCTGCGTTCGAGGGCATGGGCGGAGGCGAGTTTGTCACTGGTCAACACCAGTGGCCGCCAGGCCGTCGCCAGATCGGCGAGGGTGAGGGCCCTCGCCAGATCCCCGTCCGCCTTCTCCATCGCGGCGGCGATCAGCCCCTGGATCCGTCCCTCGGGGTCCGGACCACGCAGGACGAGCCGGGCGAGCGCTTCCGCTGGAGCGAGACGCTGTCCCGCGGTGTGCGTGAGTTTCGCGGCCAACGGCTCATAGGCGTCCATGCCGGCAGCCAGAACGGCGTCCCGGCCGAAGAGGACCAAGGCGTGTCGGACGTACCCCATGAGGAACTCGTCAGGCCCCAGCCCACCGACGACGACCTTCAGCCCGAGGTCGGAGACCTTCTTGTAGGCCATGTACTCGGAGAAGGTGGACGCGTTGCCCATCGGGTAGTCCAGCGCCGACATCATGTGCGGCAGAGCCCGGGTGAAGTCGGCCTGGTCCGGTTCGACCACGACGAGTTCGGCGCCGATGCCGGAAGCGACCCGGGCCGCTGCATCCGATTCGTCGAGCCTGTCCTGGCCCCGGTAGCGGACGGTGACGCAGACCGGAGGCCGCATCAGGCAGGCCAGCACGGCCGAGTCCAGACCGCCCGAGAGCAGGAGCGCGAAGTCGCAGGCCGGTACCCGCAGCGAGACCTGCTCGGCCAGAACGACAGAGAACTTCGCGAGGGCCGCGCGGTACGAGCCGGTGAACGGCTGCCGGGCCTCCAGGCGCCAGTAGGCGTGCTGGTCGAGCGAGCCGGTGGTGACATCGAAGGCCAGCAGGGTGGCCGGTGCGAGCAGTTGGACGCCCTGGAAGGGGGTGTCGACGCCGGTCGGTGTCTCGATCGCCCGCATCTCCGGCCGCAGCACCAGCGGTGCGCTGCCATAGCCGGTCAGGGTGGTGACCTCGGAGGCGAACGCGAGCCGACCGCCGTCCAGGCGCCAGTAGAGGGGCTTCTCGCCGAGCCGGTCCCGGGCCAGGAACAGCGTCCCGACCCGCGGGTCGTGGACGGCGAGGGCGAACATGCCGTCCAGACCGTCCAGGCAGGACGGTCCGAACCTGACCCAGGCCCGCAGCAGGAAGTGCGCGTCGGTCTCACGGGCAGCGAGCGGAATGCCCCAGGCCTTCGCCTGATGCCGGTAGTTGTAGATCTCGCCGTTGAAGGCCAGCAGCACCCCGGACGCGCCGTCGAGATAGGGGCCGGGCTCCGCTTCCGGGTCGACGATCGCCAGCGTGTTCATCGCCAGTACGGCCCGCCCGTCCGAACCGACGGCGTGCCTGGTGCCGTCCGGGCCACGGTAGGCCTGCGAGACGCCCATCGCTCCGACGGTCCGCTCGTGTCGGACGGCATCCGTCCCGGCCAGCCCCGCGATTCCGCACATGTGTGTTCACCCCGCATCAGGAGTTGCCATGCCACGACCGCCGCCGCAACGAGCGTTGTCGCCGGTTCCGGCGGTGGTCCGGATGTTCATCACAGCCGTTCGCCGAGGACGGAGGGAGGGCTCACAAGGGGGCTCACATCTCGCGACCACGGTTCGCGGCCCCGCCTGGAGGAATAGGGTCGGTGGCCCGTCCATGGTGAGTCACCGGCAAGGGAGCAGGTCATGGCATCGGTCGCCCGACGGCCCCGTCCGCCCAACGTGGAGCTGGCCCGGATCATCGAAGCCAGTGGCGCGAGCCACAAGTCCCTGGCCCTGCGCGTCAACCAGCTCGCCCGGGCCGCCGGGGTGGAGACCGATTACTCGCACACGTCCGTCGCGAACTGGTGCAGACGGGGAATGACACCGAAATGGCCCGTCCCCAAACTGCTGGCACAGGCCGTCGCCGAGAGGCTCGGGCGTCCCGTCGGCCTCTGTGAGATCGGCATGGGCGGCACAGGGGCCCTGGACGCGGACGCGGGGTTGGATTTCCCGCGGGACCCCGTCGATGCCATCCGCGTCGCCACTTCGTTCTGGAGCTCCGTGAACCGCCGCGACTTCCTGGCCGGAGCCGGATCGGCCTTCGCCGCCTCCGCCTTCACCACTCCCGTCACCCGCTGGCTCATCGCCCCCACCGACGACACCGCGGAACGCCGCGGCGGCAGGCAGGTCGGCCGGGCCGACCTCGACGAACTGCGTGAGGCCGCCGACGACGCCCGCCGCTGGGACTCCAAGTTCGGGGGCGGGAACTGGCGGGCCAACTCCCTCACCGACTGTCTCGACCGGAGGGCGACCCCGCTCCTCGAAGGGTCGTTCTCCGACCGGACCGGCCGTGAACTCTTCTCCGTCACCGCCGAGCTGTCCCGCATGGCGGGCTGGACCGCCTTCGACGTCAGCCAGCACGAGGTCGCCCAGCGTCACTTCATCCAGGCCCTTCGGCTCGCCCGCGCCGGCGGCGACGTGCAGTTGGGTTGCTACGTGCTGACCACCATGGCCATGCAGACCCTGATGCGGGGTTTCGCCTCCGAGGCCGTCGACATGGCGCAGGGCGCCTTCAATCGGGCCAAGGGGCACGCGACTCCTCGTGTGCTGGCGTTCACCAGACTCATCGAGGCCCGCGCGCACGCCCGCGGAAACGACCCCCGAGCCGCCGCACGGGCTCTGGCCGCCTCGGAGTCCCTCCTCGACCGGGCAGCGGCGGACAGCGGGGACGAACCCGCCTGGATCGACTTCTACCACCACGCCCGCCTGTCCGCGGACGCCGCCGAGATCTTCCGGGACCTGGGGAATCCCAAGGCGGCCCTGGCCTGGAACCAGCGGGCCGCCGCCATGCCGGCCGGCGCGTTCACCCGCTCCGTCGGCATGCGCCTCGCGATCGTCGGGACCGCCCACCTTCAGGCCCGCGACCTCGACCACGGGCTCGAACTCGGCCACCGGTCCGTGGACATCCTCGCCCGCGTCCAGTCGACCCGGGCCAAGGACTACGTCCGCGAGTTCAACGCGGCCCTGGTCCCTTGGAGACGCGAGCCGGCCGTACGCGCGTTCTTCCACCGGACGCGCGAGGAGCTCGGCGTCGCGATCTGAGCCCGTCCACGTCAGCCCGTGGCCGGTTCCGGGAGGTGGGCGCAGTGGCGGCAGGCGCGGGCCGAGGGGGCCAGGGTGGCGTGGGACGCGGCGGCCAGCAGGCCGGCGCAGGTGAGCAGGGGCCAGTCGCCGGTGAGGGCCGCCGCCGCGGTGAGCGCGAGGGTCGCCGCCGCCATGGCCGCGCTGGCGGCCGTGCCGGCCCAGGCGACCACGAGCGGCAGCCGGCGCGGCGTCGGCAGACGGCGGGCGAGGCTGCCCGTGGCGGCCAGCGCGGCCGCGGCGAGCAGCGCGGCGAGGGTCGCGACGACGGCCAGGTGGACGGCGAACAGCTGGGCCGTGCGCGGCAGCTGCCAGGCCAGGTCGTGGCCCGCGGTCCTGGCCAGGTACCAGCAGCCGGCCAGGAACGGCGCGGCCAGGGTGACGGCCCGCGCGGTGTGCCGGGCCTGGGCGACGGTCAGTTCCCGCTGGCAGCCGGGCAGGAGTTCGGCGACGGTCCCGAACTCCCGCAGCGCCCGGTGGGCGGCCTCCTCCTCGGACAGTCCGGCGTCGGCGTACGCGGCGGCCGTGTCGGTGAGTCCGTCCCGCATCTCCTCGACCAGGCGGACCTTGGCCTTGGCGGGCCCGTGCAGGGCGGCGGCCAGCTCGGCCACGTATGCCTGGAGGGGCGGGGCAAGGGGGGTCACGTCGCGAGTCCCGGGTTCGGGGCGGGGTTGAGGACCGAGCCGATCGCCGCGGTGAACTCGCTCCAGGCCGCCCGCTCCCCGGCCAGCGTCGCCCGTCCCGCGTCCGTCAACTCGTAGCACCTGCGCCGCCGTTCCCCCGTCGCCTGCCAGCCGCTGCTGAGCAGGCCGAGCCGCTCCAGGCGGTTCAGCGCGGGGTAGATGGTGCCCGTACGCAGCTCCAGCACGCCGCCGCTGCGGCGCTGCACCGCGGCGATGATCGCGTACCCGTGCAGGGGGCCCTGCTCCAGCACGGCCAGCAGCAATCCGTCGAGGTGCCCGCGCACCGCATCCGCCTTCATGAGTAGGCAGCCTACACAAAGCGGCCGTAGGCGGTGTATGTATTGGCAGCCAACGTATATGTTTCCTCCGGAGGCTCCGCCGTGACCAAGTTCCTGCTGTCCGTCCACGTCCTCGTGGCGATCCTCGCCGTGGGGTCGATCACCGTGGCCGCCTCGATGTTCCCGCGCCAGGCGCTGCGGGCGATCGGCGGCGAGGAGGGGCCGAGAGTCGCCGCGCTCCTGCACCGGGTGTGCCGCGGCTACGCGGTCGCGGGCATCGCGGTGCCCGTCTTCGGCATCGCCACCGGGGCCCGCCTCGGCGTGCTCGGCGACGCGTGGCTCATCGCCTCGCTCGCCCTGACCGCCCTCGCGGCGGGCCTGTTGGCGCTGGCCGTCCTGCCGGGCCAGCGCCGCCTGCTCGCGCTGGCGCAGGGCGACGCGCCACGCGGCCCAAGGTCCGGGTCCGGGGGCGACGGGCCCGCGAAGGCTGCCGCCCGGCTGGCGATGCTCACCGGCGTCTTCAACCTGCTCTGGGCGATCGTCGTCGTCCTGATGATCGTCCGCCCCGGCTCCACCACGGGAGCGTGAGCCCCGTGCGCACCCTGCGGATCGCGGCCGCCGCCGAGGCCCTCTCGCTCGTCCTGCTGCTGGCCAACCTGTGCACGGTCCACGCCTCCGCGCTCTCGGCACTGCTCGGCCCGCTGCACGGCACGGCGTACCTCGTCGTCATCGCCACCACGTGGGCCGTGCCGTCGGCCGCCGCGCCCGGGGCCCGGTGGCGCGCCCTGGCCCCCGGTGTCGGCGGCCTGCTCGCCCTGCGGCGGATCGAGAGCCGCGCCCCCGCCGGGAACTGACGCCCCTCGTCCCGGTGCGGGCCCCGGAGTCCGGCTACGCGCCGAGCCCCTCGCGCACCGCCCGTACCAACGCCTGGGCCCGCGGGTCCGCGGTGACGCCCTTGCCCATCCCGTTGGTGACGTACCCGAAGGCGGTCCCCGACTCCGGGTCGGCGAAGCCGAGGGCGCCGCCGCGGCCGGGGTGGCCGAAGGAGCCGGGGCCGAGCAGCGGGGAGGCGGCGCCGTGCAGCATGTAGCCGAGGCCGAAGCGGGTGGGGACGACCAGGACGCGGTCGGGGCCCGCGGACTGCTCGGTCCGGGCCGCCTCCGTCGTCCGAGGGGTGAACAGCCGGGTGCCGCCGTCGACTTCGCCGATGAGCGCGGCGTAGAAGCGGGCAAGGCCGTCCGCCGTGGCGATGCCGTTGGAGGCGGGCAGGGCGGCCGCCCGGTACAGCGGGTCGTTCTCGTCCGGGGAGGGATCGATCGCCCCGAAGGCGCGGCGGGTGAGCGAGTTCGGGTCCGCGTAGGCCGCCGCGACGTTCCGCTTCGGCCGCAGGCGCAGACCGCCCGCCGCGGCAGGCGGTTCGACGCGGCCCATCCGGCCGGCCCGCGCCGCCTCCGTTTCCGGCAGCCCGAGCCACAGGCCGAGGCCGAGCGGCCGGGCGATCTCGGCGGCGATCCACTCCCCGACGGCCTGGCCCGTCACGCGCCGCACCAGCTCGCCGGTGAGCCAGCTGTAGGTCTGCGCGTGGTAGCCGTGGTCCGCGCCGGGCTCCCAGAACGGGGCCTGCGCCGCGACCACCGCCGCCGCGAGGTCGGGGTCGAGCGCCTCGGCCGGGGTCAGCGGCCGGTCCAGGGCGGGTACCGCCGCGCGGTGCGCGAGGACGTGCCGCACCAGGACGCCTTCCTTGCCGCGCGCCTTGAACTGCGGCCAGTACGTGCCGAGCGGCGCGTCCAGGTCCAGCTCGCCGCGCTGGTGGAGCAGGAGGAGGGCGGCGGCGGCCACGCCCTTGGTGGCCGAGCGGATGACCTGTGCCGTGCCGGGCTCCCAGGGCGCGTCCCCGGCGGCGAGGTCGCCGTCGACGTCCCGCGTGCCGCCCCACAGGTCCACGACCTTGCGCCCGTGCCGGTAGACGGTGACGGCGGCCCCGCGTTCCCCGCGCTCGGCGAAGTTGCGTGCGAAGGCCTCGCGGACCGCCTCGAAACCGTCGGCGACCGTGCCCCGCACCCCACCCATGACGTCATTCATGTCCAGCCCAACAGCCACCGCTAGCCCGTGATTCCCTGGCCGCTCGCCTTGAGCGTCTTCGGATCGAAGCCGAAGGGCAGTTCCAGGCGGTGGGCGCGCATCAGGGCGTCGTCGGCCAGCAGGTCGCCGGTCGGACCGTCCGCCGCGATCGTGCCCTCGCTGAGGATCAGCGCGCGCGGGCACAGCTCCATGGCGTACGGCAGGTCGTGCGTGACCATCAGGACGGTGACGTCCAGGGAGCGCAGGATGTCGGCCAGTTCGCGCCGCGAGGCCGGATCGAGGTTGGACGAGGGCTCGTCCAGGACGAGGATCTCCGGCTCCATGGCGAGGACGGTCGCGACCGCGACCCGGCGGCGCTGGCCGAAGGAGAGGTGGTGCGGCGGGCGGTCCGCGTAGTCCGCCATGCCTACCTGCGTCAGGGCCTTGGCCACGCGCGTCTCCAGCTCGGGCCCCCGCATTCCCGACGCCGCGGGGCCGAACGCCACGTCCTCGCGGACCGTCGGCATGAACAGCTGGTCGTCCGGGTCCTGGAAGACGATGCCGACCCGGCGCCGGATCTCGGCCATGTGCTTCTTGCCGACGGGCAGCCCGGCGACGGTCACCGTGCCCGCGCCGGCGGTCAGGATGCCGTTCAGGTGCAGGACGAGGGTCGTCTTGCCCGCGCCGTTCGGCCCGAGCAGGGCGACGCGCTCGCCGCGCCCGACGCGGAAGTCCACGCCGAACAGGGCCTGGTGCCCGTCGGGGTAGGCGAAGGCGAGGCCGGCCACTTCCAGCGAAGGCGTCGAGGTCACAGCATCCATCCGCGTCACAGCATCCGTCCCGGTCGGCGCGTCACAACACCCATCCGCGTCACAGCATCCATTCCAGTCGGCGCGTCACAGCATCCATCCCGGCCGGCGGTCACAGCGTCCACCCCAGCAGGCATACGAGGAGCGCGGCGGACGGGAGGGCCAGCGCGTACGTCCACTGCGCGCGCGAGGCGGTCACCTCGTCGATGACCGGCATCGAGCCCGCGTAGCCACGGCTGACCATCGCGAGGTGCACCCGCTCCCCGCGTTCGTAGGAGCGGATGAAGAGCGCGCCCGCGGACCTGGCGAGGACGCCCCACTGCCGCACGCCCCGCGCCTCGAAGCCGCGCGACTCCCGGGCGATCCTCATGCGGCGCATCTCGTCGGTGATGACATCGCCGTATCTGATCATGAACGAGGCGATCTGGACGAGCAGCGGCGGCAGCTTCAGCCGCTGGAGGCCGAGGAGCAGTTCGCGCAGTTCGGTGGTGGAGGCGAGCAGCACCGACGCGGCGACGCCCAGCGTCCCCTTGGCCAGGACGTTCCAGGCGCCCCACAGGCCGCTCACGCTCAGGGAGACACCGAGCACGTCGACGCGCTCGCCCTGCGCCACGAACGGCATCAGGACGGCGAAGGCCACGAAGGGCACCTCGATCAGCAGCCGCTTGAGGAGGAACGCGGCCGGCACCCGGGCCGCCCGCGCGACGACGGCGAGGAGCAGGGCGTACACCCCGAACGCCCACATCGCCTCGCGCGGGGTGGAGACGACGACGAGCACGAAGCAGAAGACCGCCGCGAGCTTGGCGTGCGGGGGCAGCGCGTGCACCGGCGAGTGGCCGTGCCGGTAGAGCCGGTGGGCGTGGCCCGCGCCCACCTCAGGCCTTCTCGGAGCCGCTGGGGGCGGTGGCGCCGGTGACGTCCGCGGTCGACGCGGGCCCCGTCTCGCCCGTACGCCGCCGCCTGAGCGCCCAGAACACCGCCGACCCGGCGACCACGGTGACGCCGACCCCGATCACACCGGCGAGGCCACCGGAGAGACGGGCGTCGGTGACGTCCTTGACGCCGTAGTCGGCGAGCGGCGAGTCGGCGGCGGCGTGCTCCTCGGCCTTCTTGTCGATGCCCTTGTCGCGGGCGACCTTCTCCAGGCCGTCGGGGTCCGCGGAGGCGTAGAAGCTGACGAAGCCCGCGAGGACGAGGGAGGCGGCGAGGCCCGTGAGCCACACCTTCTTGGGCGAGGGGGCCGAGCGGGCAGGGCGGGCAGAGGCGGCCGGTGCCGCGGCGGGGGCCGGCGCGTCGACCAGCTCCCCGCCGACCCGCAGCTTCAGCGGCCGGGCCAGGTCGCGCGCCCCGTACACGAGGTCGGGCCGCACGGCGATCACCGCTCCCACGGTGAGCGCGGTGATCGCGGCCTCGCCGATGCCGATGAGGACGTGGACGCCGACCATGGCGGTGGCGACCCTGGTCAGCGAGACGTCGGTCGTACCGCCGACGGCGTAGATCAGCGTGAAGGCGATCGCGGCGGCGGGCACGGAGAGCAGCGCCGCGACGAAGGAGGCGACCGTGATCGAGCGGCGCCCGCGCGGCAGGACCTTCACCAGGCCGC
Organism: Streptomyces sp. NPDC034037; assembly: GCF_055575715.1. NCBI lineage: Bacteria > Bacillati > Actinomycetota > Actinomycetes > Kitasatosporales > Streptomycetaceae > Streptomyces > Streptomyces sp. NPDC034037. Next base: position 497,325 of record NZ_JBVISC010000004.1, on the reverse strand, counting down.
GGAAGACGAGGTAGGCGACGACGGTGGTGACGACCGCCATGTCGGTGATGTTCACGCCGAGCGCGGTCAGGCCGCCGTCCGCGAAGAGGACGCCCTGCATGAGCAGGACGACGGAGACGCACAGGACCCCGGTGTAGGGGCCGACGAGGATCGCGGCGAGCGCGCCCCCGAGGAGGTGCCCGCTGGTGCCCGCAGCGACGGGGAAGTTCAGCATCTGCACCGCGAAGATGAAGGCGGCGACCAGTCCGGCGAGCGGGGCCGCCCGCTCGTCCAGTTCGCGCCGGGCGCCCTTGAGGCTGACCGCCACGGCTCCCGCGGCGACGACCCCCGCCGCGGCGGAGACGGGAGCATTGATGAATCCGTCGGGGACATGCATGCGTGCACTCCTGGGCAGGGGCCCTGGCAGGGCAGCTCGCTCGTGAACCGTTCAAGGATACGGCCTTGTTGCGAACTGTTTGCAAGAGCACCGACGTCCCGATACGGCTACGCCCGCCGGGTGGGTCACTTCGGCCGCCACCTCAGGGCAGACGGCCGGACATATGGGACATTGGTGAGGAAATGGCGCCGGGATGAGGAGTTCAGCGATGTCCGCAGTCGAGCAGTACGCACGCGCCCACCTCGTCACGGACTCCTCCGAGGGCCACCGCGCCGTCCCCGCCGTCCTGCGCTACGACGCGGAGGCCGACCCGCACACCGTACGGATCGGCCTCCCCGGCCACCGCGAGCGGGTTCTCGCGCGGCACCTGCTCGAAAGGGGCCTGCGCGCCCCGGTCACCGCCGGTGACGTGCACATCTGGCCCTGCGGCCGGGTCCAGACGGTCGTGGAGTTCCACGCGCGGGAGGGGGTGACGGTCGTCCAGTTCGACGCCGCGACGCTGATCCGCTTCCTGCGCCGCACCTACACCGCCACCCCGGTCAACCACTGAGCCGGCCGACGGGGCCGGACGCCGGCCCGGCCCCGTCCGGCGGAGTCAGACCCGCACCAGGTCCCGGTCCGCGTCCGGATCGGCGTCCCGCTCCGCCGCCGTACGCAGCCCCTCGCCCTCGACGTCGACGTTCGGCAGCGCGCGGTCCAGCCACTTGGGCAGCCACCACGCCTTCCCGCCGAGCAGCGCGAGGACGGCGGGCACCAGCGCCATGCGGACCACGAACGCGTCGAAGAACACCGCGATCGCGAGGCCGAAGCCGATCATCTTGACCATCTGCTCGCTGGAGCCGATGAAGCCCGCGAACACCGCGATCATGATGACGGCCGCCGCCGAGACCACCCGGGCCCCGTGCCGGAAGCCGGTCACGACCGCCTGGCCGGGCCGCTCCCCGTGGACGTACGCCTCCCGCATGCGCGTGACCAGGAAGACCTCGTAGTCCATCGCGAGGCCGAAGACCACGCCCACCATGAAGATCGGCATCATCGACATGATCGGGCCGGTCTGCTCCACGCCGAAGAGCGAGCCGAGCCAGCCCCACTGGAAGACCGCGACAACGGCGCCGAGGGCCGCGAGGACCGAGAGCAGGAAGCCGAGGGCCGCCTTGAGCGGGACCAGGACCGAGCGGAAGACGACGATCAGGAGCAGGAAGGCCAGGCCCACGACCAGCGCCAGATAGGGCAGCAGGGCGTCGTTGAGCTTCTGCGAGACGTCGATGTTCATGGCGGTGGTGCCGGTCACCATGATCTCGGCGCCGGTGTCGCCGGTGATCCTCGCGCCGGTGTCCCGGATCGAGTGGACCAGGTCCTCGGTCTCGACGCCGCTGGGCTTGGAGGACGGCACGACGCTGATGATCGCGGTGTCACCCGCCTTGTCGATCATCGGCGGGGCGACCGTCAGGACGTCGTCGAGGCCCGAGATGGTCCTGGTGATCTCCTTGGCGGCCGCCTTCGGGTCGTCGGCGCCCTTGAGGTCGCCGACGACCATCAGCGGGCCGTTGAAGCCCGGCCCGAAACCGTCCGAGACCAGGTCGTAGGCCTTGCGCTGGGTCGTGGACGTGGGCTGCGCGCCGTCGTCCGGCAGGCCCAGCTCCAGCTGCGAGACGGGGAGGGCGGCGGCGCCGAGCCCGACGATGCCGACCAGCAGCACCGCGATCGGGCGGCGCACCACGAAGCGGGCCCAGCGGGTGCCCATGTTCGGCTTGGCGGCACCCGGCTGCTCGGCGTCGGCGTCGGCACCGGCCGGCTTCTTGCCGCCGCCGAACAGCCGGCTCTTCTCGCCCATCGGCAGGACGAGCCGGCCCGCGTACCCGAGCAGCGCCGGTATGAGGGTCAGCGCGATGAGCACGGCGATGACGACCGTGCCGGCCGCGGCGAAGCCCATCTTGGTGAGCATCGGGATGTTCACCACGGCTAGGCCGACCAGCGCGATGACGACGGTGAGCCCGGCGAAGACGACCGCGGAGCCCGCGGTGCCGACCGCGCGGCCCGCCGCCTCCTCGCGGTCGCGGCCCTCGGCCAGCTCGCCGCGGAAGCGCGAGACGATGAAGAGCGCGTAGTCGATGCCGACCGCGAGGCCGATCATCATGGCGAGCGTCGAGGTGGTGGTGCCGAGGTCCAGGGCGTCGGCCAGCGCGGTGATGGACGAGACACCGATGCCGACGCCGATGAGGGCGGTGAGCAGCGGGAGCCCGGCCGCGATCAGCGAGCCGAAGGTGATGACGAGGACGACCGCCGCGATCGCGATGCCGATGATCTCGGTGGACCCGGTCTCCGGCATGGCCTGGAGCGCGTCGCCGCCGACCTCGACGGTGAGCCCGGACGCGCGGGCCTTGTCGGTGGTCTTCTCCAGCGCGTCGCGGTCCTCGTCGGTCAGCTCCATGGCGGTGACCTTGTACGAGACCGAGGCGTACGCGGTGGAGCCGTCCTTGCTGACGGTCTTGGCGCGGAACGGGTCGTCGGCGCGGGCCACCTGGTCCGAGCCGGACTTCAGGGCGCCGACGGTCTTGACGATCTCGGCCTTGTTGGCCGGGTCCGTCACCTTCTCGCCGGCCGGCGCCTTGAAGACGACGCGGGCGCTGGCGCCGTCGGCGCTGGCCTCGGGGACACGCTTCTCCAGCAGGTCGAAGGCCTTCTGGGCCTCCGTGCCGGGTATGGAGAAGGAGCTGGAGGAGGCGGTGGGCGCCGATGCCGCGCCGACCATGGCGAGCGAGAGGAGCGCCACCCAGATCAGGGCGACGAAGTGCCGCTTTCGGAAGGCTAGTTTGCCGAGTTTGTAGAGGAACGTGGCCACGGGGGCGTACTCCCGGTCAGGTCGAGGTGACACGCAGCCCGGGGTGGCTGCAGGGCGAGGGGGATCGGCCCGGCGGCGTCAGCGGTCGCGCCGGGACGGGGGGTGGAGCGGTCAGACGCCGAGGGCGGGGAGGATCACGGCGTCCACGTACGAGGCGAGGAAAGCGCGGTCGACCGGGCGGTCCTCGATGAGGTCCCGGGCGACGAAACCGCCGACCAGCATGTGGACGGTGTACTCCAGCGCCGGGTTGTCCGCGGCGACCTCACCGCGCTCCACGGCTCTGCGCAGCAGATCGTTCAGGCCCGTCAGCTCCGGCTCGATGAGCAGGTTCCGCAGCGCCCGGTGGAGTTCGGGGTTGTCGTGGACGGCGTGGAACAGGCCCCGCATCAGCGCGGCGTCCTTCTCCATCTGGCAGTCGTCGGAGCGGGCCACCATCTCGGACAGGTCGCCGCGCAGCGATCCGGTGTCGATCTCCGCCAGAGAGACCGGCTTGTTGTGCCGCAGCGCCTTGGCGACCAGCTCGGGCTTGCTCCCCCACTGGCGGTAGAGGGTGGCCTTGCTGGAGCGCGTACGGGTGGCCACGGCGTCCATGGTGAGGGCGTCGTAGCCGACCTCGCGGAGCAGGTCGAGCACGGCCTCGTACAGCTCGGCCTCGCGCTCGGGCGTGATCCTGCTGCGCCGCGCGGTCGTCGGCTCGGCCATGGTCCCCACCTCCTGGTGAGACGGCGGCCCGGCGCAGGCCGCCCGACTCCGTGAACGAAACGGTTTCGTACCCCTCGACTGTAGGCCACCCCTTAACGAAACGAAACCGTTTCGTTCGTGGTGTGCGTCACGCGGCCCGCCACGAGTTGCCGGGGCCTGCCGGGCGGAAAAGCATGGTGAGGTGACCGACGAGCGCGACGATGCCCAGGCGGACCCCGCCTACCTGCGATTTCCCCACCTCAGCGGCGATCGCCTCTGTTTCGCCGCCGAGGACGACCTCTGGGTGGCCCCGCTCACACCGGCGGGCACCCCCGACGGCCGGGCCCGGCGGCTCACCGTCGACCGCACCAAGGTGGGCCACCCCCGCTTCTCGCCCGACGGCCGCCACATCGCGTACACGAGCTGGCGCAGCCTCGACCCGGAGATCCATCTGGCGCCGGTGGCGGGCGGGCCCGCGCGCCGGCTGACCTACTGGGGCAGCACCGACACCCGGGTCTGCGGCTGGTCCCCCGACGGGGACGTCCTCGCCGTCTCCTCGCACGGCCAGCCCTTCTCGCACTTCTGCTGGGCCTACAGCGTGCCCGTCGACGGCTCCCCCGGCGGCAAGCTGCCCTGGGGTCCCGTCGCCGACATCGCGATCACCGACACGCTCGCCGACGACGACTGCGACCGCAAGACGCTGCTCCTGACGGGCAAGCCGCCCCACGAGCCGGCCGCCTGGAAGCGGTACCGGGGCGGGGCCACCGGGCGCCTGTGGATGCACGGCGAGCAGATCCTCGGCCACCTCGACGGGCACCTGGACTCCCCCATGTTCGTGGCCGGGCGCATCGCGTTCCTCTCCGACCACGAGGGCGTCGGCAACCTCTACTCCTGCCTGCCGGACGGCACCGACCTGCGGCGCCACACCGATCACGACGCCTTCTACGCCCGGCACGCCGCCAGCGACGGCACCCGGGTCGTCTACCAGTGCGCGGGCGACATCTGGCTGGTCGAGGCGCTCACCGCCGACTCCGCGCCGCGCCGCCTGGACGTACGGCTCGGCGGGCCGCGTCCGGGGCGGCGGATCTACCAGGTGCCGGCCGCGCAGCACCTCGACGCGATCTCCGTGGACACCACGGGCCGGGCCAGCGCCGTCGTCGTACGCGGCAGCCTGTACTGGCTGACCCACCGGGACGGCCCCGCCCGCACCATCACCGACACCCCCGGCGTGCGCGTGCGGCTGCCCGAGATGCTCGGCACCGGCGGCCAGGTCGCCTACGTCACCGACGCCGACGGCGAGGACGCCGTGGAGATCGCCTACCTGCCGCGCGCCAGCGGCGACCGGCCGCCGCGCAGGCTGGTGACCGGCGGGCTCGGCCGCGTCCAGGAACTGGTGTCCGACCCGGACGGCGAACGCCTCGCCGTCGCCTCGAACGACGGCCGCCTCCTGCTCATCGCCCTGTCCGACGAGGTGAGCGCCGACCTGAACCGGCAGATCCGCGAGGTGGGCGAGATCCGCGAGGCGGAGGCGGCCGCCGCGAGCAGGGAGGCAGGCGAGAATGGTGAGCCCCTCGGGACCGAGGAGGCCGCGGAGGCGTCCGCCACGGACGGCGGGACCGCAGACGCGGGGGAGGACGACGGCAACCCCGGGACCCGAACGGCCCACCGGCCCCCGGCAGGCGCCGCCGTCGGGCAGGGCGACGCCGTCGAGGTCATCGAGTTGATCCGGTCCGTCAACGGGCCGGTGCGCGATCTGGCGTTCTCCCCGGACGGGACCTGGCTGACCTGGTCGCACCCCGGCATCGGCCGCTCCCTGCGCCAGATCAAGCTGGCCCGGATCGCGGGCCCCGGAGCCCGCACGATCGTCGACGTCACCAATGGCCGCTTCGAGGACGAGAACCCCGTCTTCACCCGCGACGGCCGCTACCTCGCCTTCCTCTCCTGGCGCGGCTTCGACCCCGTCTACGACGTGCACACCGGCGACCTGTCCTTCCCCCTCGGCTGCCGCCCCTACCTCGTGCCGCTCTCCTCGGCGACCCCCTCACCCTTCGCGCTGCTGCCCGACGGGCGCCCGGCGGCCGGCGGCCTCGACCCGGCCGACAACAGCGAGGGCGACGGCACGACCATGGTGGAGACGGAAGGGCTGGCCGCCCGGGTGACCCCCTTCCCCGTCGCCGCGTCCAAGTACTCGGCGCTGCACCCCGTCAGCGGCGGCGGCCTGGTCTGGCTGCGCTGGCCGATCTCGGGCGCGCTCGGCGAGACCTTCGCCAACCCCGCCGACACCTCGGGCCGCCCCACCCTGGAGCACTTCGACATCGCCAAGGCGAAGAAGTCCCCACTCGTCGACCACCTGGACTGGTTCGCGCTCAGCGGCGACGGCTCACGGCTCGTGGTCGTCGACGAGGGCGACCTGACCGCCGTACCCGCCACCGAGCAGGGCGACGGCGACACGACGGTCTGGATCGACCTGCGCCGCGTCCTGCACGAGGTCGACCCGGCCGCCGAGTGGCGGCAGGCCTACGAGGAGGCGGGCCGCATCATCCGCGCGTACTTCTGGGACCCCCATATGTGCGGCATCGACTGGGACGGGGTGCTCGCGCAGTACCGCCCGCTGGTGGAACGCGTCGCGTCCCCCGACGAGTTCGCGGACCTGCTGCGGGAGGTCCTCGGCGAGCTGGGCACCTCCCACGCCTACGTCTCCCCCGCCCGCCGCAACGAGGGCCCGCCGCACTACCAGCGCGCGATGGGCCTGCTCGGCGCGAACCTCGTCCGCCGGGACGGCGGCTGGCTGGTCAAGCGGATCCTGCCCGGCGACTCCTCGGACTCCAAGGCGCGCTCGCCGCTGGCCGGATCGGGCATCCGCGAGGGCGCGATCCTCACGCACGTCGACGGCCGCCCCGTCGACCCGGTGACCGGGCCCTACCCCCTGCTCGCGGCGGCGGGCGGCACGACCGTCGAGCTGACGTTCCGCCCGGCGGAGGGCGGCGGCCGCGCCCGGCGGGTCGCGATCGTCCCCCTCGTCAACGAACGCCCGCTGCGTTACCAGGACTGGGTGGCCAAACGCCGGGAGGTGGTGCGGGAGCTGAGCGGCGGCAAGTGCGGCTATCTGCACATCCCCGACATGGGCGGCTCCGGATGGGCGCAGTTCAACCGGGACCTGCGCCTTGAGGTGTCCCGGCCCGCGCTGATCGTGGACGTGCGCGGCAACGCGGGCGGGCACATCAGCGAACTGGTCGTGGAGAAGCTCACCCGCAAGATCCTCGGCTGGGACATCACCCGCAACGCCCAGCCCGTCTCCTACGCCTCGAACGCGCCGCGCGGCCCCGTGGTGGCGCTGGCCGACGAGGCGACCTCCTCGGACGGCGACATGATCACGGCGGCCTTCAAGCTGCTCGGCCTCGGCCCGGTCGTCGGCCAGCGCACCTGGGGCGGCGTGGTCGGCATGACCGGGCGGCACCGGCTCGGCGACGGCACGGTGATCACGGTGCCGATGAACGCGGGCTGGTTCGACGCGTACGGCTGGTCGGTGGAGAACCACGGCGTGCCGCCGGACATCGAGGCGCTGCGCACGCCGCTGGACTGGGCGGAGGGGCGGCACGCGCAGCTCGACGACGCGGTCAGGGTGGCGCTTGAGCTCCTGGAGCGCGAGCCGGCGGCGGTGCCGCCGGGCTACTCGGACGTCCCGGACCGCCGTCGTCCGCCGCTGCCGCCCCGCTCCTGACGCCGCGCGCCAAGCCGCCGGTCACGCTGCGTACTTGATCGAAATGCGCGGAGTGTCCACCCGTGTAAATCTGGTCGAGGCCCCAACCCCCTCACCCACAACGGGAGTGAATCGCATGGGCATCAAGGACCAGTTCCAGGACAAGGCTCAGGACCTCGCCGACAAGGCCAAGAGCGCCAAGGGCGACAAGAGCCAGGCACGCGAGCGCGCCTCGCAGGCCCGCGACGACATGCGCGAGCGCGGCACGCAGACCCGCGACGAGGCGTCCGAGCGGTCCTCGCAGGCCCAGGAGCGGGCCCGGAACGCCGCGCGTGAGCGTCAGGACACGTTCGACCAGGACATCTGACGCCACCCCGCGCGTGAGACGAGAGGCCCCCCGGGACGCCGGGCGGGCCTCTCTCGCGCTTCGCCGACGCGCGGGCCCACCCGCCGGGGTTCGGGCGCCCGGGGTCAGGCCCCCGCTTGTGCCCGCGCCCGCTCGTCCGCCGAGCCGCCCGCGCCGACGAGGCCGGTCGGCACGTCGCCGAGGCGGGGTTCGAAGCGGCGCATCTCGCGCTGGCCCACCGTGCCGATCAGGCCCGGCAGATAGCCGCGGATGCCCTGCATGCCCCGCAGCCACCACTGCGCGTACACATGGCCCGAGCGCCGCTCGATCCCGGCGACCAGGCGGTCCACGGCGGGGCCCAGCGGGTACGTCTTGTTGGACGGCCACGGCAGGCGCTGGCGCAGCTCCCGCATCACGTCGTCCTGGTCCGCGCCCCGCACCATGTCGGTGTCCGTCCAGGACAGGTAGCCGACGCCGACCTTGACGCCCTTGTGGCCGACCTCCGCCCGCAGCGCGTGCGCGTACGCCTCGACGCCCGACTTCGACGCGCAGTACGCCGTCATCATCGGCGCCGGCGCGATCGCGGCGAACGAGGCGATCTGGAGCAGATAGCCGCGGCTCTCCATGAGGACGGGCAGGAAGGCGCGCCCGGTCACCGCGCTGCCGATGAGGTTGACCTCGATGACGCGGCGCCACGCGTCGGGGTCGGACTCCACGAACGGCCCGCCGCCGGCCACGCCCGCGTTGGCGACGACGATGTCGACCTTCCCGAAGTGCTCCTTGACCTCCCGCGCGACCCGCGCCATCGCCCCGTGGTCGGTGACGTCGGCGTGCCAGTACGCGGCCTCGGTGTGCAGCCGCGCCGCGACCTGCTTCAGCTCGTCCGGCTCCAGGCCCACGAGCGCGACCTTCGCCCCGCGCGCCGACAGCTTGCGCGCGAGCAGCTCGCCCACTCCGCGCGCGGCGCCCGTGACGACGGCGACCTGACCCTCCAGGCTGACCTTGCTCATGCGCCCTCCTTGACCTGTACGTACGTGCCGACGAGTTCCCTTATGCGCCCGGTGACGGCGTCCGGCGCCTCTATGGGCGTCATGTGGCCGACCCCGGCCAGTTCGGTGAGGCCCACGCAGACGGGCAGCGCGGCCGCGATCCGCCGCGCGTGCACGACGGGCGTGAGCCGGTCGGCCAGACCGGCCAGGACGGCGGTGGGCGCCCGCAACGCGGCGACCTCCACGTCCAGTTCGAGCGTGGCCAGCACATGGGACCACCCGTGGCGCACGGCGGTGGGGCAGGCGTGCACGATCCGCGCGCACACGTCGACCTTGTCCGGTGCCGAACCGGGGCCCATGGTCCCGTACTTGAGGAGCCGCCTGCTCAGCGGCGTGACCGGCCCGAGCGGCGCCCGCGAGCCGAGCACGGACCGGGTGAGCCGGGTGCGCGCCCGCCCGGCCCGCAACGGCACCACCAGCGACTCGGCGACCAGGCTCGAACTGCCCGTGCTGCACAGCAGGACCGCGGCCGTGTGCTCCCGCACCAGCTCGCGCCCGCCCGCCGCCATGATCGTCATGCCGCCCATGGAGTGCCCGACGAGCACGGCCCGCTCGCCGGGCGCGAGGGTCGCCGCGAGGACCGCTTCGAGGTCGTCGGCGAGCGCCCGCGTGCTGTACCCGGAGGGCTCAGCGGGCGCGCCACTGCGCCCGTGCCCCCGCTGGTCGTACGTGATGACCTGGTGGTCGGCGCTGAGGGAACGTATCTGCGCGGCCCAGAAGGCCGTCGAGCACGTCCAGCCGTGCGCGAGCACCACGGCGGGCGCGCCCTGCGGCCCGTGCGTCTCGACGTGGATCGGGGCCCCGTCGGCGGAGACGGCGGTCAGCTCGCGGGCCGGGGGCGGCGGCGCGTAGGGCCCGCTCGCCGCGCGGGTCAGCCGGCTCATGCCCCGGCCTCCGCCTTCGCCGCACCGGACGTCTCCCCCGTCGTACGGGGTTTCTCCTGCATGTGAGGCGCTGCATCCGGGGCCCTGAGGACCTCGTACTCGTCGAGGTCGACCCGACGGGTCGCCGACCTGAACTCGGTGGTGGTGCCGGGCCAGACGGTGGTGTTGACGCCGTTCGCGTCCAGGTACCAGCTCGTGCAGCCGCCGGTGTTCCACACGGTGCGCTTCATCCGCTCCTGCACCCGCCGGTTCCAGGCGCTCACCGCCTCGGGGCGGGCGGCGAGCGCGGCGCGGCCTCCGAGGACGTCGAGTTGGCGCAGGTAGTCGGCCAGGTAGTTCAGCTGCGACTCGATCATGAGGATCATGGAGGAGTTGCCGAGGCCGGTGTTGGGGCCGATGATCGTCATCCAGTTGGGGAAGCCGGCCGCGGTCGCGCCGCGCAGCGCGTTCATGCCGCCCTTCCAGCTCTCCATGAGGGTCTGCCCCTCGGCGCCGACGACGCGCTCGGCGATCGGCATGTCCGTCACGTGGAAGCCGGTGCCGAAGATGATCGCGTCGACCTCGGTCTCGGTGCCGTCGGCGGCGACCAGGGTGCTGCCGCGCACCTCGCTCAGACCACTGGCGACGACGTCGACGTTGGGTCGCGCGAGCGCCGGATAGTAGGTGTTGGAGAGCAGGATGCGCTTGCAGCCGATGCGGTAGTCGGGCGTCAGCTTGGCCCGCAGCGCCGGGTCCTTGATCGCCCGGTACATGTTCCGCTTGGCGAGCCGCTCCACGATGCCCAGTTCGTTCGGCCGCTTGGTGAACGCCTGGACCTGCAACTCGCGGATGCCCCACAGGAGGCCGCGCCGGGCCTGCGTGGTGAACGGCAGCTGCCGGTGCAGCCAGCGCTCGGCGCCGCTGATGGCGCGGTCCGCGCGGGGCATCACCCAGGGGGGCGTGCGCTGGAAGAGGGTGAGCCTGCCGACCGCCGGTTGGATCTCGGGGACGATCTGGATGGCGGAGGCGCCGGTGCCGATCATCGCGACGCGCTTGCCGCGCAGGTCGTAGCCGTGGTCCCAGCGGGCGGAGTGGAAGACCTTGCCGGGGAAGGCGGCCAGGCCCGGGATGTCCGGCGTCTTGGGGTCGGAGAGCGGCCCGGTGGCCGAGACGACGACGTCGGCGGTGAGGGTGCCCCCGCTGGTCTCGATCTCCCAGCGCAGCTGCCCGGCGTCCCACCGCATCAGCTCGACCTCGGTGTCGAGGCGGATGTGCGGGCGCAGCCCGAAGGTGTCGGTGACGCGCTCCAGGTACTCCTGGATGTGCTCCTGCCCGGAGAAGGTGCGCGGCCAGTCGGGGTGGGGCGCGAAGGAGAACGAGTACAGGTGCGAGGGCACGTCGCAGGCGCAGCCCGGGTAGCTGTTGTCCCGCCAGGTGCCGCCCACCGCGCCGGCCCGTTCCAGGACGACGAAGTCGGTGATCCCCTCGCGCCGCAGCCGCACGGCCGCGCCGAGGCCGCCGAACCCGGAACCGATCACCGCCACCCGTACGTGCTCGTGCTCGCGCCCCTGCTCAGGGCCACGCTCGCGCTCGGCCATGCCGCCGCCTCCCGAAGTACACGACTCTGCCAGTAACCACTGGCGCAATGGGGAGAGTAGAACACCGTACGTACTCATGGGTAGGGGTCGGCCGGGGAAAGTTACCGGCGGTACGACATAGGCTTCCCCCGTGGCAGACCAACGGGAAGGCGAAGGCGGCGTCCGCGAGTACCGCATGGCGGAGCTGGCCGAGGCGGCGGGCATCACCGTGCGCACCGTCCGCTTCTACCGCGAGCGCGGCCTGATCCCGCCACCGCGCCGCGAGGGCCGCATCGCCTGGTACGACGAGCACCACCTGGCCCGCCTGCGCACCATCGCCGCCCTCCTGGAGCGCGGCCACACCCTCAACGGCATCGCCGAACTCTCCGACGCCTTCGACAAGGGCCGCGACGTCGGCGAACTCCTCGGCCTCGGCGGCCCCACCGAGGAGCAGCCGGTCCGCCTCACCCCCGAGGAGCTGGCCGACCACTTCGCGGGCGAGGTCACCCCGGAGAACCTCGTCGCCGCGCTGGAGCTCGGCTATCTCGGCACCGACGGCGACGACCTCGTGCACATCAGCCGCCGCCTGCTCGACGCCTCGTCCACCCTCGTGCGCAAGGGGGTTCCCCTCGCGGCGGTCCTGGAGGCGGGCCGGCGGGTGCGCGAACACGCCGACGCGCTCGCGGAGTTGTTCATCACGGTCATCCGCACGCACACCCCGGGCGCCGCGGAGACGGACATCGAGCTGCTCCGCCCGGTGGCCAAGAGCGTGGTGGAGGCGGAGCTCTCGATGGCCCTGGACCGCCGCGTCAAACCGACCTGAGGCGGCGGGCCCGGTTCAGCGCGGCAGCCACCAGCGGGCCTTGTAGATCCCGCCGCCGACCAGCCGGTGGCCGCCCTCCGGCCGGTGGAGGGAGACCGTCGTGGTCCACCAGGTCTCCCCCAGGCCGCTCTCCGGCACGGTGGCCACCACCCGCCCGGTGCGCGGGTCGTCCCCGACGGCCTTCACGGACTTCCGGGAGATCTCCCCGGCCCCCGCGTAGTCCCGCACGAAGACGCCGGTGTCGATCTCGTACTGGAGGACGGCCGCGTTGGTCGTCACCCACAGCCGCCCCGGCCGCGCCGCCACCGGGAAGAGGTCGTGCCCGCCGGGCGTCCTGCCGGGCGTGCCCACGGGCAGGGTGATGCCGTACGTACGGCGCAGCGCGGGCCGCGCGGCCGTGCCGCCCACCTCGTACGCCACCAGCTCGTCGTCGCCGAGCGCCCACAGCAGCCGGCGCGCGCCGTCCCAGTGCAGCCCGTGCGCGCCCTTGAGCGGCTCCTGGGTGTGCCACGTGGTGCGCGGGCCCTGCGAGGCCGCGTACAGCCGTACGCAGGCGCCCGTGCTGCACGCGACCGCCACGTTGCCGTCGGGCAGGATCTCGGCGCTGTGCGGGTTGAGCAGGTCGTCACCGGGTCCGAGCGCCGCGCCCCAGTACCGCCGTCCCGTCGGGTGCTCCACGACGGCCACGAAACCGAACGACGCCGTCGTCAGGACGTACCGCCGCTTGCGGTGCAGCCGCACCTTCGCCTCGCTCGGGTACACCCAGCTGTCGTGCGGACCCAGGTCCCGGTAGCGCGGGTCGCCCAGCGGCGAGAACTGCCAGCGCACGACGGACGGGTCGGCGGCGGGATCCCACACGCGCCGCCGGGCGTCGAGGACGAGCAGCCGCCTGCTCGCCTGCTCGGTCACCAGCACGTGCGGCGTCCGGCCGCCCGCCCCATGCGCCCCGGCGGCGGGCAGCACCGCCGCGGCCCCGGCACCCGCGGCGCCCAGCACCACGGCACGTCTCGAAGGCAGAACGGCCACGAAGTCCCCCCGTCACAGCGGCAGTTGGTCGCACTCGGGACCGCAATCTGCCATGCCGGCCGGGTCGGCGACAGCGTTCCGCCGGACTTTGTCCCCGTGTCCGGGGCCGGACCACTCGCGTGGCGGCTTCGGGGTGGGGGAGGCAGGGGCAGGACCGCGAAGGGGGAAGGCGCGCGGACCCGACCGGCTAGAGGTCGTAGACCACCGTGACGGGCGCGTGGTCGCTCCAGCGCTCGCCGTGGGTCGCGGCCCGCTCCACGTACGCCTTCACGGCGCGCTCGGCGAGGCCGGGCGTCGCGACGTGGTAGTCGATGCGCCAGCCGGTGTCGTTGTCGAAGGCGCGCCCGCGGTAGGACCACCACGAGTAGGGCCCCTCCACACCGGGGTGCTGGGCCCGCACGACGTCCGCGTACTCCTCGAAGACGTCGCTCATCCAGGCGCGCTCCTCGGGCAGGAAGCCGGAGTTCTTCTTGTTGCCCTTCCAGTTCTTGAGGTCGGCCTCCTGGTGGGCGATGTTCCAGTCGCCGCACACGAGGACGTGCCGCCCCTCGGCGGCGGCCCGCTCCCTGAGCCCCCTCAGGTACACCCGGAACTCCGCCATGAACCGCGTCTTCTCGTCCTGCCGCTCGGTGCCGACCTCACCCGAGGGCAGATACAGGCTGGCGACCGTGACACCCGGCAGATCGGCCTCCACGTACCGCCCGGCGCCGTCGAACTCCGCCGACCCGAAGCCGACCCGCACCCGGTCCGGCTCGCGGCGCGTGTAGAGGGAGACACCGGCGCGCCCCTTGGCGGCCGCGGGCGCGTGCACGACGTGCCACCCCTCGGGCGCGCGGACCTCGTCCGGCAGCTGCTGCGGCTCGGCGCGCACCTCCTGCAGGCACAGCACGTCGGCCGTGGTCCCGCCGAGCCACTCCACGAAGCCCTTCTTGGCGGCGGCCCGCAGCCCGTTCACATTCACTGAGGTCACTGTCAGCACAACACTCGCCCACTCTTCCTTGGCCGCTTCCTCCGCGGGCCAGGGAACAGGCTCCCACACGGCGGGCGCCCGGCTCGGAGAAGTGTTCGGCGCCCGGGGGTGACGGCCTTGGCCTCACCCCCGGGCGCCGAGAGCACCGCGGTCCGGCGTCAGCTGTTCATGTCACCGAAGTGGATCGAGGTGATCACGACCGTGTCGCCCACTTCCTGGTCCCAGCCATCGTTCGCGGACGCGGCGGTGGCGCCGGCCAGGGTGGCCGCGGCGGCCAGGGCGAGGGCGGCAAACACGGTGCGGATACGCATGGGTTTCTCCTTCGTGAGGTGTGTCCGAACAACCACAAGGGTTCTCCGCCCGGCCCCCGCGCACCGCCCTGCCACCGGTGACCAACCCGAACGCACGGGAACTTCGCCCGTACGGCGGCCCTCCCGCACCCCCTGCACCCCCGGGCACACTGGAGCGGAAACCACCCCCGGCCCACTCACTGCCCATCCGCCACCGCATAGAAGTACGATGCCTCGAATGACTATCCAGAACGCGGCCCCGGCCGCCTCCGCCGTCCACCTGCGCGCGGTCACGTTCGCGCACCCCCACGCGATCGAGCTGAACGACCGCGTCCAGCTCGAATACGCCCAGCGGTACGGCGACGGCGGCGACGTCACCCACCTCGACCCGACGATGTTCGAGCCGCCCCGCGGCCTGTACCTCATCGCGTACGACGACGGGGGCACCCCGCTGGCCACCGGCGGCTGGCGCGCGATGGACGCGACCGGCGAGGGCTACGACGTCGGCGACGCCGAGCTGAAGAGGATGTACGTCACACCCCAGGCACGCGGCCTCGGCCTGGCCCGCCGCATCCTGGCGGCCCTGGAGAACGACGCGAGGGCGGCGGGCCGCACCCGCATGGTCCTGGAGACCGGCACGAAGCAGCCGGAGGCGATAGCGCTCTACACCTCCAGCGGCTACACCCCGGCCCCCACCAAGTTCGGCCACTACCGCTTCGACGACTTGAGCCGCTGCTACGTGAAGGCGCTCTAGACCTCGGGGCAACGCAAAGATCCCGTCCAGTTCGATGAACTGGACGGGATCTCATGTGCAGTGGACCTGTGGGGATTTGAACCCCAGACCCCCTCGATGCGAACGAGGTGCGCTACCAGACTGCGCCACAGGCCCTTGCAACGAGTGAAACTCTAGCATCCCGATCGGGGTGCTCGGAAATCCGGTCCTGGCTGGTCAGCCCGGGCGGACGTCACGGTGTCTCACTCGTTGGCGGCACGGGGCCGGTCGCCGTCCTCGTACTGGTCGAACAGCGGCGTACGGCCCCGCTCGCGGGCCCGTCGCGCGGACGCGGCCCGGCGCTTGTCGCTGCGCCCGCCGCCGGTCTCCGCACCCTCGACGCCGTCGGTCTCGGCGGCGGCTCCGGTGGCCGCGGCCCCGGCGGGCCGCCTCGGCTCGTCGGCGGCCGGCTCGGCCGTGCTGGAGCGTGCCGAGCTCCACGCGTCGGGGGCGCCGAGGTCGACGCCGCTGGAGGCGCGCGGGGCGACCGGCGCGGTCACGTACGTCGGCAGCGGCACCGGGACCGGGTCCCAGCTGTCGCCGCGGCCGGGCCCGCGCTGCCGCTCGCGCTGCTGGTCGACCCACTCCGCGTGGTCGGTCTGCTCGACGAGGGCGCGGCGGTCGGCGGCCAGCGCGGACAGACCGGTCTCCGTCCCCGGGTCCTGTCCGTCCGCCGTCTCGGCCATGACGGGCTCCGCGCTCGCGGCCCCGCGCCGGGGCTGGCGCTCGCGCAGCCGCTGCGCCGCCGCCTCGGCCCGCCGCCGGTCCATCGTGTACGTGAAGCGGCGCCGCTCCTGGCCCCGCAGGTAGACGATGTACGCGCTCAGCAGCACCGCCGGCGCCGCGGGCGCCCACAGGAACGCGAGGCCGCCGACCGCGGCGACGATCGCGCCGGCCGTGAAGGCGAGGAAGAGGAGCACCGTCGTACGCCGGCGGCGCGCGAGCACCTTGGAGCGCCGGGCGCGCGCGGCGGCATCCGCGGCGGCGGCGCGCCGGGCGGGCGACGAGCGGGTGCGCGGGGGCTGCCCGGGCTCGGTCTCGGGCTCGGAGTCGGTTTCCGGGCGCGCCTGCTGCCGGGCGGGGGGCTCGGCCCGTGCCGCGGGAGGCTCCACCCGGTCCGCCTCGGGCTCGGCCCGGCCCTCCGGAGGCGCGGCGAAGGCCCGGACGTCCACCGAGCCGGTGACGAGGTCCGGGTCGCCGCGCGTCTCCCCTTCTTCGGGCGAGCGGGCTTGCAGGTCCTTGGCGTATCGGCGCTCCATGGCCGCCCGTCCGGACAGCAGCCGGATGGCGGTGCTGAAGCGTTCCGTCGGACGGGCTTCGTTCAGCTCGTCCTGCCTACGGAGCCACATCGGCACCAAGTAGGCGGCCCAGGCCCCGACGATGACTGCGTAGATGAGGCCGCTGCTGCTCACGCTCACACGGTAGAGGGGTTTCGTTGAGGCCATCTGCCAATTGCGCCGGTGTGTCGCACGATCTGGCTGATATCTCGAACTTTTTTTGTGATTGATGCGATCAACAGGCAGTCCGGCACACGAAAATTAATGACCGCACCGGTCAATTTCGAACATGTATTTCATTTGTGTCGTTGACGGCTACCCTGGCGGCTCCCCGAGGGACTCGGCTAGGCCGTGTTCCGAGGGCGCGCCTGGTGCCAGCGGTACAGCAGGCCTTCCGGCACCTCCTCGGCGGTGAGCGCGAAGACGAGATGATCGCGCCAGGCCCCGTCGATGTGGAGATAGCGCGGCCGCAGCCCCTCGTCGCGGAAACCGAGTTTCTCCACGACCCGCCGGCTCGGCGTGTTCTCGGGGCGAATGCAGACCTCGATGCGGTGCAGCCCGACCGAGCGGAAGCAGTGGTCCACGGCGAGGGCGACGGCGGTCGGCATGACCCCGCGGCCGGCCACGGACTCGTCGACCCAGTAGCCGACATGGCCCGAGCACATCGAGCCCCAGGTGATGCCCGCGACCGTCAGCTGCCCCACGAGGCGGCCCTGGTACTCGATGACGAACGGCAGCATCCGGCCGGCGCTCGCCTCGGCGCGCAGGTGGCGGACCATCTGGCGGTAGGTGGGGCGGTGCACGAGCGGACCGCCGGCCGTGGGCGGCGGGATGGTCGCCTCCCAGGGGCGCAGCCAGTCGCGGTTGCGCCGGTTGACCTCGCGCCAGGCGCGCTGGTCGCGCATCTTTATCGGACGGAGCGTGATGTCTTTGTCCGTCAGCTCGACGGGCCAGGAAGGGCTGTTCAGCTCGCACCCCCAGCGGGACCGGGATGGTCGCCGCCGCGCAACTGGTCGACGGCGTGCCGAAGCAGCGGCTCCAGGACGGCGAGGCCGTCGCGCACCCCGCCCGTGGAACCCGGCAGATTCACGATGAGCGTGCGGCCCGCGACCCCGGCGAGGCCCCGGGAGAGCACCGCCGTCGGGACCTTGTCCCTGCCGTACGCGCGGATCGCCTCCGGGATGCCCGGCACCTCGTGGTCGATGACGCGGCGGGTGGCCTCGGGGGTGCGGTCGGTGGGCGAGACGCCGGTGCCGCCGGTGGTGAGGATGACGTCGTGGCCGGCCGCGACTCCCGCGCGCAGCGCCTGCTCGACCGGGTCGCCGTCGGGCACGACCCGGGGGCCCTCGACCGAGAAGCCGAGCGCGGTCAGGCCCTCGACGAGGAGCGGGCCGCCCCGGTCGGCGTAGACGCCGGCGGCGGCGCGGTTGGAGGCCGTGACGACCAGTGCCCGGTAGGGCGTCTGTGCCTGTCCGTCGCTCATGCGCCCGCTCCCGCACGGCTCCAGTCCCCGGACTTGCCGCCGGTCTTCTCCTCCACGCGCACGTCCGTGATGACGGCGCCCTTGTCCACGGCCTTGACCATGTCGACCACGGTGAGGGCCGCGACGCTCACCGCGGTGAGGGCCTCCATCTCGACTCCCGTACGGTCCGTCGTCCTCACCGTGGCGAGGATCTCGACGGCGTCGTCCGCCACGGAGAGGTCGAGCTTCACCCCGGAGACGGCCAGCGGGTGGCAGAGCGGGATGAGGTCGGGGGTGCGCTTGGCGCCCATGATGCCCGCGATCCGGGCGGTGGCGAGGGCGTCGCCCTTGGGCACTCCCTCGCCCCGCAAAAGCTCGATCACGCGGGGCGATACCAGGACGCGGCCGCTGGCCCGCGCGGTGCGGGCGGTGACGTCCTTCGCGGAGACGTCGACCATGCGCGCCGCGCCCGCCTCGTCGATGTGGGTCAGTCGCTGCTGCTCGGAGGGTCCGGGGGTGTCCCCCCGGGAAATCGCGGTCATGTGCTGTGGCGCTCCCGGTCCCGGCCCCGCGCGGTGCGGCGCGCCGGGCCTGTTGTGCGCGACACGGTACCGCGCACACGGTGTTCTCAGCCGAGCAGGACCACGTCGACGTCCGTGCCCGGCTCCACCGACGTGGTGTCCTCGGGGACCACGATCAGCGCGTCGGCCTGCGCGAGCGCGGCGACCAGATGCGAGCCCGAGCCCCCGACGGGACGCACGGTGCCCGCCTGCGCGTCGTACCTGCCCCGGAGGAACTGCCGACGCCCCTCGGGCGAGCGCAGCGCCTTGTCGGCGGTCAGCTTCGCGCGCGTGGCCGTCCGGTGCACTTCGGGCAGACCCATCAGGGTGCGGATCGCGGGGCGCACGAAGAGCTCGAAGGAGACGTACGAGGACACCGGGTTGCCCGGCAGGGCGAGCAGGGGGGTGTGGTCGGGGCCGATGGTGCCAAAGCCCTGCGGCTTGCCCGGCTGCATGGCCAGCTTGCGGAACTCCACGCCGCCACCCGCCCCGATGCCGCTCTCCTCGTCGGGGTCGCCCAGGGAGGTCAGGGCCTCCTTCACCACGTCGTACGCGCCCACGCTCACGCCGCCCGTGGTGACCACGAGGTCGGCGCGGATGAGCTGGTCCTCGATGGTGGAGCGCAGCGTCTCGGCGTCGTCGGCGACCGCGCCGACGCGGTAGGCGATGGCTCCCGCGTCGCGTGCGGCGGCGGTGAGGGCGAAGCTGTTGGAGTCGTAGATCTGACCGTCCGCCAGCGACTCGCCGGGCTGGACCAGTTCGCTGCCGGTGGACATGACGACCACGCGGGGGCGCGGGCGCACATGCACCGTGCCCCGGCCGATCGCGGCGAGCAGGGCGATCTGCGGCGGGCCGAGCACCGTGCCCGCGTCCAGGGCGCGGTCGCCCGCCCGGACGTCGCTGCCCCGCGCGCGGACGTGCGCGCGTGCCTCGGCGGGGCGGTGCACGCGGACCTCGCCGAAAGCGCCCTCGGGGGCCGCGCTGTGGGCGCGCATCCCGGTGACGGGGCCCTCGCCGAGGCCTCCGTCGGTCCACTCCACGGGCACGACGGTCTCGGCGCCGGGGGGCAGGGGCGCGCCGGTCATGATGCGGGCGGCCTGGCCCGCGCCGACGGTGGGCTGCTCGCCGGGGCCCGCGGCCACGTCGCCGACGACGTGCAGGACGGCGGGGAACTCCTCGCTGGCGTCCGCGACATCGGCGACCCGTACCGCGTACCCGTCCATGGAGCTGTTGTCGAAGGGCGGCAGCGAGACGGGCACCGTCACGTCCTCGACGAGGACGCAGCCCTGGGCGTCGAGGAGTTGGAGCTCGATCGGTTCGAGCGGGCGGACGGTCGCGAGGACGTCGTCCAGATGCTCCTGAACCGACCAGAGCGCGTCCTGACCGGTGCTCGGTGTCGTCGTGCTGCTGCTCAAAGTGCTACATCTCCTCGGTGACGTAACGGCGAAGCCAGGCCTGGAACTCCGGACCCAGATCTTCACGTTCGCACGCGAGTCTGACAATGGCACGCAGATAGTCGCCCCGGTCGCCGGTGTCATAGCGGCGGCCCTGGAAGACGACGCCGTGCACCGGGCCGCCCACCTTCTCGTCGGCGGCGAGCTGCTGGAGCGCGTCGGTGAGCTGGATCTCGCCGCCGCGGCCCGGCTCGGTCTTGCGCAGTACGTCGAAGATGTTGGGGTCAAGGACATAGCGGCCGATGATCGCGTAGTTGCTGGGCGCGTCGGCGGTGTCGGGCTTCTCGACCAGGTCGGTGACCTTGACGACGTCGCCGTCCTCGGTGGCCTCGACGGCGGCGCAGCCGTAGAGGTGGATCTGCTCCGGGGCCACCTCCATGAGCGCGATGACGCTGCCGCCGCGCCGCTCCTGGACCTCGACCATGCGGGCGAGCAGGGGGTCGCGCGGGTCGATGAGGTCGTCGCCGAGGAGGACGGCGAACGGCTCGCGGCCGACGTGCGGGGCCGCGCACAGGACGGCGTGACCGAGTCCCCTGGGGTCGCCCTGGCGGACGTAGTGCATCGTCGCGAGGTCGCTGGACTCCTGGACCTTGGCCAGCCGCGCCTCGTCGCCCTTCTTCAGGAGGGCCGACTCCAGTTCGTAGTTGCGGTCGAAGTGGTCCTCCAAGGGGCGCTTGTTGCGGCCCGTGATCATGAGGACGTCGTCGAGTCCCGCGGAGACGGCCTCCTCGACCACGTACTGGATCGCCGGCTTGTCGACGACCGGCAGCATCTCCTTGGGCGTCGCCTTGGTGGCGGGCAGGAAGCGCGTGCCCAGGCCGGCCGCCGGGATGACCGCCTTGGTGATCCGGGGGCGGGGGGAGTGAGACTCAGTCATGCGGCCCACCATATCCGGTGGTTATGTGCGGAATCTGTGAGTCCAGCCAATTAGATGGCATATGCGTCATCAGGAAGGATTTGTGAGTAATCCATGAACGGACCCGAGGCCTGCGGCCAGCCAACCAAGCGGACATTGCGACGAGGCCTCCTCGCGGTGAGAAGCGGGTTGACGGGGGATGACGTACGAAAGGCGGCGGTGGCTCTCGCGCAGCGCGCGCTGGAGCTGACCGAGCTGGCGGGGGCGGACACGGTCGCGGCGTATGTGTCCGTGGGCGGTGAGCCCGGCACGCGCGTGCTGCTCGACGCCCTGCACGCGCGCGGGACGCGGGTCCTGCTGCCCGTGCTGCTCGCGGACAACGACCTGGACTGGGCCGCGTACGACGGCGAGGGCTCCCTCGTGCGCGTGCGGCACCAGGGCAGGATCGAGCTGCTCGAACCCGCCGGGGCCCGCCTCGGCCCGGCGGCCGTCCTGGAGGCGGACGCCGTGCTGCTGCCGGGGCTCGCGGTGGACGGACACGGGACGCGGCTCGGGCGGGGCGGCGGGTCGTACGACCGCGTCCTGGCCCGGCTGGAGCGCGCGGGCGCCGATCCCGCGCTCGTGGTGCTCCTGTACGACTCCGAAGTGCTCGCGCACGTCCCGGCCGAGGCCCACGACCACCCGGTGCGCGCCGCCGTGACGCCCTCCGGGGTGCATCGCTTCCGCTGAGCCCGCGTAGGGCCGCGCGCCACGCGAAAGGGCCCTCCACGCGCGCGTGGAGGGCCCTTTCAGCGGGGGCCGGTCCCGGTCAGGGGCGCAGGACCAGCTTGTCGCTCGTACTCTTCTCGACCGCCTTGTCGGTGTAGGCCCACGGCAGCAGTTCGCCCTTGGCCCACTTGTCGGTCTGGTCGGTGTAGTGCGCGTTGTACGCGTGCCCCGAGGCACCGGTGAGGTTGATCCACTTGGACTTGTCGAGGTCCTTGAGGTTCACCACCATGCGCATCGACGGCACCCACACCACGCCGTAGCCGCCCGCCGCGTTCCAGCCGGTGGCGTTCACCGCGGCCTCACCGCCGCCGAGGTTCCACGGCCCGCGGTTGAGCACGAACTGCAGCCAGCCCGGTCCTTCGGTGCCGAGCGTCTGGTTCTTCAGCGTGAGGCGGTGCAGACGGCCCCAGCTCCAGCTGTCGACGTCCTTGCCGAGCTTGGCCGTCAGGTCCCAGCGCGCGTCCTCCAGGGCCCGCGCGAACAGGTCGTCGCGCGTCTTGGTCGCCCGGTCGGTGCGGGTCGCCGGCGTCTTCCACCAGGCGTTGGTCCGGTCGTCGATGATCTTGCGGATCACCTCGTAGTAGCGGTCGCCGCCGTCCGGCTGCGCCGAGTCCGCGTCCCGCTCACCGCACTCGCGCACCTTCTTGCCCTCGTCGGCCGGGCCGGTGTTGCCGGCCGGTTCGACGTTCAGGCACTGGCCCTTGACGCGCAGCTCCTTGGGGAGCTTGTTGCCGAAGGCGAGCTTGAGGATGTTGCGCCAGACCGAGTTGAAGTACGCGGCCGCCGCCGAGTCGGCGTCCTGGGTGTAGTCCCAGCCCTCCAGGAGCTTCTGCGCCTCGCGGACGTACTTGTCCTTGACGTCGATCTTCAGCAGCTTGGGCACCAGCAGCTTGGCGATCTCGCTGCTGTTGTCCATCTGCATGAGGCGCATGTCCTCGGTGGAGATCTTGCCGCCGTTCTTGATCTTCGACTGGATGAGGTCGTCGATCCGCTGGCTGCGCGCTCCGTAGCCCCAGTCCGAGGTGAGCTTGTACGGGTACTTCGCCTTGTCGCCGTCGTCGATCACGGCCTGGTTGGCGGTGACGATGTAGCCGCGCTCGGGGTTGTACTCGTAGGGCAGCGCACTCTGCGGAATGTAGCCGTCCCAGCGGTACGCGGGGTCCCAGCCGGGCGCGGGGAGCGAGCCGTCGCCCTTGCCGCGGGTGGGGATCTTGCCAGGCGCCTGGTAGCCGATGTTGCCCTTGGTGTCGGCGTAGATCAGGTTCTGCGAGGGCACCTCGAAGGAGGCGGCCGCCTTGCGGAACTCCTTGAAGTCCGTCGCCCGGTTGAGCTCGAAGACGGCGTCCATGGAACGGCCGGGGGTCAGCGCGGTCCAGCGCAGCGCCACTCCGTAGCCGTCGCCCCGGTCGGGGGCGGCGCTGTCGACGCCTGCCTTCTTGCCGACCTTGACCAGCTCGTCGTCGCGGTCGGAGATGAGCGGGCCGTTGTTGGTCTCGCGGACCCTGATGGTCTTGTCCTTGCCGCCGGCGACCTTGATGGTCTCGTCGCGCGTGGTGAACGGCACCACCTTGTCGCCGTACTGGTACCCGTCCCCGGTGAACTTCTCCAGGTACAGGTCCGTGACGTCGGCGCCGAGGTTCGTCATGCCCCAGGCGATGTCCTGGTTGTGGCCGATGACCACGCCGGGCATGCCGGAGAAGGTGTAGCCCGAGACGTCGTAGCGGCACTTGTCCGAGACCGAACGGCAGTGCAGGCCCATCTGGTACCAGACGGAGGGCAGCTGCGGCGCCAGGTGCGGGTCGTTCGCCAGGAGCGGCTTGCCGGTGATCGTGTGCTCGCCGGCGACGACCCAGGAGTTCGAGCCGATGCCGTTGCCGTTCGGGCCGAGGATCGCGGGGACCCCGTCCAGGGCGTCGGAGAGGCCCGAGAGCTGCGACTGGAGGCCGTCGGGGCTCTGGGCGCCACCGGCGAGGCCGGAGCCCGCCGTGCCGCCGCCAGAGCCCGCGGCGCCGCCGGTGCCGGTCCCCGTGCCGGTCCCGCCGGCCCCGGCGCCCGTGCCGGTTCCCGTGCCCGTACCGGTCCCCCCGGTGCCGGACTGCGCGCCGGTGCCCTTGGGGTCGTACTTCTTGCCGAGACCGTCGTACGCGCCTTCCCGCACGATCGGCTTGTTCCGCTTGTACGGGTACTCCGGGTACAGGTCCTTGATCTGCGAGGGGCCGAGGCGGCTCGTCATCAAGGAGCGGTCGATCTCGTCCTGCATGTTGCCGCGCAGGTCCCAGGCCATGGCCTTGAGCCAGGCCACGGAGTCGACCGGGGTCCACTTCTGCGGCTCGTAGTCGTTGGTGAAGCCGAGCGCCGCGTACTCGACGGAGATGTCCTTGCCGTCCTTGCCGTCGAGGTAGGCGTTGACTCCCTTGGCGTAGGCCTGGAGGTACTTCTTCGTCTCCGGGGAGAGCTTGGAGTCGTACTCCTTCTTCGCCACCCGGTGCCAGCCGAGCGTGCGCAGGAACTCATCGTTCTTGACCTGGCTCTTGCCGAACATCTCGGAGAGCCGCCCGGAGGTCATATGACGGCGGACGTCCATCTCCCAGAAGCGGTCCTGCGCCTGGACGAAGCCCTGTGCCATGAACAGGTCGGCGTCGGACTCGGCGTAGATCTGCGGGATTCCGTTCCCGTCGCGCTTCACCTCGACGTTGCCGGAGAGGCCGTCGAGCTTGATCGTTCCCTTGGTCTGCGGGAAGGAGGAGCGCACGGCGCTGATGCTCCAGTACGCGCCGAAGCCGATGCCTCCGACGATGGCCAGGACCAGGACGATCACGACGAGTCGGGCTCGGCGCCCCTTCTTCTTGCCGGACTTATGACCGGAAGAGGCGGTGGTGTTGGAGGGCATCGCTGTCCTTGCTGTCCTTACGCGAGCGGCAGGGCGGGCTGTGCTGTCGAGTGGGCGGCTCTGGGAGCGCTGGAGCAACCATAGGCGCAGGGCGTTGTGACTCCGGACGCGGAGTCAGGAACCGGACCCCAGAAGATCGTATGCGCGTTCGAGAGCATCAAGAAGGCGTTAACAATTAGGTAAGGTAACGAAGTACTTGGCTCGCAAGAAGTGCTTGTGCGCGCACGGAGGAAGGAACGGCCCCTGACTGTCCACCACCTCAACCAGCTCCTGCTCGTCTCCTCGCTCGTCCTGCTCGTCGCGGTGGCGGCGGTCCGCGTCTCGTCCCGCAGCGGGCTTCCCAGCCTGCTCCTCTACCTCGGCATCGGCGTCGTCATGGGCCAGGACGGCATCGGCGACGTCCACTTCGACAACGCCGAGCTGACCCAGGTCATCGGCTATGCCGCCCTGGTCGTGATCCTCGCCGAGGGCGGCCTCGGCACGAAGTGGAAAGAGATCAGGCCCGCCCTGCCCGCCGCGGCCGTGCTGTCGACCCTCGGGGTCGCGGTGAGCGTGGGCGTCACGGCGGCCGGCGCGCACTACCTGGTGGGGCTGGACTGGCGGCCCGCGCTGATCATCGGCGCGGTCGTCTCCTCGACGGACGCGGCGGCGGTCTTCTCGGTGCTGCGGAAGGTGCCGCTCCCCTCGCGCATCACGGGCGTCCTGGAGGCCGAGTCGGGGTTCAACGACGCCCCCGTGGTGATCCTCGTCGTGGCGTTCTCCACGGCGGGCCCGGTGGACGACTGGTACCTGCTGGTCGGCAAGATCGCCCTGGAGCTGGCGATCGGCGCCACGATCGGCATCGCGGTCGGCTGGCTCGGCGCCTACGGCCTACGGCACGTGGCGCTGCCCGCCTCCGGCCTCTACCCCATCGCCGTCATGGCCATCGCCGTCGCCGCCTACGCCGCCGGCGCCATGGCGCACGGCAGCGGCTTCCTCGCCGTCTACCTCGCCGCGATGGTCCTCGGCAACGCCAGGCTGCCCCACTGGCCCGCCACCCGCGGCTTCGCCGAGGGGCTCGGCTGGCTCGCCCAGATCGGCATGTTCGTCCTGCTCGGCCTGCTGGTCACCCCGCATGAGCTGCTCGACGACACCTGGCAGGCCATCGTCATCGGCCTGGTCCTGACGATGGTCGCGCGCCCCCTGGAGGTCGTGCTGAGCCTCCTGCCGTTCCGCATGCCCTGGCAGGAGAAGGCGCTGCTGTCCTGGGCCGGGCTGCGCGGCGCCGTGCCCATCATCCTGGCCACGATCCCGATGGTGAGCGGCGTCGAGGACAGTCAGCGGATCTTCAACATCGTCTTCGTGCTCGTCGTCGTCTACACCCTCGTCCAGGGCCCCACGCTGCCCTGGCTGGCCAAGCTGCTGCACATCGGCGGCTCCCCGGAGGCCGCCGACCTCGGCATCGAGTCCGCGCCGCTGGAGCGGCTCCAGGGCCATCTGCTGTCGGTGGGCATCCCCGAGGGCTCGCGGATGCACGGCGTCGAGGTGGCCGAGCTGCGCCTGCCCGCCGGATCGGCCGTGACGCTGATCGTGCGGGAAGGCGAATCGTTTGTGCCGCTGCCCACGACCGTGCTGCGGCGCGGCGACGAGCTGCTCGTGGTGGCGACGGACCCGGTGCGGGACGCGGCCGAGCGGCGGCTGCGCGCGGTGGGCCACGGCGGAAAGCTCGCCAGTTGGCTGGGAAACGACGGAGAAAAACACCAATCGTAGGTGGCGGGGGTCTCATCGGCTGCGATCACAGGGGCAGATGAGGCCTTTGCCTGTACGATAAAGGGACCTGTAAAGGTCACCTGATCGAACCAACTCTGCCTGACGCAGGGCTGGCGCGACCGTATGGCGGCCGTGGCGCCCTCGCAGTGGGCCCCGGCATCTACCGCAGTTCCGCGCAAGAGGACAGCTCTCGGCGCCCCCGCACGGGCGCTACCAGGCGGCAGAAAGGCACGGGCCGTGGCATCCACGGTCACCGCATCCCGCCCGGGCTACGGACAGCTCCTGCGCACCCCTCGCGCCTGGACGTTCCTGCTCCCCGGCTTCGCGGCACGACAGCCGTTCGCGATGCTGACGATCTCCATCGTCCTGCTGGTCCAGCACACCACCGGCTCCTACGGTGCCGCGGGCGCCGTCTCGGCCGCCACCGGCGTCTCCATGGCGCTGTTCGCCCCCTTCAGCGGCAAGCTCGCCGACCGGTTCGGGCAGCGCGCCGTGCTGGTGCCCGGCGTCCTCGTCCACAGCGCGTCCGTCATCGCCCTGACGGTGCTCGCGCTCTCCGACGCGCCCTTGTGGGCCCTCTTCGTGGCCGCCGTGCCCGCGGGTGCCTCGACGCCGCAGATCGGCCCCATGGTGCGGGCCCGCTGGGGCGTCAAGCTCCAGGACTCCCCGCTGGCCACCACGGCGGCCGCCTTCGAGTCGGTCACCGACGAGCTGACCTTCGTCCTCGGGCCGCTCCTGGCGACCGCCCTGTGCACCGGTGTGGACCCTTCGGCGGGTCTCCTCACGGAGGCAGGGCTCACGCTGGTCGGCGGTCTGCTGTTCGCCGCGCAGAAGGGCACCCAGCCCAAGCCGTCCTCCCAGGACGAGGGCCACGCGCGCGTGGAGCACGTCTCGGCGCTGCGGGTCCCCGGAGTGCGGGTCCTGATCGTCACGTTCCTCGGGATCGGCGCCGTCTTCGGCGGCATGCAGGTCTCGCTGGCCGCCTTCACCGAGTCCATCGGCGAGCCCGGCCTCAACGGCGTCCTCTACGGCACGTTCGCGGCGGGCAACATGCTCTCCGGGGTCGTCTGCGGCGCCATCGCCTGGAAGGTCTCCCCGCAGCGGCGCCTCCTGGTCGCGTACGCGGCCCTGACGCTGATGGCCTCGGGCCTGTGGGCCGCGCACTCCGCGCTGCTGCTCGCCGGCCTCGGCCTGCTGGTCGGCGTCTGCATCGCGCCGGCGCTGATCACCGGCTACACGCTGGTCGACAAGCTGGTCGCACCGACCGGCCGCACGGAGGCCTTCACCTGGCTGACCGGCGCCGTCGCGCTCGGCCAGGCGGCGGCCGTCACGGTCGCGGGACAGCTGGAGGACCACTTCTGGGACGGGGCCGGGTTCCTGGTCCCGCTGGGCGGCACCGCACTGGCCCTGGCGGTCCTCGTGACCCTGCGCTCGCGGCTCGTCCCGAAGGACTCGGGCCGCACCGTCGCGCGTGGCGTCGGTCACCGCGTGCCGGTCACGGTGGACTGATCCCCCGGAATACGTCACTATGGATCGTCGTTAGCACTCATCGAGTGAGAGTGCCAGGAGGAAGCAAGTGCCGACGTACCAGTACCAGTGCACCGAGTGCGGCGAGGGCCTCGAGGCGGTGCAGAAGTTCACTGATGACGCCCTGACCGTGTGCCCGAGCTGCGACGGACGCCTCAAGAAGGTGTTCTCCGCGGTCGGCATCGTCTTCAAGGGCTCCGGCTTCTACCGCAACGACAGCCGCGGCTCGTCGTCCAGCAGCACGCCGTCGAAGTCCACGTCCGACACGAAGTCCTCCACGACTTCCGCCGCGGCCTCCTCGACTTCTTCGTCCTCGTCGTCCTCCGGGTCGTCGTCCGGCTCCTCGTCGGCTTCGAGCTCGGCCGCCTAGGGCTTCCAGGCTTCTTCCGCAAGGCCCCGCCGTCCACCGCGACGACGGGGTCTTCGGCGTGTCCCCGCGAGCCGGGTGACGGGGCTTCGGCGTGCCTCCGCGAGCCGGACGGCGGGGCTTTGGCGTG
This sequence comes from Streptomyces sp. NPDC034037, assembly GCF_055575715.1. Classification (NCBI taxonomy): domain Bacteria; kingdom Bacillati; phylum Actinomycetota; class Actinomycetes; order Kitasatosporales; family Streptomycetaceae; genus Streptomyces; species Streptomyces sp. NPDC034037. Next base: position 468,970 of record NZ_JBVISC010000004.1, on the reverse strand, counting down.
TTCCCCGCGAGTCGGATGGCGGGGTCTTCGGCGTGTCCCTGCGAGTCGGACGGCGGGGCTTCGGCGTGCCTCCGCGAGCCGGACGGCGGGGCTTCGGCGTGTCCCCGCGAGTCGGACGGCGGGGCTTCGGCGTGCCTCCGCGAGCCGGAGGACGGGGGCTTCAGCGTGTCCCGCGAGGCGGATACCGTGCGGCCCATGGTGAACACGGCGAACGTGACCCGGGCCGAGATCGGCGTGATAGGCGGCTCCGGTCTCTACTCCTTCCTCGACCACGTGACCGAGATCCAGGTCGACACCCCCTACGGAGCCCCGAGCGACTCCCTCTTCCTCGGCGAGGCCGGGGGGCGGCGGGTCGCCTTCCTCCCCCGCCACGGCCGGGGCCACCACCTGCCGCCGCACCGCATCAACTACCGCGCCAACCTCTGGGCGCTGCGCTCCGTCGGCGTGCGCCAGGTGCTCGCACCGTGCGCGGTCGGCGGGCTGCGCGCCGAATACGGGCCGGGGACGCTGCTCGTGCCCGATCAGCTCGTGGACCGCACCAAGGCGCGGACGCAGACGTACTTCGACGGGGTGCCGCTGCCGGACGGCACCGTGCCCCGGGTGGTGCACGTGTCGCTCGCCGACCCGTACTGCCCCGTCGGGCGGGCCGCCGCGCTGGAGGCCGCGCGCGGACGCGGCTGGGAGCCGGTGGACGGCGGGACGCTCGTCGTGGTCGAGGGACCGCGCTTCTCGACCCGGGCCGAGTCGCGCTGGCACGCCGCCCAGGGCTGGTCGGTGGTGGGCATGACCGGGCACCCCGAGGCTGTGCTGGCACGGGAACTGGAGCTCTGCTACACGTCGTTGACGCTGGTCACCGACTTGGACGCGGGCGCGGAGACTGGCGAGGGCGTCTCGCACGAGGAGGTGCTCCAGGTGTTCGCCGCGAATGTGGACCGGCTGCGGGGCGTGCTGTTCGACGCCATCGCGGGGCTGCCGGGGGCGGGGGACGGTGGCGGGGCCGGGGCCGGGGAGCGGGATTGCTTGTGTGCCGGGGCGCTGGGCGGGATGGATCCGGGGTTCCGGTTGCCGTGAAGGGGCCGGGCCTGGGGTGGGGCCTCAGCCTGGGCTTGGGCGGGGGCGCGGCGGTGGGGGTCGGCGGGGGCGCCGTGGGGGCGCGGTGGGCGGTGGGCGGTGGGCGGAATTGCTCCTTCGGGTGAGGGAGTTGTCCACAACCGGTGGGTAGTCCACGGGCCTCAGCGGGGATCGGCGCAGACCTGCATCGTGGGTGCGGAAGAGTCCAGTCCTCGCACCGCAGGCGGTGGTTGTCGTGACCCAACTCCCTTCCCGGACCCGGCCGGCCGACGGCTGCCCTGTCCCCCACTTCACGCCCGTGCGGGTGCGCCGCGGGCATCCCCGGCTGCGCCGGCTGCTGCGCCACCGGCGGCGGGCCCTGGCCGTGGGACTCGCGATGACCGCGGCGGCCCTCGCGTCCTCGGGGCCGCCGGGCGAGGACCGGCCGCCTGGCCCGGCGGCGTCCGCCGAGCCCTCGCGGGAGCGCGGGCGGGCCGTGGAGACGGTGAGCGCGCCGGTGCGCATCGCGGACGCGACCACCGCGGGCCTGTTGCGCCCCGGCGACCGGGTCGACGTGATCGCCGCCGAGGGCACGCCGGGGGGCGGCGCTAAGCCCCGGGTGGTGGCGGCCGCGGCCCGGGTGTCCGAGGTGCCGGAACAGCCGGAAGGGCCCGCCGAGAGCGGGGCGTTGGTGGTGCTCTCGGTGCCGCGCGACACGGCGTCACGGCTCGCCGGGGCAGGGGCGAACGCCCGCTTGGCGGTGACGTTGCGATGATCGGCGTCGTACGCGGTCGTACGGGCACCCGGTCACGTCGCTCGTTCGTGAGAGCGAATTGGACAGGCCGTCCACGCTCTGGCGTAGGTTGCGGAGTTGTTTGTTCCGCAACCTGCACGTGCGACGAAAGGCCTCGTGGTGAGCGAGAAGAAGGAACCGGGCGTCTGGGAGGGCTTCAAGGCCTTCCTGATGCGCGGCAATGTGGTCGACCTGGCCGTCGCGGTGGTCATCGGCGCCGCGTTCACGAACATCGTGAACTCGCTGGTGAAGGGGGTCATCAACCCACTGGTCGGCGCCTTCGGCACCAAGGACCTCGACCACTACCGCTCGTGCCTGAAGTCTCCCTGCGAGACGAACGCCGCGGGCGAGGTCGTCAACGGCATCCCCATCATGTGGGGTTCCGTGCTGAGCGCGGTCCTCAGCTTCCTGATCACCGCGGCCATCGTGTACTTCCTGATGGTGCTGCCGATGGCCAAGTACCTCGCGCGGGTCGCGGCCCGGCGGGCCGAGCGGGAGGGCACGAAGGAGGTCATGGAGGTCACCGAGCTGGAGGTCCTCAAGGAGATCCGCGACGCCCTGGTGGCGCAGCGCGGCTCGGGGCCCTACAAGCAGTAGCCCGGGCCCAGAGGTGGTGGGGCGGGGCTCAGAGGTGGTGGGGCGGCTTCTCGTCGAGGAAGCGTGCCAGGTCGGCGGCGCTGCCACCGCCCGACTCGGCCCGCTCACCCCACCCTCGGTCCGTATCGTCCGAAGACTGCTGCGACAGCGGATCGTCGAAGATCAGCACGTGCTTCGGCTTCTTCGGCTCCTCCGGATCGCGCGATTCGGGGGCGGGGGCGGTACTCATGCCTCCAGGGTACGTCGGCATGCTTCAAGGGTACGTCGGCCGCGTCCGGCCGTGGCTGTCAGACGGCCTGGAGGCCCTGGGGCGCGAAGATCCCCATCTCCTCGGTCTCGGCGATCCGCGCCGCATGTGGAAGCGGGCGAGCGAGCCCAAAGGCGTGAAGCTCGGCAAGGCTTCGGATCCTGCGGGCCCCCCGGGTCCCGGATCGGCGCGCGGCGTCTGCTGTTGTGGTCCGCATGACGTCATCCCCACACCCCGCCGACTCCCCACACTCCCCCGACCCCTTGCACCGCTCCCACGCCTCCCCCTCCCCCGACCCCGCACGGTCCTCCGACCCCGTACGGCCTTCCGAGCCCTCGCACGCCTCCGACTCCTCCGCCCCGGCCGGGCCCCTGCGGCCGCTCCTCGCGCGAGGGCGGGAGGAGCGGCACCGGGCCGCGACACCGCTGGAGCTCTTCTTCGACCTCTGTTTCGTCGTGGCGGTCGCCCAGGCCGGTGTGGAGCTGGTGCACGCCGTCGCCGAGGGGCATGCGGGCGAGGGCGTCCTCAACTACGCGATGGTCTTCTTCGCGCTGTTCTGGGCCTGGGTCAACTTCTCCTGGTTCTCCTCGGCGTACGACAACGACGACGCGCTGTTCCGTGTGGTCACACTGATCCAGATCGCCGGCGTCCTGGTCTTCGCGGCCGGGGTCTCCAAGGCCTGCCAGGAGCACGACTTCCTGCTGATCTGGCTCGGCTACCTCATCATGCGGATCGCCCTGTCCTCCCAGTGGCTGCGCGCGGCGAGGGCGGCGACGGGCGCGGAGCGCACGACCGCCCTGCGGTACGCGACCGGCGTGGTGCTCTGCCAGATCGGCTGGTCGGGGCTGCTGTTCCTTCCGGAGGACGGCCGGCTGTGGCTGTTCCTCGTGATGGCGGTCGCCGAGATGTGCGTGCCGGTGATCGCGGAGCGGACGTACACCACGGCCTGGCACCCGCACCACATCTCGGAGCGGTACGGCCTCTTCACGATCATCGTGCTGGGCGAGACGATCGCGGCGGCGACGGTCGCGGTGAAGTCGGGCATCGAGGAGAACGACGCCCTGGACGAACTCCTGCCGATCGCCGCGGGCGGTCTGCTCATCGTCTTCGCCGCGTGGTGGATCTACTTCGTCGTGCCGGCCCATGGGCTGCTGCGCGACAACCGCCAGGCGTTCCTGTGGGGATACGGCCACTACGTGATCCTCGGCTCGGCCGCGGCGATCGGTGCCGGGATCGAGGTGGCGGTCGAACAGGCCGTGGGCGAGGCGCATCTGTCGACGACGGCCGCGTCCGCCGCGGTCACGGTGCCGACGGCGCTGTACCTGATCACCGTATGGGCGCTGCACGCGCGGTACTTCAAGGTGGGGCTCGCCCAGCAGATGGTGTTGCCGGTGAGCGCGTTGGCGACGCTGGCGAGTACGTTCGCCGGGCGCTGGGCGGTGCTCGTCGCGGGGCTCGTGGCGACGGCGACGGTCGCGACGGGGGTGACGCTCACCTCCCGGACGAGCCGCCGGGCGTGATACGCATCGGCGTATGACCCCTGACTCCGCCCCTGACTCCCTGAACACGGTGACCGCGAGCGCGGTGACTGCGAGCGCGGTGACCGCGAGCGCCGTGACTGCGAGCGCGGTGACCGCCGGCGCGGGTGGCTCCCTGACCGACGTCGCGGGGCTGCGCGTCGGGCACGCCACCCTGACCGGTGACGGGCGGCTGACCGGCACCACCGTGGTGCTGGCGCCCGAGGGGGGCGTCGTCGCCGCCGTGGACGTGCGCGGCGGCGGGCCCGGCACCCGCGAGACGGACGCCCTCGACCCGCGCAACCTCGTGCGGGGCGTGGAGGCCATCGTCCTCACCGGCGGCAGCGCGTACGGCCTGGACTCGGCGGCCGGGGTGATGGCGTGGCTGGAGGAGCACGGGCGCGGGGTGCGCGTCGGCGCCGATCCCGCCCACGTCGTGCCCGTCGTGCCGGCCGCCTGCGTGTTCGACCTGGGCCGGGGCGGTGACTTCCGGGCCCGGCCGGACGCGGCGACCGGCCGGGCGGCGGTGGAGGCGGCGGCGCGCACCGAGCCGTTCACCCCCGTCGTGGAGGGCAACGTCGGCGCGGGGACCGGGGCCGTGGTCGGCAGGTTCAAGGGCGGTGTCGGCAGCGCGAGCGTCCGTCTCGGCTCGGGCGTCACCGTCGCGGCGCTGGCCGTGGCGAACGCGGCGGGGTCGGGGGTCGACCCGGGGACGGGCGCGCTGTACGGGCGGTACTTCGAGGGGCGGCGGGTCGAGTACCCCGCGCCGGAGGTCCACGAGGAGGCGCTGCGGCATCTGGCCGAGGCCGCCGCCGAGCACGGGCCGCCGCCCCTCAACACCACCCTCGCCGTCGTCGCCACCGACGCGGACCTGACCAAGGCTCAGGCGCGGAAGCTCGCGGGCACGTCCCACGACGGGATGGCGCGCGCCGTGCGCCCCGTCCACCTGCTCAACGACGGCGACACGGTCTTCGCGCTCGCCACCGGGGAGCGCCCGCTGGACGCCGGGAACCCGCTGGCGCTCAACGAGATCCTCGCCGCGGGTGCCGACCTCGTGACGGCGTCGATCGTGCGGGCGTTGCTGGCGGCGGAGTCGGTGCGGACGCCGGGCGGCGCGTTCCCGGCGTACCTCGACCTCTATCCGGGGCCTCGCTTCCCGGCCGCCGGGCGGGGCAAAGGGGCAGCCATGGGGTAAATGCCCGCCCAGGTGGCCGAATTGGGCGCCATAAATGTGCCCGCGCTCACACACGGCGGAGGGAACTACTCCGCACGCCGGGCCGCTCTTTACTCGTACTGGATCAGAACCCGTACTTGGAGCAGCTCGTGACAAGGTCAGTCATAGTCAACCCCCGGCGCCGTGCCCTGCTGGCCGCCACCGCGCTCGCCGCCGTGGGCGCGCTGACCCTCACCGCCTGTGGCGGGGACGCGGGTGCCAAGGACGACAAGAAGGGCGCGAACGAGTCGGCCAAGGGCGCCGACATCACCATCTCGTCCAAGGACGGCGCCACCGACGCCTCGATCAACGCCACCAGCGTCAAGGTCAAGGGCGGCAAGCTGACGAGCGTGAAGATGACGTCGGTGACGTCCGGCGCCGCGGTGGAGGGGACCCTCTCCGGCGACGGCACCTCCTGGAAGCCAAAGGGCCAGCTGGAGCGCGGCACCAAGTACAAGGTGACCGCCAACGCCAAGGACCCCAAGGGCAACGCGGCGACGGAGAACGCGACGTTCACCACCGTCTCCACCGCCAACAGCTTCATCGGCAGCTACACCCCGGACGGCGGGGCCACCGTCGGCGTCGGCATGCCGGTCTCCTTCAACTTCGACAAGGCGATCACGCAGAAGAAGGACGTCCAGTCGCACATCACGGTGACGTCCAGCAGCGGTCAGAAGGTCGTCGGCCACTGGTTCGGCGACCAGCGCCTGGACTTCCGGCCCGAGGAGTACTGGAAGGCCGGCTCCAAGGTCACCATGAAGATCGACCTGGACGGCGTGAAGGGCGGCAACGGCATCACGGGCGTGCAGCACAAGACGGTCACCTTCACCGTCGGCCGCGCGCAGGTCTCCACCGTCGACGTGCAGGCCAAGAAGATGACGGTCGAGCGGGACGGCAAGGTCATCAAGACCGTCCCGATCTCCGCGGGCAGCCCCTCGAACCCGACGTACAACGGCAAGATGGTGATCTCCGAGAAGTTCACCCAGACCCGTATGAACGGCGACACGGTGGGCTTCGGCGGTGAGTACGACATCAAGGACGTGCCGCACGCCATGCGCCTGTCCACGTCGGGCACCTTCATCCACGGCAACTACTGGGGCTCGCCCTCGGTCTTCGGCAGCGCCAACACCAGCCACGGCTGCGTCGGCCTCCAGGACGCGCGCGGTGCGGGCGACCCGAACACCATGGGTGCCTGGTTCTTCAACAACTCCCTGATCGGTGACGTCGTGACCGTCAAGGGCTCGCCCGACAAGACGATCGCCCCGGACAACGGCCTCAACGGCTGGAACATGTCGTGGAGCGAGTGGACGGCGGGCAGCGCGAGCTGACGCCGCCGGCCCGGACCAACCGCGCGAGCCACGTGGGAACTTGCCACGTGGCTCGCGCGTTTTCCCGTTCCCGGGCATGATGTCCGATCCAGGGGCTACGGTATGCACTCACCAGGTGACATGCAGCAACGCCGGGAGAAGCCTTGAGCGTTCCGTACGACACGGCGTACGAGCCACCCGAGTCGCCCGACCCACACTCCCCGGAGGAGCATCTCGAGCGACTCCTCGGCCGTGCCCTCAACTCCTTCGACCTGCCGGACGAGGTGCTGGCCCGCCTCGACTCGGCCCTCGCCCACGACAGTGCCCTGCACTCCGCGCACCACAGCGCCGGCCTGCACCGCGAGACGTACAGACACACCTGGCTCCTCGCCGACGCGTCCGTGCTCACCCTCTGGGAACTGGTGCACAACACCTCGCCGGGCAGCGCCCCGACGTACGAGCTGTACGCCGACGAGGAGGAGGCGGGCGTCGCCACCTCGCGGCTGCCGCTGCCGCCCGATCCGCCCGACCGCGGCCGGCCTCTGCCGCTCCAGATGCCCGCCGACCCCGCGCCGCGCCACACGTACGTGTCGGACGACTCCGCGGACCACGCGCGCAGACTGCTGCGCCGCGCGGAGAACGCGGACCGCCCCGGCGAGGACGTCGCGCGGCTGCTGCGCTCGGCGTTCGCGCACCAGATAACGCAGGCGTTCGGCCGTCCCGCCCTCACGGGCGGGGCGCGTCCCGGCTTCGCGCTCTACGAGCACGCGTTCCTGCTCTTCGACGGCGGCGAGGTCAGCCTGTGGGAGGTCGAGCACACGCTGACCCCCGACGGCCGCCACATGTGCGAGGTGTACGCGACCCAGGAGGCGGCCCGCGCCGCGATGGAGCGCAGAGCCGGGAACACGGCGGCGGGTTAAGGGCGCCGCTCGCCGAACTGGCGTACGAGACCGGCGAAGGCGGCCCGTTCGGCCGAGGTGAGTTCCACGCTCTCCCAGTGCGGTGGGCCCTGCTGGCCGGGCAGGACGCCCAGGCCGTGGGCCTGGCGCCCCGCCCCTGCCTGGGTGCGCTCCCTGCGCATCACCCGCACCAGGCCGACGGCCCAGACCGCGGTCGCCACGGCGAGCACGGCCACGCCCAGCTGCTGAACGATCGAGACATCCCGGAACATGCGGCCCAGTAGACAACAAGGGAGGGGACTTCCGACAGGGGGGTTATGGGGCTTAGGTCCCGAAGTGACGCACGTCGCACCACCCCCCTGGGTCAGACGGCCGTCGGCACCCGCTCCGTGGCGTCCGTCCCGGCCGCCGTCCGCGCCTCGGTCGTGGCGTCCACGGGTGTCGCCTTGCGGGCGCTCTTCAACAGGACGACCACGAGCGTGGACACGCCGACGCCGGCGGCGATCGCGACGAGGTAGAGCAACGGTTCCCCGATCAGCGGGACCACGAAGACACCGCCGTGCGGGGCGCGCAGTGTGCAGCCGAACGCCATCGACAGGGCGCCGGTGACCGCGCCGCCCGCCATCGAGGCGGGGATGACCCGCAGCGGGTCGGCGGCCGCGAACGGAATCGCGCCCTCGGTGATGAAGGAGGCGCCGAGGAACCAGGCCGCCTTGCCGTTCTCCCGTTCGGGCGCGGTGAACAGGCGCCCGCGCACGGTCGTGGCGAGGGCCATGGCCAGCGGCGGGACCATGCCGGCCGCCATCGTCGCGGCCATGACCTTGAGGCCGCCGTCGGTCGGGTGGGTGAGGCCGCCGATCGCGAAGGCGTAGGCGACCTTGTTCAGCGGGCCGCCGAGGTCGAAGCACATCATCAGGCCGAGGATGACGCCGAGGATGACGGCGTTGGCGCCGGACAGGCCCTCCAGCCAGTCGGTCAGCGCGCTCTGGAGCGAGGCGATGGGCTTGCCGACGACGAGGAACATCAGGAAGCCGACCACCGCCGAGGAGATCAGCGGGATCACCACCACCGGCATGATGCCGCGCAGCACGGCCGGGACGCGGGCCCGCTGGATGCCGAGGACGACGGCACCCGCGATCAGACCGGCGGCGAGCCCGCCGAGGAAGCCCGCTTTGATGGTGACGGCGACCGATCCGCCCACGAAGCCGGGGACGAGGCCGGGCCTGTCCGCCATCCCGTACGCGATGTAGCCCGCGAGGACCGGGACCAGGAAGGCGAAGGCGAGTCCGCCGATCTGGAACAGCAGCGCGGCCCAGCTGGTGTGCTCCGTCCAGATGAAGTGCTCGGCGACGGACGGCGCCTTGTCGATCTTCCAGCCGCCGATGGCGAAGCCGAGGGCGATGAGCAGGCCGCCGGCCGCGACGAAGGGGACCATGTAACTGACGCCGGACATCAGCCACTTGCGGAGCTTGGTGGCGTAACCGTCGTCGCTGTCGCCCGCGCTCTCGACCGGGGACGGCTTGTCCGGCGCCGGCGTCGTCTCGCCGCGGGCCGCCTTGCGGCGGACTTCCGCGAGGAGTTCCGCCGGGCGGTTGACGGCGGCCTTGACGCCCACGTCAACGGTGGGCTTGCCCGCGAAGCGCGTCTTGTCCCGCACGGGGACGTCGTGGGCGAACAGGACGCCGTCCGCCGCGGCGACGACCGCCGGGTCCAGGCGGGTGAAGCCGGCCGAGCCCTGCGTCTCCACGCTGATCTCGACGCCCGCCTCGCGGGCCGCGCTCTCCAGTGCCTGGGCCGCCATGTACGTGTGGGCGATGCCCGTGGGACAGGACGTCACCGCCACGACGCGGAACGGCTCCGCCGGCGTCCCGTCGTCCCGCGTCCGCGGCTCGGCAGGCTCCTGGTCCGCGCCGGACGCGGAGGACACGGAGGGTTCGGAAGGCGAGGAGGGCGCGGAAGGTTCGGAGGGCGCGGAAGGTTCGGAGGGGGCAGAGGGCTCCCCGTCGGCCGGCCGGGTGCCCCGGATCAGGTCCGTGGCCGTCCCGGCGTCCGTCGCGGCCCGCAGCGCGGCCGTGAACTCGGCGTCCATCAGCTGCCGGGCCAGCGACGACAGGATCGTCAGATGGGCGTCGTCCGCGCCCGCCGGGGCGGCGATGAGGAAGATCAGGTCGGCCGGTCCGTCCGGCGCCCCGAAGTCGATGCCCCGGGCCGAGCGGCCGAACGCCAGGGTGGGCTCGGTAACGTGCGCGCTGCGGCAGTGCGGGATGCCGATGCCGCCGTCCAGGCCGGTCGGCATCTGCGCCTCGCGGGCCGCGACGTCGGCGAGGAAGCCGTCCAGGTCCCTCACGCGCCCGAGGGCCGCCATGCGCTCGGCCAGGGAGCGCGCCGCGGCCTCCTTGGTTTCCGCGGACCGGTCGAGATCGAGGTCGACCAGGTCCGCAGTGATCATCTCGGTCATCGCGGGCTCCTTCGCACGCGTATCGCCCGGCGGGCGGGGGCTTTCGGGGGGACGGGGGCGGGGCGGTTCACGCGGCGGGCTCCGTCAGGACGCGGTCCAGCGGGACCTCGGCCGTCACGGTGACCGCGTCCGGCCGCAGGTCGCGGGGCGCCGGCATCACACTGCCCGGCAGCTGGACCGCGGCGGCGCCGTGCGCCACGGCGGAGGCGAGGGCCTTTGGCCCGTGGCCGCCCGCGATCAGGAAGCCCGCCAGGGAGGAGTCACCGGCGCCGACGTTGCTGCGTACGGCCGCGACCGGGGCGCTCGCGAAGTGCGCGCCCGCGTCGTCGACGAGCAGCTGGCCGTCCGCGCCGAGGCTGGCGAGAACGGCGCGCGCGCCCAGCGCCCGCAGCTCCTCCGCCGCCTTGAGGGCGTCGCCGACGGTGGCGAGGGGGCGGCCGACGGCGGCGGCCAGTTCCTCGGCGTTGGGCTTGACGACGTCCGGGCGCCCGGCGAGCGCAGCGAGCAGGGCGGGGCCCGAGGTGTCCAGGGCGATCCGGGCGCCCGCGGCGTGGGCGCGGGCCACCAGCTCGGCGTACCAGGAGGGGGCGAGGCCGCGCGGGAGGCTGCCGCAGCAGGCGATCCAGTCGGCGCCGGCGGACTTCTCGCCGACGGCGGCGAGCAGGGCCGTCGCCTCGGCCCCGGACAGTTCGGGACCGGGTGCGTTGATCTTCGTGAGGGTGCCGTCCGGTTCGGCGACGGCGATGTTGGAACGCGTCTGCCCGGCCACCGGCACCGGGGCGGCCTCGATGCCCTGTTCGTCGAGGAGGGCCGCGACCAGCGCGCCGGGGGCGCCGCCGAGGGGCAGCACGGCGATGGTGCGTACGCCCGCCGCCGCCACGGCCCGCGAGACGTTGACGCCCTTGCCGCCCGGGTCCATGCGGTCGCCGGTGGCGCGGACGACCTCGCCGCGGTCGAGTGCGGGGACCTCGTAGGTGCGGTCCAGCGAGGGGTTCGGGGTGACGGTGAGGATCATGCGCGTACTACTTCCGTGCCCGCGCGCTCGATGGCGGCGGCGTCTTCGGGGGCGAGGCCGGTGTCCGTGATCAGCAGGTCGACGTCGGTGAGGTCGCCGAAGCGGGCGAAGTGCTCCTGGCCGTGCTTGGCGGAGTCCGCGAGCAGGACGACCCGGCGGGCGGCGGCGACGGCGGCGCGCTTCACGGCGGCCTCGGCGAGGTCGGGGGTGGTGAGGCCGGCCTGGGCGGAGAAGCCGTTGGCGGCGAGGAAGAGCACGTCGGCGCGGATCTCCCCGTACGCGCGCAGGGCCCACGCGTCGACGGCCGCCCGCGTGCGCCGCCGGACCCGGCCGCCGATGAGGTGCAGCTGGATGCCCGGGTGGTCGGCGAGGCGGGCGGCGGTCGGCAGGCTGTGCGTGACGACGGTGAGCGTCGACTCCAGCGGGAGGGCCGCGGCGAGCCGGGCGACGGTCGAGCCGGCGTCCAGGACGGCGCTGCCCTCGGCCGGCAGCTCGGCGAGGGCGGCGCGGGCGATGCGGTCCTTCTCGTCGGCGGCGGTGCTCTCGCGCTCGGCGAGGTCCGGTTCGAAGTCGAGGCGCCCGACCGGAATGGCCCCGCCGTGCACGCGGCGCACGAGTCCGGCGCGGTCCAGCGCCTTCAGGTCGCGGCGGATGGTCTCCGCGGTGACCGCGAACTCCTCGGCCAGCGACAGGACGTCCACCCGCCCGCCGTCGCGTGCGAGCCGCAGGATCTCCTGCTGCCGCTCCGGTGCGTACATGTCCGTTTGCCTCCGCCGCATGCCCGAGCTTGTGGTTTCCCCGGCAGAGTACGGCCGGGTAGGCGGAAAGTAAACAAGTTCGGGCAGGAAGTGGGCACAAGCGGGCTCAGGGCAGAGGCCGAGAAACGCGCGGACCCCCGCGCCCTGAGGGGCACGGGGGTCGCACGGCACTGGGCACGGCATCGCTCGGCGCGGGGTCCGCCCCGGGAGAGGGCCGCGCCCCGGTGTCAGTGGCTCAGCGCGGCCTCGCGCTCGGGCGCCTCGGGCTCCGGCGCGACGGGGGCGCCGCCCTCCACCTGCTGCTTCGGCTTCGCCGGGAGCGCGAACATGAGCAGGAAGATGACCACGAGCACGCCCGCCGCCCACCCCAGCGCGTTCTCGAAGCCGGCCTCGAACTCCGCGGGGAGCCGGTACGGCGCGACCTCCTCGTCGATCACGCCGAAGAAGACGACCGACACCAGGCCGAGGCCGAGCGCGGTGCCCATCTGCTGCACGGTGTTGATGAGCCCGGAGGCCGAACCCGCGTGCTCGCGCGGCACGTCGGACAGGACCGCGTCCGTCAGCGGCGCCACGATGAGCCCCATGCCGACGCCCATCACGACCAGGGGCAGCGCCATCTGCCAGGGCGCGATGCCGGTGCCGTACCGGTCCACCTCCCAGATGTAGACCAGCAGGCCCGCGGCCATCGTCAGGGCGCCCGCCTGGAGCACCTTGCGGCCGAAGCGGGGCACCAGCTTCTGCACCGACATGCCCGCCGCCGCCGAGACGGCGATCGAGAACGGCACGCCCGTCAGACCCGAGCGCAGCGGGGTCCAGCCGAGGCCGAGCTGCATGTACAGGGTCCAGACGAGGAAGAAGATGCCCATCACGACGCCGAAGACGGTCTGCACGGCGATGCCCGCGGCGAAGCTCTTCACCTTGAACAGCGACAGCTCCACGAGCGGCGAGCCGTCCTTCGCGGTCTTCCACCTCTCGTACGCGACCAGCGCGCCGAAGACGACGAGGGAGCCGGCCATCATGACGTACCCCCACGTCGGCCAGCCCAGCTCGCGGCCGCGGGTGAGGGGGTAGATCAGCAGCAGCATGCCGAGGGTGACCAGGACGACGCCGACCAGGTCGAGCTTGAGGGCCCTCGGGGCCTTGGACTCCGTGATGAACTTCCGGCCGAGGAGGACGCCCGCGATGCCGACCGGCAGGTTGATCAGGAAGATCGGCCGCCACTCCAGGCCGAAGAGGTTCCACTCCGTGAGCAGCGCGCCGAGCAGCGGTCCGGAGACCGCGCCCAGGCCGACGATCATGCCGAAGAGCCCGAAGACCTTGCCGCGCTCGTGCGCGGGGAATGTCGCGTGCACGATGGACAGCACCTGCGGCACCATCAGCGAGGCCATGGCGCCCTGGAGGATGCGGGAGGCGACCAGCATCTCCGGGTTGGCGGCCAGACCGCACAGCGCGGAGGCCACGGTGAAGCCGGTGATGCCTATCAGGAAGAGCCGCTTGCGGCCGTGGATGTCGCCGAGCCGTCCGCCCGTGATGAGTCCGGCGGCGAACGCGAGCGCGTAACCGGCGGTGATCCACTGGATCTGGCTGTAGGTGGCGCCCTGGTCCCGCTGGATCGACGGGATCGCGATGTTGACGATGGTGACGTCCACGAGGTCCATGAAGGCGGCGGTCATCACGATGGCCAGGGCGAGCCACCGGCGCCGGTCCGCCGCCGGCGGGGCTTCGGGCAGGGTGCTGGGGGAAGAACTCATGCCGGAAGGCTAGAAGGCATGTAGGTCATAACAGTTCCTATATCCACGGCATGCTGGATGCCATGACGACGACCGAGGGTCCGACGAGGACCGCGCCGCTGCTCCGGGCGGCCGGCGCGTGACCGGGGCGACGGGCGCCCAGACGCCCATCCGGCTGCTGCAACTGCTCTCGCTGCTCCAGGCGCCCCGCGAGTGGCCCGGCAGCGAGCTGTCCGAGCGGCTCGGGGTGAGCCGGCGCACGGTGCGGCGCGACGTGGACCGGCTGCGGGACCTCGGCTATCCGGTGCAGGCGACCCAGGGCGCCCTCGGCGGGTACCGCCTGGTCGCGGGCAAGGCCATGCCGCCGCTGGTCCTCGACGACGAGGAGGCGGTGGCCATCGCGGTGGGGCTGCGGGCCGGGGCGGGGCACGCGGTGGAGGGCGTGGAGGAGGCGTCCGTGCGGGCGCTCGCCAAGCTGGAGCAGGTCCTGCCGGCGCGGCTGCGCCACCGGGTGTCGGCGCTGCAGATCGCGACGATGCCGCTGACCGGCGGGGACGGGGCGAGCATCGCGCCGGAGACGCTGACGGTGATGGCGTCGGCCACGGCCGGCCACGAGCGCCTGCGGTTCGCCTACCGCACGGGGGACGGCACCGAGTCGCGGCGCCTGACGGAGCCCTACCGCCTGGTCTCGACCGGGCGGCGCTGGTATCTCGTGGCGTACGACATCGACCGCGAGGACTGGCGCACCTTCCGCGTCGACCGGATCGCGGAGCCCTTCCCCACGGGGGCGCGGTTCGTGCCCAGGGAGCTGCCGAAGGGGGGCGCCGCGGAGTTCATCCGCCAGTCGGTGTGGCGGGGGCAGGAGGCGTACGAGATCGACGTGACGTTCGCCGCGCCCGCGGAGTTCGTGACGGCCAGGCTGCCGTCGACGCTCGGCGCGGTCGAGCCGCTGGACGCGGGCCGCTGCCGGCTGCGCGGCAGGGCGACGGACTCCGTCGAGTGGCTCGCGGTCCGCCTGGCGGTGACCGACTGCGACTTCACGGCCCACGGGCCGCCGGAACTGATCGACTGCCTCCGGGAGATGGGCGGCCGCCTCACCCGGGCGGCCGCCGGGCACCCCGACGAGGGCCCGGTCCGCCCCGCCTAGCCGCGCGCGGGCCTCGGCCGCAGGGGGGATGAGGGGCCCCGCGCAGGCCCTAGGCGACCGCGTCGAAGCCCGTGTCCCGTGCCAGCTTCTTCAGCTCCAGCAGGGCGTGCTTCTCGATCTGGCGGATCCGCTCGCGGGTGAGCCCGTGCTCCTTGCCGACCTCCGTCAGCGTCCGCTCGCGGCCGTCGTCGATGCCGTACCGCATCTTGATGATGGAGGCCGTGCGCTGGTCGAGGCGGCCGATCAGGCCGTCCAGCTCCTCGCTGCGCAGCAGCGACAGGACGGACTGCTCGGGCGAGACCGCGGAGGTGTCCTCCAGGAGGTCGCCGAACTGGGTGTCGCCCTGGTCGTCCACACCCATGTTCAGCGAGACCGGGTCGCGGGCCCAGTCCAGGACGTCGATGACGCGCTCGGGCGTCGAGGACAGCTCGGCGGCGATCTCCGCGGGCTCCGGCTCGCGGCCGTGCTCGCGGTTGAACTCGCGCTGCACGCGGCGGATGCGGCCCAGCTCCTCCACCAGGTGGACGGGGAGGCGGATGGTGCGCGACTGGTCGGCTATCGAGCGCGTGATGGCCTGGCGGATCCACCACGTGGCGTACGTGGAGAACTTGAAACCCTTGGCGTAGTCGAACTTCTCGACGGCGCGCACCAGGCCCGCGTTCCCCTCCTGGATCAGGTCGAGGAGGGGCAGGCCGCTGCGCGGATAGCGGCGGGCGACCGCGACGACCAGGCGCAGGTTCGACCGGATGAAGACGTCCTTGGCCCGCTCGCCGTCGGCGACGAGGGCTGCCAGCTCCTCGCGGTCCGCGGTGACCTTGCTGTCCTCGACCTCGCCGTCCAGGATCTTGCGGGCGTACACACCCGCTTCGATGATCTGGGACAGCTCCACTTCCTTGGCGGCGTCGAGCAGCGGCGTACGCGCGATCTCGTCGAGGTACATGCCGACCAGGTCGCGGTCGGCGATCTCCCCGCCTACGGCGCGAACACTGCGTGCCGCATCGGTCTCGCCGGAGGCGGACTTACGACGGGCGACGGCACGGGTTGCCATGCGTGCTCCCTTGCGTGTGGTGTCCTGGTCGGCCCTCTTGCCGGGGCCTGCTGTGTGTCGGCCCCAGTGGGGCCTGTGTGGCGGATGGCACACCTTCGAGTGCCCTGCATCCGATGGAAACAACGACTGGAATCCGGACAGAATTCCCATGCGGCGCTTCTTTTTTCCTGACGGTGCAGTACCCTGTCGCGCCACACGGGGAGGGCAGTCGATGACAGAACGTGCGCGGGTGCAGGTCAGGCCGGGGGTCGAGAGCGATCTCGAAGCCCTCACCGACCTCTACAACCACTACGTACGTGAGACGGCCATCACCTTCGACACCGTCGCCTTCCTGCCGGAACAGCGCCGCCCCTGGCTGCTCTCCCACCCCAAAGACGGCCCTCACCGTCTTCTGGTTGCCCAGGAAACGCGTTCCGACGCACGCCCCGGCCGACTCCTCGGCTACGCGACCAGCGGCCCGCTGCGCCCGAAGCCCGCCTACGCCACCTCCGTCGAGGTCAGCGTGTACTGCGCCCCGCACGCCGCGGGCCGCGGCATCGGCACCCTCCTGTACACGGCGCTCTTCGCGGCCCTGGAGCGCGAGGACCTGCACCGCGCCTACGCCGGGATCGCCCTGCCGAACCCGGCCTCGGTCCGCCTGCACGAGCGCTTCGGCTTCCGGCACGTGGGCACGTACGAGGAAGTGGGCAGGAAGTTCGGGCGGTACTGGGACGTCGCCTGGTACGAGCGGCCCCTCGGCCCTCCTCGGCCCCCGGACCTAGGGCCGGGACAGGGCCCGCCCTAGGTCTCCGGGCCGTTACGGGCCGCCCGGCCGGGGGCCTACCGTCCCGGCATGAGCGACACCACTGCCGGCACGACCGACCCCACGGGCATCCTCGACGAGGCCTTAGAGCGGCTGCACGGCTTCGGGCCCGAGCGGCTGGGGCGGCTCACCAACCACGCGCCGATGGCCGTCGAGGCGCTCGCCGCGCGCGGGCAGGCGGGGGCGGTCCACCGCTGGCTCGATCGCTACGCCCCGAAGCTGGAGGACCTGCCCGCCCCCGTCGCGCCGATCACCGACGCGGACCGGCACACCGCCCTCGGCGATCCGCGCCGGGCGGCCGACTGGATCGGCCACTTCGGCCGGGAGATCGCCGCGCGGCCCTGGCGCGACGTGCTCGCCGAGTGGTGGCCCGTGCTGCTGCCGGGGATGTACGGGGGCTCGACGCACCCCGTGATCCGGGTGGGCCACGCCGTGCGGGCCCTGGCGGGGGGCGAGACCACGCCCCGCCTGGCCGAACTGGCACACGGCCTCGGCTACTGGGCCGCCCGGCACCGCCCGGTCACCGGCCTGGCCCGACTGCCGGGCGCCGCGAGCGCCGCCGAGGCCCTGGACGCGGTGCCCCCCATCACGGACCGGGCGGCGGGCGGCTTCCCCGACCGGCTCGCCCGGGTGCGCGGGCTGCCGGTGTGGGCCGCCTCCGTGACGGACCCCGACCAGGCGCGGCGGGCGCTGACCGAGCTGGTGCGGGCGGCCACGCACCGGTACGCCACGCACGGCCACGGCGACGAGGTGATGCTCGTCCACGCGGCGACGGCCCCCAACGCCGTGCTGCGCGCCCTGCCCGCGCTCCCTCGCGCGCTGTGGGTGCCGAGTCTGCGCGCCGCCTGGACGGCGTCGGCGGCGGTCACCGCCATGTACGCGCCGGACTCGCCGGTCGCGTACGAGCCACGGGGCTCCGTCGCCGCGGCGGAGGTGGTCGAGCTGGCGCTGGCGCACGGCGACGAGCACGTCATCAAGTTCGCGGACACGGCGCTCGACATCGGTGATGAGCGGGCGCTGGCCTCGGCGCTGCGGGCGGTCGAGCTGGGTGAGCCGCTCGGGTGGCCGGGCGGCCGCCCGGTCGCGGGCCCGCGCTAGCCGAACTGCACCGACCGCTTCGCCAGCCCCATCCAGAACCCGTCGATGACGCTGCGCTGCCCGGCGAGGTCCCCCGTGGCGTCGGCGGCGCCGAGGGTCACGAAGAGCGGGGCGAAGTGCTCGGTGCGGGGGTGGGCGAGGTGCCCGGCGGGGGACGCGTGGCCGAAGTCGAGGAGCGCGTCCACGTCGCCCGCCGCGAGGGCCTCCTTCCCCCAGGCGTCGAACTCGGCGGACCAGGAGGGGGTGCCGTCCTGCCGCAGCGCGGCCAGGTTGTGCGTGAAGAAGCCGCTGCCCACGATCAGGACGCCCTCGTCGCGCAGCGGCGCGAGCCTGCGGCCGAGGTCCATGAGGCGGCGCGGTTCCAGGGTCGGCAGGGAGATCTGGAGCACGGGGATGTCGGCGTCGGGGTACATCTCCACGAGCGGGACGTACGCGCCGTGGTCGAGACCCCGGTCCGGCACGTCCTGCACGGGTACGCCGGGGGCGCGCAGCAGTTTGCGCACGGAGTCCGCGAGGGTGGGGGCGCCCGGGGCGGCGTACGTCACCTGGTAGTAGCGCTCGGGGAAGCCCCAGAAGTCGTACACGAGCGGCGCGGTCGCGGTGGCGCCGAGGGCCAGGGGCGCCTCTTCCCAGTGGGCGGAGACCATGAGGATCGCCCGGGGGCGGGGCAGGCCGGCGGACCAGGCGGCCAGTTCGGCGGGCCACACGGGGTCGTCGGCGAGCGGCGGCGCGCCGTGGCTCAGGTACAGGGCGGGCATGCGGGTCATCGCGCACCTCCGGGCTGCGGGTGGGGGCCTTGGGGGCCGGGTGACGGGACCCTTCGGCCGACCGAGGCATCTACTTGAACTCTCAAGCTTTACGCTCGACGGTACGCGTGGTTTGTTCAAAGTTCAAGGAAGGGCCTCGTACAGTGGAGTACATGGACATGGCACCCACTCCTCCCGCAGACGGCGGACCGCGCTGGCTGGACGGCGACGAACAGCGCGTTTGGCGGTCCTACCTCCAGGCGAGCACCCTCCTCGACGACTTCCTCGACCGTCAGCTCCAGCGCGACGCGGGCATGCCGCACATGTACTACGGGCTATTGGTCCAGTTGTCCGACGCCCCCCGGCGGCGGCTGCGGATGACCGAGCTGGCCAAGACGATGAAGATCACCCGGTCCCGGCTCTCGCACGCGGTCGCGCGTCTGGAGAAGAGCGGCTGGGTGCGCCGCGAGGACTGCCCCTCCGACAAGCGGGGCCAGCTCGCGATCCTCACCGACGAGGGGTTCGAGGTGCTGCGCAGGACCGCCCCCGGCCATGTCGCCGCCGTACGCCAGGCACTGTTCGACCGGCTCACCCCGGAACAGCAGAAGTCCCTCGGCGAGATCATGACGATCGTCGCCGAGGGACTTCAGCCGAAGGAGGCGGGGGCCGACCTCCCCTGGCTCCGCTAGGAGACCCTGCCCGGGTGAGCGGGCGGGGTCAGTGGGCCATCACCGGGATCTTCAGCTCGTCCTCGGTGCCCTCCAGCGCGTCGCCGGAGGCCGCGGGGCCGCCCTGGTGGCCGGTGTTGATGAACGTCGCCGCGATCAGGGCGGCGACCGCGAGGATGCCGACCGCCCACCAGATGGCGCTGGTGTAGCCCTCGACCATGGCCTGCGCCTTGACGAGCCTCAGGTCGGCGCCGCCGGCCACGTGGTCCGCGAGGTACGCGGAGGTCGCGGAGGCGGCGATGGTGTTCAGCAGGGCCGTGCCGATGGCGCCGCCGACCTGCTGCGAGGTGTTGACCATCGCGGAGGCGACACCGGCGTCACGGGGCTCGACGCCGTGCGTGGACAGCGACATGGCGGGCATGAACGCCGTACCCATGCCGAGGCCCAGCATCAGCTGCGCGGGCAGGATCAGACCGGCGTACGAGGTGCCGATCTCCAGCTGGGTCAGGAGCAGCATGCCGAGCGCGGCGAGCAGGAAGCCCGGGGCCATCAGCAGGCGCGGCGGGACGCGGGTCATCAGGCGGGCGCCGAGCTGCGTGGAGCCCACGATCATGCCGACGATCATCGGCAGGAAGGCGAAGCCGGTCTTGACCGGCGAGTAGCCCTTGACGATCTGCAGGTAGTACGTGAGGAACAGGAACAGGCCGAACATCGCGATGATGGCGAGGCCGAGCGAGAGGTAGACGCCACCGCGGTTGCGCTCGGTCAGCACGCGCAGCGGCAGCAGCGGCGACTTGACCTTGGACTCGGTGAGGACGAACGCGGCGAGCAGCACCGCCGACGCCACGAACATGCCGACCGTCACGGAGTCCGACCAGCCGTCGGACTCGGCGCGGGTGAAGCCGTAGACGAGCGCGACCAGGCCGAGGGTGGACAGGACCACGCCGGGGACGTCCAGCGGCGAGCGGTTGCGGGTGCCGGCCGGCTCGCGGATGACGAAGTACGCGCCGAGGGCGGCGATCACCGCGAAGGGGATGTTGACGAAGAACGTCCAGCGCCAGTTCAGGTACTCGGTGAGGAAGCCGCCGAGGATCAGGCCGACGGCGCCGCCGCCACCGGCGATCGCGCCGTAGATGCCGAAGGCCTTGGCGCGCTCCTTGGCGTCGGTGAACATCACCGCGAGCAGCGAGAGGGCGGCGGGCGCGAGCAGCGCGCCGAACACGCCCTGGAGGGCGCGGGCGCCCAGCATCATGGCCTCGCCGGTCGCGGCGCCGCCGAGCGCGGAGGCCGCGGCGAAGCCGATGAGGCCGGTCACGAAGGTGCGCTTGCGGCCCCACAGGTCGGCGATGCGGCCGCCGAAGAGCAGCAGACCGCCGAAGGCGAGCGCGTAGGCCGTGATGACCCACTGGCGGTTGCCGTCGGATATGCCGAGGTCCTGCTGGGCGGAGGGCAGCGCGATGTTCACGATGGTCGCGTCGAGGACGACCATCAGCTGTGCGAGGGCGATGAAGACGAGGGCTTTCCAGCGTCTCGGATCTGCTGCAGACATGGGTGTGCCACCTAGCGGTACGAAAGTGTGAACAACGATGTGGGAAAAGACGGCGGACCCGGCCCCGGGCCGGCCCCGCCGCACGGCGGGGTCAGCGCTTGCGGAGGTCTTCCAAAGTCGCCGCCTCCCCCGGGAGTTCGGAGCGGGCGGGTGCCATCAGGCCGTCGAGGAACAGCTGGAGATGGCGGTGGACGAAGCGGTCCATGTTCGGGCAGGCCGTGCCGGGCAGCGGCCGGCCGAGCTGGGAGAGGGCGACCATGAGGTCACCGACGGCGATGTCGGTGCGCAGCTGCCCGGCCGCGCGGGCCCGCTCCACGAGGCCCTCGATCGACCGCTCCAGGTGATCGCGGGCGTCCAGCAGGTCGGGGTGGTCGTGGTCGAAGGCGGCCGACAGCATCGGGCACAGGGCGCCGATCCGTTCGTCGGCCGCGGCGTGGACGAAGGTGCGCAGGGCCGTGAAGGCGGCGCCCGGGTCGGCGTCGGCCGTGGCGATGCCCTGTTCGGCGTGGGCGGCGACGCGGCCGGTCACGTAGAGCACGACCTGGTGGATCAGTTCGGCGCGGTCGGCGAAGTGGCGGTAGAGCGTGGCGTTGCCGACGCCCGCCCGGCGCGCGATCTCGTCGAGGGGTACGTCGGATCCGTACTCCACGAGCATCTCGCGTGCGGCGGCGACGATCCGCTCCCGGTTGCGCAGGGCGTCGGCCCGCGGGCGGGGCGCTCGGCGCTGCGGGGCGGTGGCGGTGTCCACGGCGTGCTCCTCTGCTGACTCTTGCGGTGACGATCCGGGTGGCGATCGACGTTCTGTACGAGCGGCTGTCGCCGGGCGGCGACGGCGGTCGGTGTCCTGCGCCCGGTGCGATGCGGGGAGTGAGTCCCCGTTTCGCGCGGACACAGGTCTAAACGGGGAGACGGTCCCCGGATATTTCCCGCACCGGCCCTGAACCGCTGTGTCCCGCGTCACACCTGATGCGCCGGAAATACCCACGGGGGATCGGCGGAATACCCACGATCGGTCGCACCCAGCGCGCGCCCGCGCACCCCTCGGCACAGGGTGATCGGACAGGGTGCAGCCAGGACCGGCGGCTGCCGCTAGGTGGAAGGCCCACGCATGCAGCAGCCGATCTGGCGCCGGATAGGCCCCGCCCGTCGCGGTGTGGCCCTCGCATCGGTCACGGCACTCGCCCTCGCGGTCACCACCTCGGCGAGCACCGGACGGCTGATGGAGGACTCCCCCAGCGCGGCGGGCCCGGTGTCGATGGCCCGCGGGGCCACGCTCGGCCCCTGCATGATCAGCGGCACGATGGGCGTCCAGATGTCGGAGGGCATGCCCACCTCACCCGGCTACTCGCGCTCCACCGGCACCGTCCGCGCCCTGAACCTCATGGTCGACTTCTCCGACGCGCCCGGTCAGGGCAGCGCCATGGACCGGCTCGCGGAGTTCTTCCCGCAGACCTCGCAGTGGTTTCGCACCAGCTCCTACGGGCGCCTCGACTACCGCCCCGAGTCCCCCGTGCCCGACTGGCTGCGGATGCCCAAGCCGTTCGCGGAGTACGGGATAGAGCGCGGCGCCCCCTTCGACCCGGGCTACCGGGAGCTGGTGGAGGACATCGTGGCCGCCGCCGACCCGGACGTGGACTTCCGTACGTACGACCTGGTGAACGTCCTCGTCACCCCGAACGCCGGTCCCTCCGCGCTGGACACGGTCCTGTCGGTGACCTTCGCGGGCAATCACGAGGCGCCGGTCGCCGACGGCGTGCCGGTCTCCAACGCGTCCTTCGTCTACAGCCGGCAGGACGACGGCTCGGGCAGCTACCAGGAGACGGGCTACCGGGTGCTGCCGCACGAGAACGGCCACGTCTTCGGCCTGCCCGACCTCTACACGCAGGACGGCGGCGGCGCGGCCGGCCACTGGGACATCATGAGCGAGGACTGGGGCGCCAACAACGACCTGCTCGCCTGGCACAAGTGGAAGCTGGGCTGGCTCGACGACGACCAGGTCGGCTGCGCGGCCAGGACCGGCACCACCGAGCACGTCCTGACGCCGCTGGCCCGCTCCGGCGGCACGAAGCTCGCGTTCGTCCCGCTGACCGAGAAGACGGGGTACGCGATAGAGGCCCGTACCCAGGGCGGCAACGACGAGGCGGTCTGCAAGCCGGGCGTCCTGGTCTACCGGGTGGACGCGGACGTCGACACCGGCCACGGCCCGGTCACGGTCGCCGACTCGGCGGCGGACAGCGGCGGTTGCACCCGTCGGCCCAACGTCCACGCGGAACTCTCCGACGCGCCCTACGCCCCCGGCGAGACCTTCACCGACCGCCGGGCGGGGGTGCGGGTGACGGTGGCGGACGTGACGGACGGCGGGGATTACCGCGTGCACGTCACGCGGCCGTAGCGCCGTTCCCCGCCTGGGCGCTGGCGCTGCCCGCCCCCGGCACGGTCTGCTGCACCTGCCGCAGGAACGCGGCATTGCCCGGGGTCTTCCTCATGCGCTCGATCACCGTCTCCAGAGAGGCGTGGCTGTCCCTGCCGACCAGGGCCCGCCGCAGCCCGCGTACGGCGGTCAACTCGTCGTCCGTCAGGAGCAGTTCCTCCCTGCGGGTGCCGGAGGGGGTGATGTCGACGGCGGGGAAGAGGCGCCGGTCGGCGATGACGCGGTCGAGGCGCAGCTCCATGTTGCCGGTGCCCTTCAGCTCCTCGAAGTAGTAGTCGTCGGCGCGCGAGCCGGTGTCCACGAGGACGGTGGCGAGCATCGTCAGGGAGCCGCCCTCCTCGGCGAGCCGCGCGGCGCCGAAGAGCCGCTTGGGCCCCTGGATCGCGGTGGCGTCGACGCCGCCGCTGAGGGTCTTGCCGCCGCTGGAGGCGGCGTTGTTGTACGCCCGGCACAGCCGCGTCAGCGAGTCGAAGAGCATGACGACGTCCCGGCCCTGCTCGACCAGGCGCTTGGCGCGCTCCACGGCCAGCTCGGCGAGCGCGATGTGCTGCTTGGCGGGGCGGTCGAACGTCGAGGAGTACACCTCGCCGCGGACCGACCGCAGCATGTCGGTGACCTCCTCGGGCCGCTCGTCCAGCAGGACGACCATGAGGTGGCAGTCGGGGTGGTTCTCCGCGACCGCCGCGGCGATCTGCTGGAGCAGGATGGTCTTGCCGGTCTTCGGGGGCGCCACGATCAGGCCGCGCTGCCCCTTGCCGACGGGGGCGACGAGGTCGACGAGGCGTCCGGTGACGCCGCCGCCCGCGGACTCCAGGCGGAGCCTCTCGCGGGGGTGCAGCGGCGTCAGCTCCCCGAAGCGGGGCCGCCCGCGCAGGGCTTCGGGCCGGTGTCCGCCGACGCGGTGCACGCCGGTGAGGGTGCGGGCCCGCCCGGCGCACTCGCCCTCGACGAAGTCGCCGGTGCGCAGCCCGAGGCGCTGGACGAGGGGGGCGGGGACCTGGACGTCGTCGGAGGCCGGCAGGCACCCCTTGCCGCGCAGGAACCCGCGGCCGTCCCGGGCGATGTCGAGGACGCCGGTACAGGAGATGGGCGCGGTGGTGGCGGACGCGGTGCGCGAGACCGGTGCGGTCGCGGTGGCGGTCATGTGAGTGGTCCTTTCGCGGACGGGCAATGAGGGGGCCCTGCGGGGCGGCGATGACCACGCCCCGTACGACGGATGCTCCGTACGACAGGTGATCCATCCATCGGGTGATCCGTGCGGCGCATGCCGGGAACTGCCGAGTGAGCAGTGTGGGAGAAGGCCCGATCGGCCTGGAAGACCCCGAGAAGGGGAGCTGGGAGAGGAGTACGGGCGCCCTGAGACGAACCGGGGCGTACACACGTACTGCTCGCACCGTAGCACATGCCGTTACCGGCGCACCGGGAAACGCGCCGCCGCGCGTCCGGGGTGGGGTCAGCTCCGGGTGGCGGTGGGGCGCACCGCCGGGACCACGACCGGGGAGCCGTCCGCCGCCGAGCGCAGGATCTCCGCGTCGATGCCGTAGAGCGTCTTGACGAGTTCCGCGTCGACCACCTCGCGCGGCGGGCCCGTCGCCACGATCCGCCCGGCCAGCATGGCGACGACGACATCCGCGTACCGCGCCGCCGCGGCGAGGTCGTGGACGACCATCACGATGGTCCTGCCCTCCGCCGCGACCTGCCTGACCAGGTCGAGGACCTCCACCGCGTGGCCGATGTCGAGCGCGCTGGTCGGCTCGTCGAGCAGGACCACGGGGGTTTCCTGGGCCAGCGCCATGGCGAGCCAGCACCGCTGGCGCTGCCCGCCGGAGAGCTGGTCCAGGCGCCGTTCGGCGAGTTCCGCCGTGCCGGTGGCCTCCAGCGCCCGGGTCACGGCGCGCTCGTCCTCGGCGGACCACTGGCGGAACAGCCCCTGGTGGGGGTGGCGTCCGTACCGTACGAGGCCCGCTACCGTGACCGCCTCGGGCGCCTGCGGCGACTGTGGCAGGAGGGCCACGCGGTGGGCCGTCTCGCGCTGCTTGAGCCGCCAGATGTCGGCGTCGCCCGCGAAGACCCGCCCGGACACGGGCTGGTGGAGCCGCGCCATGCAGCGCAGGAGCGTCGACTTGCCGCAGCCGTTGGGGCCGACGATGGCCACCACCCGGCCGGATTCGACCGTGAGGTCCACGCCGTCGACGGCGGTGTGCGTGCCGCCGTAGCCGGCGGTGAGCTGCTCGACGCGGAGTTCCACGGGGCGTGCCTTTCCGAGTGCGAGGGGCTCACCCCTTGCCAGCTTGACCTAAGGTAAGGCTAACCTTAGCCAAAAGGGTGGTCGTTGACGACCACTTCATCATGTCCTCTTGATCCCGGAGCTGTTGATGACCGTCCCCCGCCGCCCCTTCTCCCTCGTCTCCCGAAGCGCGCCCCGGTCGGTCGCGGTGCTCGGCGCGGCGGCGCTGCTCCTGACGGGCTGCGGCTCGGACGACGGCTCCGACAAGGACTCCTCCGCCAAGGGCGGCTCCGGCTCCGCCGCCACCCGCACCATCAAGGACGCGACCGGCAAGGCGGTGAAGGTCCCCGCCCACCCCGAGCGCGTGGTGACGCTGACGCAGGAGGACCTGGACGCGGTGCTCGCGCTCGGCGTGAAGCCGGTCGGCATCACCAACGGCCAGGGCCTGGACAAGCCGCCGGCCTACCTCGCCGGCAAGGTCGAGGGCATCGACGTGGTCGGCAACCTCCTCCAGCCCGTCATGGACAAGGTCGTCGCCGCCAAGCCCGATCTGATCCTCGCCGGTGACATGCAGGACGAGCAGGTCCTGAAGCAGCTGCGCGAGATCACGCCCGCGACCGTCGTGACCATGGCGCCCACCGACGACTGGAAGCTGACCCTGCGGGGCATCGGCAACGCCGTGAACGCACTCCCGAAGGCCAACAAGGTCATCGCCGCCCACGAGAGCGCCGCCAAGGCCGCGGGGCAGAAGCTCGGCGCGAACAAGGGCGCCGAGGTGTCGATCGTGCGCTGGAACCCGGACGGCCCGAGCTGGATGGAGAACAAGCAGTTCGCCAGCGGTGTCGCCCTGGAGATGGGCCTGAAGCGGCCCAAGAACCAGAACAAGGACGGCAACGCGCACACCCCCTCGCTGAGCCTGGAGAAGATCAACGAGATCGACGGCGACTGGCTCTTCCTCTCCACGCTGACCTCGGACGGCGAGAAGGCCCTGAAGGACGTCCAGAAGAAGCCCGCCTACAAGGACCTCGGCGCGGTCGAGAAGAAGCACGTCGTGACCGTGGACGGCTCCGTGTGGTCGACCCGCGGCGGCCCGCTGGCCGCCGACGAGGTCATGCGCGACATCAGCGAGGCGCTCACGAAGAAGTAGCCCGCGCCCGTCGCCTGTACGCGAAGTCGGCCGCCGTCCACGCCATGCCGAGTGCGCCGTCCAGCAGGGCGCGCTCGGCGGCCGGGGAGACGGCGGCCGCCGCGAACTCCGGTTCGTGCGGCCCGCAGGCGCCGCCGCTGATGTCCAGGACGGGGTGGATGGACGGCACGAGGTGCGAGACGTTGCCCATGTCCGTGCAGGCGAAGGGCTCGCGCTCGACGGGTTCGGCGCGGCCGAGGGCCCGGGCGTTCGTCTGCCACAGGGCGATCAGCTCCGGGTCCCCCCGGAAGTCGAGGTAGTCGGGCTCGGGGCGCTCCAGGGTGACCTCGCAGCCGGTGGCCAGCGCTCCGGCGCGGAAGCAGTTCTCGACGCGTTCGCGCAGTTCGCGCAGGTCCTCGGCGGCCAGGGCGCGGATCTCGTACGAGGCGGTGGCGCGGTCCGGTATCGCGTTCGGCGCCGTGCCCGCCGCGGTCGTGATGCCGTGCACCCGCCAGTGGGGCGGCAGTTGCTGGCGCAGCAGGCCGAGCGCGACCTGTGCGACGGTCAGGGCATCGGCGGCGTTGCGGCCCTCGTGCGGGTTGAGGCTCGGGTGCGCGGACCTGCCCGTGTACGTCACCGAGAGCGTGCCGAGCGCGAACGAGCGGAAATCGGCCATCTCGAACGGGCAGGGGTGGACCATCATCGCCGCGTCCACGCCGTCGAAGGCGCCCGCGTCGATGAGCAGCGCCTTGCCCGCGCCGCGCTCCTCGGCCGGCGTCCCGAGCACCCGTACGGTCAGGCCGAGTTCGTCGGCGTACGGGGCCAGGGCGAGGGCCGCGCCGAGCCCCGCGGCGGCGATCAGGTTGTGGCCGCAGGCGTGGCCGAGGCCGGGCAGGGCGTCGTACTCACAGGCCAGGGCGACCGTGACGGGCCCGGAGCCGATGGTGGCGCTCACCGCGGTGTCCAGGCCGAAGGCGGGCGCGGTCACCTCGAAGCCGTGTTCGCCGAGGAGTTCGGCGCACCAGGCGGCCGCGCGGTGCTCCTCGAAGGCCGTCTCGGGGTGCGCGTGGATGCGGGCGCTGAGGGCGAGGAGGGCGGCGCGGTGGGTCTCGACCTCCTCGCGCAGGGCCGCCTTGAGGGCGGCCGGTTCGGCGTCGGTTGCCTTGAGGGCGGCCGGTTCGGCGTCGGTTGCCTTGAGGTCGGCGGTCGGGTCGATGGCGGTCGTTTCGGCGCGGGCTGTCGCGCGGTCGTGTGGGGCGGTCGTGAGGTCCGTGGGGGCGGTCGTCTTCTCCATGGCGAGCAAGATAGCTTAGGCTTACCTAAGTTGACGTGGGTGGGCCCGGGCGCGGGTCCGCGCCCAGGTTCGGTCACGCACGCCCACATTCGGTCACGCACGTCCAGGTTCGAGTCAGACACCGCCAGGTTCGGGTTCAGGTCCAGGTCCAGGTTCACGGGAGTCCTCACACACATGCATCAGCGCCCCGACCGCCTTCCCCTGCTCAGCGCGCAGGCCGGCATCTTCTACGCGCAGCAGCTGGACCCGCGCAGCACCGCGTACAACACCGCGGACCGCGTCGAGATCCAAGGCCCCCTGCGAACCGCCCTGTTCGAGGACGCGCTGGCGCGCACCATGGCCGAGGCCGAGACGCTGTCGCTGCGGGCGGGCGAGGACGCGGACGGCACGCCCTGGCAGGAGGTCGCGCCCCGAGCGGCACGCCCCCGCCCGCACCCCCGCCTGCACCATCTGGACCTGCGCGGCGAGGCCGACCCGGAGGGCGCCGCCGAGGCCTGGACGCGGGCCGACCTCGCGAGACCGGTGGACCTCACGGGCGCTTCCGCCGAGGGCGGCCTCGTCACCCAGGCGCTGATCCGCCTCGCCGACGACCGCCACTGGTGGTACCAGCGCGTCCACCACTTCGCCGTCGACGCCTACGCCCTTCAGCTCATCGGCGACCGCGTGGCCGAGCTGTACACGGCCCTCGCGGCCGGGCAACGGGAGCTGCCCGAGCGCCGGTTCGCCCCGCTGGCCGAGCTGGTCGCGGAGGAGCGGTGCTATCTGGACGGCGAGCAGTACGCCGCCGACCGCGCCTTCTGGGCCGGGCGGACCGCCGGGCACACCGCCCCCGCCACCCTCGCCGGCACCTCCGCCGCCGGCACCTCCGGCCCACCGCGCCGCCGCGCCCAGGACCTGCCCGAGGGGTCCTTCGAGCGCATCAGCCGTGCCGCGCAGGCCGTGAAGGCCACCTGGGCCGAGCTGGTCATCGCCGCCACCGCCGGGCATCTGCACCGCGTCACCGGCGCCGAGGACATCGTGCTGGGCCTGCCGCTGAGCAACCGCCGCGGCCCCGCCGCCCTGCGCACCCCGGCGATGACCGTCAACGTCCTGCCGCTGCGCGTCGCCGTGCGCCCCCACGACACGGGCGCCGAACTGCTGCGCCGCGTCGTCCTAGAGCTCCGCGCGGTCCGCCGCCATCAGCGCTACCCGCAGGCCGACCTGCGCCGCGACCTCGGTCTCGGCACGGCAGGCGGCCCGGCGGACGGCACAGCAGGCGGCACGGCAGGCAACCCGGCGGGCGAGCCGCTGACCGGGCCCATGGTCAACATCAAGCCGTTCGAGTCCGACCTGGACTTCGCGGGGTTGCCCGGTACCGTCCACAACCTCGCCGCCGGCCCCGTCGAGGACCTCGCCATCGGCGCCGCCCCCCGCGCCGACGGCACCCTGCGCCTCACCCTGGACGCCGCCGCGGCACGGTACGGCGACGCCGAACTGGCCGGTCACGGGCGTACGTTGGCCGCGTATCTGGACGCCCTCGCCGGCCTGCTCCTCGCCGACCCGCACCGCCCCATCGGCACCCTCGACCTCCTCACCCCCGACGAGGTCCGCGCGGCCACCGCCGGACGCGCCGAGCCGCCCGCGGAGCACACGCTCCCCGAGGTGTTCGCCGCGCAGGCCGCCCGCACCCCTGACGCGGTGGCCGTCCGCAGCGGCGGCGCCGCCCTGACCTTCGGCGCGCTGGACGCGGCCGCGAACCGTCTCGCCCACCGCCTGGCCGCCGACCTGGCCCCCGGCACGCCCGTCGCCCTCGCCCTGCCCCGCAGCACCGACACGGTCGTGGCGCTGCTGGCCGTCCTGAAGGCGCGCGGCGTCTGCCAGCCGCTGGACCTCGGCCATCCGCCCGCCCGGACGCTGGACGTACTGGCCGACGCCCGTCCCGCGTACGTCATCGGCACCCGGGCGACCCTCGCCGCCCTCCCCGGCCACGGCCTGCCCGTGCTGGCGCTCGACGCCCCGGACACGGCCGCCGCGCTCGCCGCGCTGCCCCCCGACGCCCCGGCCACCGCCCCGCGGCCGGACGATCCCGCGTACATCATTCACACCTCCGGTTCCACGGGCCGGCCCAAGGGCGTCGTCGTCACCCACGCCTCGCTCGCCAACCTCCTCGCCGGGCACGGCACCGACCACATCGCGCCCGCCGTGCGGCGCGCGGGCCGGGAGCGGCTGCGGGTCGCGCACAGCGCCTCGTTCGCCTTCGACGCGTCGTGGGACCCGGTGCTGTGGATGGTCCACGGCCACGAACTCCACCTCCTGGACGACGCCGCCTACCGCGACCCGTCGGCGCTCGCCGCGTACGTCGACGCGCACCGCGTCGACTACCTCGACGTCACCCCGTCCTACGCCGAGGCGCTCCTCGCCGAGGGCCTCCTGGACGAGGGCAGGCACCGTCCCGCCGTCGTGGTCGTGGGCGGCGAGACCGTCCCCGCCCCGCTGTGGGAGCGCCTCGCGGCCACGCCCGGCTCCCGCCCGATCAACCTGTACGGGCCGACCGAGACGACCGTCGACGCCTACTACTGGCTGCCCGGCCCCGACGGCACCACCACCGGGCACCCCGTGCGCGGCTCGCGCGTGTACGTCCTCGACTCCTGCCTGCGCCCGACGCCGCCCGGCGTCACCGGTGAGCTGTACGTCGCCGGGGCATGTCTGGCCCACGGCTACCTCGGGCGCCCCGACCTGACCGCCGAACGCTTCGTCGCCGACCCGTTCGGCGCGGCACACGGCGATCCCGGCGGCCGCATGTACCGCACCGGGGACCTCGTGCGGCGGCGCGCGGACGGCACCCTGGAGTTCCTCGGGCGCGGCGACGACCAGGTGAAGATCCGCGGGTTCCGCATCGAACTCGGCGAGATCCAGGCGCGGCTCGCCGCCCATCCGGCGCTCGCCCAGGCCGCCGTCATCGCCCGCGACACCCCGCACGGCAAGCGGCTCCTCGCCTACGCCGTCCCGACAGCGGCCGTCACCCCGGACGCACTCCGCGCCCACCTCGCCGCGACCCTCCCCGCGCACATGGTCCCGGCCACCGTCACGCTCCTCGCCGAGCTGCCGCGCACCGCCAACGACAAGCTGGACCACCGCGCCCTGCCCGACCCGGAGCCCGCCCCGACTCCGGGCGGCCCCACCGGTGACGCCGGCGACCCGCTCACCCGGGCGCTCTGCGACCTCTTCGCGGACGTCCTCGGCCTGGACTCCGGGTGGCCCGCACCCGACGCCGGATTCTTCGACCTCGGCGGCCACTCACTGCTCGCGGGGCGTCTGGCCGCCCGTATCCGTGAGCGGTTCGCCGCCCCGGTCGGTATCGCCGACGTCTTCAAGGCGCCGACTCCCGCAGCCCTGGCGGCACTTGTGCGCGCCGCGTCCGCTCCCGTCCCCGGGGCGGCGGCCCCGCTCGTCCCAGTTCCCCGCACCGACGCCCTCCCGCTGTCCCCGGCCCAGCAGCGCCTGTGGTTCCTGCACCGCCTCGAAGGGCCCAGCCCCACGTACAACATCCCGCTCGTCCTCACCCTGGACGGCCCCGTCGACGACAGCGCGCTGCTGCACGCCCTGCACGACCTGAGCGCCCGCCACGAGACACTCAGGACCCTCTATCCCACCACTGACAACGCCTCGGGCCGTGGCGGCGACTCCGTCCCCGGCGACCGTCCCCACCAGCGGATCCTCGCCCCCGAACACCCCCTCGCCCGGCCGGTCCTGCACCGCGCGCCGCTCACCCCGAGCGCCGTGCCCGAGGCCGTCCGGCACTGCTTCGACCTGGCCGCCGAACCCCCGCTGCGCGCCACCTTGTTCACCGACCCGGACCACCCCGCCCGCCACACCCTTCTGCTGCTCCTGCACCACATAGCGGGCGACGGCGCCTCCACCACCCCCCTCGCCCGCGACCTCGCGACCGCCTACACGGCGCGCGCGGCGGGCCACGCCCCCCGCTTCGCCCCGCTCCCCTTCCAGTACGCCGACCACGCCGCCCACCAGCAGAAGCTCCTCGCGGACGGCCTGGCGCGGACCCATCTCGCGTACTGGAAGCAGGCTCTGGCGGGCCTGCCCGACCAACTGGAGCTGCCCACCGACCGGCCGCGCCCGCCCGTCGCGTCGTCCGAGGGCGACACCGTCGCCTTCGCGCTGGACCCCGCGACGCGCCGCGCGCTCCAGCAGCTCGCGGCGGCCACCGGCACCACCGTCTTCATGACCGTCCAGGCGGGGCTCGCCGCGCTGCTCACCCGGCACGGCTGCGGCACCGACATCCCGCTCGGCACCCCCGTCGCCGGGCGCGACGACGACGCCACCGCCGACCTCGTCGGCTTCTTCACCAACACCGTGGTGCTGCGCGCGGACACCTCCGGCGACCCCGCCTTCCGGGTGCTCCTGGAGCGCGTACGCGGGACGACGCTCGCCGCGTACGAGCACGACGCGCTCCCCTTCGACCAGCTCGTCGAGGAGCTGAACCCGCCCCGCTCCCTGGCCCGCCACCCCCTCTTCCAGGTGATGCTGGCCTGGCAGTCGATCCCCGACGGGCCGTTCGCGCTCGGCCCCGGCACGACGGCCCGGCTGGCCGCCGTCCCCTCCGGCACCGCCAAGTTCGACCTGACCCTGAACGCCGGTGAACTGCCCGACGAGGGCGGCATCGGCGGCTTCCTCGAATTCCGCACCGACCTGTTCGACCGCGCCACCGCCGAGGCCCTCGCCGACCGCCTGGCCCGCCTCCTCGCGGCGGCCGCCCGCACCCCCGACACCCCCCTCGGCCTGCTCCCCCTGCTCAGCGCCGAGGAGCACCACCACGCCCTGGTGACCGTCAACCGGCCGGCCGCACAGCCGCGCCCCCACGCCTCGGCGAGCGTCGAGCGGCCCACCCCACAGCCGCACCCCCACACCCCGACGACCATCGACCCGACCGCCGCACAGCCGCACCCCCACACCCCGACGACCATCGACCCGACCGCCGCACAGCCGCGCCCCCAGGAGCCCGTGACGCTCGCCGACGTCTACGAGCGGGCCGTCGCCCGGCACTCGCACCGCGCCGCCGTCTCCCACGCCGGCCACACCCTCACCCACGCCGAACTGTCCGCCCGCGCACACCGCCTGGCCCGCCTCCTCGCCGACCGCGGCATCGGCCCCGGCGCCATCGTGGCGCTCGCGCTGCCCCGCTCGGCCGACCTGGTCACCGGCCTGCTCGCGGTCGCGCTCTCGGGCGCCGCCTACCTCCCCCTCGACCCGGACTACCCCGCCGACCGCCTCGCGTACATGCTCGGCGACGCCCGGCCCGCCGCCCTGCTCACCGACACCGCGACCGCGCCCCGGCTGCCCGCCGAGGCCCACGCGCTGCCCCTGATCGCGGTCGACGGCGCCACCCCGGACGCGTACGACGCGGGCCCCCTCGCCCAGGCCGACCGCACCCGCCCGCTCACCCCCGACGACCCCGCGTACGTCATCTACACCTCGGGCTCCACGGGTCGCCCCAAGGGTGTCGTGGTCACGCACCACAACGTGACGCGGCTGCTGACCGCGACCGACCACTGGTTCCGCTTCGACGAGAACGACGTGTGGACGCTCTTCCACTCGTACGCCTTCGACTTCTCGGTGTGGGAGCTGTGGGGCGCGCTCCTGTACGGCGGCAAGGTCGTCGTCGTACCGCACCTGACCAGCCGCGACCCGCACGCCTTCCGCGCGCTGCTCGCCGAGGAGCGGGTCACCGTCCTCAACCAGACGCCGTCCGCCTTCTACCAGCTCGCCGCAGCCGACCGCGAGGCCCGCGACGGCCGCGAACTCGCCCTGCGGTACGTGGTGTTCGGCGGTGAGGCGCTCGAACTGGCGCGGCTGGACGAGTGGTACGACCGGCACGCGGACGACAGCCCCACCCTCGTCAACATGTACGGCATCACCGAGACGACCGTGCACGTCTCCTACTTCGCCCTCGACCGGGAGACGGCCGCCGCCGCCACCTCAAGCACCATCGGCGTGAACATCCCCGACCTGCGCGTCTACGTCCTCGACGACCGCCTCCAGCCGTGCCCGCCCGGGGTCACCGGCGAGATGTACGTCGCCGGTGAGGGCCTGGCCCGCGGCTATCTGGGCCGCCCGGACCTGACCGCGACCCGCTTCGTCGCCGACCCGTACGCGCACCTGTTCGGCGAGCGCGGCGCCCGCATGTACCGCTCGGGCGACCTCGCGCGCCGCCGCGCCGACGGCACCCTGGAGTACTTCGGGCGCGCCGACCAGCAGGTGAAGATCCGCGGGTTCCGCATCGAACTCGGTGAGATCGAGGCCGTCCTCGCCGCCCACCCCGCCGTCCGGGACGCGGCCGTCATCGTGCGCGAGGACGTGCCCGGCGACAAGCGGCTGGTCGGCTACGCGGTCGCGGACGGCACCACCCCCACCGAACTGCGCGAACACGCGGCCGGCGCGCTCCCCGCCCACATGGTGCCGTCCGCGGTCGTCCTCCTGGACCGGCTGCCGCTCACCAGCAACGGCAAGCTGGACCGCAAGGCCCTCCCCGCCCCGGAGCGCCCCGCCACCACCGGCACGGGCCGCGCCCCGCGCACCCCTCGCCAGGAGCAGCTCTGCGCGGTCTTCGCGGAGGTGCTGGCCCTGGCGGGGCCCGTCGGGATCGACGACAACTTCTTCGAGCTGGGCGGGCATTCACTGCTCGCCGTGCGGCTCGCGAGCCGCGTACAGGCCGCGTTCGGCACGGAGATCTCCATCAGTACGGTCTTCCAGTCGCCGACACCGGCCGCTCTCGACTCGTTCCTGGACGCGGGCAGCGAGCAGGCCGACCCCCTGGACGTCCTGCTCCCCCTGCGCCCCGCCCGCGAGGGCGACCGCGCCCCCGTCCACTGCGTCCACCCGGCGGGCGGCCTGAGCTGGTGCTACGCGGGCCTGATCCGCCACCTGCCGGCCGACGTGCCGATCTACGGCCTCCAGGCACAGGGCGTGGGAGCGGCCACCGCCGCCGACCCGCTGCCCCGCACCCTGGAGGAGCTGGCCGCCCACTACGTCGCCCGCCTGCGCGAGGTGCAGCCCACCGGCCCCTACCGCCTCCTCGGCTGGTCGACCGGCGGCATCATCGCGCACGCCATGGCCACCCACCTCCAGGACCTGGGCCACGAGGTGGAGCTGCTCGCGATCCTCGACGCCTACCCGGCGGAGGGCTTCCGCGAGCTGCCCGAGTCCGACGAGGCCGAGGCCCTGGAGTCGCTGCTCACGATGGGCGGCCACGGCCCGGACAGCCTCGCGGGCAAGGCGCTGACCACCGAGAACGTCATCGACGTGCTGCGCCGCGAAGGCAGCCCCCTGGCGGCCCTGGCCCCCGCCACCTTCGAGGCGCTGCGGGACATCTACCTCAACACGAACCACCTCGTACGGGGCTACGACCACCGCCGCTTCGACGGCGACGTGCTGTTCTTCCGGGCGACCGTCGACACCATCGACGAGACCCTCACGCCCGAAACGTGGACGCCGTACGTGAGCGGACGCATCGCGAACACGGACGTGGCCTGCTCGCACAAGGACATGACCCTGCCCGAGCCGATCACGCACATCGCCCGCGTGCTCGCCGCCCGCCTGACCGAGCTGGAGCCCCGCGACCATGCGTGCCCGACCGACCGAGCTGGAGACCCGCGATCATGAGTGACGCACCCGCCAACCCCTTCGACGCGGAGGGGGAGTTCCTGGTCCTGGCCAACGCCCGCGGCGAGCACTCGCTGTGGCCGCTGTTCGCCGCCGTCCCCGAGGGCTGGTCCCCGGTCCATGGGCCGGGCCCGCGCCAGGACGCCCTGGACTGGATCAACAGCCGGTGAACGGCGGCGGCCTGCTGGTCACCCCCCGGATCCGCCCGAAGGTCGCCGTCGTCCTCGTCTACACGGCCGCGATGTGCATGAACGGCCTGGACTCGACGATCGTCAACCCGGCCCTGTTCACCATCGCGGGCGACTTCGGCCGCCCGGTGTCGGCGGCGAACACGGTCGAGACGGCGTTCCTCGTCGCCCTGGCCCTCGCGCTGCCGGTGGCGGGCTGGCTGGGCGACCGCCTCGGCACGAAACGCGTCTTCCTCGGCGCGCTCGCCGCCTTCACGGCGGCCTCCGCCGTGTGCGGCCTCGCGCCGAACCTCACCACGCTCGTGGTGGCGAGGGCCGCGCAGGGCCTGGCGGGCGGGCTGCTGACGCCGGTCGGCATGACGCTCCTCTTCCGGGCGTTCCCGCCCGAGGAACGCGTGAAGCTGTCCAAGGTCCTGATCGTGCCGACCGCGCTGATGCCGGCGCTGGGCCCGCCCCTCGGCGGCTTCCTCACCGAACACCTCTCCTGGCACTGGCTGTTCTTCGTCAACGTGCCGGTCGGGACGGCGGCCGTGCTGCTCGGCGTGATGGGCCTGCGCGAGCACGTGGAGGGCACGCCGGGCCCCTTCGACCGCGTCGGCTTCCTCCTGGCGACCCCGGCGCTGGGCCTGCTCACCTACGCCCTGGGCTTTGGCCCCTCGCAGGGCTGGACGCGGCCGCCGGTGGCGGTCAGCGCGGTGCTGGGCGCGTTCCTGCTGGCCGCGGCGATCATCCACCAACTCCGGGTACGGGAACCGCTCCTGCGCCTGCGCCTGCTCGGTGACCGCGTCTACGGTTCGGCGTCGGCGCTGGCGCTGGTCAGCGCGGCGGGCCTGATGGGCGTGCTGTTCGTCTTCCCGCTGCTCTACCAGGCGGCGCTGGGCGCGTCGGCGCTGGACGCCGGGCTGAGCGTGTTCCCCGAGGCGCTCGGCCTGATGCTGGCGTCCCAGGCCGTGGACCGCCTCCTCCCCCGCCTGGGCCCGCGCCGCCTCGCGGCCCCGGCGCTCCTGCTGGCGTCCGGCGTCTTCGCGGCGCTCGCGGCACCGGGGGTGGCGGAGAACGCGTGGGCGGTGCGGGGGCTGATGTTCGCGGTGGGCCTGGTCCTCGGCACGGCGGTCCTGACGATCCAGATCGCCGGCTTCGAGACCATCGCCCCCGCCGACATGGGCCAGGCGATGGGCCTCTTCCAGATCACCCGCACCCTGGGCGGCGCCCTGGGCATCGCGGCCTGCGCGGCCTTGATCGGCGGCCACGGCGTGGCCTTCACGGACCCCGCCCCCTACCGTCTGGCAGTACTGACAACGGCAGCCTTCGTGGCAACGGGCGCGGGGCTGGCCCTGCGGCTGCCTCGGGGGGCGCCGGAGCCACCACGGTGAACCGCCCGTTGGGGTAGCGGCTGCCTCTCGCGGCACTGGCCCCCGGTTCGTTCGCAGTTCCCATGCCTCCTGTGTGAGATGGCGAATGGGTCTCCATCGGAGCTAGCGCTTCTTGCGGATCTTGCGCTTCTTCTCCTTGGCTTCCTTCTCCTTGCGCTGGGCCGCGCCGTACGCAGACCAAGGACCCTGATGCACAGGGCACCTGGAGGTGCCGGTCACCACCTTTCGCTGGCACCGTCGGTTTGCCTTGGTCGAGGCCCCACACTTCTCCATGCTGTTCCCCTTAAGCCAAGCTGCCTATGCGGCGTTCATCGGCACCGTGACTCGACTTCTGCCGGCAGGGAAGGGCGCGAGGGGGATTTACAGGACGCACGCGGGCGCACGCCGAGCCCGTGCCGGACCCAAAGCACCTAGGAGGCGGGCAGTCGTACACCGCCGCAAACGGGTGTTGCCTACGGCCGCCCTCAGATCTGGAATGGTTGTGACGCAGCCTCTGCCAACGGTTCAAAACTGCGCCGCGCTCGACCTCGAAACCACCCCTGCGCCTAGGGAGCGTTTACCAGTCAACAAGGAGCGTTTGGATGAGTTTCTGCTGTTGAGGTCAGCCAGTCCGCTCCGGTCGACTACAGGGCGATAGCGGCCGCCTGCGGATTCTTCCGTTTGCTCGCCGCAATAACCCGAAGATCACCCCAAGATGATCTGCAGAAATCGGGAAAGTCTACATTTTCGCGACAGCGCACATCGAATGATACCCTTTCACCGCATTTCCAAAACGCTATGCAATTGTTGCAATTTTCTAGCACAATCGCGCATTGCGATGTAGTTCACGTGAGCGCTGGCAGCTTCGATTTCGAGGTCCACAATTGCCTGGTGGCTCGACCCTAGGAGGTGGCTAGCAACCATCAGTACTCTTGCCACGTGTGGTTCGACCTCCTTGTGGTAACAGTTCACTCGATCCCTTGAATACCTGATGCCTTTCTCTGTGCGCACTTCAAATGGGATGTCGAACCCCATGTACGGCTCGCTGCGCTCCCAAGTTTCGCAAAAATTGAGAACCAGCTCGCGCGCTGCAGCGATGTCCGCAAGCAAGATTCCCGTTTGGTCGACCGCCGCCGCCGACTCCCTCACAGCACCGGCTTCCGCATGCCATTTCCACACCGCCAGAACTTCTGCTGGGTATGCGGCGGGTTCGCTGTCAACAATCTTGGCGCATGGCTTACACAACCAAACACCATTCTGGATGGATTTTCGTTCCCCTGAAGTCATCGAGGCGTCATATCTAGGCCCCTTTGGGCTGGCACCATAGATGTGACTCGCTTCGCCCAAATTGATGGCCTTCTCCGCATCCTGCCAGGCCGGTCGAATAGTCAGGCGCCTACAAGTCAAATTACTGCACCGATGACCGGCCCGGGCCGCCAGAGAAGCCTTTGTCTTTGCGGAGAATTCATCGCGCTTTGAGCCACCCATAACTTGATTGTAGCGAGCGATGGAGGCCGACATGCGGCTTCAGGCAAAGTGAGTACCTTGATTGCGTGGCGAACAATGATTTGGGGCGGATCCTGGGTCGGCTACGGCGGCTGACCTCGTTGACGCAAGAGGACTTGGCCGGGCGTTCGGGCGTGTGCGTGGATGTCATTCCGGCAGAGCTTGAGCAGCGGCAGGAACACTCGACGCGCCTGCCCACGCTGCACGTGCTGGCGAACGGTCTCGGCGTGCAACTCACGACGCTCCGCGGAGCCCCCTGCCGTCTCCTCCACAGGGGAGAACGACGGGCCCCGCTTTGCGGCGATGCGGCGGACCGCTCCGCTGATCCCTTGCTGCGTCCCATGATCGTCAACTCCGTCGCGTAGACGTACCAGCGCCAGGGTCGACTCGATGATGCCCTGAGCATCGCCCCTGCATGCCGCAAGCGTCACCACCGCAGCATTCACACGCGCGCTGGGGCGAGACGTCCACGCTGAAGATGGGCCGGGTCGGCCTCGACGCTGCCGTGCACACATCGTCGAGGCGTACATCGGGGACAACGGCAAGCTCTACCTCGCCCCACCTCCAAGGGGCCAGTGGTCGTACGCTGTCAGCGAGCGGAGGGTGCCCTGTCCGGTGGCACCGTTGGGCCAGATCACGGCGGTCAAGGCGAGGATGCGCTGCGGAACGCGGGTAATGACACCACGAGGCGTACGTCCTCGGTGTTGTTCGAAGTTGAGGTGCCCCTTGAACGTTCCGCTGCCCGACTCGATGACTTGGCGCAACGGTTTGAACAGCGACCCGCCGGGCCGCTGCTTTTCGCTCTTGCGGGTCGGCCGTAGCAACTGGTCGCCCTGCTCGGCAAGTTCGTGCCGAAGGTGCGGCCGAAGTAGCTCTTGTCGCCGATCACTGTCTGGGCGAGCCGGGCGGCGAGGAGGTGTGGTTCGGCCGCGAGCAGGTCAAGCGGGGTTTCGCGCTCGTCGGCCTTGGCTCCCATCAGGGCGAAGGCGATGGGCAGCCCCTGGAGGGTGCGTATTACGTGCAGGCGTAGACCCCAGAAGAAGCGGCTGTGACTGGCGCAGTAGCCGTACTCGCGGCCTTGCGCCGCCGCTTGTTGTAGCCGGGTTGCTGCGGCAGGTGCGGGAAAAGGTGGCGAAGGTGAGCCTGGGCATACCGGAGCCACCTGGCCTCGGAGGTGAACCCGAGCATCGCCTGCATCATCGCGGGTGACCAGCTCGGCGTCGGTGAGCTGCGGCGAGGTACCCACGGCGGGCCGCCACGGCGCCAGGTTCGGGCCCTGTTTCAGTAGATCGTCGGTCGCCGCATACAGTGCCGTCGCGAGGGTGGCCAGGTTGCTCGACACACACGTTCTTGGACGGGTCGGCTACGAGTTCCGTGAGACCAGCCGCGTACGAACGAGCGCTCGCAGCATCGCGGCGCCCGTACCCACCGCTGCAAGGTGCAGGACCGCCGCGAGCTCAAGGTTTTCCGGCAGGGCAGCATCGGCCGGCTGCGCGACCGCCAAGTACAGGGTGAACGGAAGCTTCCAGCCGCTCCAGGCGAACAACGAGCCCGAGCCGAGCCAGCCAAACACCATCGGGCGCCATCGGGGGGCTCGTGCGGGCCGGCCTCGGACGGCAGCCCAGGTGGCGGCGGACGCCACGAAGGCCCAGAGCCCGAAGACGCCGGACAGCACATGCCAAGCGAGATCCCGCTCGCCACGGTGGGCGACCCCTGCGGTGCCGCCCACCGCCCAGTACAGCCAGATGAGACCGACTGCGGCGCCGACCACCCCATCCATGGCAGCACCCTTGGCGAGTCCGCCCCACGGTCGCCGAGCCGACCCGCGAATGCGTCCGGCCAGCGCCGCCGCAAGTACGTGGGCAGCGCGATGGCCAGACCCAGCCCCATGCCTACAAACCCGATCTGAACCAGCGCGGCCTCCCAGACCGGCATCGACGGGCCCGTCTCACTCCCGCTCTTCGGATTGCCGTCTTCCGAGCCCAGCAGCGAACTGAGAACGGCATAGGGCAGCACCGGGACGAGGAAGCCCGTCCCAACCCAAGCGCAGAAGCCAACGGCGCTGCCGGTATGCGCATCCCCCACGGCCGCACCAGCGCGAGCGCCACCGCTATCCCGATTCCCGCCATTCCGATCGTGGCGCTGTTGAGCACCACCCACTCCGCCTTGCCGAATCCGGCCCTGACCGGCAGCAGCCCCAAGAGCGAACCGGCCACCCACGACACCTTGATCAGCAGGTAGGGCGTCAGAGCCAGCGCTGCCCCATACGCCGCCACCCGACCGGCCCGGTCCCATCGGTCCACTTGAACTCCCCATTACAGCAACGGAGTTCAAGTCTCATTGTCCACTGCACTCACGGGCGTCAACTTCCGGGCGCATCCATGTCATCACTCAGAGGGAGTGCGCATCAGCCGACGGGAGCACACAAAACTTCGCCCCGGCGGCTACCAAGGCGGGCGCCACCCAGCGGCCTCACTGGCCATTGCCAGCAGAGCGGAAGTCAACGTCGTTCAGAGCATGCTCGGCAGCCGCAGACACGGTGGCCGCCCTGGAGGGCGTTGCGGTGTGATGTGTGGTTGATCCGTGCCGTCGTTCGACGGATTCTGCTCCAGCGTCTGGCGGCACGGCCTCAACCATCGGGGTGGTGCTAGCCGTTCCTGGGGATCTGGTTCCTGTGGGACTGCATGAGTGCACTGACCGCCTCGGCTGCCTCGCGCTGGGCCAGCGTGCTGATTTCCTCAGGGACCTCGCGGTCGTCATAGACGAAGAGGCGTCCGTCCACGAGATGGGTCTTCGGCTGCCAGTCGAGGCGACGGCCTGCCTCGCGAGCGGCACGCCGTACGTCCTTGAGCTCGCCCATCTCTT
Source organism: Streptomyces sp. NPDC034037 (assembly GCF_055575715.1). Lineage (NCBI taxonomy): Bacteria > Bacillati > Actinomycetota > Actinomycetes > Kitasatosporales > Streptomycetaceae > Streptomyces > Streptomyces sp. NPDC034037. The sequence goes on along the minus strand of NZ_JBVISC010000004.1, from coordinate 427,683 downwards.
CGAGGTCATTGCCGCCCAGGACCAGCTGTCCGTGGTAGCCCTGGTAGCCGGGCTTCAGCGAAGCCTTCATCAGGGTTTCCAAGTGGTCGACCAGGTTGGCGTAGCGGCGCTTGGCCAGTTCGTCCTTCGCGGGCATCGCGGTACAGCTCCCCACCCTCGGCGCACATCTCATGTGTGCTGAATCCGTGCCGGAAGCCAGAGGCCCTGTCGCCCCGGTGGGCGACAGGGCCTCTGACCTGCTGCTTAAGCGTGCCCCCGGCAGGATTCGAACCTGCGACACCCGCTTTAGGAGAGCGGTGCTCTATCCCCTGAGCTACGAAGGCGGGGGCTTGGAGAAAACCCTGGAGAAAACCCAGCAAGTGGATCTTCGGCAAGGAAGCCAAGCCCGCTGGTCAGACGCGGTGCGGACCCTGCTGAGCAGCATCGCTGCCCGACAAGAGCCACGCCAACGGCCGACCAGGGAACAGGGTAGCGGATGGGCGTCCGTGAGGCGTCTCGGATAGTAGGTGCTGAGTGACGTGGCTGGACCGATGGGCCGCTGACCTGCGGATTCTTCAGTTCGTTCTTGGAAGGGGGTCGGCAGGACAGCGCCTCAGTGGCAGTCGTTTTGACCGTTTCGTGCCGAGGGTGGGCTGAGGGACGTGATTAGCACCAGCGTCCTGGCCTCTGGCGGGTCTGCTTGGGCCGCCTCAGGCGGGGGAGGGGCTCTGCCCCGTTGTCAGTGGAGGGAACCAGAATGGCGGCATGGCGATCAGAGACATGTCCTTCTGGCGGCCCACGCTCTTTGGCGAGGCGGACCTCAGCCAGGTGCTTCACAATGAGATGGTCGCGTTGAAGAAGGGGGTCTTCGACTGGCCGGCAGAGAAGTTCCTCCGCACGTCGCAGACCGAGATGGTCGACTACTTCGTCGACCGCCACTCCGTGGCCGTGCCGCAGCTGGACCGTGGCGGTATTCAGCAGCTGCCTGTCGACGAGACCACTACCTTCGTCGAGGACATCGCGGGGCGTGCACATGAGCGCCGTCTCACGGTGTTGCGGATCGCGGTTCCTTTCGAGGGCGAGCACCGGGTCTTCATGTTCCGGCCGAGGTGTTGGACGATGCGTGATTGGTACACCACGGTCGCGGAGGACGAGCTTCAGATCAGCTGGATTGGCGCATCGGGTGATATCACCGCTGCCCGTAAGCGCTTCGAGGAAGAGCTCGATCAGATCGCCAAGCACCTCGCCTGGGCCAAAGAGCTGATCGACCCCCACAATGCGGGCCTGAGGGACGCTGCCGAGCAGCTCATCACGGGCCGCAGGGACAAGCTGCTCGCCGACCGCGACATGGAAGCGGCGTTGGGTTTCCCGGTTCGCAGAAGGGCAGGAGCGCCGCTGCACGGCGTTCCGGTTGCCCGTCGCAGGATCACCACTCGTCCTCGGCCACAGGCATCTGGACCCTTTGAACCCGAGCCGGAACTGCTGTCCGCCGACTACGAAGCGGCCCTGGAGATCATCGGGCGCTTCCGCAACGGCCTGGAGCGGAGCTTGCCCACCGCCGCCAAGATGGGCGAGGAGGACATCCGCAACCAGCTGCTGTTCACTCTCAACACCCACTTCGAGGGGCAGGCGGCTGGAGAGGTTTTCAACGGCCGCGGCAAGACCGACATCCTCATCCGGGCGGGTGACCGGAACGTCTTCATCGCGGAGTGCAAGAACTGGAAGGGCCCCAAGGCGATCACCGAGGCGCTCGACGAGCAGCTGCTTGGGCGTTACCTCGTCTGGCGTGACACCAAAGCCGCCTTTCTCCTCTTCATCCGCGAAGGCAACCCTGGGGAGACCATCCGCAAAGCAGCCGAGGAGATCGGTCGACACCCCCAATGTGTACGCCGACTGCCGACCGAGGACGAGGGACGGTACGACTTCGTTTTCCGCTCCGTGCACGACGATGGCCGAGACATCCGTCTGGCGTTCCTTCCCTTCGTGATTCCTTCATCGCCTGGGAACTCGTCCGGGGCCGCTTGAGCGCTCCAGCGACGCTTATCCCAGGAGGGCCGCTCCCTGCCTGGGCGTGTCGGAGGGGGCTGTCGAGGCTTCGAGGTGGATGCGACGGCTGGTGGCATTCTGGGCGAGGGCGAAGCCGAGCATGAAGACGTTTTGGCGTTCGAGGCCGTAGGAGATCATTCGCTCGTTCCACAGGCTCTTGTCGAGTTGGTTGTGGACGGACTCCGCATCGCTTCGGTACGGGTAGACCCGCTGGTGGGCAAGGGTTGGTTCCGGGATCTGCTGGAGGTATTCGGCACGGTGGAGGTCGCGTTCGGCGTCGCTCTTGAGACGCTGGCCGGTGTCGGGATCTGTGCCGAGGCGGTCGTCGGATGTGGTGGTGATGCCGACGGGGACGCGGTGGCTGTGGGCTCCGTGGCGGCAGGGGATGGAGAGCAGGTGGTACCAGCGGGACTTCGTGCGGCCCTGCCGGTGTTCGAGCCTGCTGACGGGGATGGGAACGAGGGTGCTGGTTCCGTCGTCGAGGAGGACGCGTTCGGCGATGCGGCCCTGGTCGCACCACAAGTCGTGGCGGCAGCGTCCGAAGCGGAGGAGCTCATAGGCGCGGGGTTTGACCGAGCCGTGCTGTTTGTTGACGACGAGGAGCCCGAGACGGGCGAGGGCGTCGCGGTGGACGCCACGGAAGGCGCCGTCGTAGACGACCCCCATGCAGCCGGGCAAAACATGGCTGAGCTGAGTGAAGGCCCTTACTGCGACAGCTGCTTCGTCCTCGTACTCGCCGCCGGCGACGTGCCGCACGGTGAGGATGACACGCTGCCAGTAGCCGTCGTCGCGGGCCGAGGCGAAGAACCACTTCGTGCCGCGTGCGACACGCTTCTCCTTCTCCCCGTTCTCGTAGTAGAGGCGGGCGGCGGGATCGAAGTGACGCCGGCGCATTTCGCCGGTCGTGGTGTCGGGGGTGTAGGCCTGCTCCATCTTGGAGGGAGCTTTGGGGACAGTGGCGTCGCCGACGAGTAGCTGCCGTCGCTCGGGCCGGGACCAGACGCGCGGGGAATCGGCCGGGAAGAGGCCCTGGTGGAGGGCTTGTTGGGCTGCATGCTGCTCGAAGAGTTCACGGAGCGGCTCGATGCTGGAGGCCAGGAGATTCAGCTCGGCGTACTCGTACTGCTTGCGGCTGGGCGGGGTGACGGGCAGGAGAGCGGCCGCCCTGCGTCCGGCGTGGCGCCGTACGGAGGCCCGGACGGAACGCCACTGCTTGTCGTCGAGGGTGCCGACGGCGGAGCGCTTGGAACGGGTGACGGTCATCAGCGCGGCCAGGATGACGTAGATGACGGGCGGGTACTGCCGGGGACACCCGCGGCTGGCCGGAGGGGGCAGAAGCTCAGCCATCTCGTGCAGGCGCGGATCGTCCAGGCAGTCCGCGATCCGGCGTTGCTGGTTGCGCTGCTCCTTGTCGCTGAGCTGGCGTTTCCTGCTGGGGCGGAGCTCTCTGGGAAGGGGGTCGCCGAAGACGTCGTCAAGCACAGTCCGCTCCCAGGTCCCCCTCGGCGTCGGCCTTGGCGCGCCAGGAGTAGCCGATGACGGCGGCCGTCCGGTCCAGGGAGCGCAGACCGAGAAGGCGGGCGGCGTCCTCGATCCGGCCGGTGCGCTCGAACTCCGCGACCGCGGCCCAGGCGGTGACCGAAGCCGGTTTGACGTCCTCCTCGCCCCCGAGGCCGATGCGCTTGAGGAGGTCGGCCAGGGCGACGCAGGCACGGGCCTGGAGAGAGGCGTCGGAGGCGTGCCGGTCGGAGACGGCGAGGCGGGTGTGGGGAGCCGACTCGGGCCGGAGCCGGCGGGCCGTGACGAATGCGGCGCGGCTGGTCAGGACGTTCAGGCCCCAGTCGTCGAGCGGGCACCAGCGGGGGTCGGTCTTGGTGGATCCGTGCATCCACACGCGCCGCCCCGCCACGTCGAGGTCCTTCACACGGATGTGACCGATCTCGCCGCTGTGACCCCCGGCGAGCGCGAGCGCGGCGGCGGCACCGTGCCGGCTGGGTCGGGTGACGTAGGAGGAGTGGTGGCGCAGGTCGATGACTTCGTCTTCGGACAGCGGCCGGACGCCGCCGACAGCCCGCGCCGGCAGCTCGATGTCCCGAGTCGGGTCGGCGTCCGACAGCTTCAGCTCGCGCAGCGTCCGGTAGGCGGCGCGGACTACGGAACGCCGCAGCCGCATCGTGGCTGCCGCGGCCTCGGTGACGTGGCCGTGGCGACTGCGGCCGGGGGCGGTGATGAAGTCCTCCGCGAGGTCGGGCGTGATGTCGTCGAGGACGACGGCGCCGCGCAGGTGCGCGTAGCGGCCGAAGCGACCCAGGAGCAGCTCGAACTTGTCGAGCGTCTGCTCGGTGAACTCGCCGTGGGCGGCCATGGACTGCCAGGCGTCATGGACGCGGTCGAGCGCGTGGGTAAGGGAGAGGTCGCTGCCCACTATGAGAGCCCTTCGACGAAGCGGCATCAGCGCGATGGGGGCACGTCCACCCGCGGCCGGACCTGATCGAGGGCAGGAGGGGACGACCGGAACGCCGATGTTCCGTACATGCAACACCTTGGGCATGGGGAGATCTCCGCGGCAACAGCAGAAAGGTGAAGGGGTGACGCCGGCTGGACAGGACGGACGGGGTGCGATGCGCCCGCTGCACACAGGGCGGTGAGGGTGTGGAAGGCCGACTGCGCGGGGGAGGTGTGCGGGCAGCCGGTCGAGCAGGGTGCGGCTCCTGAGAGGAGCCACGCCCTGCTCAGTGACCTGAAGCGGTCAGCGCCCCGTCGGGTGTGAGGACTGGGAGGCCAGGGACGCGAAGACGGTCCTGTAGGCCCCCATCAGGGCGATGAAGTCGCCGTCGGGCAGGGCCGAGATGTGCTTGGTGGGGGTCCCCAGTAGCGGGTCGAGGACGCCGAACGGTGCGGTGTGCGTGGTCTCTGCCGCGCGCGGTGGCGTGTCCTGGTCGGCAGGAAGGATGAATCGTTTCTGCTCGTCGCGGTCCAGCAGTAGGGCGTAGGCCATCCACTCGGTGAGGTACAGCCCGCGTTCGTGCGGGCCGGGCAGTCCCGCGCTCAGGGACCGGGCCAGCTTCTCGTCCTCCATGGGGCCGGACGCCAGGTGCTTAAGGGCGAGCTTGTGGAACCAGCTGCCGTGCCAGCGGTCGCGCAGGAGGAGCCGGGCGCGGGCCGTATCGGTGATCCGTAGCTGCGTGAGCTTGAATGCGAGCTCGGTCAGAGCGCATGCGCTGCCCTCTTCCTGGAGCAGACCCGTATGCAGCAGGAACGGTACAGCGCGGCTTACCGACTTGACCGCCACGCCGGTCAGTCCGGCGATGTCCTGGGCGGACAAGGCTCGGCGGTCGGAACCGCCTGCCTCCGCCATCGCGTCGAGCATCAGAAGCTGGCGGCGCGGCGTGAGGCGCTCGGAGGGGAGTATGCGCGGCGAGTGACGACGTGCGGAGGTGCTCATCGCGTGCCTCCGGCCATGCTGGAAGCGACAGGGGCGACGCTCTCGCGAGCGGAGGCTGAGAAAAAGATCATCGTGGGCCCTCGGGTTCGTGGGGAAATGCAGTGGAATGCCCCAGAGGGCCGACGCGAGGGTGCGCGTATGACGATGCGTGGGCAGTGCGTCATCCTTTAAGGTTGCACCCGATGCGTGGGCCCTCAGCTGACGCGTCGCGGGCACCGCTGGAAGACCGCCAAGTTATTCCTGCGGTGCCCTTTTGCGTGCGTCAGAGGCTGATGCGTCTGATGGTCTACGTGTCCGCTTGGTAGTCCTCCGGAATCACGAGCAGGCGATAGACGCCGCGGCTGACGATCTCCACGGCGCCGCTCTGGTGCAACTTCGTGAGCGACCCGCGGATCGCACCGCCCGAGGTGCCAGGACGCAGGCGTAGTACTCCCTCGTAGATGGATGCCAGGGGAGTGACGCGCCCGAGCTCCAACACGTCGAGGATCAGATGGTTGACCGGACGACCGGGGGAAGCCGTGTGCTGCGACGGAGTCTGAGTGGGACCGGAGTCTGTAGGAACGTCGTCAGGCGATGCGTCGGCATCAAGCTTGGCGAAGTAGTCCTCTGCTGCGGTGACCGCGGCTGTCGCAGCGGAGTACCGTTCGGTCGCTACGCGCTGAGCCTCGCGGGCGTCGGCAAGAGCCTGCTCGGCCTGGACAACCGCAACGTCAGTCTGCTCCTTGCGGGCGTGCTCGACATCTGCCAAGTCCTGCAGCTTGGCGAGGAGCGGCTGCGCGTGGGCGCCGACAGCGCTGCTCAACACATCCTCCCCACCCCGGATTAGACCTCTATGCTCTCCATTCACCCGGCCCGAACGGGGCGCGAAGCGAATGTCCTGACGATCATGGCAGCAAGCGAAGCTGAAGTGCAATCGGCCGGCCATATCCATGCTTCTGGTGGCCAGACGGCGTCCGGTTGCTGGTGTTAGGTCCGAAAAATGGCTGGAGCAGGAAGGTGCTGAACGTATAACTTCACCTGGCCGTCGAGCTGTTGCGTAGCAATCCACTCCTGAAGCGTTGCTACGCGATCAGGGCCAGCGATTCGGAGCGCGCACGTGCAAGGGGGGCGGGACGCCCGCCCGTGGCATCACCGGACCGGAGCAGCAACGACAGTCGTGGGAGACTCCGCACGTGAGTCCTACGGTGCCTCGAAAGACGGTTCAGCTGTGCTCTGAGCCGAATTGCTCGCAGCCGGCCGCGTACCGGACCCGTTCACGCGATTCCTGGTGCGACGACCACATCACGGCGATGCTGCGTGCTGGCGGTCTGGAACCCCTGGAGCCGTTCACCAAGCCGACTGCGTGGCGTCTGACGCGCTGCCTGGCGTGCGGGGTCGAAGCGCACTACCGGTTCGAGTACACCCTCGAGAAGAACACGCTCGGGGAAGCGACGTGCCGGGCCTGCTACTGGCGGCATTGGGCGGAGGAGGACCGGCGCCTCAAGGGGGCGTACGCGAACCTGATACCAGTGCCGGCACCAGAGGCGCGCGAGCACGCCGAGAAGAACGGCTACGACTACCTCGGGCCGCTCACTGACCCGTCACTGTCCGAGGACCCGCACCACGTGCGATGCCGGTACTGCGAACGGCTCAGTGCCGAGCGGCTGGGCGACATCGCGTTCGGGTGCAGGTGCCAGACCAACCCCAGGCGCGACCGGCAGACCTCCTCCTCCGCCACCACCGCCGCGGCGAGGCAGGCGAAGAAGCGGGACCTGCTCAAGGACTCCGGACTGCCCGTCGTCGACTGGTGGGATCACGAGAGCAACGAAGCCGCGGGTTGGGAAACCGTCACGGTCAAGGCCCGCCGCGAGGTGTCCTAGCGCTGCCCGGACTGCGGGCTGCGGTTCACCAAGAGGGTCTTGGACATGGTCGGCGCTCGCGAATGCCCCGAGTGCGAACCGAAGCGACGCGCGGTGTGGGAGGCGGAGTACGAGCGCTACAAGGTGACGCCGGTTGCCGACGTCCCCGAGCTGCTGACGGCCTGGGCGGATGACGAGGACCCCCGTACGGTGACGGTGGCAGGCCACGGTTCCGGCCATCGCTTTCGCTGCCCGCGAGGACACTATCCGCGACTGTCCCCGCATCGGTACCTGACGGCCGGCTGCCCTTCCTGCCGTGGCCAGGGCACACGTGACGAACGGCTCGCGGCTCTCAAGACGGATCCGTCGGCGTTCAGTCTTGCCGCGGAGATCGCCTCGCAGTGGCACCCGTCGAAGAACGGCAGCATCCAGGCCGCATCCGTGTCTCCCGGCTCCCGCAAGAGCATGTGGTGGCAGGACCCGAACTGCGGCCACGAGTGGCAGGAAACACCTGCTCAGCGCGACAAGGGCCAGCGCCTTCGGTGCCCCGAATGTCGCACGATCCTGGACTCGCTGGCCTACCACTTCCCGGACCTGGCAGCCGAATGGTCCCCGGCGAATCCGTGCTCCGCATGGCAGGTGCGCCCGAGCGGGCAGACATCCTTCATACCCGCCTGGATCTGCTCCACGAACGCCGATCACGTCTGGCACGCCTCGCTGGCCTCCCGGACCGGCGGTAGCGGATGCCCCGAGTGCAGGGAACACGGCAAGTCGCAGGTCGAACTCGCTCACCACGCCGCCTCCGAACGCGCCTTCGGTGGGGCCGCGTCCGGCCGGTCGGTGCGGCACGACGGGTTCGCCCGGCGCTCGCACTGGCTTGTCGACATCACCGTCGAGCTCTCCACCGGCCGGACCCTCGTCATCGAGTACGACGGCTCCTACTGGCACGCCGACAAATACGAGGTCGACATCGAGAAGTCCCGGGACCTGCTCGCCGCCGGATACCTCGTGGCCCGGCTGCGCGAACACCCTCTGGCCTCACTGCCGATCGACGATCCGGCCTATGCCGAGTTCGTCGTCCACTCGGCAGCGCCCACACCAGACGCCACGATCGAACAGGTCAAGCAGTGGGCATTGGCCGCGCAAAGGCACGGCGTCATGTGAGTCGGGCTGCGGCTCGCCTGACCGCCAGACGGTGGCCCAAGCGATCACTGGCGCTCGGCCTTACTGCGTAGACACCCGACTCAGGGCCGTGCCACCTGTGTGCCGGGCACACGCGTAGCCCATGCCAACACCTGCGCGAGGTGCTCTGTCTGAAGGCCGATGTGGGGTTCGGGCTGGAGGAGGAGGGTTGCCGCACCTCGGATGGTGCGGGCTGCGGCCCATTCATGGTCGAGGCTGGTGAAGTCGTCGTCGATCCAGATGGCGGGGGCGTCGCCCAGCCATGCGTCGACGTGGTCGCGTTTCCACAGGTAGCCGTTGGGGTGGCTGGTGGTGATCTGCGGACGCGGGAGATCGACGTACGACAGGGTTGGAAGGCCGAGGAGCGGGCCGATGAGGGTAGTGGCATCCTGGCGCCAGCTGGTGCACCAGATGGGGGCGACCAGGCCGGTACGGATCACGTCCATGAGCATGGGGCCATGGGCAGGGTCGAGCCAGACGGTGACCGGGTTGTCGGCGCTCCGGCCGGTGGGGACGACGTCGTGGCGGGCGTGGGTGGCCGGGGCCGAGCCCGCTGCATCGGGGAAGGGAATGAGGACGCCATCGATGTCGAGGAGCAGGTAGGGCGGGCGCATCGGTTCCTCCAGGGGGAAGCCAGGGCAAATGGCTGGTCAGAGCTTGCGGGCGCGGATCAGCAGGGTGGTGGGCCAGTAGCCCATGCGGGGGTCGTGGAACTCCTGGGCCGAGGTGAGCCAGAAGCCCGCCTGGCTGAGGCGCTTCTCCCACCGGTCCGTGGAGAACTCCCAGCGGGCGATGGGGAGCCGGGTGCGGTCGGGAAGAGTGACGTGGTCGCGGCGAGGATGGTCGTCACCGGAGGGGCTTCGGCCGCCACGCTGCGGGTGCGGGACGGAGAAGGCGAGCACCCGGCCGGGCGTGAGGCGCTGGGCGATGGCCGGGAGCAGGAGCTCGGGGGCGACGAGGCCGACAGCGCCGAAGACGGAGTAGATCGCGTCGAACTGCTCGCCAGAGGCGTGCAGGTAGTGCAGGGCGTGGCCGGCAACGAAGGTGAGATTGTTCAGTCGGCCGTAGTGGGAGCGGGCGCGGCGGACCTGGAGGCCGACCAGGTCGACGCCGGTGACGTGGGCGCCGTCGCGGGTGGCGAGGTGGGCGGCGTTGTGGCCGGGGCCGCAGCCGAGTTCCAGGAGTCGCTTGCCGCGCAGGTCGGGGCCGAGGATCTCGGCGCCGGGACCCTGGCCGGGTCTCGTGGTCCACTCCATCCGGGCGGGTACGGAGAGGGGTTCGGCGAGGCCAGCGGCGGTGCGCTGGAGCGCGTGGGCGTGCCAGGGGGATGCCTGGGCGAGCACGTCAGATCTCCAGGAGGTGGAGGACGTCGGTGAGGTGGCGGCGGACGGCCTTGATGTAGGCGGAGTCGGTGGCCGGGTCGTGGATCCAGCGGACAGACTGCTCCATGAACCACTCGACGGCCCACATGCGGTGCCAGCCCAGGGCCCAGTTCTCGGCGGTGAGCCCGCCGCGCGGGGCGAGGGCGTCGGGGGTGCCACCGGCGGTGACGTACTGCTCCAGGAAGACGCGCAGGCGGATGGGGTGCGGGGGCTCGATGGTGCCGTGCCAGCTGGCGAGATCGAGCAGGCCGGGGCCGGTGAAGGCGCGGGCGAAGTCGAGGAGCCGCCAGCCGCGCTCGCCGATGTGGAGGCTGGTGGGGTGGAACTCGGAGTGCACCCAGCCGAACGGTTCCAGCGTCGCTCCGGCCGAGCGGGCCTCGGCGACTTGGGCGATCCTGTCGAGCGCGTCCTCGACGTCGTCGGCGTCCTGCCACCGGTCGGCTTTGCGCAGCCGTTCGAGGTGTTCCAGCGCCCGGGCCGGGAGCGTGCGAAGCCGCTCCTGGTCGAGGACGGGCAAGGGCGGGGCCGTACGGGTGCCGTGCAGGATCACGGCCGCGGCGACGCCGTCGAGGTCATCGGCCTCGCGGACGGAGGGTCCGAGGTCCTCCATGAACATGCCGAGCCAGCCGTCCAGGACGGCGGAGGCGTGGACCTGGGGGACGGGTACGCCGAGGGTGTGGGCCAAGCGGAGGGCCTGGTCCTCGCTGTCGAAGGGCTTCTTGGCGTACTTGAAGATGGCCGTGGAGCCGTCGGGGAAGGTCACGCGCTCGACGCCGGACATGGACCACACGCGTACCTCCTTCCGTGCGGCGGTGGTCTGGCCGGTCGCTGTGAGCAGGTTGTCGAGGAGTTCGGCGCTGGGGTTCGTGGTCACGGGAGGGCTCCGGGGATGGGTGGTGGCGTCCGGGACGGGCGAGGAGTGCCGGCCCGCCCCGGAGCCTGATCGGGTGGGGTTACGCGGCGGGGTTCACGCGGTGGGCGTAGACCTGCTCGATCCAGCCCGCCTTGAACGCGGCGAGGTCGTCGCGGAAGTTCGCCATCGAGGCACCGTAGGGCGCGACCACGCCGCCGGACTGGTCCGGCACGGACTGGCAGCCGTGCACGAGCCGGCCGCCGAGGGCGGCGTGGGCCTTGATGGACTCGATCCGGCGGTGCTCGTTGAACCAGCCGCCGTGGTAGACCTCATCGAGCATCCCGCCCATCTCGTCGTCCAGGTCGAAGACGACGGAGGTGGCGGCGGGGAAGAACCAGCACGGGCCGACGTTGGAGATGTGCCCGTCGAGCTCGACCTTGTTGAGCGCCATGAGCGTGGCGGCCTCGCGCAGCATCCGCAGGTGCTCGGCGGTGATTTGCGGCAGGCCGAGTCCGGCCGGGTGCTCCTCGCGGAAGAGGTACGCGTACACCTCGTACGCGGTGGCCACGACGCGGGCCGCGTCGGACGTGGATTCGCTGTGCTGCTTGATGAAGTCGAGCGCGAGCTGCTCGACCGAGCTCTCGGTCGTCTCGTCCACACCGAGGAGCTGGGCCTTGACCAGCTCCCAGTCGGCGACGAGCCAGGTGTTCGACTCGAAGCGGAAGAAGTACTCGGCCGGGTCGATCGTGATGCGCCGGCCGTCGACCTGGATGCCGGGCAGGCGGCTCCAGCGCGGGTCGAACGCCTCGGGCAACTCGACCGTGATGGCCGTGGTGTCGATGGTGGTCACCGTGTCTCCGTCTCTGATCGGCCGGGTCCGGGCACAGGAATGCCCGAGCCTGGTGTGGGCGTACGGAACTTCGGGGTGCCGCCCGGACCAAGGGGGAGCCTGGATCACGGTCGCGCCGTTCCGGGCGGCTGCTGATAAGTGAACCGGTGGTCACGCTGAGTGGGTACGGTGGAAGGCAGTTGAAGCGGTATACGCGGTTTACAGCTCCGGAGTGGAGGCGATCGTGGCGGCGCCGAGAGAACCCAACTCCCGTCTGCGCGACGTCATCGCGGCGGTCGACTGCACCTACGAGGCCCTCTCCAGAGACGTGCGGCGCATCGCGGCCGAGAACGGCGAGATCCTCCAGACCAACAAGTCGGCCATCTCGCACTGGGTGAACGGCACCCGCGCCCCGTCGGGCCGGGTAGGTCAGTACCTGGCCGAGGCGCTGTCCCGCCGAGCGGGGCGCACGGTCACCCAGACCGAGATCGGCCTCCAGGCCAGCGATGACGAAGCGCCGACGGAATCCGACCCTGTCCTCGCCGCCACCGACCTGGGCCGCGCCGACGTCGAGCGCCGCCGCTTCCTCGCCATCGCGGCCTTCACCACCGCCGGCGTCGCCATGCCGCTCGGATACGACCACGAAGCCACTGCCCGCATGCTCCGCGCCCGCACCGGCACGTCCGTGGTCGGGGCAGAGGACGTGGACGTCGTACGGCAGATCACGGCGGCCTTCAGCGCCGCCGACGAGCGCCTCGGCGGCGGCCACGGCCTGACCACCGTCACCGCGTACCTCGCCGACACAGCCGCCCCCATGCTGCGCGGACGCTTTCCCAGCGACGGCTTACGCCGGGCCGCCTTCGGTGCCGTCGCCGAACTCGCCTACCTCGCAGGGTGGAAGCACCACGACCTCGGCCAGGAAGGCGCTGCCCAGCGCTACTACCAGGTCGGATACAAGCTCGCCTGCGAAGCCGACCCCCACGGCCACGCCGCCTGGATGATGCGCGCCCTCGCCCACCAGGCGCTGAGCCTCAAGCAGCCCCACCACTGCGTCGACCTCGTCGAAGGCGCCCTACGCGCAGGTCTCGGCCACGTCGACGGCCAGACCGAGGCGCTCCTCCACATCACCCACGCCCGCGCCTACGCCGCCGTGAACGAGAACCCGTCGGCCGCACGCGCCCTGCTCGCCGCCGAAGACGCCCTCCTCCGCGACGACGGCCCCCAACCCAGCTACTCCCGCGTCAGCGGCCCTGCCGCCGGCACCGTGGCCAGCCACACCGCCCGCACCCTGACCGACCTCGCCGACCACATCGGCACCGAACAGCAGCACCGCGACGCCCTCACCCGCTGGGACCCCGACAAGTACAAGCGCGTCCACGCCCTCACCCACGCCGACCTCGGCGACAGCCTCGCCGCCCAGGCCCGCGCCGACGAAGCCGTCGCCGCCTGGACCCAAGCCCTCGTCCTCATGGAGGGCATGACCTCCGACCGAGCCCGCAAGGCGATCACGTCGATCCGCTCCACCCTCGTGGTCTACCAGAGGCGCAAGGTACCGGGTGCCGCAGATCTCGCCCGCCGTGCTCGTGAGGCGCTCGCCTAACATGCCCAACAACCCGCCCGACGAAGGGAACCCCGTGGCCCAGCAGACCGATGACCGATCCCAAGCCCTCAAGCCGGCGCTCGAATCGATGACCCTGCTGGTCGCGGCCGTCATCGTCCACGACAAGGCCACCAACCGCGTCGTCCTCCTCCAGCGCAGCGAGAACGCCAAGTTCGCCCAGGGCATGTGGGACCTCCCCGTCGGTAAGAGCGAACCGGGCGAGCCCATCACCGAAACCGCGGTCCGCGAGCTCTACGAGGAGACCGGCCTCACCGTGAAACCCGAGTCCCTCAAGGTCGCCCACATCATCCACGGAGCCTGGGGCGTCGAAGCCCCCAACGGCTTCCTCACGGTCGTCTTCGCCGCCCACGACTGGACCGGCGAACCCGAAAACCGCGAACCCCGCAAGCACTCCCAGGTCCGCTGGGTCGACGCAGACGCCATCCCCGACGAATTCGTCGACACCACCGCCAGCGCGCTCCGGCGCTATCTCGCCGACGGCCCCCAGGTATCGCTGGACGGTTGGCGCTGACCTCACGAGCTTGCATCGATTGGTGCAGGCTCAGCTGACTGTTGCCGGATATCCCCTTCGGGCTCTCGTCGACACCGTATTCTGTGTTCCATACTTGCAACAGGCTTGGCGTGTGAGGCCAGAGAAGGTCGAGCGGGAAAGGTGCGGACCCATGGGTGCGTGGGATGATCTCGGCATGCCCCGGAGCAGTAACGATCAGGTCCCGCGACACTATGTGGTCGACGGTGCCTGGCCGCATGCCGCTCTGGCCCCCGACGCTCCCGTGAGCGCGCACTACGGGCAGGCGCTCGCTCGCAACCTCGAGCGCGCCATGGCCTCCACTGGACACACCCTCCGCACGCTGGCTGACGCCACAGGCGTCACTCATTCCACTGTCAGCAGGGTCGTCAACGGCAAGGTCATGCCGGACCTGGGGACGATCGCCAGGCTGGAGGCCGCGTTCGGATTCCAGCTCTGGCCGGGGCCGGCCGCCCTGCCGCCGAGCTCCTCCCGCTGACGGAGCCGCGTCTCCCCTGGTCGGCTGCGTCCCGCTTGCGTGGCGCGAGCACTCGGAGACGATTCATCTATGTGCATGTATGCACCGAGAACGCGTCGAGAGGTGCACCTCCTCTGCTTCGGGCCCGGACATGAGGTGCTCGTCGTTCGCTGCGGACCGTCCGGAGGGGTCACCCTCCCTTCGACCCTCCGCCGTGAGCGGGAAACGCACGACCAGGCCGCCGGTCGCCTCCTGGCGATCGGCGCGATACGGCCCGGGGGCACTGTCGCCCGAGTCGAGTCACCTCCGGGGCCTTCGCTGTCGGGCCAGCGCGAGGCCCGCATCTTCACCGCCCATGCCGACCGGCTGTTTCCGGTGGCGGCGGGTGGCTGGGAGCCGTGGAGCGACCTGCTGCCGGGCCTGAGTCATCTGGGCATTCCAGAGCTCTCCCTGTTCGTCGAGGGCTACCTCGCCGGCTGGATTCCGGACGGCTGGATCACGCTGGAGCCCTGAGCCGGGAGTCCCTCGGGGTGCCGCGTTTTCAGCCTTGTAACGCTTCGAATTCGCCTTGTTTCGCTCCGTGGTCATGAGGGTGGGGGTGCGAGGGGAACGCATGGGGCCTGTCACTGTCACCGATGGAGGAGACCAGAGTGGACGTGCCTCAGGAACCGGCAACGGTGGGGGCGGCGGGCGCTGCGGCGCTGGTCGCGTCCATGGTGTCGGATGGGTGGCGTGGTGCCAGGAGCTGGGTCGGGCGTTGGCTCGGCCGGGGGCGGGTGGAGGACGAGACGCGCCAGCTCGCGCGTCTCGACCGCGACAGGGAGCTGCTCCTCGAGGCCCCGGAGAACGAGGCCGATGACCGGGCTAGGGAGGTGTCGGGAGCCTGGGCCGTCCGGCTGCAGGACGTGGCGGACGAAGACGAGGACGCGGCCCGTGAACTGCTCGACTTCGTGAAGCGGTGGCAGACCGAGAACCCTGAGTCCGCCCAGAAGGCGACGATCGTCCGGCAGAACGCGAAGGCCAGCGGCAAGGCACGGATCAACCAGGTCGGCGGCAACCAGACCGTCTTCAGGAGGCGGCCATGAGCGACGCATCGGCCCCCGAGCAAGGTGGAGAGCAAGGCGTGCGCCAGGACGCGACGGCCTCGGATCACGCCCAAGTCACCCAGGTGGCAGGTGACTACGAGGAGCACCATCACAAGTACGTCCGTGGCTGGGAGTTCCTGCAGGCGGCCCGCATCGATGAGGCGGAGATCGCGCTCGTCGAGAATGCCTACGTCCACACCGAACCGGAGCCCGGAAAGGAGGGGCAGGTCGCCCGCGGCGTTCGTCTACTGACAGGGCAGGAGAGCCGGCACAACGTCGTCGTGCTGACCGGCGCTGACGGTACGGGCCGTCGCACGACGGCTTTGCGGATCTTGCGTGACGCGGGGATCAGGGGCGAGAACATCCGTGGCCTCGTGCTGGACTGGGACCGCCCGCGTACGGAGCAAATTCCATGCACACCCGACCACGGGTTCATCCTCGATCTGTCGGCGTACCGCACCTTGCCACCGGACTTCTACCAGGGCTTGAACGACTACCAGAAGGAGGCGTCCGACGCAGGGACCCGCCTGATCATCCTGGCCACAGCCGATACGTGGAAGCCGGGCACGCAGGCCTCAATCCCCCGCGTCGAGCACGTGCCTCCGCCGCTGCTCAAGGTCGCCAGAGCCCACCTCGAGCAGCACGACGCCGAGCGGCTCGACTGGCTCAAGGGCGATACAGGTCTGTCCGGACTTCTGGGGCCCACAACGCCGCTGGCCGAGGCGGTCCGCCTTGCCCGGATTACCGCTCATGCGCCTCCCGACGGTCAGGAGGCCGTCAAGGCCGAGTTCGAGAACTGGAAGCAGTATCTCGACGACTGGTTCGAGCAGTACGACGGCGTCGACCACCTTCGCGACCGAGCCTTGCTGATCGCTGTAGCTCTCCTGGAAGGGGTGTCCGCCGACGCCGTGATGGAAGCCGCGGACAAGCTCTTCCAGCAGGTGGAGGGCGCTCTGCCGATCGGTGGCCCGCTGGCCGGCCCGGATCTGGACAAGCGAATGGAGATCGTCGGGGCCGAACGCACCGATGACGACGCTCTGTCTCTCAGCACGGCACGTCACGGACTGCACGAAGCGGTCCTGTCGCACGTCTGGAAGCAGAGGCCGCCGCTGAGGAAGATTCTTCTGCGGTGGGCCTCCGACATCACCGGTCAGAACGGAGCGGCCGTCAAGCACCGCCAGCATGTCGCCTCGGCGATCACAAGGCTCGCCACGGGTACCGGCGGTGAGGCCGTTCTGGGCATCGTCACCGAGTGGACAGAGGCGGACAGTCCTGCACTTCGCAGACTCGCGGCGGGCGTTCTGGAAAGTACGGCGACCCACCCGGGTATCGGGGTGGCAGTCCGCAAGTACCTTTACGACGCTGCCAAACTGAAGAACCTCAGCGAAGCGCGCGCCACCACGATCGCCGACGTCTGCGCGGGAAGCATGGGCCGGTCCTACCCCCGTGTCGCACTCACCCGGCTCCGGCTGCTCGCCTCCCGCAGTGATCGACGTGGAGCCGATGCTGTTGCCAGGGCCGTTCGTACGCTGGCAGCCGAAGGAGAGCTGACGAGCCTGGTCCTGGGGGAGATCGTCGCCTGGGCGGAGGACGACGATGCCGTGATCCAGCAGGCCGGTGCAACGGCCTTCCTCGCCCTGACCAGTCTGAAGGACGAGAACGCAATCGGCCGTTCGCTCGCGACTACCAGGACCGATAAGGAGGGGGCGGCTGGAGTCGAAGACACTCTGTTCGTCCGTGGGTGGCGTGCGGCCTGGAAACACACTCCCACCACCGACCAGGCCAAGGCGGCGTTGGCCGCGTGGCTGGACTCACCCGCCGTACCGGACACCCTCGTCCTCCCCGTGGCCGAAGGCGTACTCAGGGGAAATCTCCGTGACGCGGGGGTGTCTCACCTCCTCGTGGGAGAGGGAGGCGTCACCACGGAGACCGGGCGTCGCCGGCGTCCCGTCCTACTCGACCGCCTCATCGCCATGGAGGTGCCCGAACCTGTCGCTGATCATCAGGCGGACATGGCACCGCCTTCCGTAGCGATGGCAGATTCGCCCGACTTCGCGACTGCGGGTCCCGGACCGGCTGTCGTGACCTCGGCATGAGTCTCTTCGCACGCCGACGTAGGCGCCCGGGGCCGCCTCCCGCCACAAGCGGTGAGGCGGCTCCGGCCCCGTTGCCGACAGCTGTGACCGTCCAGCTTCACGGTGAACGAATTCCCAGCCGCGTACCAAGCGTCTTCTTCACCGTGCACATCGATGGCTCTTGGTGCGTGGAAGGCGCCGACAGCGAGGAGCCGTACGGGGACCCAGCCGTACGCGCCCGCAGCCAACTGCGGGAACGGGCAGCGCAGACACTCACCCGCTACACAGTGCTCGAGAGAGCCGCGGCCCAGGACGCTGTGAACCAGGCCATCGCCCATCCGCTCAACCCCACCACGGGCTTCATCGCCCACGGCGTTGCGGAGCTGTTCGTCGACGACAGGGACCGGAGCCTTGCTCTGGAACACCTGCGTCGAGAGCAGGAGAGCGACCTCCAACGACACGACGCGTATCGCCACCTCGTCTTCCTTCAGCGCATCCTCGCTGACCCGGACCTGCGCCGCGTCTGGTGGATCGATCAGCACCCCGATCGCATCGGCGACCTCCCGGATCTGAAGACGGCGCTGGGAGACCTCCGCCCGCCGCATGACTCCGACAGGGACACCCTCCGTGACGAGATCGGCAGGTTCATCGACCAGCTCCTGGACGACTTCCGAAGCCCGCAACAGCTTGAGGTCCTCCTTCGGGCCTTCACCCAGACGCTGCGCACGCTCGGCAGCTCCGACCTCCAGAAGACGGCCGCCAGTTGGCTGCACGCCCACCCGACCAGCCCCGGAGGCGACACCGCATGAACCTGCAGAGCAGACGCTGGATCCTCGCCCCCACTCGGCAATGGCGCACGTATCGGCTCATGAGACAGCACGGCCCGTCGCTCGACTATGGGACTGCGTGGGCCTTGATCGCCCTGTGCGACGCGCCTGACGAGTTCTCCTTCGTCCAGCAGGCGGCGCGGGAAGCCGGAGGAGAAGACAGGGGAGGGCTCCACCACGATGACTGGAACCTGCTCACCGCCGATGAACGAGATCGCAGAAACCGCTGGTTCATGCGCTTCGGCAGGTCGCCGATAGGACGACTCGGTCTCAGCGACGACCTGCTCATACGAGCCGGGCTCCGTGTCGTGGACTGGGGGAGACCAGACGACTGAGAGACGTGGCTCGCCGGGGACGTCGCGAGGCCCACGGCAAGCGTTTCCGTAGTTTCCTATCTGCGCCCTGTGCAGCGCTGACAGGGGGCTCGGCAGTTCATCTCGCGTCACGGGATTCGCCCCTGTCCAAGCCCGCTTCACCGTGCCCCGCGATTGTCGCTGGCTCTTGTGCGCCGGCTTCAGGGGCTGCTGGGTGCGGGACGGGACGACGACCTCGTGGACCGGGCGTAGGCGTCGAGAGCGTTGGTCGCCCAGAGGGGTACGAGCCGGGAGACTTCGGATGCAGGGACGATGCCTCGCAGGCAGCGGAGCCCGAGTTTGGCCAGTGAGTCGGCGGCCTCGTTGAGCGGGTGGCCGACGTGCGCCTTCTCGTGGACGAAGGTGAGACCGGGCGTGTACTCGGCGATCATCTGGAGCTTGAGGAGGGTGGGGGTTCGCCCCTCGGAGCGCAGCTCGGTGTCGTAGCCCGCGGGCATGTCCGATCCGCCCTGCGCCCACTGGGCGAGGAAGTGCAGAGCGCCGAGGCTGTCGCAGCGCACCTCCACCGGGCGGCCGGGCGCGGCGGTGAGGACCGCGTTCAGCCCCCAGTAGACGGCCCGGAGCTCATGGACGACGACGCGGGTGGAGGACTGGGTGAGCCGCCGTGGGTGCAGGTGGGCCCGTACTCCGCTGTGTCCGGTCGTTGCCACGTAGCCGCAGCTCGCGAGCTCTGAGGCGACGGACGCGTCCGTGGCCACCACGATCGGGCCGGCCACGGGCTTGACCTGGTCGTGCACGCGTACACCCTGAGGGCTGCGCGTCGGGCGCGGGCTGCAGGCGTGCGCGACCGGTGAGCGTCGGCCCATCCGACTTCTCCCTCTCATATGGGGGGGCGAACAGGGGCTCGCAGCCGGATCAGCCGGTCTTGACCCATTCCTGGCAGCGCTGGGTCTGGAAGTACTCGCCCTTCTTCAAGGTCACGCGGCCCGGGCCGTTCAGGTTGTTGTTGGCGATGATCGCGTCGAACTCGCCGCTCGCGTTCTTGAGCCGGGCCCAGTAGCAGCCGAAGTCGTCGTCCGGTCCCGCGGTCTTGTAGGTGCCTGGTGCGATCTCCTCGCCGACCAGGTACTCCCCGTCGCCGGCGAAGGTGCTGGCCGGACCGGGGTCCTTGGTGGGCGTCGGCTCGGACGTGGTCGTCTCCGGTGCCGAGGAAGCGGGCTCCGCCTCGGTCGTCTCCGGTGCGGGGGATGTCGGCTCCGGCTCGGTCGTCGGGGTCGTCGTCCCGACTGCCTGGGGCTTCTCGGATGCGGTGAGCGGGTTCCCCGTGTCGTTGCCGTTCGCCCCGATCGCGGTGCCGATCAGCAGAGCGACGATGGCCGTGGCGCCGTGGGTCAGCCACGCCTTGCGGCGGGTGGGTTTCGTGGCGGGGAGCGGCTGAGCGGGTCCGGGCCCCCAGCTGTCGGGGGAGGGCTGCGGCGGGTGCTGAGTGCTCATGGTCAGTTCTCTCCAGAGGTGAAGTGCTGGGCGGACCGGGGCCCGAGAGCCACACCGGGCCCCGTAGACAGCAAGAGGGAGGGGGCGGGCTACCAGCCGCGGATCTTGCGTCCGAAGTCCGTGTCGGGCCCGAGCAGCGCGTCGGCGACTCGGCCGCCGGAGTCCTTGGCGCCGCCACCGAAGTTCAGGACACCGGCCGCGTTGGCGCTGGCGGCCACGCCGTCCCAGTAGCGGGCCTCGCGCTCGAAGCGCACCGGCTCCAGCAGCCGCAGCAGTTCCTCGACGTTGAGCCGGCTGCCACCGTTCGCCCAGCTGGTCGCCTGGTGGGCGGCGATTCCGAGGCCGGCCAGCACGGCGGGGGCCGAGACGGCGCCGCGCGCCGCGAAGTGCGGGAAGAGCGCCGAGATCACCTGGGACAGCATCGGGACGAGCTCGCGCTCGGCCTGCTCGGTGCTCACGCCCTCCGGCAGGTCGCCCTCATGGACCGTCGCCGAGGACAGGCCGAGTCCGCTCCGCCCGTGCAGCGCCGTGATCACCAGGACCCGCAGTGCGGAGAGCGTCACGAGCTCCGGGTCGGTCTTGGTCAGCTGGCGCTTGCGGCCCTGCACCAGCTTGCTGAACGGGATGATCTTCCCGTCGTGCTCGACCTTCACCGTCTCCGAGATCCGGTGCGCGATTTGGGTGCCGATGTCCCGCTGGTCCATCGACATCGCCAGATTCTTGGCCACCGGCACGCCCTCGACGTTGCGGTCGTAGAAGATCTGCCGGGCGTCCTCGACGGTGAGCCCGAAGTACAGCTCGAAGGGCACCCGGACCTGGCCGAGCTTCTCGTACGTCGTTCCGAACCGCTCCGGGTTGTCGTACAGCTCGTGCCATGCCGTGACCTGCGTCTCCCCGTCGATGGCGACGACGGGCGAGCCGGGCAGCACCGTGACGGTGCGGATGCCCGTGCCCGCGATCAGTTCGTCGCCGACCGCGGCCGGGTGGCCGTCGAGCCACAGCGTGATCGGCGGCGTGGACCAGGCGGCGCCGTGGCCGCCGCTGATGCCGGTGGCGATGTAGGAGGCGTACGAGGTGACATTCCGCCCCTTCTGCGTCGCCTTCAGCATCCGCTGGACCAGCCCGCGCACCTCGGCGTGCCGGCGCAGGGTGCCCGAGGCGTACTTCAGGGCGCGCTTGTCCTCCTCCGCCTTCGGCGAGGGGACGAGCTGCAGCAGGGTCGGCAGCCCCATGGTCCCGATCACGGCGTCCGGGCGGAACGGGGTCACGGTCAGCTGGATGCCCTCGACGGCGGCGGTCGGCATGGTGATGGTCATCGGTGGATCCCTCTCGGCATGGAGTCGATCAGCCACACGGGGTGGTGGCCGGTGCCGCCTGTCTGACGACTGAGGCGATGCGCTCCGAGAGTGGCGGGGCGGCGAGGGAACTGGACAGTGAAGTTCTGATAACCGGGGTTATCGAAGAATGGAAGGTATCGAGTGCAGGCTGTGCTCTAGGGTGTGGGCCATCCCCGAATCCACCGCACCATCTGGTGCCAGGGGTCCGGCAACACCGCCGCCTATCGACTGAGAGGAGGGAACGCCGTGACGGATGCGCTCTTCCGCGGCCCTGCCGCCGGTGCCGCGGCTAGCCCCTTGCTCTCGATGCCCGAGATCGCTGCGTTGGCACAGGTCAAACGGCCGGTCGTATCGACGTGGCGCCGACGCTACACGGACTTTCCGACGCCCGTGGCCGAGATGGCCGGCCGCGTTCAGTTCGATGGCGAGGAGATCGCGCAATGGCTCCTTTCCACGGGGCTCGGCCATGCGGACCCGGCTCAGCTGCGCGCCGAACTCGTGCTTTACAGCCTGGCCGCACATGCAGACCGCTCTGATGCGCTGCGTACGGTCGACACCGTCGGCGCGCTGCTCTCTCTGCGGTACCTCGATGAGCAGCCCCTGGCTGGGGAGAACGGGGAGGAAGCGACGGCGCCCCTGCGGCTGTGGGACGCGATCATGCGCCGCGCTGAGCGCATCGACCCGGACGACGAGTTTCTCCTGCGGGAGCTTCAGGTCGCAGACGAGGACGCCGTTCCGCTCGTACGCCTTGCCGAGGACATGATCGAAGCCGCCTACGGTGAGCGAGGAGCTTACGAGTGGCTGCTTGCCTCGCGCTCGCGGCTCGGTGCCACCACGCTTGCTGCCGACGCCCTGGCCCCGGAGCTCCTGAACCTCCTGGTACAGCTCGCGGACCTGCGCCCCCGCCTCGGGCGAGGTGAGCGAGTCACGCTGGCCGACCCGTACGCCAGGGCAGGCGACGTCCTGGCGGCTCTCATCCGCGAGGCGGAGGAACCGGAGAGCATCACTGCCTTGGCAGCGGACCCCGACGAGCGTCTGGCCCGGATCGTTCGCCGTCGCCTCCTGTTGGCCGGCATCGACGAGTTCGCACTCGACGTGCAGACCGGCACGGATCTGGACGAAAGGCTCGCCGACCCACAGATCGTCGTCACGCAACTCCCGTATCGCCCTGGCGAAGACCGGTCCGTGCTGAGCGCGCTGGCAGACGTGGAGCGGATTGCGGACCTGCTCGGACCTGGATGCACCGCCATCGTGCTCGGCCCCGCCGATGCCCTTGTCGACGCACTGACGGGCACCGAGGAGTCCAAACTGCGTTCGGCCCTGTTGCGGCGCAACCTCGTCGAGGCTGTCATCTCCCTGCCTGCCGGCACTCTGCCCTATCGGCCTGCGTATCGGCCGGCCCTTTGGATCCTCACGCGTGACCCGGTTTCGGAAGCGGAAGGGTACGTCCTTCTCGTCGACATCAGCGCGGAGGCGCTCACTGAGCGCGTGAGTGCTCGTCTTGCTGAGGACGTCCTGCTGTGGAGGGCGGAGGGCTTCCAGGGGCTCGGGGGGCATGACCCCCGCTACGGGCGAGTCGCACGCGTCGCTGAATTGGACCGGGCGTTCGGGGGCCCGCTCACGCCTCCGGGCCCGCCGGCCTCCCAGATCCTGGCGCGCACGGTCATGGAGCGTCCCGCGTTGATCGCCGAGGCCGAGACCCGACTGGAACGCGTCGCTGAGGAAGCCCGGGCCTATGGCGAGCAGCACGGCCCGTTCCGGGGGCGCGTCCAGCGACGCATGGGTCGCCTGCCGGAGCGAACGACTCTGGGAGCGCTGATCAAGCAGCGGCGGGTGGCCAAGCTCAAGGGTCACCGGATCGATGAAACGGACATCAGCGGTGCGGGCAACCACGCCGTGATCGGCCCGGAGGAGATCACCGGATCCAGTCCGATCGGCGCCCGCCGGATCGACCGGCTCATACTGGCCGCGAAGTACGACCACGTGGCACTGACCGAGCCCGGCGACCTCGTTTACACCGTGGCCCCCGAACTCGGCCTCTACGTTGACCACGATGGCTTCAAGGTCGTCACCTTCCCAGCGCGTGTACTGCGTGTCCGCGGCGACGGTGAACGGCCTTTGACGCCACGCGTGCTGGCCGCGCTGCTCCGTGCCGCTCGTGCGACCAGGCGCAGCCCGAGTGCCGTGCGCCCCCGTCGCATAGAGGACTACCAGCTACCGGACCTCGAACCGGACGACATCGAGCGGTTCGACACCCTCCTGGCGGAGACGGAACGGCGAGGGCAGCTGTTGCAGGCCCAGATCGATGCCCTTGACGAGGCGAAACGGCTGACAATCGCCGGCCTGGCCGACGGCACGCTCACCATCGACGAAGCCGCCCCGAATCGCTCCATGCTGTAACCCTGTTGAACTGCTGAAAACCGACGCCACCAAGGAACGAGGAAGAAGGAACGATGCCCCCGCGCAAGCGAGCCACCGCCGGTCAGGGCGAACTGCCCGGCGTCTCCAGCACCAAGGAGATCCAGGACATCCTGTGGAAGGCCGCCGACAAGCTCCGCGGCTCCATGGACGCCGCCCAGTACAAGGAGTTCGTCCTCGGACTGGTCTTTCTGAAGTACGTCTCCGACGCCTTCGCGGAGCGGCGCGCCGAGCTGGCCGCCGACCCCGAGCTCGCGGAGATCCCGGAGCACCGCCGCGGCGCCTTCCTGGAGGAGCGCGACGAGTACACCAAGAAGGACGTCTTCTGGGTGCCGCAGACCGCCCGCTGGGACTACATCGCCGAGAACGCGGCCAGCGCGGAGGGCGGCGTCGGCAAGCTCCTCGACGACGCGATGGACGAGGTGATGAAGGCCAACAAGACCCTCACCGGCGTCCTCCCGAAGATCTTCAACCGCGACAACGTCGACCAGAGTCGGCTGAAGCAGCTCGTTGATCTGATCAGCGACGCCCGCTTCACCGGGCACGGAGACCGCCCGGCACAGGACGTGCTCGGCGAGGTCTACGAGTATTTTTTGGAGAAGTTCGCGAGGGCCGAGGGCAAGCGCGCGGGAGAGTTCTACACCCCGGCGAGCGTGGTGCGCCTGATCGTGGAGGTCCTGGAGCCGTACGAGGGCCGTGTTTATGACCCGGCCTGCGGCTCGGGCGGCATGTTCGTCCAGTCCGGCAAGTTCGTCATGAAGCGGCGCGGTCGGGACCACAGCCACGACATCGCGGTGTACGGCCAGGAGGCCAACGAGCGCACGTGGCGCCTGGCGAAGATGAACCTGGCCATCCATGGCATGGACCCTAAGGGCGTCGGTGACCGTTGGGGCGACACCTTCGACGACGACAAGCTGCCTGACCTCAAGGCCGACTTCGTCATGGCGAACCCGCCGTTCAACATGTCTGACTGGGCGAGGAAGACGGACGACTCGCGCTGGAAGTTCGGAGTGCCGCCGCAGGCCAACGCCAACTACGCCTGGCTTCAGCACATCGTTTCCAAGCTGGGAGACCGCGGCTCGGCCGGCGTTGTCCTGTCGAACGGCTCCATGTCCTCGAAGCAGTCTGGCGAGGGCGAGATCCGTGCGTCGCTGGTCGAGGCCGACCTGGTTGCCTGCATGATCGCCCTTCCGGGAAACCTGTTTCGGACAACGGCCATTCCGGCGTGCCTGTGGTTCCTCGCCAAGGACAAGACCCCGCAGGGCACGAAGGCGCTGGAGGACCGACGGAGCCAGGTGCTCTTCATCGACGCTCGCGCAATGGGAACGATGATCGACCGCACTGAGCGCGTTCTCACAGACGAGGACCTGGAGAAGATCTCCGACACGTACCATGCGTGGCGCGGCACCGCGTCCGCCAAAGAGAAGGAGCTCTCGTACGAGGACGTGCCCGGCTTCTGCTACAGCGCCACGCTGGAGGAGGTCGCCAAACAGGATCACGTGCTCACCCCGGGACGGTACGTCGGCGCGGCTGAGGCAGAGGAGGACCCGGACGCCGAGCCGGTCACCGAGCGCATCGCACGCCTGACAAAGGAACTCTTCGCTCACCTCGACGAGTCCGCGCGGCTCGACGCGGTCGTTCGGAAGCAGCTGGGGAGGACCGATGGCTGAGCGAATGGTGTCGCTTGCAGAGCTGGCCAATGAGAATCAGATTGAAGTCGGCGCCGGACGACCTCGATCGGTTAGCCAGGAACTCCCCATTTTGAGGGTTGCAGATGTCTTGGACGGTAAGATTGGGTCGCCCGATTTCAGCTCTTCTCTAGAGAGCCGCTCTGGGGATCATGGCCCAAAGGTCTCCCGCCCCGGAGACATTGTCCTCACTGTCAAGGGAACTGTGGGTCGGGTTGCCTTGATTCCGCCTGAATCCCCACGGTATGCCTACAGCCCGCAGCTGTGCTATTTCCGGCCATGCGCAGATGGTCCACTGATGGCGCGATATCTGTACTACTGGTTCAGGAGTGCCGATTTCTGGATTCAGGCGAATGCCCTAAAGGGGCAAACCGACATGGCGGACTTCATTAGCTTGGGTGACATCTTGTCGCTCAAGCTGCGGATCCCGTCTCGGGCGCAACAAGAGGGTGTAGTTGGTGTCCTTGGGGCATTGGATGACAAGATTGCAGTCAATGAAAGCATCGCAACTACGGCTAGCCGCTTGGCGATGTCTCATGGCCAATACGTGATTGAGCACACGGTTGGTTCGGAGGCGTTTCTTGGTGACAAGGCTCTAATTACCAAGGGTAATTCATATCGTAGTGTCGACTTGGGGGAAGGGGGCAACTGGTTGGTCTCGCTAAAGTGTGTCGGTAGAGATGGTTTTTTCCGGCATTCTGGGCTCAAGCGGTTCTCGGGTGACTTCAAGGAGTCACAGGTCGTTGCCGATGGCGAAGTGGTGGTTGCTCACACTGACTTGACGCAGAAAGCCGAGGTTATCGGTAGGCCAATGCGTGTGACGAGTCTTGGCGTGGGTGGGACTCTCGTTGCTAGCTTGGATCTTGCAGTTGTCCGCCCTCGTGACTCGCTTACTCCCGAATACCTGTTGGCGTTGCTTTCGATGCCGCAGTTCCGTGAGCACGTGATGAGCTACTGCAATGGCACGACGGTTTTGCACATGAGCGTGAAGGCGCTCCCGGAATTCAGGTTCGTGATGCCGGAACAGGCGCAGATCGACGCTCTGACAGATCGCATGTCGCCGCTCCTCTCGCGGTCAGATCAAGCGCGTATGGAGTCGATCACCCTCGTTGCCCTTCGCGACGCCCTACTCCCTCAACTTATGTCCGGCGAGCTGCGCGTCCGCGACGCGGAGCGGATCGTGGAGGACGCCGTATGACGAGCGACCGCGCGAAGCGCGACGGCAAGATGACCGAGGCCACGTGGGAGAGCCTGGCCATGGACCAGCTTGCCGAGCTCGCCTGGGAGGTGAAGGAGAGCGAGGACATCGCTCCCGGAACCGGGCAGCGGGCGGACTGGGACGACCTCGTCCTACACGATGAGCTCAAGGAGGCCATCGAGCGGCTGAACCCCGAGCTGCCGCCCAAGGCCGTTCGTGACGCTCTCCGCATCGCGACCGACGTGCGGTCCGCGGAGGCGTACCCGGAGAACAAGCAGGCGCACGCCTACATGGTCTCTGGCATCCGCCTCACGTACACCGACGACTTCGGCGCCGAGCAGAGCCCGACCGTCCGCCTCGTGGACTTCAACAACGCTGACGCGAACACGTACTTCGTCGTCAAGCAGGTCACCCTGCGGGACAGCAACGGCGGTCACCGCCGCTTCGACGTCGTCCTCTACGTCAATGGTCTTCCGCTTGCCGTCGTCGAGCTGAAGAGCGCCGCCGCTGAGAACGCGACGCTCAAGGACGCGCACGCGCAGATCCAGACGTACGTCACCGAGTTTCCGATCGCGTTCCGCTACAACGTGCTGTGCCTCGTCTCGGACGGCATCACCGCGAAGTACGGCACGGTATTCACGCCGTACGAGCACTTCGCCCCGTGGAACGTGGACGAGGACGGCAAGCGCGTCGACACCAATGCCCCCGACTACGACGGTCTGGAGGCGTTGAATCTCGCCCTCTACGGGCTGTTCACCCAGCCCCGCTTCCTCTCCCTCGCGGCCAACTTCGTCAACTTCACGCCGACCGGCAAGCGGATCGCGAAGCCGCACCAGTACTACGCCGTCACCAAGGCCGTGAACGCGATCGTCGAGGCGTCGCGCAGCAACGGCCAAGCCGGCGTCGTCTGGCACACGCAGGGCGCAGGCAAGTCCGAGGAGATGGTGGAGACCTCCGCGCTGGTGTCCCGGCACCCGGCGCTGAACAACCCCACCATCGTCGTGGTCACCGACCGCAACGACCTCGACGACCAGCTGTACGAGACGTTCCAGGACAGCACAACCCTCCTCCGCCAGGCACCCCTCCAGGTGACCACCCGCGAGGAGCTGCGCACCGAGCTGTCGAGTCGACGCACCGGCGGGATCATCTTCACGACGCTGCAGAAGTTCGGGCTCACTCCTGAGGAGAAGGCCACCGGCGTCAGCCATCCGCGGCTCTCCGAGCGCCGCAACATCCTGGTCGTCGTCGATGAGGCGCACCGTTCCCACTACGACAGTCTGGATGGATACGCCCGCCACCTGCGCGACGCGCTCCCGTATGCCACGTTCATCGCCTTTACTGGCACCCCGATCTCCAAGGCCGAAGCCGACACGTGGGCAGTGTTCGGGGCGGAGATCGACCGCTACGACCTCAAGCGGGCCGTGGACGACGACGCCACCGTGCGTGTCTACCACGAGCCACGGGTCATCGACGTCTCCCTCCCGCCCGGCGTCGACCCCGACGCCATCGACGAGCAGGCCAACGCTCTGACCGAGGGTATGGACGACGCCGAGCGCCGCCGTGCCATGCAGAGCGCCGCCACCATGAACACCGTGTACGGCGCAGACGACCGCATAGCGACCCTCGCCGACGACCTGATCGAGCACTGGGAGCAGCGCCGCGAGCTCATGAAGCCGCAGATCGGCGGCCCCGGCAAGGCGATGGTCGTCTGCGCCACCCGTGAGATCTGCGTGCGGCTGTACGACGTCCTCGCCAAGCGACGCCCCGACTGGGCGAGCGACAAGGTCGATGAGGGCGTCATGAAGATCGTCTTTCACAGCGACCCCACCGACCTCGAATTTCTCCGCAAGCACGGCCTGCGCAAGTCCCAGCAGAAGATCGTCCAGAAGCGTGCCAAGGACCCCGACGATGCACTCGAGCTGCTCATCGTCCACTCGATGCTGCTCACTGGCTACGACGCTCCGCCCATTCACACCCTCTACATGGACCGTCCGATGCAGGGTGCGAACCTCATGCAGGCCCTCGCCCGCGTCAATCGTCGCTTCCGCGGCAAGCAGGACGGCCTCCTCGTCGGCTACGCCCCACTCACCGACCACCTCACGAAGGCGCTCGGCGAATACTCGCCCAGCGACCAGGAGGACAAGACGCTCGGCGCGGACATCGAGCGAGCGATCACCCACGTCAAGAACGAACTCAACGACATCAAGGGACTCCTGGCCGGTAGCCGCTGGAAGGAGTTCCTCGCCGACACCGCGCACCCGGAGCCCCGCAAGCGTGCGCTGCGACTGGTCTCCAACTATCTGCGCGACCCGAAGACCCCCGGCAATCAGGTAGAGGGTGACGCCAAGCCGCTGTCCACGAAGTTCAAGGAGAGCGCCTACCGCCTGGAGCGCTACTACCGGATCTGCTCCATGAGCCGGGAAATCGTCGAGCGCTGCGAGGACCTGGAGAACTGGCGGCGCGACATTGCCTTCTTTACCGAGGTCCGTGCCTGGATGGTCAAGCTCGACGCCGCCGATCGGGAGGCGAAGGGCGAACCCCTCTCCGCGGAGATCCAGCTCTACCTCAAGCAGCTCGCTGCCTCCGTCGTCGACGCCGACGACATCACGGACCTGTACGAACAGGCCGGCATAGGCAAGCTGGACATCACCCACCTCAACGAGGCCCAGCTGCACAAGCTGGAGAACTCCGAGACGCCGCACCTCGTCGCCGAGGCCCTGCGGCGCCTGATCCAGCAGAAGATGCGTGAAGTCACCAAGCACAACATCGTCCGCCACGAGAGTTTTGCTGAGCGTCTCGACGATCTGATGAGGCGCTACATGCTCCAGCAGCTGACTAGCGCCCAGACAATCGCCCTACTGGCCGCCATGGCAGCGGAGATTGCCGTGGAGGCCCGCCGTGGCGAGCACTTCGACCCACCGCTGAGCCACGCCGAACTCGCCTTCTACGACGCCGTCGCGCACCGCAACATGGCCGAGCTCATCACGGGTGGAGACGACACCCTCGCCCGGATCGCCCGCGCGCTCGTGAAGGACATCCGGGAGAACCTGTCCGTCGACTGGCTTTCCCGGGAGCCTGTCCGAGCCAAGCTTCGCTCCCGCATCCGTCGGGTGCTCGCGAAGTTCGACTACCCCCCGGAGGAGGAGCGCGAGGCCGTCGACCTGGTTCTCAAGCAGATGGAGACCTTCGCGCAGGAGTGGGCGCCCAAGGCGAAGTAGGTATGGCCCCTGGCATGGTTGGCGGCGTGCTGAGGAGAGATCCGGTCGCGTGGTACGCGCCAGCGGCCGGATCAGTCCCGAGCGTCAGGGACAGGAGCGCCTCGTCGCCATTGTTCCAGCACCAGCCAGAAGTCACGGGGCCAGGACATGGCCCGAGGGTCAAAGGAGTAGTTCTCGAGCGTTGCTGATCTCCACAGGACCTCGGCGTGCTCTGCTTCGTCCCCAAGGAGTCGGGCTGTCGCCAGGTGGCCGCGCGCTGCGCCGTAGTTTCGGCGCTCCGCGGCGTTCACGAGAGCGGGCCAGAGCTCCCACACCAGGAACTGTTGCAGGGCTCGCAGGTGATCGCCGGCCTTCTGGCAGAGCGAGTCGGCAACGTTCCGGTCCACCTCGTCTGCCTGACGGTCGAGTTCATAGAGCTTGTCGTCATTCCAACCATGCTTTTCGACGAGCTCCCTCCAGAAGGTCCAGGAGCGCTCTGCCTTGGCACGCGCGTAACCTGTCAGCTCCTCCCGAGTGAGTCGGGGAAAGTCCAGATCACCTCGCTTCTCTAGGTCGGAAGTGCTCGACGTCGGACTGGCCTCGTCGCCGTACCTGATCTGCGTGAGGACTTCCAGCAGGCGGAGCGAGGACTCGACCTCCTCGCCACGGACCAGACCGCAGATGTCGGCGATGTCCTGGGCAACCTGGTTCCAGTCGCTCTCCGCGATGTGGTTGTCGAGGTCATCGGCCAGCCAGTCCGCCGAGCCGCGGCCACGGAGATCGTCCAGAAGCTCCTCCACCTTGGAATCGAGGCGCTCTTTGACCGCCGCAGGGGTCTCCCGCTCGCGCCGCGCTGCCGCTTCCTGCTCCGCGCGCGCGGCGGCGTCTCGCTGTTGGTCACGAGACGTCCGGGCGGAGGGAAGGCGGGTCTGCAGGGCCCGCATCTCCTCAGCCTTCACCGGGTCGATCGCGTCCAACAGTTCAATGGCCTGCATCCGGTGGCCGGCTTGAACGATCGAGTCGGACGCGACGCAGCAGAGCAGACCCGTCGCGTCCTTGGGGGCGCGCTGCCCCACGGCGACGGCCAGGGCGAGACGATCTTTGCTTGCCGCACCCGGGTGTGCCGCAAGCCGCTCCAGAGCTGTCGGTACGTAGCCAGCAGGATGCTCGTGCTCGGCGAGGGCCAGACCGACTCTCATACGTGTCGTGAGCGGGGCCGTCTCGTCCTGGGCGAAGAGCTGCGCGGTCCACACGGCCCACCCCTCACGTACCGCGTCCGCCAACCAGCTCCAGCCGTTCTTGGGCAGCAGGTGTCGGGCTTCCGCGTAGCCGGCGTCGTTCGCGCGATGCACCAGCGCGTCAGCTGCGCGGTGCCGCAGACCTGCCGGGAGGCCCTTGATGCCTGCGACGTAGCAGAGGCCGACGGTGTAGTCGGCGCTGGAGTACGCCGGCCGATCGACATTGACCCCAGACAACCGCAAGATGCGTCGCAAGTCCTCGTACCAGGGTCCTGGAGTCTGAACCATGAATGTCGCCGCAGCGAGTGCAGAACCTCCACGGACCATGCACGCTGTCAGGGCGGATGTCCGCCAGGCGTCACCGAGTGACTCGTCGGCCAGGCGGACAAGGCAGGTCGTGACGAAGTCATCTGGTTGTCTGCGTTGGGTCGGCACGTCGCAGTCCGGCAGTAGCTCGGGCCTCTGCGCGCCCACCATGTCGTACCCCCTTGATCGACAGCCGTGGGCATCCTAGCTCTGTAGCGCTTGGGCCTCGTCGCGACGATGTTCGTGGGGCGCGTGACAGATACAGCGACCGAGCGATCCCTTGGTCCGGATGGGTGGGGTGGATACGAGCTTCCCGGAGCCGTGCCCGTGTCGCGCGGCAGCGCGCAGGAGAGTGAAGAGGTGCCTCCCGCTCACTTGATCGACGGGACTTCGGAGTCGGGAGGCAGTCTCCGCGGTGCATGAACGGATGCCCTCGCTGACCTGCAGCGATTCGCTGAGCGTTCTCAGGTTGGGAGTCATGCGTTCTGAGCGAGGCTGGCGATTACCCGCTGACCTGCAGTGATGGGGTTTTCTCCAAGCCCCACGAAGGCGAGGCATGGTGGCGCGGGTCCCTGGGGAGCGCGTCACCGCCGTCAGTGTAGCGGGTGGTCGTTCGGGGGTGCCGAGGTGAAGGGCGGGGGTGGTTACTCGATGACCAGTTCCACGGGGATGTTGCCGCGCGTGGCCTTGGAGTAGGGGCAGAAGGCGTGGGTCTTCTTGAGGAGCTCCTCGCCGGCGGGGCCCTGGAGGTGGTCGGGGAGTTCCGCGCGCATGATCACGGAGAGGCCGAAGCCGCCGTCCGTGTCCTTGCCGATGCTGACCTCCGCCGTCACCGAGACGTCCGAGACGTCTATCTTCTCCTGGCGCGCGATGTTGCCCATGGCGCTGGCGAAGCAGGCCGCGTAGCCCGCCGCGAAGAGCTGCTCGGGGTTGGTGCCCTTGCCGTTGCCGCCGAGGGCGGTGGGGAAGCCGAGCGGGAGGTCGATCTGGCCGTCGGAGCTGACGGCGCGGCCCTCGCGGCCGTTGGCGGTGGCCACAGCGGTGTACAGCGCGTCCATGATTCTCCTTCTTCCTGCTGGTTTTCGCGGTCCGTTCGCGGTCACCCGTGGGAACCGAGGTGTTTAGTAGAGCACGCTATTTAATTGTGTGCAACCTAGTTGTGTGTGACTTGGTTGTGTGTAGGGGGGTGCCGGTAGAGTGGGGGGATGGACAACGTCAAGGAGTCCCGCGCGCCGCGCGGTGGCGCGGACCGGGACGAGGACTTTCTACGGCTCGACCAGCAGGTCTGCTTCTCGCTGCACGCCGCCGCCCGCGCCTTCAACGGCGTCTATCGGACCGCCCTGAAGGATCTCGGGCTCACCTACCCCCAGTACCTCGTCATGCTCGTCCTCTGGGAGCACGGCGAGCTGCCCGTCAAGAAGATCGGGGAGCGGCTGCGGCTGGACTCCGGGACGCTGTCCCCGCTGCTCAAGCGGCTGGAGGCCGCCGGGTACGTGGAGCGGCGGCGCAGCGTCGAGGACGAGCGGTCCGTCTCGGTGCGGCCCACGGAGCAGGGCGTCGAGCTGCGGGAGAAGGCCCTCGCCGTGCCGCGCACCATCGCCTCGTCCACCGGGCTCTCCCTGGACGAGGTACGCGACCTGCGCTCCCGGCTCAACGCGCTGACCCACGCCCTCGACACGGCCGGCACGGAAGCCGGTACGGAAACCGAAGGGGGAGGGGGTGCGCGTGACTGTGTCCGGTGACCTCGGGGCTGGTGGCGGTCCTCGAAGTGGGCTTGGCGCGGACTTGCACGCCGACGCCGTCGCCCGTGAGACCCGGCGGTTCGCCGCCCTCCTCGAACAGGGCGATCTCTCCGCTCCCGTGCCCGGTTGTCCGGGCTGGACGCTCCTCGATCTGGTCCGGCACACCGGGGGCGTGCAGCGGTGGTTCGCCGCCCTGTTGCGCGCCGGGGTCCAGGAAGCGCCGCGCACGCGGGAGGTCCAACTCGATCTGCCCGAGCGCGAGGACGCGTACGGTGCCTGGCTCGTCGCCGGCGCGGAGCTGGCCGCCCGCGCCTTCGCCGAGGTCGACACCGGCGCGCCCATGTGGACCTGGGGCGCCGACCCGCACGCCCGCTTCTGGGTCCGGCGCATGCTGTACGAGACCCTGGTGCACCGCACCGACGCCGAGGCCGCCCTGGGGCTGCCGACCGTGATCGACCCGGTGCTCGCGGCCGACGGCGTGGACGAGTTCCTCGTCAATCTGCCCTACGCCACGCCCTTCGCACCCGGCGTCGCCCGACTGCGCGGCCGGGACGAAGTCCTCCGGTTCCGCGCCGACGACACCGGTCAGGAGTGGCTCGTACAGCTGCGGAGCGACGGGTTCGGGCTCATCCGCGCCACCGGGCAGGACGCCGACGCCTCCGTGCGCGGGGCCGCCGCCGATCTGCTCCTGCTGCTCTATGGGCGGCTCGGGCGCGACGCGGAGGCCTTCCGGACCGCCGGCGACCCGGAGCTGCTCGACCGGTGGTTCGACAACTCCGCCTTCTGATCCGCCTTCTGAACGGACTCGACCTCCTGTATACGTCCGCCGAGACCTACGCCTCCCGCGTCAGCAGCGGCACCCACTTCTCCAGCGCCGGCTGCTCCGCCAGGTCCGCGAACGACGCCGTCACGCCGTGGTCGCGGCGCCAGCGGCCCAGCAGGCTCATCAGGCGTACGGAGTCGAGGCCGTAGTCGACGAGGTTCTCGTCCACGGGGATGTCCGCCGGGTCCTCGCCGAGGACGTCGGCCACGTCCGCGCGCAGCTGGTCGAGGGTCAGAGGGGTCGTGGTCACGGTGTCGCTCCTTGCCGTCAGGGCAGTCAGGGTCAGTCAGGGGCAGGTAGGGCCACCAGGCCTGTCAGGCCCTCAGGGGCCTCAAAGGCCTCAGGGGCCTGAGTCTTCAGATCGCGTCGTGGCCGGCGTCGTCGAAGACCCTCGCCGTCGTCGTGACCACCGCGCACTTGCCCGCCGCCCAGCGCAGCGCCATCGCGTGGTCGTCCGCCGAGAAGTCGGCCACCGCGTCGGCCACCACGAACGCCTGGATGTCCTGCATCCACGCGTCGCACGCCGTCATCAGGACGCCGATGTGGGCGTAGACGCCGGTGATGACCAGCTGGTCGCGGCCCTGTTCGCGCAGCCGCTCCAGCAGGTCGGTGCGGACGAAACCGCTGTACTTCCACTTGGTGAGGACCGTCTCGGCGGGCGCCGGGCCGATCTCCGGGGCGAGCGCCGCCGCCTGCTCGTCGTCCGGCAGGCCCGGACCCCAGAAGTCCTGCTGGAGGCCCCGCTGTTCGGGCGTCTGGCCGCCCGGCTGCGCGGTGTGCAGGACCGGCACGCCGAGCCGGTCCGCCGTCCGCTTCAACTCGGCCACGTGCGCGAGCAGTTCCGGCACGGGGGAGGCGTCGCGGTCGTACGCCGACAGGAAGTAGTTCTGCAGGTCGTGCACGAGGAGCACGGCGCGGGCCGGGTCGACCTTCCAGTCGACCCGGTTGGCGGGCAGCTCGTCGGCGGACGGCATCGGGTACGGGGCGATGGCGGGCAGGGCCATGGTGGTGACGTGTTCCGTTCAGTGTGCGTTGAGGGT
The DNA here is from genome assembly GCF_055575715.1 of Streptomyces sp. NPDC034037. Taxonomy (NCBI): domain Bacteria; kingdom Bacillati; phylum Actinomycetota; class Actinomycetes; order Kitasatosporales; family Streptomycetaceae; genus Streptomyces; species Streptomyces sp. NPDC034037. The sequence goes on along the minus strand of NZ_JBVISC010000004.1, from coordinate 392,740 downwards.
GCGCGTTCAGACGTGCGTGCAGGCTCGCGGGCCCAGGCACGCCGGTTCAGGTTTGCGTGGGCTGGGACGCGTCCCCGGGCTGTGGGACGGGTGCCCGCGTGGCGGACGCCGCCGCCCGCAGGTCCTTCTTCGAGATCTTGCCGACGCCCGTCTGCGGGAACGCCTCCACGAACTCGACGCGGTCCGGCACCTTGTACGCCGCGAGGCCCCGGCCGCGTACGAACTTCTTGACCGCCACCGGCTTCAGCGGCTCCGCGCCGGCGCGCAGGATGACGTACGCGCAGGTGCGTTCGCCGAGGTAGGGGTCCGGTTCGGCGACGACGTTGGCGTCGTGCACGGACGGGTGGGCGAGGAGGTGGTTCTCGACCTCCTCGGCCGCGATCTTCTCGCCACCGCGGTTGATCTGGTCCTTCGCCCGCCCCTCGACGACCAGGTGGCCCGTCCCGGTGAGGCGGACGATGTCGCCGGTGCGGTAGAAGCCGTCCGGGGTGAAGGAGCGGGCGTTGTGCTCGGGCGCCTTCCAGTAGCCGCGGATCGTGTACGGGCCGCGGGTCAGGAGGTGGCCCCTCGCGCCGACGGGCAGGTCGTTGTCCTCGTCGTCGACGATCCGGATCTCGTCGTCGGGGGAGATCGGCCGGCCCTGCGTGGTCACGATCGTCTCGTCCGGGTCGTCCAGACGCGTGTAGTTGACCAGGCCCTCCGCCATGCCGAAGACCTGCTGGAGCGTGCAGCCCAGCGCGGGCCGCACGCGCCGCGCCGCCTCCTCGCTGAACTTGGCGCCGCCCACCAGCAACACTTCCAGGCTGGACAGGTCGTACGTCGATGAAGGCGCCGCCTCCGTCCAGACCAGGGCGAGCGGCGGGACCAGGCCCGTGATGGTGACGCCCTCGGACTCGATGAGCGGGAAGGCGACCTCGGGGGCGGGCCGCGGGCAGAGCACGACGCGGGCGCCCGCGTACAGCGCGCCGAGCGAACCGGGCGAGGAGAGCGGGAAGTTGTGCGCCGCGGGGAGGGCGACCAGGTACACGGACGACGCGTCGACGCCGCAGAGTTCGTTCGAGCCGCGCAGCGAGTAGATGTAGTCGTCGTGCGTGCGCGGGATCAGCTTCGGGACGCCCGTGGAACCGCCGGAGAGCTGGAGGAAGGCCAGGTCGGAGGGGCCGGGCGGGTCAGGGACGGTGAGCGGGTCGCTGACCGGGTCGGTGACCGGATCGGTGATCGGGTCGACGGGTACGTCGGACAGGGCCTCGAAGGCGCCCGGGTCGCCGGCGGCCACGAAGACGTGGCGCAGGGTGGGGACGGCGGCCAGGACCTGCGCCGCCAGGTCGCGGTAGTCGAAGCCGCCGTCCTCGGCGGGGATGACGTACGCGGCGGCCTCGGTGAACTCGCAGAAGTAGCGGATCTCCGTCTCGCGGTGCGCGGGCAGCGCGAAGACCGGCAGGGCGCCGATGCGGAACAGGGCGAAGACGGTCTCGAAGAACTCGGCGATGTTGGGGAGTTGGACGACCACCTTGTCGCCCTTGGTGATGCCGCGGGCGAGCAGGCCGGCCGCGAGGCGGTCGGCCCGGCGGTCCAGTTCGCCGTACGTCCAGCGGCGGGCCCCGGCCGGGTCCCCGGCGGAGTCCCCCGCGGGGTCGACGATCGCGATCCGGTCGGGGTGCTCGGCCGCGCGCTCGCGCAGCATCCGGCCGAAGGTCTCGCCGCGCCACCAGCCGGCCTCGCGGTAGCGGGCGGCGAACTCCTCGGGCCACGTCGGCGCCTCGGGGGTGCTCACAGCTCGGCTCCCACCGCGTTCAGGAACGTGCGGAACTTCGCGCCCGTCTCCGCGGTCTCCGCCGCAGGGTCCGACGCGGCGACGACGCCCGCGCCCGCGTACAGCCGCAGGGAGCGCTCCTCGGCCTCGGCGCAGCGGATCGTGACGACCCACTCGCCGTCGCCGTTCGCGTCGCCCCAGCCGATCATGCCGGTGAAGAAGCCGCGGTCGAACGGCTCGGTCTCGCGGATCACCTCGCGGGCGGTGGCGGTCGGGGTGCCGCAGACCGCGGGGGTGGGGTGCAGGGCGCAGGCCAGTTCGAGGGCCGAGGCGTCGGGGGCGGCGAGGGTGCCGGTGAGGGTGGTGGACAGGTGCCACATGGTGGCGGTGCGGATCAGGGTGGGGCGGGCCGGGACGGTCAGGTCCGTGCAGAACGAGGCGAGCGCCTGGTGAACGGCGTCGACCACGACCGCGTGCTCGTGCAGGTCCTTGGCGGACTCCAGGAGCGCGGCGGCGCGGCGCACGTCCTCGGCGAGGTCGTCGCTGCGGGGCGTCGAACCGGCGAGGGGGTTGGCGACGACCTGGTGGCCGCGGCGCGAGACGAGCAGCTCGGGGCTGGCGCCGATCAGGGTGCGGCCGGGGGCCGTCGGCAGCGCGAAGGTGTAGCCGGAGGGGTCGCGGCGGGCCAGGCGCTGGAGCATCAGGGGGATGTTCAGCGGGGCGGGCGCGGTCAGTTCGAGGGTGCGGGCGAGGACGACCTTGCTGAAGTCGCCGCGCCACATGCGCTCTACGGCGGCGGCCACGCCGGCGCCGTACTCCTCGGGCGCCGGTACCGGACGGATGTGCCAGTCGGTGGCGTCCGGCGTCTCGGCGGGCAGCGCGATGAGCGGGTCCGCGGTGAGCGGCGGCGCGGTGCGCACGGCCGCGGGGACGGCGAGCGCGGCGGGCGCGGTGTGGTCGAAGGGGACGGCGCCGACGACGTACGGCCTGGTGAGCCCGGCGCGGCGGGCGCCGGCCAGGGTGGCGGCCACGCGGTGCGGCAGGGGTCTGTCGTCGTGTGGCACGTGGGCGTGGACGCCGCCCTCGGAGAGGAGGGTGCGGGTGGGGGTCGCGAGGAAGCGTTCGCCGGGGGTGTAGGCGTCGAGGAGGGCGGTGGCCGCGCCCACGGCGGGGTGGGCCTGTTCGGCCGCCGTCGTGACGTGCGTGGCGACTTCGGGTGCCGTCGACACGGGGGCTCCGTTTCTGGGGGCGGGGTACGCCCCGCGGTGGGTCCGGGGAGGGGTGGTTCGTTCGGTACGGGGGGATGCGGGGCAAACGGGTGGGTGGGTGGGCGACATCCGCCGCGCAGCGGCGGTCAAGTCCCCCGCCCCCGCCCCCGCCGGGGGACTCACCGCAACGTCGCGCCCCCGTCCACGTACAACTCCTGCAAGGTCACATGCCGGGCCCGCTCCGAGGCGAGGAACAGCACCGCCTCGGCGACGTCCTGGGGCGCGGCGATCCGGCCGAGGGGAATGCCGGTGCGGTACGTCGCGGGGTCGCCGTCGATGACGCTGCGCGGCACGTCCTGCTGCCCCTCGGGCCACAGCGCCCGCTGCATGGCGGTGTCCGTGGACCCGGGCGCGACGACGTTGCACCGCACCCCGCTGCGGGCGATCTCCAGCCCGAGGCACTTGGTGAACATCGTGGCCGCCGCCTTCGACGCGGCGTACGCGGCCATGCCCGTGCGGGGGATCCCGGCCGCGTTGGAGGCGACGGTGACGATGCAGCCGGAGCCGCGCGCCGTCATGTGGGCGGCGGCGGCACGCGAGGTGTGGAAGACGCCGGTGGTGTTGACGGCGAAGGTCTCGGCCCAGTCGGCGTCGGTCAGTTCGGCGACGGGCGCGGTCCGCAGGATGCCCGCGACGTTCACGAGGAGGTCGAGGGCGCCGTGCTCGCGTACGACGTCGTCGACGAGGGCGGTGACGGCGGCGGAGTCGGTGACGTCCATGACGCGCGGCGTGATGGCACCGGCCGTCCCCCGCGTGCCGCCGGCCGTCCCCGCTGCGGAGGCGACAGTCCCCCGTGCGGAGGTGGCCGCCCCCCGTACAGAGGCGACCCCCCGTACAGAGGCGACCGTCCCCCGTGCGGAGACGCCCGTCCCCCGCGCGGCGGCGGCCAGTTCGTCGATGCCGTGCGCCGAGCGGTCGGTGGCGACGACGTGCGCGCCCCGGGCCGCGAGGGCGGTGGCGACGGCGGCGCCGATGCCCTGGCCCGCGCCGGTCACCAGAGCCGTACGCCCGGCGAACTCGCCGTCGGCGGGCGCCCCGTTCGGTATGTGCTCAGGCATGAGTGAGCGACCTCCCCCTACTTTTTAGGTAAGCCTAACCTAACGTATAACCACTGCCCAGAGGTCGCCACCCTGTCGACATAGTTAGGCTAGCCTCACCTTATGCGCACGCCGACAGCGGGCACCACGCCCCGAGCACCCCAACAGCCCGAAAAGCCGGGCGGGTTGGCCGAAAGGGACCGGGAAAGCGACCCCGAAGCGGACACCGGGAGGGGAGCCCTCGGGCCGACACCAGAGCACCCCGCACCCACCGCGCCACCCCGATCCCGCACCGTCGCCCTCGCCGTCGCCGGATTCACCCTCGCCCTGCTGCTCCTGGTGGCCCTCTCGCTCTGCGTCGGCGCCGGCGAGATCGGACCGGGCGGAGTCCTCGACTACCTCCTGAACCGCGACGGCGCGCGCGACGACGCCCGCCTCGCCCTCGTCGTCGGCGACCTGCGCATCCCCCGCACCCTGACCGCGCTGCTCGTCGGCGGGGCGCTCGGCGTCGCGGGGTGCCTGCTCCAGGCGGTCACCCGCAACCCGCTCGCCGAGACCGGCCTGCTCGGCGTCAACGCCGGTGCCTCACTGGGCGTCGTCGCGGGCATCGCGCTGCTCGGAGTCGATTCCGGTTTCGCCTATCTCGGCTGCGCGTTCGCCGGTGCCGTGGTCGCCAGCGGCCTCGTGCTGCTCATCGCCGGACGCAAGGGCGGCGGCTCTCCCATGCGGCTCGTGCTCGCCGGATCGGCGCTCGGCGCCACCTTCGGCGGCCTCACCAGCGTGATCGTCGTCAACTCCGCGGAGACGTACGACAAGTTCCGCTTCTGGGTGCTCGGGTCCCTCGCGGGCGTCGAGGGTTACGGCGAACTGGGGCGGCTGGCCCCCGTCCTCGCCGCCGGCTTCCTGGTGGCCGTGCTGGTCGCCCGCCCGCTGTCCGCCCTCGCCCTCGGCGACGATCTGGCCCGCGGTCTCGGCCACCGGCCGCCCGTGATCCGTACCGTCGTCGCCGTCGGCGTCACCCTGCTGACGGCCGCCGCTGTCGCGCTCGCCGGCCCCATCTCCTTCCTCGGCCTCCTCGCCGGTTTCCTCGCCCGCGCCCTCGCGGGCACCCGGCTGCCGGCCCGGCTGCTCCTCGCGGGCCTCATCGGCGCCTGCGTCCTGACCGTCTCGGACGTCGCCGCCCGCGTGGTCTCCCGCCCGTACGAGGCGCCGGTGTCCGTCATCGTGGCGCTGATCGGCGCGCCCGTACTGATCCTCATCGTCCGCTCCCGGCAGTTCGGCACGATGGGCATGACGGAACCCGCGACGGAGGAGAGCGCGCCTTCCGGGCGGCGCCGCCTGACTGGCGCTTTGCGGTTCCTCGGACGGGGCGGGGTCCTGCGGGGCCCCGGGCGGGCCAGCGGCCTGCGGCTCCCCGGGCAGGCCGGGTCCCTGCGAACTCCCGAACGGACCGGCGACATCCGGCTCCCCGATCGGCCCGGTGACCTCCGGCGCCCCGAACGGCCGGACGACCTCTGCCTCCCCGATCGGTCGGACGACCTCCGCCTCCCCGAACGGCCCGGCACCCTGCGAACCCCTGGACAGCCCGGCGACCTGCAAATCCCCGGACGGACCGGCGCCCTCCGCCACCCCGAACGGCCCGGCACCCTGCGAACCCCCGAACGACCCGGCACCCTGCGGCCCCCAGAGCAACCCGACACCCGCCCGGTGAAGCAGCGCACCCCCCGCCCCCGCCCCGCCGACACCTACGTCCTGCGGCGCGGCCCCCTCTCCTTCCTCGTCGCCCGCCGCGCCACCCTCGCCGCGCTGCTGCTCGCCGCGCTCCTCCTGGTCGCCGTCGTGTTCTCCGCGTACGCCGGGCAGAGCGAGATGGGCGTCGGCCGCACCTTCCGGGCCGTCCTCGGCCAGGGCGACCACTTCGACGTACTGCTCGTACAGAAGTTCCGGCTCGGCCGCATCGTCGCCGGGCTCGCCGCGGGCGCCGCGCTCGGCCTCGCCGGGTGCCTCACGCAGACCCTCGCCCGCAACCGCCTCGCCACCCCCGAACTCCTCGGCGTCAACGACGGCGCCACCGCCGCCGTCCTCGTCTCCGTCACCTTCAGCGCCTCCGGGTCCTTCGGCGCCTGGTGGGCGGGCCCGATCGGCGCGCTCGTCGCCGTGGTCGTCGTCACGCTGGTCTCCGGCGGGCTCGGCCAGCGCGGCTACCGGGTGCTCGTCGTCGGCCTCGCCATGTCCGCGCTGGCCTCCGCCGCCACCCAGGTCGTCCTCTCCCGGCGCTCCCTCAACTCCGCAAGCTCGCTGTACGTGTGGACCTCCGGCAGCCTCAACGGCCGCGGCTACTCCGTCGCCGTGCCCGTCCTCATCGGCCTCGCCGTCCTCGTCCCGCTCGCCCTCGCCGTCGCCCGCCACCTCGGCGTCCTGCGCTTCGACGACGCCACCGCCGCCTCGCTCGGCTCCCATGCCGGGCGCACCCGCCTGATCTGCCTGCTCCTCGCCGTGGCGCTCGCCGGCCTCGCGGTCGGCGTCTGCGGGCCCGTCGGCTTCGTCGCCCTCGCCTCACCCGTCATCGCCTCCCGCCTCGCGGGCCCGCTGCGGGTGCCGCTGGTCGGCTCGATGCTGACCGGCGCGGTGCTCGTGGTCGTCGCGGACACCCTCGGGCGGATCGCCTTCGACGGATCGGAACTGCCGGTCGGCGTCGTCACGACGGTCCTCGGCGGCCCGTTCCTCCTGTGGGTCCTGCTGGGCCGCTCGGCGGCGACGCGCGTATGACGGACGGCACCGGACGCGCGTACGCAGCCACAGACGCGCGTATGACACCCGCTGACGCGCATACGACAGCAACACCGAACCCGCGTACGACATCCCCGGCCGCGCCCACGGCCACCCCCGACCCGAGAGAGGCCACCCCAGTGCGAAGCCCGCTGCTGCGGACACTCCTGCACGCCGTACGAGCCGAAGTGCCGGGCGCCGAACGGGACTTCTGGAACCGGATCGAGGCCGGCGGCACGCCCCTGGTCGAGGCCGACCCCGCGGGCGACCCGGCGTACCGCCTCGTCACGTTCCTGTGGCGGGACGATCCCGCGCGCCCCGCCACGGATGTCCTCACGCTGCTGCACACCGTCACGGACAAGGACCGGCACGCGGGCGACCTCACCCCGCACCTGATGGAGCGCCTGCCCGGCACGGACGTCTGGGCGCTCAGCCACCGGCTGCGGTCCGACCACCGGGCGTCCTACCAGTTCTACGTCGGTCACGGCCCCCGGCGCGAGACCCTGCGCACCGACCGCGAGGCGTGGCTGCGGGTCCTCGCGGAGGCCGTCCCCGACCCGCTCGACGGCGCCCCGCGCCTGCCCGCCCGCGACGGCCGGCACCCCGCCTCCGTGATGTCCCTGCCCGACGCGCCGCCCCAGCCGTACGTGGGCCGTCGGGCGAGGGCGGCCGGGCGGTCCGCCGAGGCCGAGGTGGACGGCAGACGGGTCACCGTGCACGTGCCGCGGGAGCCGGTCCGGGCGGTGGCCGTACTCCTGGACGGCGAGATGTGGGGCCCGGTGCTCGGCATCGGCGACACGTTCGACGCCCTGCACGCCGACGGGGCCCTGCCCCCCACGGCCGCGCTGCTCGTCCACACGATGGGCCGCCGCATGGAGGACCTGAGCTGCAGCGGCGCCTTCGTGGACTGGCTGGCGGACGTCCTGCTGCCCTGGGCGGCGGACACGTACGGGGCCACGGCGCCCCCCGAGCGCACGGTCATCGCAGGTCAGAGCGCGGGCGGCCTCACGGCGGCGTACGCGGCGCACCGGCGCCCGGACCGCTTCGGCGCCGCGCTCTCCCAGTCGGGCTCGTTCTGGTGGCCCGACGAGAACGCGCCCGACGGCTGCGGCCCGGAATGGCTCACCCGCGCCTATGCCCGCGCCCCGCACCGCCCGGTCCGCCTCCACCTGGAGGTCGGCGCCCAGGAGTGGATGCTCCTCCCGGAGAACCGCCGCCTGCGCAACGTCCTGCGGGCGCGGGGCTACGAGGTGACGTACGAGGAGTTCAACGGAGGCCACGACTACGCGTGCTGGCGCGGAGGCTTGGCGACGGGGCTGACCGTCCTGCTGTCCGACTGACGCCCGCCGCGGAGCCGGAGCGGTCACTGCGCCTGCTCCCCCTCGCCACCGGCGCTGACCGCATGGGCGACGAGGGCCGCGACGGCGGCGGGCTCGCACAGGTCACCCTCGAAGCGCGGGGGCGACACCCAGCAGGTGCCGGGCGGCTTCCTGCGCTCGATGCGCGGTACGCCGAGCCGTGGTCGTCGGCGGGGGGGGCTTCGTGGCGCTGCGAGCGACACCCGCTCTCCTAAAGCGGGTGTCGCAGGTTCGAATCCTGCCGGGGGCACCAGGTCAGCAGGGCTAAGGCCCAGGTCACGGAGCAAGTCTCCGGTCCTGGGCCTTTGTTGTGCGCACTCTGGCTACACCCTCAGACGTCCTCGCTATACCTCGCTATACCTCACTACCGAAGGTCACCGTCCAAATATCGTCCAAGCGATCGTCGCGTTTCCGCAGGTGGCGGCCGGAAAACGCGCTTCTGAAGCCTCAGCGGGCGGGCCCCGCCCAGGGGGTCGACGATGGGCGGGTCACGGCGGGCGTCTGCCGGGGCGTGCACCGCCCGAAGGTGGGCAGCTGAGGGCAATTCATGTGCCACCAGCCGACCGCCCCGCCAGCCGAAAGGGACTCCTTCGGCACGGACGTGCCGGGCCGCTCCTTGGTGATCGGCGCGTCGCAACGCCAGCAGAACCGTGTGGCCTCGGTCATCGGCAGTCCTCTTCGCTGGGCTCGTAGCGCTTCAACAACGACGGCACGCCGCGCAGGGCGCGACACAAGCGGGCCCGCTCCTCGCACTTCCCGGGGCCGCAACCGGGGCAGTCGGCCTGGTGGGCACGAATACGCCCCTCCAGCAGGTACGCGGCCGCTTCCGGACCGTAGATCCAGGTGACCCGACCACTCGGTGGCGCGCTCACAGCTCGGCCTCCTGGGTGATGCTGAGTCCGAAGCCGATGAGGGCCTCGACGGTGGCGGCTTCGCACAGGTCGCCCGGGAACCGCGGGGGCGCCACCCAGTGCGTGCCGGGCGGCTTCACGCGCTCCATCCTCGGTACGCCGAGGTAGGTGTTCGCGCCGAGGCGCGGGGCGACGTCCTGGTACTTCCAGACCTGGCCCGCGCGGTGGGGCTGCATCAGGGCGTAGAAGGTGCCGCCCATCGCCCGACCGTCGAAGAAGACGGGGCCGTTGAGGAACCGGGTGAGGCGTTCGGTGATCTCCAGCGGATCGTACGTGTCCACCGCCGCGAGGACGAGCCGCGCGGGCAGGCGGGCGGCCTCGAACCGCTGGCCGAGCGGCAGCAAGGCCACGCCGGTGTCCGCCCATTCGCGTCGGGCCTGCTCGGGTGCCTGTTGAGCACAGGCGAGCCATGTCGCGATCTGGTCCACGTCTTGTCGCGCGATCATCGGAGCCCTCGCAGTCTGGTGGCTTGCCTCACACCGGTGACCGTAGGGGCCTCTGCCGGGCTCACCCGAGCTGATAGTTCGGGTGGACCACAAGCTCGTCAGCTACATGAGTCCGATCCGCACTGCCAGCTGCTCCGCCTGCCGGGCGTGCATCGCCCGTGCCCGTCGGATCACTGTCAGCACCAGCTGCCGAGCGAGCGGCGTCCGAGCGAGATCCTCAGGGGCGCTGGCCTCCAGCCCGAGGAGGGCCAGCAGCGCGGCCGCATCGTCCCGACGCTGGCTGTGGCAGGCCGCCACCTCCAGGCCGAAGGTGAACTCCCTTTCCAGCGAAGGTAGTCCGCTGACGTCGATGGCATCCGCCGTGTGAAGCGCCTCGCTGGTCTCACCCGCTTCCATCTCGATGGACAGAGCGTGCAGTGCGAGATTCGTCGGCCCGAAAACCGTCCACCCGATGTTGCTGTCGTCGGGCACCGCGCGGGCCGCGGGCCCTGCGTGCTGGACGAGTCGCTCGCGCGCTTCCCACCAGCGACGCCGGCGAGAGGCGCCGACGACAGCCACGAGCTGGAGAGCGCCTCGCATCGCTGTTCGCTCGACCTCTCGCATCCGCGCGTTGACTACGTCTTCTGCCGCCCGCAGCGCGAGTTCCTCAGCCTCTGCCGGTTGGCCAGCAGCGAGCAGGACGTGTCCGAGGTTCCACTGGGCGGCTGCGATGCGCAGTGGGTCATCGGCGTCCTCGGCAGCTCGCATCGCCCGATCTGCCGCGATGGTGGCAAGGTCGACGCGGCCGGTACGGCGCAGGTAGGAGCGGAGCAGGCAGTACAGGTCTGCGGCTGCCCGGAGAGTGCTGCGCCCCTCGACCGGATCGGGTCCGGTTCGAGCGGCACGCGCGGCGTGCTCTACATCGGCGACCAGTTCCGGCAGCGTCTCGGCCGCTTGGGTGAATCGGTCCCCTGCGGTTTGCCAGGAATGCCAGGCGGCCTCGACCCGGCCCCTCAGCTCGGCCGCTGTGGCGGGCGTACGGCTGAGGGCTGGACCGTAGCCGAGGAGCGCACGGCCGACCGCGTCCTCCGCCGTGTCCGTCAGCTCTTCCTCTTCCGGCGGCTGCTCCGACAACAGGGCAGCGGTGGGAACCCCCAACTCCTGAGCCAGCGCGTACAAGATGGGCACCGACGGAACCTTCAGACCGCGCTCGATCTGGGACAGGTAATCGGGAGAAATGCCCACTAGCCCGGCTACCGCGTCTTGCCGTCTCCCTCCGCGGTAATGCCTGATCCGGTCCCCGATGGGAAGGTCTGACGCCACCATGCGCCCGCTCCTTGCTCGCTCTGCCTGAGCGTAGGGTGCCCGCTACGCGGGGACACAGGAATGCAGCGAGAGAGGGGGCGCCGTGACGGAGCTGGTGCTGTGGGACATCGACCATACGCTGATGGCCACGGGCGGCCTGGGGCGTGAACTGTGGGCCCAGGCCTTCGAGGAGGTGACCGGGGTCGAGCTGAGAGAACAGGCGTCCGTCACCGGGTCGACGGAGCGCGTCATCCTGCGGGAGACCGCGCGCCTGCACGACCTCCCCTACAGCGATGAGCTGTTCGAGTCCTTCGCCAGTGCTCTCGGCGGCGCACATGTCCGGCGGGCCGCCGAGTTGCGCGAGCGCGGGCACGCGTTGCCCGGGGCCGCCGCTGTCCTCGCTCGCCTCGCGAAGCAGGGCATGCGGCAGACCGTGGTGACGGGCAATGTGCGCGGGGCCGCCGAGGTGAAGCTCGCGGTCTTCGGCCTTGATGACTACATGCGACTCGACGAGGGGGCTTACGGCGAGGATGGGGAGGAGCGCCCCGAGCTGCTGCGTGCGGCGCTGGCACGATCCTCGATTCGGGCCGAGGCCGCGGTGTTTCTCGGTGATACCCCTGCGGACGTCGCGGCGGGACTGGAGGCGGGTGTGCGGCTGGTCGCCGTAGCCACGGGGAAGAGTTCAGCGGCCGAGCTGCGCGGCGCTGGCGCTGATGCAGTACTGGAAGATCTAGCGGACACAGATCATGTGATCACGGTCATCCGGTCCATGGCTCGTACCTGACGAAAGGGCTCCCTTCCGCCAAAAAGGAGGGAAGACCCGGGGCGGCCGTCAGGCCTAGCGCTCCGCCCCCGTGAACCGGTCCAGGCCCAGGACGGCCAGCAGTTGCAGCTTTTCGTGGGCCTCTGTGCGGGGTGGGGCCGTGAGGACCAGGAGGGTCTGGGACTGGTCCTCGGTGAACAGGGCCTGGCAGTCCAGTTCGATGGGGCCCAGTTCCGGGTGGATCAGTGTCTTGTGGTCCTCGAAGCGCTGGGCGACCTCGTGCCGGTCCCACAGCTCCGCGAACTCCGCGCTCAGCTTCCGCAGGCTCCGCGCGAGGTCGCCGGCCCGGGAGCGCGGGCCGCGCAGCCCGTACGCGGCGCGCAGGCTCGCGACCAGCGCCCGGCTCTGCCGGCCCCGGTCGGCCTCGGGGTAGCGCGACCGCTCCCCGGGGTCGGTGAACCAGCGGTGGATCATGCTGCGGTCGGCTCCCGTGTAGCCCGACGCGTCGCCCAGCAGCGCGGCGGCCATCCTGTTCTGTACGAGCGTCTCGCCCAGCTCGGACAGGATGAGCGCCGGGGTGTCGTCGAGGCGGTCGAGGACCCGCAGCAGCGCCGGCGCGACATGCGGCGCGGACGACGCCGTGGTCGGCGCGTTGTGCCCCGCGACCCGGTACAGGTACCGGCACTCGTCGCCGGTCAGCCGCAGCGCCCGGGCCAGCGACCCCAGCATCTGCTCGCTCGGCTGCGGGCCGCGCCGCTGTTCGAGGCGGGTGTAGTAGTCGGTCGACATCAGGGCGAGGGACGCGACCTCCTCCCGTCGCAGGCCCCGGGTCCGCCGGCGCGCACCGGCGGGGAGCCCGACGTCCTGCGGCTGGAGCTCCTCGCGGCGGCGGCGCAGGAAGTCGGCCAGGGCTGCACGGTCCATGGCCCGAGTATCGCCCGCCGGCCCGGGGCGAGCCAGGGATCGCCGGTCCCCCGATGAGTGGTCCCTGCCCCCGCCGCGGCCGGCTGGCCACAGTGGACCCATGAACATCTCCGGAAACACCGTCTTCATCCCCGGCTCCACCAGCGGCATCGGCCTCGCCCTCGCCCTGGAGCTGAAGGCCAGGGGCAACACCGTGATCGTCGGCGGCCGGCGCGCCGAGGCCCTGGAGCGGATCGCCGCCGAGCACCCCGGCGTCGACACCGTGCGGATCGACACCACGGACCCCGCGAGCATCGCGTCGGCCGCCCGGCAGGTCCTCGCCGACCACCCCGACCTCAACGTCCTCATCACCATGGCCGGCGTGATGCGGGTCGAGGACTGGCACGAGCCCGCGTCCTTCCTCGCCTCTGCCGAGTCCACCGTCACGACGAACGTCCTCGGGCCCATCCGCCTCATCGCCGCGTTCATCGAGCACCTCCGTACGCGGCCGGACGCCACGATCATGACCGTCTCATCGGGCCTCGCCTTCGCGCCGCTGAAGGCGACGCCCAGCTACAACGCCTCCAAGGCCGCGATCCACATGCTCAGCGAGTCGATCCGGCTCCAGCTCGCCGACACCTCGGTGAAGGTCGTGGAACTCGAACCGCCGGCCGTCCGCACCGCCCTCATGCCGGGCCACGAGGACAACGAGTCGGCCATGCCGCTCGACGAGTACATCGCCGAGACGGTCGCCCTCTTGGAGTCCCGGCCCGACGCGAAGGAGATCCAGGTCGAGCGCGTGAAGTTCCTGCGCTACGGCGAGGCCCGCGGCGACTACGACGAGGTCGTCGCCGCGCTCAACAGCACCGACCCGCACGGGAAGTGACGGGTCCGGACCGGCGGCCATGTGAGGGCCGGGCGGAGGGGTAGGGCGGCTTGACCCTGACACCGTGACAACCTCTTGGCTGGGGCGCGGAGGTGGTCCTCATGATCACGAATGACACGGCCATCCTGGGCCGGGCGCTGGAGGACGGCCGCTCGTCCGTGCGGCTGCGGGCCGCGCTGGCGATCGGGACGACGCCCGATCCCCGGTTCGTCGACCGGCTCGTCGAGCGGTGCGCCGTTGAACCCGACTTCTCCGTACGCGAGATGCTCACGTGGGCGCTCACCCGGCATCCGGCGGCCGTGACCGTCCCGGCGTTGATCGGTGAGGTCGGCTCGGAGTGCGCGCAGGCGCGTGCGCAGGCGCTGCACACGCTGTCCAAGATCGGGGACGGGCGCGCGTGGCCGGCCATCACGCGGGCGGTTCTGTGCGACGCCGACGACGAGGTGGCGCGGACCGCCTGGCGGGCGGCCGTCGCACTGGCCCCGGAAGGGGAAGCGGCCGAGCTGGCCGCCGTACTGGTGACACAGCTGGGGCGCGGCGGACGTGAGACCCGGCGCAGTCTCAGCCGGGCGCTCGTGGCGCTCGGCGAGGTGGTCTCGACGCCCCTGCGGGTCGCGGCAAGGGGCGCCGACCCGCACGTACGGGCCCACGCGCTCGCCACGGAACAGTTGCTGCGGGACCCGGAGATGGGATTCGAGTACGCCGTGGAGGAGGCCAAGCGCGTTGTGGCCCTCGGCGGGGAGGAACGGGTCGCCGCCGATGGCCGGCTCGGTGGGGGTGGCTGACTCGGCGGGCAACTCCGTGCGGGCGGCATTCGGCCGGGGGCCGGCTCGGCGGGGGTGAGGTGACCCGCTGGGGCCCCGACTTGGCCCGGGGGTTCGGCCCGGCCGGGGGGCGGCCGTTCGGCGAGAACAGCTGACCTGGTGGGGGCGGCTGCCCCGGTGGGGGCGGCTGCCCCGGTAGGGGCGGCTGCTCCGGTGGGGTGGCCAGCTCTAGGGGTGGTGGCCGACTCACGGGGGGCCGACTCGCCGGGGGGGGGCTGGCTCGCGGGGGGGGCTGGCTCGGCGCGGTGCCGGACTTGGCGGGGATTGGCCCGGCGGGGCAGCTGGCGTGGCGGGGCGTTTGGCCCGCGAGGTGGCGGACTTGGCGGGGGCTCGGCCCAGCGGGGGTGGCTCGGCGCGGTGGCGGACTTGGCGGGGGGGATCGGTCCGGCGGGTGTGGCTGACGAGGCGGGGTCCTTGGCCCGTTGGGTGGCCTGGGGTGGCGGTCCGGACGGAAGGGAGAGGCGGGTCGGGAGAGTGGGCCGGCGGGGGCGGCCGGTTGTGGGTAACGGGGGATACCGTCGGAGGGGGCCGGAGGGGTGTGCGGGGTGCGGGGAGAGAGGGCGTGGGGTGCGGTGTTGATCGGTGAGGTGGCTCGGCGGTCCGGCGTCAGCGCCCGCATGCTCCGGCATTACGAGTCGCTCGGACTCGTGCGGCCCACGGGGCGTACCGTCGGCGGCTACCGGGAGTACTCCGGGGAGGACATCCGGCGGATCTTCCACATCGAGAGCCTGCGGTCGTTGGGGCTCTCGCTGCGGGAGATCGGGCGGGCCCTCGAGGACCCCGGCTTCACGCCCTCGGCGCTCGTCGACGACCTCGTCCAACAGACGCGGGACCGCATCGCGCGGGAGACGGAGCTGCTCACCCGGCTCAGCCGGGTCGGTGCCGCCGGGCCCCACGACTGGGAGGACGTGCTCCACGTCGTCGCGCTGCTCCAGGCATTGGGGTCCAAGAGCGCGGGGAGGCGCCAGCGCGCGGCCCTGTCCTCGGGGCAGCCGGCCGCGGGCCAAGAGGCCCCCGTGGAAGCGCTGGTGGAGGCCGCGCTGCGGGAGGCGGACCCGGTGGTTGCCGGGACCCTGCGGTGGGCCTTGGCGCGTGCGGGCGGCAACGGGTGGGAGCTGCTGGCGGAGGGGCTCGGCTCGGCGGACGCCGACGTACGCAAGCGGGCCGTCCAGAGCCTCGCCGAGATCCCGGACGCCGAGGCGGCCAGGCTGCTGGGAGACGCCCTCGCCCACCCGGACGTCGTGGTCCGCAGATACGCGGCCCTGGCCCTCGGCACACGGCAAGCGGCCGCCCCGCCCCCGCCGCCCACCGGGCCACACCCCGGAACGGCTACGGGCCCTCACGCCGACCCGCCACCCCCCACGCCCACCACCCCTGACCCGTACGCCGACCCCCGTACACACACGCTCACCGACACCGACCCGCGCACCACCCCGCCCACTGCCCCCGACCCGTACGCCGCCCCCCGTACAGACACACTTACCGACACCGACACCGGCCCACGCACCACCCCGCTCCCCGCCACGCCCACCACCCCTGCCCCGCACGCCGACCCACGTACACCCACATTCACCGACACCGACACCGACCCGCGCACCACCCCGCCCAGCGCCCCTGACCCGTACGCCGGCCCCCGTGCACACACGCTCACCGACACCGGCCCGCGCACCACCCCGCCCCCCGCCACTCCCACCAACCCTGACCCGTACGCCGAACCACGCCCCCGCCCCGACCCACGCACCGCCCCTCCCCTCGACCCGCATCCCGATCCGCTCCCCGACCCGCTCGTCGTTCCCCTCGTCGGCACTCTGCTCGACATGGTCGTGGCGGAGGTGAACGACGTGGACGCGGCCGACGTGTTGGGCGTGCTCGCGGGGCGGGGGGCCGAGTGGGCGGAGCGGATCGCCGTCCTGTTCGTCGATCGCCTCGGCCGCGCCGCCGACTCCCCCGGCGCGCGGCGGCGTCTGACGCAGGCGCTCGCGGACATCCCCGGACCCACCGCGTCACGCACCCTCGCCGCGCTGGCGCACGACGAGGACCGCGCGGTTTCCCTCACCGCGACCTACCTCCTCGGCAGGCGCGCCCCGGGGTGACCACCACCCCCTGCCGGGGTGGGGACCGCGAGGCGGCACGGCCGGTCGGAGCCGGGCGAGGTCGCCGCGCGGCCGGATTCGCCTGCGTTCCGTTCCCTTCGGGCTCGCGCCCCACAGCCCTGAGGGGCGGATGCTGGGCGCCCTCCCCGAGGCAACCGCCCAGGATCCCTTACGGAAGCGATTCCGTGACGCAGATCACGCCAATGTGCTGCCCGCAGGCGATGAGTAACGGTCCTGTCCGGCGTCTTACCCATGACCGCACCCACCGCCAGAAAGGAACCGCCGTGAGCGACGCCGCAGTGAAGGGCCCCGCCAGCTACTTCCCCTCGATCGAGAAGAAGTACGGGCGGCCCGTCGAGGAGTGGAAGCAGCTGGTGCGGGACTCGCCGCTGACCCGGCACATGGAGCTGGTGGCCTGGCTCAAGACCGAGCACGGCATCGGCCACGGCCACGCCAACGCCCTCGTCGCCCACACCCTCGCCGAGGCACGGGAGGCGTGAGGGGGGCATCGGCCGGTCCGGGCGGTTTGGCGGTGCGGGTACGGGTACCCGCACCGCCACGCGCAGGGGGCGCCCGGGAGTGTCCTGCGCCAGGCTCTCCTCGTTGGAAAAGCAGCGTGGAGAGCTGCCTCTCCTGCCGTCGGCCGCACCGCGACCGCCGGTTCCGCTGACGCCGTCGGCCCCGAAGACGCCGCCGGCCCCACAAGTCCACAGGCCACAGGCGCCGCCCTACACACAACCGCCGCCCCACACACAAGCGCCGCTCCAAGCACAAGCGCCGCCGCGCGGACGCGCCGCCTACGCCGTAGGCCCCGCGCACTCCGACGTCGACCGGGCGCGGGCCAAGCTCTCGTCCAGCGCCTTGCGGACGTCTTCGGGCAGGTCACCGGCGCAGCCCCAGGCCACGATCAGGTCCGCCACCCGGCTCAGTTTGATGTTGGTGTGCTGCGAGGTCTCCCGCAGCACCGTCCACCCCTGGTCCGGGGTCAGCCGGCCCATCGCGACGACGATGCCGATCGCCTGGTCGATCGTGGCGTGGGACTCCACCGCCTGCTCCAGCTGGCTGACCTTGCGTTGCAGCGCGATGACCTTCTCGCCCTGCGCCGCCGCGTCCCGCGCCACCGCGTCCTGCGGCTCGACCGGTGGTCGTCGCTCCGGATCTCTGTCTGATGACGTCACATCGCCTCCGGGGGTAGCAGCCAGCGCCAGAATGCCACGGCGTATTCGTCGGAGCCTATGCTTCCCGCCGGGCGGGCGTCCCGGCCGCCCCATCACCGGGACCACCGGGACCACGGGGAGCGGGGGACGGCATGCGCGCCACGGGCACCACGGCAGGACCGACACCGCCCACGGCCTCCCGATCGCCCCTGCGCGTGCCCGCGTTCCGCCGTTTCCTGCTCGCCCAGCTCGTCTCCGCCACGGGCTCCGCGATGGCACCGCTCGCCCTCGCGTACGCGGTGATCGGCGCGGGCGGCGGGGCCGGAGCGCTCGGTGTCGTGCTCGCCGCGAACACCGTGCCCACCGTGGTCTTCCTGCTCGCCGGCGGCGTCCTCGCCGACCGGGTCTCGCGCAGCCGGCTGCTGTGCGGCGGCAACCTCCTCGCGGCGGCCGCGCAGGGCGTACTGGCCCTGCTGGTGGCCACCGGGCACGCGGACACGGCCCGGATCGCGGCCTGCGGCTTCGTCTCCGGTGTCGCGGTGGCCCTGACCGCGCCCGCCGCGCAGGGCGTCCTCACGCGGCTCGTCGCGCCCGGGCAGCTCCAGCGGGCCAACGCCCTGCTGCGGCTGCCCACCAACGCCGTCAAGGTGGTGGGGCCGGTCGCCGGCGGTCTGCTCGTCGCCGTCGGCGGCCCGGCGTGGGCGCTCGGTCTCGACGCGCTCACCTTCGTCGCCGCCGCCCTGCTGCTGCTCGGGCTGCGGCTCGGCGCCCCCGCCGTCCGCGGCGGCGCCCTCGCGGATCTGCGGGCGGGCTGGACGGGGTTCTGGTCGCGGACGTGGCTGTGGACGTACACGGCCGCCGGGACCGTCCTGGTCGCCGCCTTTCTCGCGGGCTACCAGCTGCTGGGCCCGGTGGTCGCCGAGGAGCACTACGCGGGCGCCCGCACCTGGGGACTGGTCCAGGGCGCGTTCTCCTTCGGGCTGCTCGCGGGCGCGCTCGTGTGCCTGCGGTGGAAGCCGCGCCGGCTGCTCGTCGTGGCGGTGACGGCCAGTTCGGGGCTCGCGCTGCCCCTCGTGGCCCTGGCGGCCGACCTGGCGCCGTCCTGGCTGCTGCTGTGCGCCGCGCTCGCCGGCGTGTGCCTGGACGTCGCGGGCGTCACCTGGGTCACGGCCTTCCAACAGCAGGTGCCCGATGAGGAGTTGGGGCGGATGAGCGCCTTCAACCAGGTCGGCGAGCGGCTCGCCGTCCCCGTCGGCTACCTTGTCGTCGCGCTGTTCTCGCACGCGTTCAGCGACCGGTCCGTGCTCGTGGTGTGCGCGGCGATCATCGTGGCGGCCACCGCCCTCAACCTGTGCGTACGCGACATCCACCGCGTCCGGCGACTCAACGGCCCCCTTACAGACGGCAGTTGATGCTCCCGCACTATCCCCGAATGGCATCGGGGCAGTGCGTCCCGCGCTCCCGATACTCGTCCCGACCGGAGGCCGCACCCGCAGGCCTCCATCCCGGAAGGGACACACCCCACATGAACAGAACCAGAGTCCTCGCGGCCCTCGGCACCGCGGCCCTCGTGGCCGGCCTGACCGCCCCCACGGCGTTCGCGGCCCCGGCCCCGGCCGCCGACCAGGCCCCCTCCGCGTTCCGGACATCGTCGTACGCCCCCTCCTCGCACGGCGGCGAGAGCCAGGCCGCCAACCGGCAGTTCTTCGAAGCCGTCATGAAGTCGGCGCTGAAGAAGCAGGCGGCGAGGCCCGGCATCCAGGCCGTCACCGTCACCTACAGCACGCGCCGGGCGCCCAGCTTCCGCGGCCAGATAGCGCAGAGCACCCAGATCTGGAACTCCTCCGTGAACAACGTGAAGCTCCAGGAAGCCGGCAGCGGCACGGACTTCGAGTACCGCGAGGGCAACGACCCACGAGGCTCCTACGCCTCCACCGACGGGCGGGGGCACGGCTACATCTTCCTGGACTACCGGCAGAACCAGCAGTACAACTCCGTGCGCGTGACCGCGCACGAGACGGGCCACGTCCTCGGGCTGCCCGACCACTACTCGGGCCCGTGCAGCGAGCTGATGTCGGGCGGCGGCCCCGGGACGTCCTGCACCAACCCGCGGCCCAACGCCCAGGAACGCCAGCGGGTCGACAGCATCTGGGCGCTGGGCGTCGCCGTCCTCAAGGACGAGGGCGAGCTGACGAAGATCCGCTGACCACCGGCCCGCCGGTCCGCAGAGCCGTTGATCCGCCGAGCCGCCGCCCCGCCGGGAATCGGCTGATTCGCGACCCCGGCGGGCCCGTCGATCCGTGAGAAGTGCGGAATCCGGGCCAACCCGGCCGCGCGTGGCGCACTCTCCCACGACATGGGGTCTCATGCTCAAGGGAAAAAGACGCGCCGCCGCGGCCGGAACACCCCCGGCCCCGGCGCCGACGCCGGTCCGGCCCGTCGGCGCCTGGTGGACTATCCACGCTCCGGCCGCGCGGGCGCCCGCCGCTGGCTGCCCTCCTGGCGTCAACTGCTGGCCACGAGCGCCCTGTTCGTGCTCGCCGTCGCCGCGCTCTTCACGTGCGTGTACGTCAGCGTGGACATCCCCGACGAGAACGCGGCGGCCCGCCGCGAGGCCAACGTCTACTACTGGGCCGACGGCACCCAGCTGGCGACCACCGGCGAGATCAACCGGCAACTGGTGGAGCTGGACCAGATCGCCCCCTCGGCCGTGCACGCCGTGATCGCCGCCGAGAACGAGACGTTCTACGAGGACTCCGGGGTCTCCCCCAGCGGCCTGGCCCGGGCCGTCGTCAGCGTGGTCGGCGGCGGCGAGACCCAGGGCGGCTCCACCATCACCCAGCAGTACGTGAAGAACACCTACCTCTCGCAGGACCAGACGGTCACGCGCAAGGTCAAGGAGTTCGTGATCGCGCTGAAGGTGGACCGCAAGAAGAGCAAGGCCGAGATCCTCAAGGGCTACCTCAACACCAGTTGGTTCGGGCGCGGCGCCTACGGCATCGAGGCCGCCGCCCACGCCTACTACGGCATCCCGGCCAAGCAGCTGAACCCCAGCCAGGGGGCCCTGCTCGCCGCGCTGCTGAAGGGCGCGGAGCTGTACGACCCGGCGGGCGGCGCGGCCAACCACCGGCGGGCGACGGAACGCTGGGCGTGGATCCTGGACCGGCAGGTCGACACCGGGCTGCTCACGAAGAAGGAACGGGCGAAGTACCGCGTCTTCCCCGAACCACGCAAGCAGTCGCGCTCCACCGGCCTCGGCGGCCAGAACGGCTACCTCGTCGACATCGCCAACAAATACGTCCGGCAGCGAACCGGACTCACCGACGAGGAGCTGGCCCGCGGCGGCCACCGCATCCACACCACCTTCGACAAGGACAAGGTTCGCCGCCTGGAACGCGCCGTGCGCCGGGTCGTGGAGCGTGACCTCGCGCCGAAGACCCGCGCCGCCGACCGGTACGTGCAGGTCGGCGCCGCGTCCGTGCGGCCGTCCGACGGGGCGGTGGTGGCGCTGTACGGCGGTCCCGACGCCACCGAACACTTCAGCAACAACGCGGACACCTCAGGCGTCCCGGCCGGTTCGGCGTTCAAGCCGTTCGTGCTGGCCGCCGCGCTCCAGCACGGGGTGGGCGGGTCCGGGCAGTCCGCCGGCGACCTGGCCGACAGCCGGTACGGCCCCGACGGCGCCCTGCGTCCCTCCCGGGGCCGGCGCGACCCCGACCACCCCACCCTCGGCAGGGCCCTGCTCTTCGGGGGCAACGCGACCTACGTACGCCTCGGCGAGGACGTCGGCCTGGCGCAGGTGCGGCGGACGGCACTCGACGCGGGACTGCTGCGGCAGAGCATGGCCCCGCTGGAGCCGACCTTCGCCGTCGGCACGTCCACGCCCAGCGCCATCCGGATGGCCACCGCGTACGGCACCTTCGCCAACGGCGGGCTGCGGCACGCCCCGTACTCGGTGACCAAGGTCGTCAAGGACGGCGCCGCGCTGCCCGGTCTGGGGCGGCCGGGGCCGGGCCGCGCGATGGACGCGGGGGTGGCCGCGGAGGTCACCGGCGCCCTGCGCGCGGGTGCCGAGGGGCTCGGGCCGGGGGTCGCGGCGGGCCGTACGGGCGACCAGGACCGGCTGCGGACGGCGTGGTTCGCCGGCTACACGAAGGACCTCTCGACCGCGGTGACCGTGTTCCGCGTCCGCCCCGGGCAGCCGGCGCTGCTGCCGATGTCGGGCGTCGGCGGGGCCAAGGAGCGGCGCGGCAACCAGCTGCCGCCCCGGATCTGGCAGGCGTACGCGGGCGGCGGCTGACCGTCCGGGCATCCGCCGTTGACCTTGCCCCAGGGGCAGACTCCAGAGTCTGCGGCATCGGGCCGACCGGCCCGGTGACGGAGGATGGCACCGTGACCGCGCACCCAGAGGACGAACTGCTCTCCATCGGCGTGTTCGCCGCCCGCGCCCGGCTCTCACCCAAGGCGCTGCGGCTGTACGACCGGCTCGGACTGCTGGCACCGGCACACGTCGACGACGCCAGCGGCTACCGCTACTACCGGGCCGGCCAGATCGAGCACGCCCGCACCGTCGCGCTGCTGCGCCGGCTCGACATGCCGCTGGCCGGCATCGCGGAGACGGTGCGGCTGGACGGGGAGCGGGCGGCGCACGCGCTCGACGCCTACTGGGACGCGGTCGAGGAACGCTTCGCCGTGCAGCGCACGCTCGCCCGGTACCTCCGTGGACGACTTTCGGGAAGGAACGCCGAGTTGTACGCGACATTCGAAGTGAGGACCGTGGACGTGGCCGAGACCCACGTCCTGAGCGAGACCCGGCATGTGAGCGCCGGGGAGCTGCCCGCCTGGATCGCCGCGTCCGCGGAGCGGCTGGAGCGGGCGGCCAGGGAGGAGTGCGGCGGCATGCCCGCCCCGCACTACGTCGTCTACCACGCGGAGGTGAGCGAGGAGAGCGACGGGCCCGCCGAGTCCTGCGTGCCGGTCCGGGACGCCGAGGCGGCCCGGGCCTGGGCGGCGGCACAGGGGCGCGCGGCGGGTGTCACCGTGCGGGTCGAGCCCGCGCACCGGCTCGCCCGCACCAGGATCACCAAGGCGCAGGTCGCCTATCCGCAGATCATCGCCGCCTTCGACGCGGTGGAGGCCTGGGCCGCCGAGCAGGGCCTGACCCTGAGCGGGCCGTGCCGCGAGGTGTACTTCGCCGACTGGGACGCCAGCGGTCCCGAGGACGAGGTGTGCGACGTGGCGTTCCCGGTCTCCGCCCGGTAGGCGCTTCCCCTCCCCGGCGCCGGGGAGGCGGCGCTCGGTCCCGGAGCCGGGAGGCGGCGTTCGGTATCGCGCACCGTCTCTCCCGTGCAACCCAGGCGTCATCGCCCTCCCGCGCGCCTATTCTGAGGAAGCATGGGGGACGGGGACGGAACGCGGGGAGCCGTGGGCGCGGGGGTCGAAACCCCGCCCGAGCACGGCAGTTGGCGGGTGCGGCTGCGGCGGTGGGCCGCCTCGGGGAGCGGTGACGTGCTCGGCGCGGGGGTGCTGTTCGGCGGCGAGCACGTGCTGACCTGCGCCCATGTCGTGCGCGATCCGGCGACCGGGCTGCGGCCCGACCGGGTGCGGGTGGAGTTCCCGCTGCTCCAAGGTCTGACCCGCACCCCTCAGCGGACCGCGACCGTGGCGGCCGGGCACTGGGTGCCCGCGTTCGGCAAGGCGCAGGGCGACCTGGCGGTGCTGGTCCTGGACGAGCCCGCGCCCGTGCCCTCGCCGGTCACGCTGCACCGCACGCTCGACTACCGGGGCGCGCCGGTCCTCATCGACGGCTTCCCGGAGTACCGCTCGGGCGGGCAGTGGCTGACGGGCGTCTGCCGGGGCCCCGGCGGCGAGGGCGACGAGCGGGTGCAGATCGACCTGGGCGGGGCGGGCGGGCTGCGCGGCGGGTTCAGCGGCTCGGGGGTGCTGGAGGAGGGCGGCGACCGGCTGCTCGGGATCGTCGTGCAGGCCGACGAGAGCGGCGAGCACGGGTACATGATCCCGGCGGCCACGGTCGCCAAGTACTTCCGCCGGTTCGCCGAGCGGTACGTGAGCGGCCCGCACGCCGTGCCCGGCCACCGCGTCGTCTCCCGCGAGGCGGCCCGCGCGGCCCGCCCGCACGGCCTCCAGCGCACCGTCACCCGCTGGCTGGAGGCCGCCGCGGACGCCTGGGACACCGAGGTCCTCTTCATCGCCGAGGACGACGAACGGGCCCGGCAGGCGCTGTACGTCGTACTGAACATGGCCGACCGGGAGCAGGCGCCGCACCTGGCCGCGGGCCCGCCGCCCGGCTGCGGACCGCAGGCCCCGGGCGCCGGTCCGCCGGGCACCGGTACGCCGCTCCTGTCCCGCGCCGGGATCGCGCCCCGGGCCGGCAGCATCGCCCTGGTCCTGGACCTGGAGGGCGTGGCGCTCGACGACCCCGGCCGGCCGGAGGTGCGCGACGCCCTCGCCGTGCTGCGGCACGAGCTGCGGCACGCGGCGCGGCGGCCCACCGGCCCGGCCCGCGGGCCCGCCGTCGCCGTGCTGCACGCCGACCGCTCGCCGACCGAACCGGCCACGGCGGTCCGCGTCCTGCGGGAGCTGGCCGAGGCGGGCGCGCGGCTGCTGCTCGTCGTGCGCGACGGCACCCACGGGTTCCCCTACGCGATGGCCGAGCGGCTGCTGCCCGCCGACCGGGCCGCGCGCTGGCTCGGGCGGATCGGCGTCCGCGTGGACGAGCTGGCCGACACCGAGCGGCGCGCGCGGTCCCTCTTCCACCGGGTGGAGCCGCACGTCGTGGATCCGCCGGCCGCCACCGGGTACGCGGCGCGGGCCGCGCTGTGGACCGTGCAGCTCAGCGACGAGCTGCGGCCGCTGACCGGGCGGGGCGGGCCGGGCCTCCTGGAGAAGCTGAGCCGGGCCGAACAGGCCGTGGACACCTATCTGTTGCGGGCGGCGGCCGTGGAGAGCGAGCTGCGGGAGATGCTCGACGAGCATCTGCGGCTGCGCGCGCTGCTCCGCGACCATCTGGCACGGCTGGCCCGGCGCGGCCTGACCGAACACCCCGACGCGGTCGGCCCCTACCGCGAGGCGCAGCGGCTGCTGATGGCCGGTCCGTGTCCGCTCGCCGACGCCGAGCGGGCCGTCGAGGCCTTCGCCCGCGTGGCACGGCGCCTGGCCGAGACGGACGGTGACACGTGACGCCCGCCCAGACCTGCCCACACCCCGACACGACCCGCCCCCACCGCGAGGCACGGCGGCTCCTGATGGCCGGCCCGTGTCCGCTCGCCGACGCGGAACGGGCCGTCGAAGCCTTCGCCCGCGTGGCACGGCGCCTGGCCGAGATGGACGGTGACACGTGACGCCCGTCCAGACCTGCCCACACCCCGACACGACCCGCCCCCACCGCGAGGCACGGCGGCTCCTGATGGCCGGCCCGTGTCCGCTCGCCGACGCCGAGCGGGCCGTCGAAGCCTTCGCCCGCGTGGCACGGCGCCTGGGCGCGGTGGGCGGTGGGGCGTGATGTCCGGCAAGGCCTGTCCGCATCCCGGGTGTTCGGGCACGGTGACGCCCACCGGTTTCTGTCTGGCCAGCGGGGAGCGCGTGGACCCCTCGACGGGGCGGCACTCCACGGAGCCCGCCCGGCCCCCGGCCCCGGCGCCTCGCCCGGAGACGAGCCCCGCCCCACCCCCGTACCCCTCCCCGGGCCTCCCCCGCGAGCGCGCCTCGTCCCGGCAACGGAAAGCCGGCGCCGCCCCCTCGGCGCGCCCGGCGCGGGTGACGCTCCCGGCGGAGAACCCCGACCCGACGGTCCTGCCCGAGATCGCCCTGCGGGACCGCGCCGACAGCGCCGACGCGGAACCGGGCGCCCCGGGCGACCTGCCGCTGCCGCCCGGCACCCTGCTCGCGGGCCAGTACCGCCTGGTGCGGGCGCTCGGCTACGGCGGGATGGGCGAGGTGTGCCTGGCCCACGACACGAAGGTCGACGGCCGCGCCGTCGCCATCAAGATGCTCCACGCCGAGCTGGCCACGGACTCGTACAGCCTCCTCAAGGGCGAGCGCAGGGAGCTGGTCGAGCTCAACCACGACGGTTTCATCCGGGTGTTCAACTACGGGCACCATCCCGGGGTCGGGGACTTCCTGGTCCTGCAGTACGTCGACGGCCTCAACCTCGAAGAGGTGCGGGCGCGCGCCCGCGAGCACCCCGAGGAGTTCGGCCACGCGCGGTTCAGGGAGTTCGCGCTCGCCTACGGGGTGCGGATCCTGGCCGGGCTCGCGTATCTGCACGCACCCGGACGCGGCAAGGTCTACGGCGACCTGAAGCCGCCCAACGTGATGCACGACGGGTCCACCACCAAGCTCGTCGACGTCGGCAGCGTGCGCCGCGCGGGCGCGCCCGGCCTCACCACGCCCCTGTACCGCGCGCCCAGCGTCGGCGACCACGGCGAGTCCGAGCCGCAGGACGACCTGTTCAGCCTCGGCGAGACGCTCCGCACCCTGTGCGGCCTCGGCGCGAGCCGCCACGACCTCGCGGACCTCGCGGCGCTCGACCCGCTGGACGACGCCGCGGCCGGACACCGCGGGCTCGGCCAGGTCTCCCTCGCCCGCGCCCTGCGCCGCGCCACCCGCACCCGGCGCGCCGACCGCTTCGCCACCGCCAAGGAGATGGAGGAGCAACTGCGGGGCGTGTTCCGGGAGTTGCGGTCCCTGCGCACGGGCGTGGAGACCTTCGAGCCGTCGCCGCTCTTCCTGCAGTCCGCGTACGCCCTGGACGCCGGCCTCGGCTCCGCCCCCGAGGTGTCGCGCTGGGCGGCCCCGCCGTCCGCGCCCCGCCATCCGCCGCCCGCCCCGCCCGAGGTGGCCCGGCGCCTGCCCGTGCCGCGCCCCGACCCCGACGACGACCACCACGGCGAGCTGAGCAGGCTCAGCGACGACGACCCCGTGGCGCTGCTCCAGCACACCGGCGACTGGCGGGACTCCCCCGAGGTGCATCTGCTGCGCTGCCGGCTGCGGCTGCGCACCCGGGAGCGGACTGACCCCGAGGCCCTGTCCGCCGCCGAGACCGCGCTCGCGCTGGCCGAGGATGCCATCGGCCCCGCGCGGGCCCCGCACGACTGGCGGCTCGACTGGCACCGCGGGCTGCTCGCGCTCGCCCGCCGCCAGGTCGCCGAGGCCCGCGACCACTTCGACCGGGTGTACGGCGCGATCCCCGGCGAGTACGCGCCCAAGCTGGCCCTCGGGCACTGCGCCGAGCACCTTCGGCGGCCCCACGAGGCGCTGACGTTCTACGAGGCCGTCCGGCTGCGCAACCCCTCGCTGGGCAGCGCGGCCTTCGGCGCCGCCCGCGCCCGGCTCGCCCTCGGCGGCCCCGACGCCCTCGCCGACGCCATCGCCGCGCTGGACGCGGTGCCCCAGCACTCCCGGCACCGCACCGCGGCCCGCACCGCCGCCGTGCGCGTCCGCGCCGACCACGCCCGCGACGCCGCGGGCCTCGGCACCGCGGTGCGCGGCCTCGCCGCGCTCTTCACCGCGCACGGCCTGACCGACGAGCAGGCCCGGGTGCGGATGAAGGCGGAGGTGTGGGGCGTGGCCCACCGTCTGCTCGCCCCCGCCGAGGGCGCCCCGCGGATGACCGGCGCCGAGCTGCGCGCGATCGCCGAGCGGGCCGACCCGCTGCTCGACTTCCCCCGCGACGAGCGCGGGCTGTGCAAGGACCTGTCCCGCTTCTACCGGGGCCTGGCCCTCCAGGCCGCCCGCGACGCGCCACCGCGGGACGCCGAGGTCCCGCTCGCCGAACTCCTCTTGGACCGCGCCTACGCGGTACGCCCCTTCGCCTTACGACACCACAGGGACACCCCATGGCCGGGCAAGAAGATCAGGACCTGGATCAGGAACAGCACCTCCGCGCAGCGGGGCGGATGACCGGGGCCGGGGCGGGGCCGCGCGCCCGCGTCACCCTGGAGGTGAGCCAGGTCGTGGAGCTGGCGCGCCCGCGCGGGTCCGCCGCCGAGGAGCCCGCGCGGATGTACGCGGTCCTCACGGTGACGGTGCGCAGGCCCGGCGCCCCCGCGCCCCGCGCGGCGGACCGGCCGGCCGGGCCCCGGCTCGCGCAGGTGCTTCTGATCGACCACTCCTCGTCCATGGTGCTGCCGCCGAGCCGGCTGGCCGCCGCCCGCGCGGCCGCCGTGAGCGCCCTCGCCAAGCTCCCCGACGGCTCGCTGTTCGCGCTGGTCGCCGGGGGCGACAGAACCGCGATGATCTATCCGAGGCGGCCCGGGTTCGCCGTCGCGCACACCGAGTCGCGGGCCGCCGCCGAGGCCGCCCTGCACGACTGCACCCCGGGCGGCGGCACCGCGATGGGCACCTGGCTGGATCGGGCCAGGACCCTCTTCCGCGACCACCTGCCGGACGCCGGACCGGGCACGCACCTGCGCCACGCCCTGCTGCTCACCGACGGCAGGAACGAGCCCGGCTACGAGTCGCCCGCGGAGCTGCGCGAACGCGTCGAGCGGTGCGCGGGCGCCTTCGACTGCGACGTCGTGGGCATCGGGGACGCCTGGCAGACCGAGGAACTCCTGCTGATCGCGGGCGCGCTCAGTGGGCGGACCCGGGCCGTGGCGGACCTGACCCGGCTGCCCGGCGAGCTGGCCGCCCTCACCGGCCGCGCCGCCGCACGCGACGTGACCGGCCTGCGCCTGCGGCTGCGCCACCGGGCCGGGGTGCGCCCGCACTCCTTCGAGCAGGTCCACCCGACCCGCGCCGCCCTCGACCCCGCCCACACCGACCTGAGCGGCGTGCGCAGCGGGGCGGGCGGCCCCGTCGTGGAGTACGCCCTCGGGCCGTGCGGTGAGGAGACCCGCGCCTACCTGCTGCGCGTCGGCGCGCCCTACGACCCGGCGCAGCTCGGCAGGGAACTCCTCCTGACGGAAGTGGAGATCGACACCGCCGGCCCCCCGCAGGACGTCGAACTGCCCGACCCGCGGCCCGTCCTGGTGCGCTGGACCGACGACGCCGACCTCTACAGCCGCCTGGACCCCCAGGTCGCCCACTACCGGCACGAGGAGGAGCTGCACCGTGCCTTCGAGCGGGCCTGCGCCGAGCTGAAGCGGGGCGCGCGGGAGGCGGCCGAGGCGCTGCTCGGCACGGCCTGGCGGCTCGCCGTCGCGACGGGCGACACGGCGATGCGCGAACACCTGCGCCGCCTGGTGCGCGTGAGCGACGCCGAGCGCGGCACGGTACGTCTTCTGGACCGCGTCACCCGCTTCGACGTGGAGGCGGCCCGCATCCAGTCGAGCATGACGGTCCTGCCCGGGACCCGCGCCACCGGTGACCCGCGGTGAGCGCGTCGTGGCGGGCGGCGCGGCTCGTCACCGCCGCCGTGCTGCGCCGCCTGCACCGCCACTTGTGGCCCGCCCCGCTCGACGCGCACACCCGCAACCGCGTCTACCTGCGCGAGCGCCTGATCGCCCTGCCGCTGCTCGCCGTCGTCGCGTCCCTTTCGCTCGGCTGGGCGTACGCGGACGTCCGCGCGGACGCGGCGGCGCTGCGTGCGAGCCGGCTGCCGGCCCTCGCCGACCTGGCCGACGCGGAGATGTCCCTGCGCATCGCCGACCGCGAGGCCGGAAGGAGCCTGCGCGCCGGGGAGTCGGTACGGCTGTCCGGCATCGGCAGGCGCTACCTCTCCCGCACGACGCGGGCCACGCAGCGCCTCAACCAGGTGGCCCGCAGCGGCGCCCTGACCACCGCCGAGCGCCAGGAGCTGGACGTGGTCTCCGGGCTCGTCGTCGACTACGGCAGCTGGATCGTCTTCGCGCAGAACAATGTCGGCGACCCGGTCCTGCGGGACACCGGCCTCTCGTACGCCCGCAGCATGCTCTGCACACCCCCCGTGCCGCCCCGCCGCACGGGCCCCGGCGGCTATCCGCCGTGCGAGCCCGGCACCGGGTCCGACGCGACCGCCGTGGTGGACCGCATCTCCGCGCTGGAGACGAGCCTGCGCGGCCGGCTCGCCGAGCGGGCGGCCCTCGGCGGCGGTGTGCTCGCCGCGTCCGCCGTCGCGGGCTGCGCGCTCGTCCTGCTCGCCACCGGGCTGTGGCGCACCCAGGTCTTCCTCCGCCACCGCTTCCGCCTGCGGGTCAGCGTACCGCTGCTCGCGGCCGGGCTGCCGCTGCTCGCCGTGCCGTTCCTGGCCGCCGACGCGGTGCTCGCCCACCGCGCGCAGCAGCGGGTGGTGACCACGGCGGGCCGGCTTGCGGACGCGACGTCACCGGCGATCGAGTCGACCGTCGACGAGCGGCCCCTGGGCCCCCCGCACCCCGGCCTCATCTCCTCCCTGGCCGCCCGGGCCGACCACGAGCTGGCCCGGGGCCGGCTGGCCGCGCTCGACGGGGTGGCGCCCTGGGTGGGGCCCACCGGGCTGCTCGACGCGGGCCTGATCTACGCCACCCTGCACGCCTACCGCCGCGAGTACGTCCTCATCTCCCGCTCCGGAGCCGCCGCATGACCCGCGCCCACGCCGTCCTGCGCGTCTTCCTCGCGGCCTGCCTGCTCGCCGTGACCGCCGGGGCCTGCGCCGGACGCCCCGACGAGACGCTCGTCGTCCTCGGCCCCTGGACGGGCGACGAGGGCGAGGCGTTCGAGGCGATGCTGAACAGGCTCGACGACGGCACCGGGCAGACGTACACCTACCAGGGCACCCGCTCCCTGCGCGAGACCCTCGTCGCGCAGCTGGAGGCGGACGCCCCGCCCGACGTGGCGATCCTCAACAGCGTCGGCGAGCTGACCGAGTACGCCCGCGCCGGCCGGCTCAGGCCGCTGCCCGCCGCGGCCGCCGCCCGCGCCTATCCGCCGTGGGCGCCGCCGCTCTCCGTCGACGGCACCCGCCGCACCTACTGGGTGCCGCTCAAGGTCGACCTGAAGAGCCTGGTGTGGAGCCGGGCGGGCGAGTCGGCCAGGGCGCCGAGGTGGTGCGTGGGCCTCGCCTCGCAGGCCACCTCCGGCTGGCCGGGCACCGACTGGATCGAGGACATCCTGCTCCACCGGGCGGGCCCCGAGGTCTACGCCCGGTGGGCGACGGGCCGGCTCGGCTGGCGCGACCGGCGGGTCCGCGACGCCTGGACGACCTGGGCCGCCCTGCTCGGCGAGCGCTCCAAGGAGTCCGTCGACCAGTCGCTCACCATGCCGTACGCGGGCACCGCCGACCCGGCGGCCGGGGGCGGGGCGGCCCCGCGCGGGCTGCTCGGCTCCATGAGCCCGCGCTGCACGCACGAGCACCAGAGCGCCTTCATCCGGTACGTCTACGCGCACGACCCGGTGCGTGTCGACCCGTCCGCGGGCTTCCTGCGCGGCCGGTCCGCCCAGGACGGCGCCTACGAGGTGGCGGGCGACATGGCGGCCGTCTTCGGCGACAATCCGGCGGCCCGCACCCTCGTCCAACGCCTGTCGGGCCGGACGGCCCGCTCGCTGTGGCGGTCCGAGGCGAAGGACGCGCTGCGGCCGCTCTTCCCCGACGCCGCCGACCCCCAGCCGAGCGACCCGACCGGGCGGCGCATCGCGCGGATCCTCACCGAGAAGGCCCGCACGCTCTGCTTCGACGCCTCGGACGTGATGCCGCCCGCCCTGCGCGACGCCTTCCACCGGGCCGTCCTGCAGTACTTCAGGAACCCCGCGGAGCGGCGCCTGGACGAGCTGCTGGGCCAGCTGGACACCGTCCGCCGGGACGCCGTGCCGGACACCGGGCCCGGCGCCCTGCCCGTCTCGGGGGTCTGCGCCCCGCCCGGCGGCTGAGGCGGGCGGGGGCGTCAGCGCCGGAACTCCTCCGGGCAGGGCGTGCCGCGGGGCAGCTGGTAGGGCGAGCCGAGCCGGTAGGTGCCGGCCTTCGGGGCGAACAGCTCGATCCACTTGTCGCCGTTGTGGTCCTCCTCGGCCTCCAGCAGGCAGCCGTTGACGTTGTCGTACTCCCTGGGGGCCGACTCGTCGTCCGCGCGCCGCCGCTGCGACTGAGCGGTCTCCCGGGGCGGCTCCAGGCCCTTGCCCCGGGTGTCGACCACGCTCACCCACGGCGAGTACGGCACGCGGATCAGCACACGCCCCGGCTTCTTCACGCGCAGCGTCATCTCGCCCTGCTCGGCGCGCTGCACGACGGCGTTCGGCTCGGCGAGCGGCGTGGGGTCGGTGACCTTGTAGAGCCGCCAGTCGGAGTTGCCCCACACCTGCTTCAGGTAGGGCAGGCCGTCCGAGATGAGCTGCGTCTCGCGCTTGCCGCCGTCCCCGTCGGGCTCGCCCTTGGGGAGCACGACGTAGTGCACGGCCCAGCGCTTGAGCCAGTCGTGGTAGTTCGCGGAGTTCAGGGTGTCGTCGTAGAAGATGGGGTTGCGCTCCATGTCCGCCTGCCGGTTCCAGCCACGGGCGAGCTGGAAGTAGGGGGCGAACGCGGACGCCTCGCGGTGGCTGCGCGCGGGCACGACCTCGACGCGGCCCCGCTCGGCGCCGTGCTCCTGCAACTCCTTGATCAGCGGGGTCGCCAGGTCACGGGTCCAGGACAGCACCGGCCGGGTGTGCACCACGTCGTCGCCGGCCTTGAACCCGACCCAACCGGTGAAGCCGACGAAGGCCAGGACGACCGCGTACCACTTGCGGGACTTCGGCACGGTGTACGGCAGCGCGGCGATCAGCACGACGCCGGCGAAGGACATCGCGAGCCGGGTGATGTTGGAGCCGATCTGCGAGCTGATGATCCACACCCCGAGCACGAAAGCCGCGTACACGGCCGTCGTGATCCGCACGGTCTTCCACTGCTTCGGTACGAGGAAGTAGACGAGCCCCGCGAACAGCAGCGGCAGCGACGCCGACCAGAACGACATCGGCTGCGTGCCGGAGAAGGGGAAGAGCCAGGCGGAGAGCCCGACGACCACGGCGGGCGCGACCCCGAGGGCGTACGCGCCCGGGTAGCGCTTGCTGAGGAAGAGCGCCACGGCGACGAGCCCGACGAACAGGCCGGCCACCGGGCTGCCCATCGTGGCGAGCGCGGCGAACGGCGCCGCGACCAGCGCCTTCGCCCACCGCTTGTAGCGCCAGCGGTGCGGCCAGCAGAACACGGCGGCCACCGCCATCAGGGCGAACATCTGACCGAGGCCGTAGGTCACGCGGCCCGACACGGCGTTGCAGAACAGCGCGAAGAGCCCCGCGAGGGCGGGCCACAGCGGCTGCTTCACCGCCCGGCTGCGGACCAGGATCAGCGTGAGCAGCGTGGCGGAGAGCGTGCCCGCGATCATCATCGTGGTGCGCACACCGAGCACCGACATCAGGTACGGCGAGATGACGCTGTACGACACCGGGTGCATGCCGCCGTACCAGGCGAGGTTGTACGCCGAGTCGGGGTGCCGCCCGACGAACTCGGCCCAGGCGTCCTGCGCCGCGAGGTCACCGCCGCTGTTCGCGAACGCGAACACCCACACGACGTGCAGCACCGCGGCGAGCACCGTCACGACGGCGACCGGGTGGCGCGCCAGGCGCGTGTGCCACGAGGAGGCGGCGGTCGGCGCCTGGGGCCGGCCGGGCGAGGAGGAAAGCGGTATTCGCGGAGCGGCGCCGGGGCTCACGCCCTCGCCGCCGTCCGGCTCGGTGTCTTCGTCGGCGCGCGTCGGCTCCGCTGTGGCCACTGAAGGCTCTCCCCGTGTCGTCCTGTCCCCCCGGGGCGGGCCGACGGGCGTCCGTCCCGGAACACCCCGATCTCAGCCCCGGCGTACTGCCCCCCGAGCTTGTGACGCTAGCACGCACGCGCGGGGGGCAGCCCCCCGTGGGCCGCTCCCCCGCGCGTGCTCGGCGGGTTTCGGCCGCGCCCTCGCCGGGCGCGGCCGCCCGCGTCAGCCGACGCGCTTCAGCTTGGCGCCGAGGCCCGGCTCGGCGAGGTCCTTCTGGAGGGCGACGGGCACCTCGACGGCCTCGCCCTTGCCGTCGCCGACGCTCAGCACGCCGACCTTGGTGCCGGCCTTCGCCGTGTGCGGGACCGCCTTGCCCTTCAGCTGTTCGAGCCGCAGCTTCACCGTCAGGCCCGACCAGCCCACCGCGGAGACGTTCTCACTGGCCACGACCGGTGTCGTGCCGCCGAGGCCGTCGTCCACCCGGCCGACGACGTCGCCCTTCTTGACGATGGTCTTGGCGGTGAGCGCCTCCTGCCCGGCCTCGATGAGCTTGCGCGTCACGCCGGTGACCGCGTCGATGTTGGCGACGCCGTCCTTGCCGAACTGGCCGAGGGCCGCGCCGATGATCGTCTGCGTCTCGCCGCCCACCTTCTTCTCCGCGGCGAAGAGGATGTTGCCGCCGGCGGCGGTGGTGGTGCCGGTCTTGATGCCGATGGCGACGGTCGGGACCAGGCCGAAGAAGTTGTTCTGCTTGTCGCCGTTGAGGTCCTTGTAGCTGGGCTGGCGGGAGATCTCGTTGAAGACCGGGTTCTCCATCGCGGCGCGGCCGAGCTTCACGAGGTCCTCGGCGGTGGAGACGGTCGTCTTGTCCAGGCCGCTGGGGTCCGTGTACCGGGTGTTCTTCATCCCCAGCTCCTTGGCGGTCTTGTTCATCTTCGCGACGAACTCGTCCTCGGAGTGGCTCTTGGTGTCCCAGCGGGCGAGCAGCTTGGCGACGTTGTTCGCCGACGGCAGCATGACCGCCTGGAGCGCCTCGTACTCGGAGATCTTCTGGCCCTCGGTGACCTTGACGACGGACTCCTGCTCCGCCTTGCCGGTCTCGTAGTGCTTCTGCGCGGCGGCGTCGACGGGGATCTTCGGGCCGTCCTCGCCCTTCTTCAGCGGGTGGTCGCGCAGGATGAGGTAGACCGTCATGACCTTGGCGATGCTCGCGATCGGCACCGGCTTCTGCTCGCCGGACGTGCCGAACGTGCCGATGCCGTTGACGTCCATCGCGGCCTGCCCCTCGGCCGGCCACGGCACGGACGGCTTGCCGCCCTCGAAGGTCACGCTCTGCTGGGCGGTGAGGTCCAGGGTGGGCGCCGGCAGCGGACGCACGGCCTGTACGACCGCGAAGACGACCACCAGGAGCAGGACCAGCGGCGTCCAGATCTTGAGCCGGCGCACCGCGGTGCGCGTCGGGGTCTCCGGCGGCGGCGGGGTGTTGGTCAGCTCGGCGAGCAGGTCGAGCGGCGGCTTGGGCGGCACCGGCTGCTGGGTCGTACGCTCCACGGGCGGGGGCGCCTGGGAGGCGTCGGCCTCGGCGGCGGGGGCGTCGGCCTTCGACGCGGCGGCGGCGGGCTTGGCGGACCGCTCGTCGAGCGGCTTCAGCGCGACGAACTTGCTGGTGCGCTCGGCGTCCCGCTCGGCGGTCGGGCCGGCCTCGGCGGAGTCCTGCGCGGAGTCCTTTGCAGTGCCCTTTGCGATGTCCTTTGCGTCGCCCTTTGCACTGGCCTTCGCGCTGTCCTTCGCCGGGCTCTTCGCGGCGCCCTTGGCGGGTGCGTCGCCGCCCAGCTTGAGCATGGTGGTCGGCTGATCCACCTCGGGCTTGACGGTCGGCGCCCGGAAGACGGCGGTGGCCTGATCCACACCGGTGGAACCGGCGCCCTCGGCCTCCTCGGCCTCGTCCCCGGTGTCGCCCTTGCCCGAGGTGCTGCCCTCAGCGGCCGCCTTTGCCGAGGCGGCGGCCTTGGCGGCGTCGCCGGCTTCAGCGGCCTTGTCGGCGTCGGACGCGGCCGAGGCGTCGTCGCCCTCCGCGCGGTCGGACCTGGCCCACGCGGGGGCCTTGGCGGCACCGGAAGCGGCCGAGACGGCGTCCCCCTTGCCCGAGCCGGTCTCCTCGCGACCTGAATCGGCCGAGGCGACAGCCTTAGCAGCAGCGCCGGACTTGCCCGGGGCGCGGTCACCCTTGCCCGAGCCGGACTCCTCGCCGCCCGACTCGGCCGAGGCGGCGGCCTCACCGGTGCCGGGCCTGGCCGCGTCGCCCTTGCCCGAAGTGGTGTCCTCGGCGGCCGACTTGGCCGACGCGGCGACCTTGGCGGCACCGCCGGCCTCTGCGGCCTTGGCCGCGTCGCCCTCGGCGGAGGCGGTGTCCTCGTCGGAGTCGCCCTGCGCGGAGGAGGACTCCGCCCCGGGGTCGGCGGGACCGTCACCGCTCCCGGCGCCCGCGGCGTCCGCGTCCTCGTCCTCGTCCGACGTGGCGACCCACGCCGCCACCGCCTTCCGCAGCCGCACGTCACCGTTCGCCCCGCCGCCGGAAGCAGCCGCCTGCGAGGGCTCCGAAGCGTCCGACGTCTCCGAAGCCTCGGAGGTCTCCCCGGCATCCGCCCGCGCCGCGGGGATCTCACGGGTGATCGCTAGCCGCGGGTCCCGTTCATCCGATGCCGGCGCTGAAGGGTCCGCCGCAGTCGGGTTCCCCGACGACTTCCGCTGCTTCGACCTGTCGGGGGTCTCGCCCGCCACCGATGCCTCCTCGTACCTGCGCCAAATCCGGGCCGGACCCACTGTCCGAACCGTGTACCAGTGTCCTGTGTGAGGGCTTAAACCCCCGTGGTAGACGAGAACGACATACCTACTGGTTCCCGTACATCCCGCCCACGCGCTCTCGACAGACCAATGTGAGAGGGGTCACCCTGTCACTCATCCACGCGGGGAGGCATGGATGGGCAGGAGCCGCAGAACAATTCCGGAGGAGCTTCTGCTGCTCGCTTTGGACCCGGCCACGGGTACCACGGCGCAGCCGCAGTCGCTCGACCTCGGTCTGGCCGGAGCACAGCTAGTGGAGCTGGCGCTGGCCGGACGGATAGCCCCAGACGGGGATCGTATCGCCGTGGTGATGCCACGGCCGACCGGAGATCCGACTCTGGACTCCGCACTGGAGCTGCTGCGCAGACGCGGCAGTCCGGTTCGGGCGGTCCACTGGATCGGCGGGCCCCGGCTGGGGCTGCGCCAGATTTACCTCTCGCATCTGGAGCGGTGCGGCATGGTGCATGCCGTGGCGGGCCAGATGTGCGGAGTACTGCCGACGACTCGCTACCAGGCGACGGACACGGCGATCAGCCGGGACATCAGGGCCCGGCTGGACTCGGCGATCCGCACCGGCGTACCGCCGGACCCGCGGACCGCGGCGCTCGCCGCGCTGGCCCACGCGGTCGGTCTCGGCAAGCATCTGTACCCCGGGAACGAGGGGCGTTCATCGCGCTCCCGCCTCCGGGACCTGATCAGGCACGACCCCATGGGCGGCCTCGTGGCGCACGCCGTGATGGACGTCCAGAACGGCGTGGCGGCCCAGCCGCGCCGCAGCGCCGCACCGGCGGGCCCCACGGGTCCCGGCGGCCGGCAGCCGGCCAGGGCGGTGGCGGACGCGGACGGCATCCCGATGCAGCCGCGCCGCGGATCCATGGCACGCGCCGTGGCCCACTGAGGCACGGCACCGCACAGCACCGCACCGCACCACCGCCGACGCACCGCGTCACCGGCGGGCAACCGCTCAGCAGTACGTGACCGCTCAGCACCACCGCACCATTACCAGCGCCGCGCCGCAGTCCCCCGGGCCCGGTTCGGGAGCCGCTGGGCCGCGCGGGGAGGGGTACCGGACCGTCCGGACGACGACACCCCGGGACCACCGCCCCGCGCGGCCGCACACCCTGCGCCGCGCCCCGCGGCGCCCAGGGGCCGGCCCGCGCCCGCCTTGGTCCGCCCGCACGTTCGCACATCCGCTGTTTCCCAGCGGTGCCCCGCACGTTGGTGGCACTCTGCTGAGCAGTAGATACGCAAAGTCGTGGCAGGCAAGCCGGAGGTGCGCGTCCCGTGGCGTCCAATGTCAATCCCACCGTCAGACGACGTCGTCTGGGCCAGGAGCTGCGCCGGCTCCGCGAGTTGAAGGGCATGACGGCCGAGGAGGTCGCCGAGCGCCTGCTCGTCTCGCAGTCGAAGATCAGCCGCCTGGAGAACGGCCGCCGCTCGATCAGCCAGCGCGACGTGCGCGACCTCTGCGGTGTCTACGAGGTCGAGGACCACCGCATCGTCGACTCCCTGATGCAGATGGCCAAGGACTCGCGCCAGCAGGGCTGGTGGCACTCCTTCGGCGACATCCCGTACAGCGTGTACATCGGGCTCGAGACGGATGCCGCCTCCTTGCGCGTGTACGACCCGCAGGTCGTCCCCGGCCTGCTCCAGACCCGCGCCTACGCCGAGGCGCTCATCACCGGCGCGCTCCCGGAGACCACGACGACCGACATCGAGAAGCGGGTCCAGGTGCGCATGCGCCGCCAGGAGCGCATCGCGGCGCCGGAGAACCCACTGCGCCTGTGGACCGTCCTCGACGAGTCGGCGCTGCGCCGCGTGGTCGGCTCGCCGCAGCTGATGCGCGACCAGCTGGAGCACCTCCTGGAGCAGTCCCGGCTGCCGCACGTGACGGTCCAGGTGATCCCCTTCGAGCTGGGCGCCCACCCCGGGCTCAACGGGCAGTACGCCATCCTGGAGTTCCCCGACGCCGCCGATTCCAGCGTGGTCTACATCGAGGGCGTCACCAGCGACCTCTACCTGGAGAAGGCGAACGACGTCCAGCAGTACAGCGTGATGTACGAGCACCTGCGCGCCCAGGCGCTGAACGTGGACCAGTCCCGCCGCCTCATCGAGGAGATCGCGCAGGGCTACGGCCGCTGACCGAGCAGCCCGGACACCGCCCCACCGGGTAAATCGGCGCACGGTACACCCTTGCCTCGCCGCGGCGGAAGACCCCCCTGGTATATGCCATCCGGTCGAGTGAACGCTCCCTTCATGCGCCGAAGTTGGCGAGTAGCGTCCATCACGCCATCGAGCACAAGCGTTGGCATCCACCGCGGCGACGCGGCGACAGCAACTCAACGACTGGGCAAAACGGAGAGACCATGGCAATCCAGCAGGGCGTTTCGCACATGTGGGTCAAGTCCTCGTACTCCACCGGCAACGGCGCGTGCGTCGAGGTCAAGTCGCCGCAGGCGACCGGCATCGCGGTGCGTGACTCCAAGGTGACCGAAGGCCCCGTCCTCGCCTTCCCCGCCGACTCGTGGAACGCGTTCGTCACCGAGGTGAGCCGGGGGGCTGCCGGGCTCGCGTGAGACTGCGGCACCGGCCGGACCGACCGGCCCCCGGAAGAACAACCGCAGCACCACAACCGCATAGGCACCACCGTATGAGCCCTCTCGACTGGCCCGCCGTCCCGGCCGAGGGGGCTCGGCCATGCGCCCAGCGGCGCCGCCCGGCTCAGCGCAGCCGCTCAGCGCAGCAGGTCGACGTACAGGTCCGTGCCCGGCACCGTCGGAATGAAGGGCGCGACCAGTTCCACCCGGCCGAGGCCCGACGCGGCGACGGCGGTGTCCCGCCCGGTGAAGTGCGCCTCCCAGCACGCCCGGGGGTCGTCCTGGAGGAACCACAGGAGTGTCAGCCGGGTGTCCACCGCCTCGACCTGCTTCACGTACGTCATCCGGTCCCCGGGCAGCGGGGTCGGCCGGAAGAGCGTCACCATCGCGGCCGGCGATCCGGCGAGCGCGCCCGGCAGGTGCCGGGAGCACAACCACTCCAGCAACGCGGACCTGCGGTCCGGGGCTTCGGCGTCGATGACCTCGAGGACCAGGCCCTGGTAGGGGTGGTCGAGCGCGTGGAAGTCGCGCGGGCCCACCGCGCCGTCGCGGTAGACGGTCGCCTCGTGGTCCTGGAAGGCGGTGAAGACGTGGGTGCGTTCCTGGTGGACGCGGCCGTCGCGGTTCAGCCGCTTGTTGATGCCGACCGTCCACTTCATGTGGTCGGCGTAGCGCCCCTCGGTGATCCAGTACGTGGAGAGGTAGCAGCCGGCGGTGACCGGCTCGGCCACGGCGGAGCGGGCCGGACAGCGCAGGAGCCGGAGGTCGCGCGTGGCCACCCAGCGGCGCCCCGCGTACATCCAGGGCATGGCCATCGCGCCCGCGTAGTAGTGGTCGTCCTCGTACCAGCGGTTGTACGCGCGCTCGTGCCCCGGATGCGGCTCGACCATGGTGATCAGGGCGTGCCCGGGGTGCACGCCGTAGGGGCCGACGGCGGCCAGCTCGGCGTACGGGTCGCTGCGGGTCTCTCGCGCCACGGCTCTGCCCTGCCTCTCTCTTCCTTCCTCCGGTGGACGCCCATACTCTGACGCCCCGTCAGACAAACTGCCAGAGCCGGGAGGCATCCCATGGCGCCGTCGTCGCTCCTCGCGGGAAAGACCGTCGTCGTCTCGGGCGTCGGCGCGGGACTCGGCCACCAGGTCGCGGCGGCCGTCGTGCGCGAGGGGGGCAACGCCGTGCTCGGCGCGCGCACGGAGGCGAACCTCGTCAGGACGGCCGCCGAGATCGACCCCGGTGGCGCGCGCACCGCCCACCTGGCGACGGACGTCACCGACGAGGGCCGGTGCCGGGCGCTCGCCGCGCTGGCGTGTGAGCGGTTCGGGGGGATCGACGCGGTCGTCCATGTCGCCGCCTGGGACAGTCACTTCGGGGGCCTGGAGGACGCGGACTTCGAGACGTGGCGCGGGGTGCTGGACGTCAATCTGCTCGGCACCCTGCGCATGACGCGCGCGTGCCTGCCCGCGCTCAAGGAGCGGCGGGGCGGTGCGGTGGTCCTGATCGGCACGCAGTCGGCGGTGGCAGCGCCCTCGGAGGTGCGGCAGATGGCGTACGCGGCATCGAAGGGGGCGCTGACCTCCGCGATGTACTCCCTCGCGCGGGAGCTGGGGCCGCACCGCGTCCGGGTCAACACCGTGCTGCCGGGATGGATGTGGGGGCCGCCGGTGGAGGCGTACGTCCGGTTCACGGCGGGGTCCGAGGGGGTGCCGGAGGCGGAGGTGCTGGGGCGGCTCACCTCGCGCATGGCCCTGCCCGACTTGGCCACGGACGCGGACGTCGCGGACGCGGTCGTCTTCCTCGCGTCCGAGCGGGCCCGTGCCATCACCGGGCAGTCGCTGCTGGTCAACGCGGGGGAGCTGATGCGGTAGGCGGGTTCACCTCCAGTCAGATATGTGAACCCGGATCAGCTTTCCGAACGAATTTGCCTGCTCTTGACCTTACCCCCCGTTGTCGCCGACGTGTGCCCGAACCCACGATGAGCACGCACTTCCGGGCCGTCCACGGCCCCCACGGCCTCGTGTGGCGAAGTGCGAGCCATTCAGCGCAGTTCACCAGGCGGACCCCTGGAGGGCCACATGAACAGTCTCGACTGGGCCGTGCTCATCGGCTACTTCGGCGTGATGGTCGCGATCGGCGTGTGGTCCCACAAGCGCGTCGACAACGTCAGCGACTTCTTCACGGCCGGCGGGAAGATGCCCTGGTGGCTCTCCGGCATCTCGCACCACATGTCCGGCTACAGCGCGGTGATGTTCACCGGGTACGCGGGCATCGCGTACACCTACGGCGTCACGTCCTTCGTCACCTGGTCCTTCCCCATCGCGCTCGGCATCGCCATCGGCGCCCGGCTCTTCGCCCCCCGCATCAACCGGCTCCGCTCCCGCCTGCGCGTCGCCTCGCCGCTCGAATACCTGAAGAACCGCTACGACCTGCGGACCCAGCAGGCGCTCGCCTGGTCGGGGATGCTGCTGAAGATCGTGGACGTGGGCGCCAAGTGGGCCGCCATCGCGACGCTGCTCTCGGTGTTCACCGGGGCGTCGCTGAACCAGGGCATCCTCGTCACCGGCGTCATCACGGCGATCTACTGCACCATCGGCGGCCTGTGGGCGGACGCGCTCACCGAGCTGGGCCAGTTCGTCATCCAGCTGTTCGCCGGCGTCGCGATGTTCGTGGCCGTCGTCGCCGAACTCGGCCCGCACGGCGGCTTCCTCGGGGTCTGGGACGAACCGGAGCTGGCCGGGCACGGCAAACCGCTGGTCGGCCCGTACGGCACGGTCTTCCTGCTGGCGTTCCTCTTCATCAAGCTCTTCGAGTACAACGGCGGCATGCTCAACCAGGCGCAGCGCTACATGGCGACCGCCAACGCCAAGGAGGCCGCGCGCTCCGCGATGCTCTCCGCGATCCTCTGGCTCGTCTGGCCCCTCGTCCTGTTCTTCCCCATGTGGATGTCACCGCTCCTGGTCGACGCCAAGAAGCCCGACGGCTCGGACGCGTACGCCCTGATGACCGAACAGCTGCTGCCGCACGGCCTGCTGGGCCTGGTCATCGTCGGCTTCTTCTCGCACACCATGGCCATGTGCTCCTCCGACGCCAACGCGATCGCCGCCGTCTTCACCCGGGACGTGGCGCCGGTGCTCTCCGCGCGGGCGAGGGGCTGGTCGGAGCGGGCGGGGCTGCTCGCCGCCCGGCTGACCACGGTGGCCTTCCTGGGCCTGTCCATGGCGGTCGCCACGCAGGTCAACTCCCCGGCGTTCAAGGACATCATCACCGTCGTCATCAAGTGGGTCGCCGGGCTGATGGGGCCCATCGCGATCCCGATGATGCTGGGCCTGCTGCGCGCCTTCCGCACCTGCGGGCCGACGGCCGCGCTGACCAGCTGGGGCGCCGGACTGTTCGCCTTCTACCTGGTCAACTACCCGGTGAACGCCGCCGTCGAGGGCGGTGTCGCCCTCCAGTACCAGGTGTCGATCCCGCTGGCCGTCTCCCTCGTCCTCTACGTCCTCGTCGGCAGACTGAAGCCCGAGGACACCCCGGAGCGGGACGCGCTCATCGAACGCGTCAACACCGACGACGACGGCCCCACGGGAGCCGCCGGGGCCAAGGCGCTCCCGGCGAAGTCGCCTCAGGCGCGCGGATAGCGGGCGAGCCAGCCCGGCGCGGAGGCGGCGGGGCCGTGCAGGGCCGGGCCCTGGGTCATCTCCATCGCGAAGTCGTCGGCCAGCTCCAGGATGGTGGGCCGGCCCTCCAGCTCGGTGAGCCAGCCCGGCGGCAGCGCCGTCTCCCCGTGCAGCGCGCCCAGCAGCGCCCCGCACAGCGCGCCCGCAGCGGCCGACGCCCCGTCGTGGTTGACGGCGAGCCGCACCCCGTGCCGGACGTCCTCGCCGACCAGCGCGCAGTACACGGCGGCGGCGAGGACCCCTTCGGCGGTGCCGTCCGCGAGCAGCTCGCCCACCCGCGCGGCCGTCGGCAGGCTCTGGCGCACGGCGCCCAGCGCGTGCCGCAGGGCGTCCGTGACGGGCTGGTGGCCGGGGCGGGCGGCGAGCAGGGCGAGGGCCCGCTGGAGCGCGCCGTCCAGGGACTCGCCGCGGGCGAGGCCGTGCACGACGAGGGCGTGCGCGCCGGCCGCCAGATAGGCGGTGGGGTGGCCGTGGGTCTGCACGGCGCCCTCGACGGCGAGTTGCAGCACGAGCTGCGGCTCCCAGCCGACGAGGAGGCCGAGGGGCGCGGATCTGACGGCGGCCTCGGGGCCCCGCGCGTCGGGGTTCTTGGGGGTCTCCAGCGTGCCCATGATCACGTTGCCGAGGCCGAGGAGGCACGCCCGGGGAGGATCGCGCCGCTGGTACAGCCACTCCTCGCGGGCCAGCCAGCCGTCCTCCTCGCGCCGCTCGTCGGGCCCCCAGTCGCTCTGGGTGGCGAGCCAGCGGCGGTAGGCGCGGTGCAGGTCGGTCGGCGGATGCCAGGCGCCGGTGTCGCGCCGGACCTGGGCGCGGATGAGCCCGTCCACGGTGAAGAGGGTGAGCTGGGTGGCGGCGGTGACCGCGCCCCGCCTGCCGTACGCCGGGACGGGCTCGGTCAGACCGTCGGAGCCGTGCGCCGCCCGTATCGCCGCCAGGGGGAGGGCGTCGACGGGCGCCCCGAAGGCGTCGCCCACGGCGGCCCCGAGGAGCGCGCCCCGCACCCGGCTGCGGAAGTCCTGCTGCTCGGCGCGGCCCCAGACACCGGTGGCTGCCGCTGTGCCCACCGGACCTCCCCACACGCCTCGACCGGTTGCGTCTGCGCAGCACTGTAATCGAACGGGAACGATCGGTTCAGCGCGCAAGGGGTATGCGGCAAGACGCCCCTGAGGTCGCATTTGGACGACGTTCACGGGAGCTTCGCAGGGCCTGCCGACACCGTGTGCCGGGCCTTCATCCGCCGGACACGGACGCGCCTGCGTCACCGGCGCGCATCCGCTCCCGCTGCTCCCGTGCCCACGCGTACCCGGGGTCGATCCGCAGCGCCTCGTCCAGGGAGGCCAGGGCCTCGGTGACGTGGCCGAGGGCCTCCAGGGACAGGGCCCTGGAGCCGCACGCCCACGCGTAGCCGGGGTCCAGGGACAGCGCGCGGTCGAACTCGACGACGGCCTCCTCGTGGCGGCCCGCCGAGCGCAGCACATTGCCCCGCTCGCCCAGGGTGCCCGCGACGTCCGGGGCGAGCCGCTCGGCCCGGTCCAGGTCGGCGAGGGCGCCCGGCACATCGCCCAGGTGGTGGCGGACCCGGGCCCGGCGGCCCAGCGCCCAGGCGTACTCCGGCCGCAGGGCGATCGCCCGGTCCAGGTCGTCCAGGGCCTCGCGGAAGCGGCCGAGCGCGCACTTGGCCTGGCCGAGGCTGCCCAGCGTCACCGGCTCCGCCGGGTCCAGCTCGTGCGCGCGCTCCAGCCAGGGCAGGGCCTCGGCCGGGCGGCCCATGCGCCGGTAGGTCTCGCCGCGCTGCTGGGCCACCCACGCCGCGTCGGGCACCAGCTCCGCGGCGTGCGCGAGGTGTTCCAGCGCCCGCTCGTACTCCCCGAGGGCCCGGCGGGTGATCGCCAGGTCGTGGTGGCCCCAGGGGTCGGCGGGGTCCAGGGCGATGGCGCGCTCGTGGTCGCCGAGTGCCTCGCGCGGCCGGCCGAGGAGGAAGAGCCGCAGGCCGCGCGCGTTGTGCGCGGCCGCCCTGCCCGCGTCGTCGAGCCCGGCGCGGCCCAGGAGCAGTTCCAGCACCCGCAGCGCGCCCTGCGCCTCGTCGGCGAGCGCCGCCCCGCAGTCGTCGGCCCAGGCCCGCAGCTGCCGCGCGTCGGTGTCCTCGGCCGCGTCCTGCACGGCCCGCGCCCACTCGCGGGCCACGGCCGTGTCCACGCGGCACGCGCCGACGCCGTCGCGCAGGACGG
This sequence comes from Streptomyces sp. NPDC034037, assembly GCF_055575715.1. Lineage (NCBI taxonomy): Bacteria > Bacillati > Actinomycetota > Actinomycetes > Kitasatosporales > Streptomycetaceae > Streptomyces > Streptomyces sp. NPDC034037. The sequence continues at coordinate 348,307 of NZ_JBVISC010000004.1, read as the reverse complement.
CGGGCAGCGCCTCGCGCGGGCGGGCGCACAGCCGGTGGTACTGCTCCTCGACGCGCGCCGCCCGCCAGGCGGGCCGCGACCAGGCGTCGTCCGGCCGCGGCGGGCTCCCCTCCGCCTCCTCCAGGGCGGCGCGCCGCCGCCCGTAAAGCTGGGCGAGGCGGGTGTGCCCCGCGGCCCACTGCTCAGGGGTCAGGCCCCGGCGCAGGCGCAGCATCGGGGCGCGCACGACGCCGTGGTAGCGGCTCTCGCCCCCGCGGTCGGTCCGTACGAACGGCATGGCGCGCAGCCAGGCGTACAGCTCCGCCGGGCCCTCGCCGCCCTCGCCGGTGGCGGCGCCCACGACCTCCTCGTCCAGGCGCCGGGGCAGCGCGCAGGCCAGGGCCGCCGTGCGGCGGGCGGGGTCCGGCTCGCCCTCGAGGAAGCGTTCCACCGCGGTGGCGCTGGGGTCGCCCACGTCGGAGGGGCCGGCGGGGCCGCTCTCGGCGAGGGTGGAGACGAGCACGGGCAGGCGGCCGGACAGCCGCAGCACCTCCGCGACCACCGGTTCGTCGGTGAGGCCCTTGGCGGCGAGCAGGGCGCGCGCCTCGGCCTCGGTGAAGGGCCGCAGCGGCAGTTCGGCCGCGAAGTGGGCGGCGCCCTCCCAGCGGGCGGGGTCGAGGGGGCGCTGGCCCGCGGTCACCACGACGACGTTGGCGGCCAGTTCGCCGTAGCGCTCGCTGGTCATCACGGCGTGCAGCCAGCGGTCGAGGAACGGCGCCGTGCGCTCGTACGTGTCGAAGAAGAGGACCACCCAGGGCACGGCGACGGCGGCCTCGGCCAGCTCGGCCAGGAGCACGGGGGTGAGGAGGCGCTCCGGTTCGAGGGCGGGCGGCGCGTCCTCCTGGCCGCGCAGGCGCGAGCGCAGCCGGTCCGCGCCGCGCGCGAGGCGGTCCGCGTCGAGGACCCCGGCGAAGCCGCCCACCACCGGCACCATGCCGAGGCCCACCACGCCGGCCCGGGCCGCCACCGCGCTGCCGGTGGAGGGCCCGTCGGGGCCGGGCTCGCGCAGGGCGGCCGCGACGGCCTCGTGGCTGCGCTGCCGATGGGCGGCCAGCGCCCGCTCCAGCGCCTTCAACGTCCGCCCCTGCTGGGCGAATTGGTCCGCCATGTCGGTGATGGCCTCGGGGATGCCGGCCGCGCCCTCGTCGACGTGGGCGACGAGGGCGCCCCGGTCCCTCGCCAGCTGGGCCAGCTCCCGCACGAGCGAGGTCTTGCCGACGCCCGCCGGGCCGTGCACGTGGAACAGGAACCGGTGGCGGTCGTCGTCCACCGGCACGTCGAAGTTCTCCCGGAACAGACGCAGTTCCTCGCCCCTGCCCACGAAGGCGGCCCGGCGCCTGCGCCGGATCAGCTCCTGCATCGACACTCTCGCCCGCGCCATCGTGCCCCTCCCCCGGCCGCTTCGGCCGCCCCGACCAGCGGCCAGTGTCCCGCATCCGGGCGGGCCGCGAGGTGAACGGCCGCCGTACTCGATGGAACGTCCGCATCTCGTAACGGAGTTCCTGTGGTGTACAACCTTCGCTCCGGGAGGCCCGTCTCCCGTTGTGTCACAGACGTTTTCCACAGGAGGCTCAGTGCCCCGCCGCACCCTCATCACCGCGATCGCCGTCGCCGCGCTCGCGACCCCCCTCGCCGTCGTCGCCGCCGCCGGCCAGGCGTCGGCCGCGCCCGTGCCGCCCCGCACGCCGGTCACCGACTTCAACCACGACGGGTACCCCGACCTCGCGGTCACGGCGCCCTCCGGCACGGTCGACGGCGTCGAGAAGGCGGGCTACGTCTCCGTCGTGTACGGCACCGCCTCGGGGCCCGGCACGGCGCGCCACCAGATCATCGACCGCTCCACGCCGGGCGTGCCCGGCGAGCCCACGGGCACGTACGCCTTCGGCTACCAGTCGATCCCCGGCGACCTGGACGGCGACTCCTACACCGACCTGCTCGTGGCCGGCGGTGACGACAACGGCAACAAGGCCACCGTGCTGTGGGGCTCCAAGGACGGCCTGACCGGCCAGAACACGCTCCTGCCCTACCAGTACTCCGAGTTCGCCCTGGGCGACTTCAACGGCGACGGCAAGCGCGACCTGGTCGTGAACGCCGAACCGAGCGACGACCCGGACGTCTCCGGGATGACGATCCAGTACGGCCCCTTCACCCGGGACGGCAAGACGCGTACGCAGGACAGCTTCACCACGAGCGACGGCCCGACGGGCATCCGCTCCTTCATCACCGGCGACCTGACGGGCGACGGCGTGGACGACATCGTCACCACGCACGGTTTTGAGGAGATGCAGCACGAGGCCCGCTTCTGGAAGGGGTCCAGGACCGGCGTCAGCCACACCTCCAAGGCGCTCGGCACGGCCTACAGCGGCACCGTCGGCGATGTCGACGGCGACGGCTACGGCGACCTGATCACCCGCGACATCGGCTCCGTCACCGAGGTCATCGACAGCCACCCGGGCAGCATCACCATCCAGTACGGCGGCTCCACCGGCCCCACCGACGCCCGCAAGAAGGTCATCACCCAGGACACGGCGGGCGTCCCGGGGGCGAGCGAGGAGAACGACGCCTTCGGCGCCTCCCTCAGCGCCGGTGACGTGAACGGTGACGGCAGGGCGGAGGTCGCCGTCGGCGTCCCTGGCGAGAGCCTCGACGCGGCCACCGGCACCGGCGCGGTCGTCCTGCTCAAGGGCGCGTCCAAGGCCGCTGGCGGCATGACGGGCAAGGGCGCCGTCGCCTACAACCAGAGCACCGCCGGGGTCCCCGGGGTCTCCGAGACGGGCGACGACTTCGGCCGCCGGGTGTCCCTCACCGACCTGAACAAGGACGGCAAGGCCGATCTGACCGCCACGGCTCCCGGCGAGGACGGCACGTACACCGACTCGGGCGCCCTGTGGAACCTCTACGGCTCCGCGAGCGGCCTGACCACGACCGGCGCGGGCACGCTCAGCCCGGTCAAGCTCGGCGCGCCCGAGAAGGACGCCAAGTGGGGCCACACCCTCGCCGGCTGACCCGCCGCCCCTCTCCCGCCTCCCTCTCCCCGTACCCCTCCCGTCCTTTCTGTCCTTTTGTCTGTCCTCTTGTCCTTCCTTTTGGAGAACCCATGCGACGCTCCCTCACGGCCGCTCTCGCGGTGACCACGCTCGTCACGCCCCTCGTGCTCGTCGCCTCCGCGGGCGCCGCTTCGGCCGCCCCGACGGCGCCCCGCACGCCGCTCGTCGACTTCAACCACGACGGGTACGCCGACCTCGCGATCTCCTCCGTCGGCGGCTACGAGGGCACGACGCCCGGCAAGGTGACGGTCGTCCTCGGCTCGGCGTCCGGCCCCGACACCGCGCACGCCAAGACGTTCGGCCGCGCCACTCCCGGCGTGCCCGGCGAGCCGCAGAACGGCGGGCGGTTCGGGCAGGAGACGGCCGCCGCCGACCTCGACGGCGACCAGTACACCGACCTCGTCGTCAACGGCTACGACGGCAAGGCCGTCGTCCTGTGGGGCTCGGCCTCGGGCCTGTCCGGCCAGGGCAGCGCCGAGCTGCCCTGGAACGGCGGGCACGTCACCGCGGGCGACTTCAACGGCGACGGCAAGCGCGACCTGGTCACGGTCGACTTCCCGAGCAGCGACGACCCGGACAACGACGACCAGGGCATGCTCATCTCCTACGGCCCCTTCACGCGGGACGGCAAGGCGGCGAGCACCCAGGCGGTCGCCACGAGCCGGACCTTCGGCCCCGGCGGCTTCGTCACGGGCGACGTCACGGGCGACGGCGCCGACGACATCGTCACCAACCACGGGTTCGAGGAGATGGCGTACGGCAGCAAGTTCTGGGCCGGCGGCAAGGACGGCGTGAACACCACCCCGAAGCCGCTCGCGGCCTCCGTCGGCGGCGCCATCGCGGACGTCGACAAGGACGGCTACGGCGACCTGATCGTCCGCGACATCGGCGGCAACTTCGAGGACATGCCGTACCAGAAGGGCACGATCCTCATCAAGTACGGCACGGCGGACGGTCCTTCGTCGACCCGCACGGCGAAGATCACGCAGGACACGGCGGGCGTGCCCGGCGTCGGTGAGGACGGCGACGAGTTCGGCGCCGCCATCAGCGCGGGCGACGTCAACGGCGACGGCTACGCGGACGTGGCCGTCGGCGTCCCCGGCGAGGACATCGAGTCCGTCAAGGACGCCGGCAGCACCGTGCTGCTCAAGGGCTCCCGCACCGGTCTGACCGGCACGGGCGCCCAGGCCTTCCAGCAGTCCACCACCGGGGTCCCCGGCGCCTCCGAGAAGAACGACAGGTTCGGCGGCCAGGTCCTGCTGTCCGACACCAACAAGGACGGCAAGGCCGACCTGACGGTGAGCGCCCAGCTGGAGGACGGCACCTACGCCGACTCGGGCGCCGTGTGGCACCTGCGCGGCGCGGCGGGCGGCCTGACGGTCACCGGCATCACGTCGTTCGGCCCGAAGACGGTGGGCCTGCCGGAGAACCGCGTGGAGTTCGGCGGCTTCCTGACCCGCTAGTCGGCCGGCCAGGAAATCCCGGGCGGCGCGCGGAAGCCCTCCGCGTGCCGCCCGGCGGGACGTCAGTCCACCAGGGGCAGCAGCTCCGGCAGGTGCCCGTCGGAGGCCTGCGCGGCACGCCGGCGCTCCTCGGGGACCTCGCCGTAGAGCGTCGTACGCGGCTTCGCGGGCCGCCCGGCCGCCTCCGCGATGGCCGTCAGGTCCTCGACGGAGCGGTACGAGCCGTAGCTGGAGCCCGCCATCCGCGAGATGGTCTCCTCCATCAGCGTGCCGCCGAGGTCGTTCGCGCCGGACCTGAGCATCTCGGCGGCGCCCTCCTGGCCGAGCTTCACCCAGCTGGTCTGGATGTTGGGGATGTGCGGGTGCAGCAGGATCCGCGCCATGGCCGTGACGGCGCGGTTGTCGCGGGTGGTCGGGCCCGGCCGGGCGATGCCGGCCAGGTAGACGGGCGCGTTCGTGTGGATGAAGGGCAGCGTCACGAACTCCGTGAAGCCGGCGACGTTCTTGGCCAGCGCCCGCTGCTGGACGGCGGCCAGCGTGCGGAAGTGGCCGAGCCAGTGGCGCGGCTGGTCCACGTGGCCGTACATCATGGTGGACGAGGAGCGGATGCCCAGCTCGTGCGCGGTCTCGATGACCTCGATCCAGGTGGCCGTCGGCAGCTTGCCCTTGGTGAGGATCCAGCGCACCTCGTCGTCCAGGATCTCGGCGGCCGTGCCCGGGATGGAGTCCAGGCCCGCCTCCTTGGCGGCGGTGAGCCACTCCCGTATCGACAGGCCGGTGCGGGTCGCGCCGTTGACGACCTCCATCGGCGAGAAGGCGTGCACATGCATGCCCGGTACGCGCTCCTTCACGGCGCGCGCGATGTCGAAGTAGGCGGTGCCCGGCAGGTCGGGGTGGATGCCGCCCTGCATGCACACCTCGACGGCCCCGACGTCCCAGGCCTGGGCGGCCCGGTCGGCGACCTGGTCCAGGGAGAGGGTGTAGGCGTCGGCGTCCGTCCTGCGCTGGGCGAAGGCGCAGAAGCGGCAGCCGGTGTAGCAGACGTTGGTGAAGTTGATGTTGCGGGTGACGATGTACGTGACGTCGTCGCCGTTGACCGTCTTGCGGATGTCGTCCGCGACGGCGCACAGGGCGTCCAGCGCGGGCCCGTCGGCGTGCAGCAGCGCCAGCGCCTCGTCGTCGGTGAGCCGGGTCGGGTCGTCGGCGGCCGTGGCGAGGGCGGCGCGCACGTCGCCGTCGATGCGGGACGGGACGCCTTCCCGCTGCCTGGCGTCAGCTACTTGCTCGCGCAGCGCCCCCCAGTCGCCGTACACCTCGTCGAAGTCGTCGCGCCGGTCGGTGGTGCGGCCGGTGGTGTCGATGGTGCGGTGCAGGTCGGTGCGGCCGGAGGCGGCGACGTACCCCTCGTCGGGCTCCTGCCAGGGCCGGCCCTCGACGGTGGCGTCCGGGCGGGCCAGGCCCGTGTCGGGGTCGGCGAGGGCCCGCAGGTGCGGCAGCAGGCGCGGGTCCAGCCAGGGCTCGCCGCGCAGGACGAACTCCGGGTAGACGCAGAGCCGTTCGGCGAGGGTGAAGCCCGCCGCCGCGGACCGCTCCGTCAGCTCCTCGATGCGGGGCCAGGGCTTCTCGGGGTTGACGTGGTCGATGGTGACCGGCGAGACACCGCCCCAGTCGTCGATGCCGGCGGCGATCAGCCGCTCGTACTCGCCCGCGATGAGGTTCGGCGGGGCCTGGATGTTGCCGGCCGGGCCCATGATGTGCCGGGCGACGGCGATGGTGGCGACCAGGTCGTCGATCTCGGCGTCGGGCATGCCGCGCATCGCCGTGTCCGGCTTGGCGCGGAAGTTCTGGATGATCAGCTCCTGGACGCCGTGGTACGAGCGGGCCACGCGGCGCAGCGCGAACAGCGACTCGGCACGCTCCTCGTACGTCTCGCCGATCCCGATGAGCAGTCCGCTCGTGAACGGCACCGACGAGCGCCCGGCGTCCTCCAGGACGCGCAGCCGGACGGCCGGCTCCTTGTCGGGCGAGCCGAAGTGCGGCTGCCCCGGCTCGCTCCACAGCCGCTCGGAGGTGGTCTCCAGCATCATGCCCATGCTGGGCGCGACCGGCTTGAGCCGCTGGAAGTCCGTCCAGGTCAGGACGCCCGGGTTGAGGTGCGGGAGCAGGCCCGTCTCCTCCAGGATGCGGATGGAGATGGCGCGGACGTAGGCGAGGGTGTCGTCGTACCCCTCGGCCTCCAGCCACTCGCGGGCCTCGGGCCAGCGGTCCTCCGGCTTGTCCCCGAGGGTGATCAGGGCCTCCTTGCAGCCCAGTTCGGCGCCGCGCCGCGCGATGTCGAGGACCTCGTCGGGGGACATGAACATGCCGTGGCCCTCGCGCCGCAGCTTGCCGGGCACCGTCACGAAGGTGCAGTAGTGGCACTTGTCGCGGCACAGCCGCGTGAGCGGGATGAACACGCTCTTCGAGTACGTGATGACGCCGGGCCGGCCGGCCGCCGCGAGGCCCGCGTCCCGTACCCGCGCCGCGGACGCCGTCAGGTCGTCCAGATCCGCGCCGCGCGCCTGGAGCAGGACGGCGGCCTCCCCCACGTCCAGGGCGACGCCGTCCCTGGCCCGCCTGAGCGCGCGGCGCATGGCGTTCGCGGTGGGTCGGTCGGCCTCGTCGGGCTGCGCGCTGTTGGTCATGTCTCCGAGCATACGAGCGAGAACACCTGACCTGTGCAGATACTTCCGATCACCCCAGGGCCGTCACGGACGCACGTGGCGCCGCGCCGCGTCGAGTGCCGCGCGCACCTCCGCCTCGCCGGCCGCGGGCAGCTGCACGATCACCTCGTCCACCCCCAGCTCGGCCCAGTGCGCGAGCTTGCCCGCGTCGGGGGCGACGCCGGTCAGCGCCACGTACAGGTCGTCCGGCTCGCGTCCCGCGTCCGCCCACACCGCGCGCAGGACGGGCAGCGCCTGGCGCAGCCCGGAGCCGCCGACGGGCATCCAGCCGTCGGCGTACTCCGCGATGTGCGCGAAGAGCCCGGGGCCCGCCGCGCCGCCGATGAGGGTGCGCGGCCCGTACAGCGGCCCCTTCCCCGGCCGTTTGCGGGGTGCCCGGCGGGGCTTGGGGTGGGCCTCGCTGGGTCGCACGGAGCCGAACTCGCCCTCGTACTCGGTCGGCTGGTCCGCCCAGAGCGCCCGCATGAGCGCCATGCGGTCGCGTACGACGGCCCGCCGCCTCGGCCACTGGACCCCGTGGTCCTCGGCCTCCTCGCGGTTCCAGCCGTAGCCGATGCCGAGGGTGAGGCGGCCCGCGCAGAGGTGGTCGAGGGTCGCCACCTGCTTGGCGAGGTCGATGGGGTCGTGCTGGGCGACCAGGGCGATGTTCGTGCCGAGCGTGAGCCGCCGGGTGACGGCGGCGGCCTGGGCGAGGGCGAGGAAGGGGCTGAGCATGCGGGCGCACTCGGGCGGCAGCTCGCCGCCCGGATAGGGGGTTTCGCGGGGGACGGGGAGGTGGGTGTGCTCGGGGAGGTACAGGCCGTGGAATCCGCGGCCCTCCACTTCCCGGGCCAGGCGCGCCGGGCCGATGGTGGCGTCGGTCATGTACAGCGTCGCGGAGATGCGCACGGGTCTCTCCGGGGTCGGTGCTTCCTCGGCACTTCCTATCCCCGGAAAGCCGGTTGGTCCATGGCCGCGCCCTCATTACCGTGGCGCCGGTGAACCGACGCCGCCAGAAGAAGCTGACCCACCGCCTGGTGTACGCCGCGCTGCTCGGCGACACCGGAGCCGTGGCCGCCCTCCTGCGCACCGGGGTCGACCCGCGCCTGCCGAACGCCGAGGGCACGCTGCCGCTGTACGCGGCCTCGGTGCACGGCGCCGCGGAAGCCGTGCGGCTGCTGCTGCGGGCGGGCGCGGAACCCGACGCCGAGAGCGGCCACGGCGGCGAGGGCACCCCGCTGTGCGGCGCCGCCTGCTGGGGCCACGCCGACGCCGTACGCGAACTCCTCGCCCACGGCGCCGACCCCGCCCTCCGCGAGGACCACCGCACGGGCCACACCCCGCTGCACTGGGCCCGGCTCGGCCCGCACCCGGAGACGGAGGCACTGCTGCTGGCAGCGGGCGCCACCGGGTGACGGGCCGCCGGGGGCCCAGGGAGGGACGGGGCCGCTGCCCCGGAGAGGGTGCCGGTGGGCGGAACCTTTCGTGGCCACCGGGTGGAAATACGTCAATCTCCTTCCCTTGCCGCGCAGTTCACGGCTCAATACCAGGGTTGCCCGCACCACTCACGTCACCATCGACACCCCGGGGAGCCGCCGCATGTGCGAGGACGTCGTGCACGAGGGACCGAACAGGCGCGCACTGTTCGTGACGGGAGCCGCCGCCGCGCTCACGCTGAACGGCGTGGGTTTCGCGAGCGGCGCCGAGCGCGGGGCCGCCGGCGGGGCGGCGGGCCGGGCGCCGGGGAGCACGGAGACGCGCACGGTGCGCGGCACGCTGCCCGTCGGGGCGCCGGACTTCGTGTACCTGCCGGTCGAGATCCCCGCCGGGGTCGCCGAGCTGCGCGTCGCCTACAGCTACCAGAAGCCGCCCGTCCCCGCCGGGACGCAGGGCAACGCCCTGGACATCGGCGTCTTCGACGAGCGCGGCACCGGCCTCGGCGGCGAGGGCTTCCGGGGCTGGTCCGGCGGCGCCCGCACCGAGTTCTTCCTGCGCGCCGACGACGCGACCCCCGGCTACATCCCGGGCCGCATCCGCCCCGGCACCTGGCACATCGCCCTCGGCCCGTACACGGTCGCCCCCGAGGGCCTCCCCTACGAGGTGACGATCACCCTCACCTACGGGGCGCCCGGCAGGACCCCGAGGCCGGACTATCCGCCCGAGCGCGCCAAGGGGCGCGGCCGCGCCTGGTACCGGGGGGACTGCCATCTGCACTCCGTGCACTCCGACGGCCGCCGCACCCCCGCCGAGATCGCCGCGCTCGCCCGCGCCGCCGGTCTCGACTTCATCAACAGCTCGGAGCACAACACCCACTCCGCGCACGCCCATTGGGCCGAGCACGCCGGGGAGGACCTGCTGATCATGCTCGGCGAGGAGGTCACCACCCGCAACGGCCACGTGGTCGCCCTCGGCACGGACCCGGGCACGTTCATCGACTGGCGCTACCGCGCCCGCGACAACCGCTTCGGGAAGTACGCGCGGAAGGTCCGGGACGCGGGCGGCCTCGTCGTGCCCGCCCACCCGCACGCCACCTGCGTCGGCTGCAACTGGAAGTTCGGCTTCGGCGAGGCGGACGTCGTGGAGGTGTGGAACGGCGCGTACACCCCGGACGACGAGGTGTCCCTGGCCGACTGGGACAGCATGCTCGTCGCCTCCGTACGCGGTGGCCGGCCGTGGATCCCGGCGATGGGCAACAGCGACGCGCACCGCGACCCGGACCGGATCGGCGGCCCGCAGACGGTCGTCCTGGCCGACGACCTGACGCGCGCGGCCATCCAGGAGGGCCTGCGCAGGGGCCGTTCCTACGTGGCCGAGTCGAAGGCGGTGGAGCTGGCGTTCTCGGCGGCGGGCGGCCGGGGCGCGCACGCGGGCATCGGCGGCCGCCTCGCCGTCGACCGCGACACCCCCGTCACGGTCCGCCTGGACGTCAAGGGCGCCCCGGGCGGCACGGTCCGCATCGTCACCGACCAGGGCGTCCTGCACACCAGCGCCCCGCTGCCGAAGTCCGGCACGGGCACGGTGGAGTGGCGCACGACCCCGTCGTACGCGGCGTACGTCCGGGCGGAGGTCCGCCACCCGGCGACGGCCCCGAACCTGCCGGGCCCGCTGACGGCCTTCACGAACCCGATCTTCCTGGGCCGCTCCTGACCGGCCCCGGGACCCTGACAGGGCCGCCGGCCGGGGGCTTTGTCAGGGCGGTGCTCAGCCGGGCCAGACGATCGACTGGAGCTCGCTGTAGGCGTGCAGCGCGTACGAACCGACGTCGCGGCCCACGCCGCTCTTCTTGAAGCCGCCGAACGGCGCCTCCATGTTGCGGGCGACCGTGTTGACCCCGACGCCGCCCGCCCGCAGGCGGCCCGCGACACGGAAGGCGCGGGCCGCGTCACCGGACCAGACGTAGTCGATGAGCCCGTAGTCGCTGTCGTCGGCGAGGGCGAGGGCCGTCTCCTCAGCGGCCTGCGGGGTGGCCCCCTCGAAGGGGACGACCACGACGACCGGGCCGAAGATCTCCTCCTGGACGACCCGCATGTCCGGCGTGCAGTCGGCGAGCAGCGTGGGCGCCACGTAGAAGCCCTTGCCGAGGCCGGGCCCGGCGGGGCGTTCACCGCCCGTGACGACCCGGGCGCCCTCCTCGCGACCGATCCGCACGTACGACTCGATCCGGTCGCGGTGCGCGGCGGAGATGACGGGCCCGACCACCGTGTCCGGCGCGCGCGGGTCCCCGACCTTCAGGCGGCCGGCGTATCCGGCCAGCATCTCCACCAGCCGCTCGTACACCCCGCGCTCGGCCAGGACGCGGGTGGGCGCGGTGCAGATCTGGCCGCTGTAGAAGGAGAAGGTGGTGCCGATCCCGGCGACCGCCGCCGTCAGGTCGGCGTCGGCGAAGACGATCGCCGCGCCCTTGCCGCCCAGCTCCATCAGCTGCCGTTTCATGTGCCGCCCGCACACCTCCCCGATGCGCTGCCCGACGGCCGTCGACCCGGTGAAGCTGACCATGTCGACGTGGGGGGAGCCGACGGCGGCCTCGCCGACGGCCGCGTCCGTGCCGCAGACGACGTTGACGACCCCGGGCGGCGCCCCCGCCTCCGCCAGCGCGGCCGCCATCCGGAAGACGGACAGGGGGTCCTGCGGGGCCGGCTTGACCACGACGGTGTTGCCCATGGCGAGCGCGGGCGCGACCTTGCCCGCCGCGTTCGCCCAGGGGTTGTTGTACGACGTGACGCAGGTGACGACCCCGACGGGCCGCCGCACCGCGACCGCGCCCGTCACCCCGGCCCTCCCCATCGGCCCCGCCTCGCTGAGCTGCGGCGGAAGTCCGCTCTCCACCGGCTCCAGGGCGCCCTTCGCGTACCGCTCGAAGCGGGCCGCCGCCACCGCGACCTGCATGCCCCGGGCGGTGGCGGTCGTCGCGCCGGTCTCGGCCCGGGCGAGATCCGCGTACGGGACGAGGTCGCGCCGGATGATCGCGGCCGCGCGGGACAGAAGGGCGGCCCGCTCCCGCGGCGGCGTGCGGGACCAGCCCGCGAAGGCGGCACGAGCCGCCGAGGCGGCGTCCTCGGCCTGCGCGCGGCTCGCCTCGGGCGCGAGGCCGACGACCTCCCCGGTCGCCGGGTCGATCACCTCGTAGTGCCCGCCGTCGGGCTCCACCCACTCACCGCCGACGAACAAACGCTGCGCGTGGCTCACTTGGTGCTCACCGTCCTGGTGTCCCGCCCGGAGCGCAGCACCCTGCCGGGCACGGCGCCGGTGACGGCGTCCTCGCGGATGACCTCGACGCCGTTGACCCACACCGCGTCGACGCCGATCGCCCGGGAGTCCAGGCGGGGGCTTTCGCCGGGCAGGTCGTGGACGAGGGTGGCCTTCCCCGCGTCGATCCGCTCGGGGTCGAAGAGGACCAGGTCGGCGTGGTGGCCCTCGGTGATCCGGCCGCGTTCGCGCAGTCCGAGGAGCCGCGCGGGATCGTCGGTGAGCATCTTCACGGCCTGTTCGAGCCCGACCAGCTCGCGCCCGCGCAGGCAGTCCCCGAGGAACCGGGTCGTGTACGGCGCCCCGCACATGCGGTCCAGGTGCGCCCCGGCGTCCGAGCCGCCCAGCAGGACGTCCTCGTGCTCCCAGGTCCGGGCGCGCAGGGCCCAGGAGTCGGGGTCGTTGTCGGCGGGCATCGGCCACAGCACCGTACGCAGGTCGTCGTGGGCGCAGATCTCCACGATGCACTCGAAGGGTTCCTGGCCGCGTTCGGCGGCGATGTCGGCGACGACCCGTCCGGTGAGGCCGTCGTTCGCCGTGGAGTACGTGTCGCCGATGACGTACCGGTCGAAGCGGGCCAGGCGCCGGAAGACGCCGGCCTCCTTGCTGTCCGCGCGCCGCAGCATCCCGGCGCGCACCCCGGGGTCGCGGAGCCGCGCGATCCGCTCGGGCACGGGCAGAGCGAGGACGTCGTTCCAGCCGGGGATGAGGTTGAGGGCGCAGAACGTGCCGAGCGACATGTTCATCGGGGTGAGGATCGGCATGGTGAGGGCGACGACGCGGCCGCCGGCCCGGCGGGCGCGCTCGCTCGGCACGAGCTGGCGGGGCACGCGTTCGGGGACGGCGGCGTCGATGGTGAGGACGTTCCAGTTCAGGGGCCGCCCGGCGGCGACGCTCATCTCCACCAGCAGGTCGATCTCGTCGTCCCCGAACTGGTCCAGGCACCCGGCGACGATCGCCTCCAGCTGCGTGCCCTCGTGCTCGGCGACGGCCCGGGACAGGGCGAGCAGCTCGGCGGGCCGCGCGTACCGGGACGCCACGGGCCGCCCGTCGCCGTCGGAGTGGGTGGCGGACTGCGTGGTGGAGAGGCCCCAGGCGCCGGCGTCCATCGCGTCGTGGAGGAGGTCGAGCATCTGCCGCAGCTGGTCGGGGGTCGGCTGCCCGCCGACGGCGTCCGCGCCCATCACGTACCGCCGCAGGGCGCAGTGCCCCACCATGAATCCGGCGTTGACGGCGATCCGCCCCTCCAGGGCGTCCAGGTACTCCCCGAAGGAACTCCACGTCCAGGGCGCCCCCTCCTCCAGCGCGACCAGCGACATGCCCTCGACCTTCGCCATCATCCGCCGCGTGTAGTCGGCGTCCTCGGGCCGCGCGGGATGCAGCGGCGCGAGCGTGAACCCGCAGTTGCCGCCGGCGACGGTCGTCACGCCGTGGTTGAGGGACGGCGTCGCGTACGGGTCCCAGAACAGCTGGGCGTCATAGTGCGTGTGCGGATCGACGAACCCCGGCGCGAGCACCCGCCCCCGGGCGTCCTCGCTCGTCACGGCCGGCTCGGTGCCGGTGCCGGGTGCGGCGATGACGGCGATGCGGCCGTCCCGGATGCCGACGTCGCCGGCGAAGGCGGGGGCGCCGGTCCCGTCCACGACGGTGGCCCCCTTGATGAGGTGGTCGAGCATGACGGAACGTCCCCTTCCGGAGAGCGGAATGGTCAACGCACACCCGGCGCGACAATTCCGGAGAGCGGAATGGTCTGCGCACACCTGGCGCGTTGATTTCGGAGAGCGGAATGGTCCGTGCGCAATCGGCGCGTCGAGCAAGTCGAGAGCCCGGACCGGCGGAATTCCAGCCCGTCCGGCGTTTGAGGACGAGCCCGAAGGGCGATTGGGGGGGTCCGGGGCACAGCCCCGCGTCAGCACCAAGGCCCCGCCCAGGCCCGGCAGGGCCCCGGCCTCCGTCCGGGAGAGGAGGCCGGGGCGGCTGAAGGGCGACCTCAGGAAGAAGCCGCCGCCCGGAACCGGGAGGTCCGATGCACGGGATCCGTGTCGATCTTGGGAATGACATGCTCCCCGATCAGCCGGATCGTGTTCTTCGTGTCCTCGGGCGAGACCCCGATGGGAAGCCCGAAGCTGAGCTGATCGGCCCCGGCCTGCTCCCACCGCTTGCACTGCCGGAAGACCTCGTCCGGGTCGCCGCAGATCATCAGCTCCTCGGCGATGAGCAGCTCGATGATCTCCTCGCTGTAGGCGGGCAGCAGCTCGGGCCACCGGGGGATGCCCTCGGGCCGGGGGAACGTGTCGTGGTAGCGGAAGAGCAGCGACTGGAGGTAGTTGAGCCCGCCGCCGACGGCGATCTCGACGGCCTTGGCGTGCGTCTCGGCGCAGATGGCCGTGGAGGTCACCATGACGTTGTCGTTGACGAAGTCCCCGACCGCCTCGGCGTCCTTGACGGCGTTCTTGTAGGACTCCACGACCCACTCCATGTCGGAGACCTTCTGCACGCTGAAGCCGAGCACGCCGAGGCCCTTCTTGCCCGCCATCGCGTACGAGGAGGGGGACCCGGCGGCGTACCACATGGCGGGGTGCGACTTCCCGTACGGCTTGGGAAGGATCTTGCGGGGCGGCAGCGACCAGTGCTTGCCCCGGAAGCCGGCGTACTCGTCCTGGAGCCACATCTTGGGGAACTCGGCGATGGTCTCTTCCCAGATCTCCTTGGTGTGGTTCATGTCGGTGATGCCCGGCATGAACCCGAGGATCTCGTGCGAGCCGGCGCCGCGTCCGGTGCCGAACTCGAAGCGCCCCTCGGAGAGGTGGTCGAGCATGGCGACCTTCTCGGCGACCTTCACGGGGTGGTTGACGGGCGCGAGCGGGTTGAAGATGCCCGATCCGAGGTGGATGCGGTCGGTGGCGTGGGCGAGGTAGCCGAGGTAGACGTCGTTGGCGGAGAGGTGGGAGTACTCCTCCAGGAAGTGGTGTTCGGAGGCCCAGGCGTACTTGAAGCCGGCCTTGTCGGCCTCGATGACGTACTCGGTCTCCTCGATGAGCGCCTTGTGCTCCGCTTCGGGGTCGACCCTGGCCCGCGCGGCGGGCACGTATCCCTGTACAAAGAGACCGAATTCCAAGGAGGTTCACCGTCCTCGTGAGGTCTGGCGGTCGCGGCGGCATAGTTTCTGACGCCCCGTCAGTTCAGGATGCGTCGACTGTTCCACCCGCCCCTCGGACCGTCAAGACCTGACGGGCCGTCACCTACTGGGCGGGGCCCTCGCGGCTCAGAGGACGCTGACGCCCGCCAGCCAGCCGCCGTCGACGACGAAGGGCTGGCCGGTGATGTAGGAGGAGTCCTCGCCGGTGAGGAAGAGCGCGAGGGCCGCGATCTCCTGGGGTGTGCCGATCCGCCCCATCGGCACCAGCTTCCGGTACAGCTCGGCGACCGCGCCCTTCGCCACCTCGGGGTCGGCGCCCGGATCGAGCTGGGCGGGATTGGTCATGGCCGTGTCGACCGCCCCCGGGCAGAGGGCGTTGACGCGGATCCTGCGAGAGGCCAGCTCCAGCGCTGCGACCCGGGTCAGCCCGAGGACGGCGTGCTTGGTGGCGGCGTACGCGCCGACGTACGCCATGCCGGTGAGCGCCGCGTAGGACGCGGTGTTCACGATGGTGCCGCCGCCGGCGTCCGCGATCTCGGGGGCGACGGTGCGGATGCCGAGGAAGCAGCCGATCTGGTTGACCTGGATGATCTGCTGGAACTCCGCCAGGGGTGTGGCGAGGAGTTCGTTGAAGCGGAGGATGCCCGCGTTGTTGACGAGCCCGTCGACCTTGCCGAAGGCGTCCTTGGCGGTGGCCACGGCGGCCTGCCAGTCCTCTTCGCGGCCCACGTCGAGATGGACGTAGAGCGCGGCGCCCTTCCCGTCCCGCACCCCGGCGTCCGCGCCGATCTCCTTGACGAGGGCCTCGCCCTGCGCGTCGAGCACGTCCGCGACGACGACCTTGGCGCCCTCGGCGGCGAACAGCCGCGCCTCCTGCTCGCCCTGCCCGCGCGCCGCGCCGGTCACGATGATCACGCGGTCGTCCAGCTTGCCCATGGGAACGCTCCTCGGTCGGTGGAGTGGGTGGGGCGGTGTGCTCACGCGTCGAGGTGCGGGGCCACGTCGGCGGCGAACGCCCGCATCTGGTCGGTGAGTTCGGCGCGGCTGCGGCTGCGGAAGCGGACCTGGATCTGGTCGACGCCCATCGCCGCGTACGCGCGCAGCGACTCCGCGAGGGCGTCCGGCCCGCCGTGGAGCGTCCGGCGGCCGACGGGCCAGCTCGGTGCCCCGACGTACAGGGGCTCGGTGATCGCGCCGACGACGATCGGCTCCTCGATGCCCGCCTCCTCCCGCAGCCGCCGGAGCCGGGCGATCCGCGCGGGCAGCTCGGGGCGCGGGTCGCCCTGCGGCAGCCAGCCGTCGCCCCGGATCGCCGCGCGGCGGACGGCGGCGGGCGAGGAGCCGCCGACCCACACGGGGACGCGGCGCTGCGCGGGGCGGGGCAGCTGGCCGAGGTCGCCGAAGTCGTAGCGGGGGCCGTGGTGTTCCGGATACGGCTCCGGGCCGAGCGCGGCCCTCAGGGCGTCGATCGTCTCGTCCAGCAGCGGCCCGCGCCGCGCGAAGTCGACGCCGAGGGCGGCGAACTCCTCCGGCACGTGCCCCGCCCCGACCCCGAGGATCAGGCGGCCGCCGCTGAGGTGGTCCAGGGTCGCGTACTGCTTGGCGGTGACGAGGGGGTGGCGCAGGCCCACGACGGCCACGTGGCTCAGCAGGCGGACGTGCTCGGTGACGGCGGCGAGGTGGGCGAGGGTCGCGACGGGGTCGTACCAGATCAGGCCCATGCCGTCGGCGAGCCGGCGGGGCACGGCGACGTGATCGCAGCAGGCGACATAGGCGAAGCCGGCGCGGTCCGCCGTCCGGGCGATCTCGATCAGGTCACCCGGGGTGGCGCCGGCCTCCCACGCCTCGGCGTAGAGGGAACTCTGCGACTGGACGGGCAGCTGCATTCCGTACGCGATCACTGGCCCCACACCCCCACCTCGCCCCGGCGGCACGGCACGCGCCGGGGAGGACCCATGGTCGTAGCTGACGCACCGTCAGACAAGGGGTCCGGAAGCCCGCGCCACGGAGCACCGGGGCGGGCGGCGTCACGCCCCCGCCCACAACCCCGCCGGCGTCAGACCGAGCAGCTCGATCGCGTTGCCCCGGACGATGCGGTCCACCACGTCCGGCGGCAGGTGGCCCATCTGCGCCTGGCCCACCTCACGGGACTTCGGCCACGTGGAGTCGGAGTGCGGGTAGTCCGTCTCGTAGAGCACGTTCCCGACACCGATCGAATCCAGGTTCCGCAGGCCGAAGGCGTCGTCGAAGAAGCATCCGTACACGTGCTCGGCGAACAGTTCGGACGGCGGCCGGTGGACCTTGTCGGCGACCCCGCCCCACCCACGGTTCTCCTCCCACACCACGTCCGCGCGCTCCAGGACGTAGGGGATCCAGCCGATCTGGCCTTCCGCGTACATCACCCGCAGGTTCGGGAAGCGCTCGAACTTGCCGCTCAGCAGCCAGTCGACCATCGAGAAGCAGCAGTTGGCGAAGGTGATCGTGGAGCCGACCGCCGGCGGCGCGTCCGCCGAGGTCGACGGCATCCTGCTGGAGGAGCCGATGTGCATGGCGACGACGGTCCCGGTCTCGTCGCACGCCGCGAGGAAGGGGTCCCACGCGTCGGTGTGGATCGACGGCAGCCCCAGGTGCGGCGGGATCTCGGAGAAGGCGACCGCCCGCACCCCGCGCGCGGCGTTGCGCCGCACCTCGGCGGCGGCAAGCCCGGCGTCCCACAGGGGGATCAGGGTGAGCGGTATGAGGCGGCCGTGGGCCTCGGGGCCGCACCACT
This sequence comes from Streptomyces sp. NPDC034037, assembly GCF_055575715.1. Classification (NCBI taxonomy): domain Bacteria; kingdom Bacillati; phylum Actinomycetota; class Actinomycetes; order Kitasatosporales; family Streptomycetaceae; genus Streptomyces; species Streptomyces sp. NPDC034037. The sequence goes on along the minus strand of NZ_JBVISC010000004.1, from coordinate 330,401 downwards.
CCTCGACCATCCAGTCGTTGTACGCGCGCACCCCGAGGAGCCCCAGTTCGCGGTCGGCGGCCTCGGTGAACGTCTGCCCGCAAAAGCGCGGGAAGGTGGGGAAGCACAGGGCGGACTGGACGTGGTTGACGTCCATGTCGGCGAGACGGTCGGGCACGCTGAAGGAGCCGGGGCGCATCTGCTCGTAGGTGATGACCTCCAGCCTGATCTCGTCCCGGTCATACCCGACGGCCGTGTCGAGGCGGGTGAGCGGCCGGTGCAGGTCCTCGTACACCCACCAGTCCCCGACGGGCCCCTCGTCCCCCTTCTCCCCCATGACCGGGGCGAATCTGCCGCCCAGGAAGGTCATCTCCCTCAGCGGGGCGCGGACGATCCGCGGGCCGGTGTCCCGGTACCTGGCCGGGAGCCGGTCCCGCCAGACGTGCGGGGGTTCGACGGTGTGGTCGTCCACCGAGATGATCCTCGGGAAGCTCGCCGCGCTGTCCGCGCTCTCCATCGTCTCCATGCGGCCCACGGTAGCGCTGATCTGACGGCCCGTCAGCTGCTCGGTTCCGGGTCGCCCACGCCTCCTTGGGGTACCCGCGTCACGCGGGACGCCGTGCGAGGACCCTGTGAGAGCCGTCTCCCACGGCTGACGCATCCGCCGTGGACAAGGCAAACTGGCGGGGTGCACGACCGAGGCACGGCCCGGACCCGCCACAGGCGCCGCACGGGCACGGCCGAGGGCATGACCGAACGAGGCACGACGCGGGCAGGGCAGGCCCGCGACCGGCAGGATCTGGGAACGGCAGGGCGGCAGGGGGAGCGATGGTCGATGCACCGCGAGTACCGGAGCAGTGGCGTCCGGCCTCGGGGAACATCCCCGAGGGGCGGACCGAGGGGCACCCCGAGGTCCGGGCACCACACTTCACCGTGCTCGGACCGGTGCGGGCCTGGCACGGCACGGAGCAGCTCCCGACCGGCTCACCACAGCAGCGGGCCCTCCTCGCGGCCCTCCTGCTGCGGGACGGCCGCACGGCCACGGCCTCGGAGCTGATCGACGCCCTGTGGGGCGAGGAGTCACCCTCCCAGGCGCTGGCGGCGGTCCGTACGTACGCGTCGCGCCTGCGCAAGGTGCTGCCCCCCGGAGTTCTCGTCAGCGAATCCGGCGGGTACGCCCTCCAGGTCGCCGACGGCGCCCTGGACCTGGCCGTGGCGGAGGACCTCTGGGCGGCGGCAGAGAAGGCGCGCGGCGTCGGTGACCTGGGCACGGCGCGCACCCTGGTGAACAAGGCACTCGCCCTGTGGGACGGCGAACCGCTCGCCGGCGTGCCCGGACCGTACGCCGACACCCAGCGCACCCGCCTCGACGAGTGGCGACTGCAACTGATCGAATCGCGCCTCGACATGGACCTGGAGGTCGGCTGCCACGCGGAGGCCGTCTCCGAGCTGACGGCCCTGACGGCCGCCCACCCGCTGCGCGAGCGGCTGCGCGAACTGCTGATGCTGGCCCTCTACCGCAGCGGCCGCCAGGCCGAGGCCCTCGCGGTCTACGCGGACACGCGGCGGCTGCTCGCCGACGAGCTGGGCGTGGACCCGCGCCCCGGCCTCAAGGACCTCCAGCAGCGCATCCTCCGGGCCGACCCGGCCCTCACCGAGCCCTCGGCCGCCGCCCCGCAGCCGGCGGCCGCCGTGGTCCGCCCGGCCCAGCTGCCCGCGACCGTCCCCGACTTCACGGGCCGCGCCTCCTTCGTGAGCGAGCTGAGCGACATCCTCTCCGCCGCCGAGGGCCGCGTGATGGCGGTCTCCGCGCTCGCGGGCATCGGCGGCGTCGGCAAGACGACCCTCGCCGTCCACGTCGCGCACGTGGCCCGCGCCCACTTCCCCGACGGTCAGCTCTACATCGACCTCCAGGGCGCCGGCGCGCGGGCGGCCGAGCCGGAGACCGTCCTCGGCGCGTTCCTGCGGGCCCTCGGCACCCCCGACTCCGCGATCCCGGACACCCTGGAGGAGCGCGCCGCCCTCTACCGCTCCGTCCTCGACGGCCGCCGCGTCCTGGTCCTCCTGGACAACGCGCGCGACGCCGCGCAGGTACGTCCCCTGCTGCCCGGCATGGAGGGCTGCGCGGCCCTGGTCACCAGCCGGGTCCGCATGGTCGACCTGGCCGGCGCGCACCTGGTGGACCTCGACGTGATGTCCCCCGAGGAGGCGCTGCTCCTGTTCACCCGCATCGTCGGCGAGGAGCGGGTCACCTCGGAGCGGGAAGCGGCCCTCGACGTCGTCGCGGCCTGCGGCTTCCTGCCGCTCGCCATCCGCATCGCCGCCTCGCGCCTCGCGGCGCGCCGCACCTGGACCGTCTCCACCCTCGCGGCGAAGCTCGCCGACGAGCGGCGCCGCCTGGACGAGCTCCAGGCGGGCGACCTCGCCGTCAAGGCCACCTTCGAGCTCGGCTACGGCCAGCTGGAGCCCTCCCAGGCCCGCGCCTTTTGCCTGCTCGGCCTCGCCGACGGCCCCGACCTCTCCCTCGCCGCCGCCGCGGCCGTCCTCGACCTGCCCCCGGAGGAGACGGAGGACCTCCTCGAATCCCTGGTCGACACCTCTCTGGTCGAATCGGCGGCCCCCGGCCGCTACCGCTACCACGACCTCGTACGTCTCTACGCGCGCGCGTGCGCCGAACGCGACGAGCAGCCGCCGAGCGAGCGGGACGCGGCGATGTCGCGGCTGCTGGACTTCTACCTGGGGTCGGCGGCCCGGGTCTACGCCATCGAGCGCCCCGGCGACCGCACGGTGGACCACCTGGAGGTCACCGCCCGGGCCGGCCTCGACTTCACCGACAGCGGCCGCGCCTTCGACTGGCTGCACACGGAGGCGTCCTGCATCCTGGCGTGCGTCCAGCACTCGCTGGGCCAGGGCAGCCTGCGGCGCGCGGTGGACCTGCTGCTCGCCTCGAAGGACCTCGCGGAGTCGGGGGCCATCTCCTACCGGTACGAGATGGCGACGCGCGCCGCCTGTGAGGCGGCCGCCGAGGCGGGGGACGCGCTCGCCGAGGGCCGGGCCCGGGTGACGCTCGCTCAGGTGCTCAACAAGTACGGGCGCTTCGACGACGCCTCCGGCCAGCTGGAGCGGGCGGCCGCGCTCGCCGCGCGGTCCAAGGACCCCTGGACCACCGGCAACGCCCTGAACGAACAGGGCATCGTCAACAACTGCGTCAACCGGCCCGACGTGAGCGAGGTCCATCTGCGGAGCGCCATCGAGGTCTTCCGCGCGGACGGCAACCGCCACAGCGAGGCGAGCGCCCTGTGCAACCTGTCGCGGGCGCTCCTGGCGATGGGCCGCACCACCAGGTCGATCGAGCTGGCCCGGCAGGGCATCGCCGTCTACAGCGACCTCGGGGTCACCTACCGGCTGGCCAACGCGAAGTACGCCCTCGGCCTCGCCCTCAGCGACGCCGGCCACCGCGCGGACGCCCTGGACCAGCTGACCGACGCCCTGCAGATCTTCGCCACGAACCGCCAGCGCCTGTGGCAGGGCACGACGCACTACCGCGTCGCCCAGGTGCACCTGGCGGACCGGCGCGCGACACAGGCGGCCCAGCACGCCGAGCAGGCGCTCGCCATCGGCTGCGTCGGCGGTGAGTGGATGCGGGCCAACGTGCTGACCCTGCTGGGCGAGTCCCTCGTCAGCCTCGGGCAGTCGGACCGGGCCCAGGCCTGCTGGCGCGAGGCCCTGGCCATCCACGAGGAGGCGGGCGCCCCGGAGGCCGACCGGGTGCGGTTCCTGCTGGCGCCGTCCGCCTGCGCCTGACCCCGCTCGCGGCGGCGTTCATCGAACGTTTATGAGGAGCTGCCACTCTCAAGGAGTCGATCCGTCGCGTCGGGGGGCAGACGGGTCGCACGGGCCCTGCGGTTAAGGTGAGCGGCCCACTACGCCCGTTCGGCGATCCTCGGGGGAGTTGCCGAGCGGGCGTGGCTGTCCCGAAAGCCCCGCTCAGACGAAGGAGTTGTCGTACATGAGCGAGATCGACAAGAACATCGGTGTCACCACGATGGCGGAGGGCCACACGCCCGCCCCGCCCAAGGACGGGGCCGTCACCACCCAAGGCGAGGGCCACACGCCCCTGCCGCCCAAGGACGGCGTCTTCACCACCCAGGGCGAGGGCCACACGCCGGTCCCGCCCCAGGGCTGACCCCACAGCTGCACATCCCGACGGGGGAACGATCGGCCGCGGCGGCGCGGAGGGGAAGCCGCCGCGGCCGACGCATGCCCGGGGTGCCGGGCCCCTCTGGGCCCGCGTCGCGCCCCGGGCGTGCCACGCCGCCCCGCCGTCCCGCCGCCGGAACCGAACGTTCGGCCGCCTCGTCAGTAGGGTCCCCTGCTGTTGGAAGTCCCCGCCCCACCCGAGGAGTTGGAATGACCCGTAGCAAGAAGTTCCTCGTCGCTCTCGCCCTGGCGGCCGCCGCCACCGGCGTGGCGGCCTCGCCGGCGCTCGCCGACAGCCATACGCCGTCCGTCACCCTCGGCGACAGCCACACGCCGTCCGTGCCGCTCGGTGACGGCCACACGCCGTCGGGCCCGCGGACCTGATCCGCCCGCCCCCAGGGGGCCGACGGGGCCGGGCTCACCGCTCGGCCCCGTTCACCAGGCGCCGCAGCGAGCCCTTGACGGCTGCCACGAAGGACTCCCGCGTCGCCTCGTCCAGCAGGTCCAGGGACAGGTACGGGTTGAGGTCCTCCAGTTCGACCAGGAGCAGCTCGCCGGTCCGGGTGCGGCAGGCGTCCACGCGCTGGATGCCGTGGTCGATCGCGTTCCAGTCGACGAAGCGCTGCGCGAAGGCGAGGTCGGCGGGGGTGGGGGCGTAGCGCTCCAGGTGCCAGCGCTTGTCGGGGGCGGGGCCGTGGAGCGCGTACTGGAAGGCGCGGTCGACGAAGTAGAACGACACCTCGTACGTGAAGTCGACGCGGGGCTGGATCAGCAGGTCGCGCCGGCCGGGGGGCAGCGCCGCGAGCGCCCGCTTCGGCAGGAACTCCAGGCCTATCGAGTCCGCGCCCTGTTTCGGCTTGACCGCGTAGGTGTCCGCGTCCGGGAGCCGGTCGAGGTCCCGGGGGTCGTCGACGGTGGGGATGACGGGGAGGCCGGCGGCGGTGAGGTCGAGGAGGTACTGCTTGCCGACCATGTCGGCCTTGCCGGTCAGCTGGTTGTACACGCGTGCCCCGGCGCGCGCCGCGCGGGCGGTGAAGTCGTCCCACCGGTCCTGGTAGTGCAGGACGGGCCCGCTGTTGCGGACCATGACCGCGTCGAAGGCGGACGTCTCCATCAGGGCGGCCGCGTCCAGGGGGTGGCACAGGGCCACGTCGAAGTCCTCGCGGAGCCGGGCGGTGAGATGGATGTCCTCGTCGCAGTAGCGGCGGCCCTTGGCCTGGTAGGCGAGGTCCGTGACGAACAGGAGGCGGGGGCGGGTGGGCCGGGCGGGGTGCTCTGGGCGCATCCGATGATCGTCGCAGAGGGTTCGCGTCGCGGCGGGGGCGCCGGGGCGTACGTGCGCCATGGCAGAGTCATGCACATGCTGACCACACCGACGCACCGACGCCATCTCGCCCTGGCCGCAGCTCTGTTGGCGGCCGTGCTGCCTCTGACCGCCTGCGGCGACGAGAAGCGGACGGACGCCGCCCCGGCCGCCCCCCGCGACACCGCGTCCACCACTCCCTCGGCGCCGGGCGCCTCCCCCTACGTGGAACCCGGAGCGGCGGACGGCGCCCCGCACTACGGCGAGAACAGCGCCCCACGGCGCCCCGGCGACATGTCCGCCGCCGACGAGCGGACCGCGCGGGCCGAGGCCGCCCGCATGACACCTGTCCTGAAGCGGCTCTGGCGGCAACGGAAGTGGGACCCGGACAGCGTGCGCGCCACGCTCATCGACAGCCTCGGGTACAAGCCGCGCGAGACGACCCACGCGGGCAAGCTGCTCGGCGGCGAGCTGGAGGTGAGGGAGATGTACCAGCGCTACGAGGGCGACGACTACGTCACCCCCGAGGGCGCGATGATCGGCCTCTACATCGGCGACGACGCCTGCGTCACCGCCTACATCCAGAAGACCAACTACGGCGCCAGAGCAAACGGCCGCTTCAAGGAAACAGGCTGCCTGGAACCACCCATCGGCCACTGACCCACCGCCCGCGGTCATGGCACGCGAGGCGCCGCCGAGCGGCGGCGTACCGGAGCCCGTCAGCGCCCTCTCAGTGCTTGTCGTGCTCGCGCAGTACGGCCCGCCTCCGGTGATAGAGCGGACCCGCCGCGAAAGCCGCGTGCGCGGGTGAGGGCGCCGCCTCTTCGATCACATGCTGAGCGGCTGCCTTGACCGCCGCTCCCCACGCGAGGACGTGCTGTCGGGCGGTGCGCCCACACTGCTGCGGCTCCCCGGGCAGACACAGCGGCAACGACGGACCGAGCTGATTCGCCGCGTGCCGCAGGTAGCGCGCGATGGCGGCCCATTCTTCGTCGGTGCGGTCTGCCGCCGGGTCCGGAACGGTGTCCCCGACCCATGCGCCGTACTCGTCGCCGTGGTCGTCCATGGTTCTCCTTGATGCGGGTCAAGCAGATGCGCCGATGGTAGCGACGCCCGGCGCACTTCCCGCCTCCCTCGGGTCACAGAAACCCACCGAGGGAACGCAGGGTTGGCAGGGACCGCACATCGGGAGGAACTGCGGCGGTGTGCACGCCTGTGCTCCGGGACCGTGCACCGCCGCGATATCGGCGGCCACCGCGGCCATCTGCGAGCCGCCCCACACTTCGGCGAGCGGCGCCGCCTTGACGTTGCCAAGGCTGAGGAAGCGTCCGAGCACACAGGGCCAGACGTCACCCGTAGGGCCGATGGCGCACTTTTCATGCGCACAGTGCCCGCACAGGTCCCCGACGGTGGGGGCAGCGCCAAGACTGGCCCGTCCGAACGCGCGGGCCCTGTCTCCACCCACCGTTTCGACACCGAGCACCGTGAGGTCCCGAGCCGCTTCCTGTGCGCGCTGCCCCGCACGCACGGCGACGACTCCGCCGCGCAGGGGGATGCCGAGTTCCAGCGCTCTCACGACGTTGGCGCGTGTCTTCTTGTGCGATCCCTTGAGCTGCGTCACCTGATCGTGTTCCTGCGCGCTGTCCGAGTAGTACGACGTGGCGAGCTTGACCCCGCAGCGCTTGAAGGTGTCCCACAAGGGCTCGCGGACGTGCGTCAGGTTCGAGAACACCTCGATGCCGAGTCCACGTCCATGTGCGTGCTCGATCAACTCGGGCAGGTGGGGGTACAACGTCGGCTCGCCCCCGATGAACTGAACGTCCAACGCCTCCATGTCGGCGAGCTGGTCCAGCACGTTCACCCAGTCCTTCACGGTCATCGTGCCGTGGGTGCCCTGCGGTGACGAGTCGGCGTAACAGTGGGTGCAGATTTCGTTGCAAACCCCTGTCACCTCCAGCCATGCGAACTTGAGCAGCGTCGTGGCTGTCATGAGCGATCCCCTGTCTGTATCGGTGGGTCCTCTGGTGCGCGGCCCGGCGGGGAAGCGGCCACTTCCCCGCCGGTTTCACGGGTCGGCCGGTTGCACCACGTGCCGGGCGACCCGGATGCCCCGAGCGGCGAGGCGGATGAGCCGACCCGACGGGTGATGGTCTGCCTGCGGCTCGTCCGGCCAGGGCGGGAGTGATGTGCGCCCAACCGGTCAGGATGCGACCGTCGGCTCGCCCAGCTGATACAGCGGCAACCGCATTCCGAAAGAGAAGGCGCGCGCCGCGGCCCGAACCCGCTTCACCTGGTAGGGACACGCCACGCTGTCCAAGTCGGCAGCGGCCACCCATCGCACGCCCCACAACTCGGAACGCGCCGATTCCGGCAGCGCTACTGCGGCAGCTTCTTCCGCGGTGAGTGTTCCGCCGTCCACGACGACGTTGTATTCCTCAGCACTCATGCCGTCCTCACTCGCAGGCACCTGGTCGATCATCAGCGCGTGCGTGACGTGCCGTTTGATACCGGTCCCCTCATGCAGCGCCCGCACGGCGGCAGCGGCAACGGTCTCCCCCGAAAGCACACCGCCACCGGGGAGCTGCCACTCCTGCTCGTCGTCTGCCTGCTTGTACCGGGGCTTGACCATCAGTACGTCCCCGTATCCGTTGCGGACCAGGACCACGGCCTCGATGCGCCTGCGGGGCGGGGAAGCGGGATCAATGCCGGCATGTGCCATCTGGATTGCCTCTCTTAATGGGGGCCCCGGTACCGAGCACGGCAACCGCGGAGAGCACCGTCCACGTCCACGGCCCGGTTCCGTTCACTGGTGATCGCTCCTGCCTCTACGCAACCGTGTGAACACGCTGAGGGGTACCTTGGAAGCAGTGCCGAAGTATGAAAGCCATGAACGCCGGACTGCTTGGCAGGAGTTGAGGGCATGGCGCCACGCACACGCACGCCGAACACTGATCTGGCGCGACTGCTTGAACAGGCCAAATGGAGCCGGTCCCAGTTCGCGATCATCATCAACCGGCTGGGGGCGGAGGCCGGATTGGCGCTCCACTACGACCAGTCCGCGGTCTCCCACTGGATCAGCGGCACGGTCCCAAAGGTTCCGGTCAGGCGCGTGATCCTTGAGGCGTTCTCTCGAAAGCTGCATCGCACCGTGACGCACGCCGAGGCAGGGCTACCGGTCGCACCGTCTGACCAGGCCCCGCCGGGCATCGACACGGTGGAAGAGCTAGTCGACCTAGGGAGGGCCGACATGGACCCCACTCGTCGTGGTGTCATCGCCGCGGGCGGTCTGTTCTCAGCAGCACTGACCGTGCCCTTGTTCGCCGACGCGGCGCGAGCCGCTGAAGCTGTCCCGGTGGCTCCCGGCAAGGCCACGGTTCGGATCGGGTCAGGGCAAGTCGAGTCAGTACGCAGGATGACGGAGAAGATCGCGGATATCCTGGACGAGCTGGGAGGGGCCCACGCCCGCCCCATGGCCGCCGCCTTTCTGGTCCACACGGTGGCCCCGTGGCTCCGCGCCGAGGCTTCTGCGGCTGTCAGAAAAGATATGTACGCGGCGGCCTCTGACCTGACCTACCTGACCGGCTGGATGGCCATGTACGAGCGGGACCACCGTACCGCCCAGGAGTACTACACAAGGGCGCTGGAACTCGCCGGCTACGCGGATGATCACGTGACGTACTGCCGAACATTGCGGGGCATGAGCCTCCAGGCATCCAACCTTGGATACGGTGCACGGGCCTTGCAGCTTGCGGACTCGGCGGCAGAGGCCGCCCCGAAGGGCGGTCCTCGGCTTAGCGCCTTTCTGACGGGACAGCAAGCACATGCCACGTCCATGGTCGGCGACCACAGGCGGGCAAGGCGCTTGCTGGCGGAGACAGAGGTATCGCTGATGAAAGCCGACAACCGTCGTGAAGCCGTCGGAGGTTACGACCAGTCCGCCTATGCGTTCCACGTCTCCCATGTGCTCTACGAAGGGAAGGACCTCCCGGGCTCGATCAGCGCGTTGCAACAGGCACTGAAGGTGCAGCCGAGAAGCGAACGGCAGGGCCGGGTGCATTTCAACGCTGTGCTTGCCCAACGCCAACTGCAGTACGGGCATGTCGATGCTGCGTGCGAGTCGTGGAGAAGGTTCCTGGACGACTACGAACACATTTCCTCTGCCCGAGGGGACGAGCACTTCGAGACCATGCGGCTCCGTCTGAAGCCCTACGCGCGTACACGTGCCGTGCGGGCCATCTCCCCACGAATCGCTGCCGTAGCGCAGTTGAAGGGGTAGGAGGCCGAAGCAACGAAGCGCGGCAAAGAGGAACGGAACCGGCACCGGCAGTTGATCGTCATGCAGAGCATGCCTTCTGCTCTCATTCTCGGTTTCGACCCGCACGCAGTGCCCGGTATGGACGGGGACGCCATGCGCGCGGTCCTGGACAAGGAACTGGCCCGTTTCGGCGAACATGGTGTCGAGGTGTCGATGGCGCTGATCGCGCCGGACGGGTCAGCCGAGGCCACGGTGGTCGCGGCGCTGGCCGAACGCGACTGGGACGTCGTCGTCATCGGGGGCGGGATACGCAAGCCCGAACCTCTGCTGACGTTCTTCGAGCAGGTCGTGAACCTGGTCCGGCAGCACGCGCCGGGGGCAGCCATCGCGTTCAACGCGGGCATCGACGACAGCGTCGAGGCCGCCATGCGGTGGCTGTGAGCCCCAGCCCGCAAAGGCCCCTCGGGCAGCGAGTGGGGCGAATCGCGCGGACAAGGGGAGTTCGGGGCCGTCCGGAGTGTCGCGGTGGGCCTCAGGGTTCAGGGGCGGTCTTCGGGCGGTCGGGTGGGGGGCTCTGCCGCAGCTCCCCCTTCACCACCTTCCCGCTCGCGTTCCTCGGCAGGTGGTGGACGAACTCCACCGACCGCGGCACCTTGTAGTTCGCCATCTCCCGGCGGGAGAAGGCGATCAGGTCGTCCGCCGTCACCGTCGAGCCCGGGCGTCGCACCACGTACGCCCGGCCCACCTCGCCGAGTCTCGGGTCCGGTACGCCGATCACCGCGACGTCCGCCACGTCCGGGTGGGCGGTGAGCAGCCGCTCGATCTCGGCGGGGTAGGCGTTGAAGCCGCCGACGACGAACATGTCCTTCATGCGGTCCGTGACGCGCAGGTTGCCCCGCACGTCCAGGACGCCGATGTCCCCGGTGCGCAGCCAGCCGTCCGGGGTCACCGCGCGGGCCGTCTGCGCCGGGTCCTCGAAGTAGCCCCGCATGACGTGGTGGCCGCGCACCTGGATCTCGCCGGGGTGCCCGGGGGAGAGCGGCCGGCCCGCCGGTGACACCACCCGTACCTCCGTGTCCGGTATCGCCCGGCCCGACGTCGAGGCGATGACCTCCGGCGCGTCGTCCCCACGGCACATCGTGACGATGCCGCTCGCCTCCGAGAGCCCGTACGCGGTGAGGACCGTGCCCACCCGCAGCTCGTCGCGCAGCCGCTCGACCAGCCGGAGCGGCACGAGTGCCGCGCCCGTGACCACGAGCCGCAGCGCCGACAGGTCGTGCCGGCCGCGAGAGGGGTGGTCGAGGATCGCCTGGTGCAGGGTGGGCGGGCCCGGCAGGACGGAGACGCGCTCGGCGGTGATGTTGGCGAGGACGGCGTCGACGTCGAAGACCGGCTGGGGGATCATCGTGGCGCCCCGCGTCAGGCAGGCGATGATCCCGGCCTTGTAGCCGAAGGTGTGGAAGAAGGGGTTCACGATCAGGTAGCGGTCGCCCTCGCGCAGGCCCGCCAGTTCGCTCCACACGTCGTAACAGCGCAGCGTCTGCGCGTGGGTGATCACGACGCCTTTGGGGCGCCCGGTCGTGCCCGAGGTGAAGACGATGTCCGAAGGCGCCGCTCCGTCGATCGCCCGCGCCCGCGCGCGGACCGCCGCCGCGTCCACGCCGTCACCGCCTGCGAGGAAGTCCTCCCAGGTCCGGAAGTCCCGCGGGGCGTCGTCGGAGAGGACGACCACCTGTTCCAGGTGCGGAAGGCCCGGCAGCGGCCCGCTCCCCGGGCCCTCGGCCGCCGCGCGGCGCAGGGAGGCGACGTAGGAGGTGCCGAGGAAGGTGCCGGTGACGAAGAGGAGCCGCGCGCGGCTGCGGGCCAGGACGTAGGCGGCCTCCGCGCCCTTGAAGCGGGTGTTCACCGGGACGAGGACGGCCCCCGCCGAGACCGCGCCGAGCGCGCAGACGATCCAGTCGAGGGTGTTCGGGGCCCAGACGGCGACGCGGTCGCCGGGCTCGACGCCGCTCGCCGCGCAGGCCGCCGCCGCCCGCTCCACGCGCCGGCCCAGTTCCCCGTACGAGAGGCGGGTGCGGCCCTCCACGACCGCCTCCCGGTCGCCGTACCGCTCGGCGGCCGACCGGACGAGGCCGGGGACGGTGCCCCACCGCAGGTCGCCACGGATCGCAGGCCCCAGGTCGCCGCGCATCGCAAGCCCCTCCCACCGCACCAGCTGACTGACCGTCAGATTAGCGGTAGCCTGACGCCCTGTCAGCAGCCCGGACGCCCGCCGGGACGCCCCTCTCGCGGAGGTGCCGCCACCCATGCCTTCCCTCAAGGACGCCACGGCGATCGTCGGCATCGGCCAGACCGCGTTCGCCCGCCAACTGCCGCAGGGCGAGCGGACGTTGGCGTGCCGGGCGATCCTCGCCGCGCTCGATGACGCGGGCATCGCCCCGTCCGAGGTGGACGCCTTCGCCTCGTACACGATGGAGGAGACCGACGAGGTCGAGGTCGCCAAGGCCGTCGGGGCGGGCGACGTCACCTTCTTCAGCAAGGTCGGCTACGGCGGCGGCGGCTCCTGCGCCACCGTCGCCCACCTCGCCGCCGCGATCGCGACCGGTCAGGCGGGCGTCGGCGTCGCCTGGCGGTCCCGCAAACGCGGCAGCGGCCCCCGCCCCTGGAAGAACACGGCCGTCCAACTGCCCACGCCCGCCCAGTGGACGCGCCCCTTCGGCCTGCTCCGCCCGGCCGACGAGATCGCGATGCTGGCGCGCCGCCACATGCACGAGTACGGCACCACCCGCGACCACCTCTTCAACGTCGCCCTCGCCTGCCGCAACCGCGCCAACCAGAACCCCGCCGCGATGATGTACGACCGTCCGCTCACCCGCGACATGTATATGACCTCGCGCTGGATCAGCGAACCGCTCTGCCTCTTCGACAACTGCCTGGAGACGGACGGGGCGTTGGCGTGCGTGGTGGTCGCCGCCGAGCGGGCCCGCGACTGCCGCGCCCGGCCCGTGTACGTCCACTCCGTCGCGCAGGGCCTGCCCGCGCAGCACCACGGCATGGTCAACTACTGGACCGACGACCCGCTCTCGGGGCCCGCCTGGACGGCCGCCCGGCACCTGTGGAAGCAGGCCGACTTCGGCCCGCAGGACGTGGACGTCGCGCAGATCTACGACGCGTTCACCCCGCTCATCCCGCTCTCCCTGGAGGGGTACGGCTTCTGCGGGCGCGGCGAGGGCGGCGCGTTCACCGAGGGCGGCGCCCTGGAGAGCGGCGGCCGGCTGCCCCTGAACACGGGCGGCGGCGGCCTCAGCGAGGCCTACGTCCACGGCTTCAACCTCATCACCGAGGGCGTCAAGCAACTGCGGGGCACCTCCACCGCCCAGGTCCCGGACGCGGCCACCTGCCTGGTGACGGCCGGCGAGGGAGTCCCCACCTCGGCCCTGCTCCTGCGGGCCCCCTGAGGGGCCGACGAAGAGCGCGAGCGGCCACGACGATCCCCCTCCCGACAAAGGACGATCACATGGCAGACGCGACCACGACGACCAGCGGGCTGCTCCGCCCCGTCATGGACGACGACGGCGCCCCCTTCTGGGGCTACGCCGCCCGGGGCGAACTGCGCGTACAGCGGTGCGCCGCCCCCGCGTGCGGCGAACTCCGCTTCCCGCCCCGCCCCTGCTGCCCGCACTGCCACTCCTTCGACAGCGAGTGGCACAGGATGAGCGGCCACGGCCGCGTCTGGTCCTACGTCGTCCCGCATCCCCCGCTCCTGCCCGCCTACGCCGCGCTGGCCCCGTACAACGTGGTCCTGGTCGAGCTGGCCGACGCCCCCCGCATCCGCCTCGTCGGCAACCTCGTCTCCTCCCCCGACGCCCCGCCGAACTCCGTCGACCCGGCCCGGCTGCGGATCGGCGCGCGGGTGCAGGCGGTCTTCGCGGACGTGGACGGGGTCACGCTCCCGCGCTGGATCCTGGAGCGCCCGTGAGCGGGCCCGGCGGCGCCCTGCGCACCGCCCTCGACGAGGACACCGGCGTGGCGGTCCTCACCCTGGACCGCCCGGAGCGGCACAACGCGATCGACCTGGCGACGGCCGCCGGACTGACCGCCGCCTGGCGGCGGTTCCGCCACGACGACTCGGTGCGCGCGATCGTGGTGACCGGCGCGGGCGACCTGGCCTTCTGCACCGGTATCGACCGGGCCGCCGAGGTGCCGCAGCCCGGCTCCCCGTACATGATCGACGACCCGCTCGTCGCGATCGGCCCGAAGGCGAACGACCTCTGGAAACCGGTGATCGCCGCCGTCAACGGCATGGCGTGCGGGGGCGCGTTCTACCTGCTGGGCGAGGCGGAGTTCCTGGTCGCCGACGAGCGCGCCACGTTCTTCGACCCGCACACCGCCTACGGGATGGTCAGCGCGTACGAGACGATCCACATGGCGCAGCGCATGCCGTTCGGCGAGGTGGCGCGGATGGCGCTGCTCGGCACGGCCGAGCGGATCTCGGCGCGCAGGGCGTACGAGACGGGCCTGGTCTCGGAGCTGACGGCGCCGGGCGGCGCGCGGGAGGCGGCCGTGCGGGCCGCCGAGACCATCGCCTCCTACCCCACCGAGGCGGTGCAGGGCACGGTCCGGGCCCTGTGGACGGCGAAGGAGGCCGCCCGCTCCCAGGCGCTGGCCCACGCGCCGCACCTGATCGCCCTCGGGAACCTGCCGCCCGACCGGCAGGCGGAGCTGTTCGGGGGCCGCCGGGGCGGCGGCTTCCGGGTCCGCTAGGAAGTGCGGCGGCCGCGTGGCGGGGGTGCCGGAGGCGGCGTAGCGTCGATCTTGAGAGCCGCGTACGGAGCCACCGTGCGTGGACGACGTACGAGGAGGCCGGCATGGTCCGCAACGTCCTCGGCACGGTCCTCGCTCTCATCGGAGCGACGGCCGCCGTATGGAGCCCCTTCCGAGCCTGGTACGACGGCCGTCACGGGCGGGACTACCGCCTGGGCGAGCTGTTCTCCGGGGGCGGTGTCACCGACTCCGGGGCGCAGCTCTTCGGCTCGCTCTTCCTGCCCCTGGCCTGCGCGGCGCTGGTGACGCTGGTCGGGCTGCTGCTGCGGTCCCGGCTGCTCGTGGCGCTCGCGGGCGTCGTCGTGCTCGGTTTCGCGGTGCTGTGGATGGTCCGCCAGGGCCAGAAGGAGGGGAGCCTGTCCGTCTCCGGCGACGGCTCGGGCCTCGGCCTCGGCGTCCTCGCGGCGCTCGGCGGCGGGGTCCTGCTCCTGCTCGCGGCGGCGCTCATGGCCGGGCGCCCGCGCGTGGCGGGGCCGGCGTACGACGACACCGGCGCACCGGAGCCGCGCCGCCGCCCGGGCCGCCGTGCGCGCCCCGCCGGCCGCCACGCGCACGGGCACCGGGACGACCCCGACCGCAACCGCCCGTTCTGGGAGAAGCGCCCGCAGGACACCCCGGAGAACACCGCAGGGGACGCCCCGGGCCGTCCCCCGGAGGAACCCCGAGACCGGTGACGGCCGAGGGCCCCGGGGCCGTGACGGCCCTACGTCCGGGGTGAGGTGCCCGTCCCCCGCTCCGCGTCCAGCGCGTACACGCAGCGGTCCTTGCTGCACGCGTACACCACGCCGTCCCGCACCACGGGTGTCCCCGTGATCTCGCCGCCGGTGGCCAGCTTCCAGCGGAGCCGGCCGTCGTCGGCCTTCAGGGTGTAGAGCAGGTGGTCCGTGGAGCCGAAGTGGATGCGCCGGTCGGCGACCACGGGCGCCCCGACGACCTCGCCGCCCGCCTGGAAGCGCCACTTCGGGGTGCCGGTGACGGCGTCCAGGGTGTAGAGCCCCTTGCCGCTGCCCACGTGGACGTGGCCGTCGGCGACGAGGACGGGTTCGATGGAGGAGCGGGACTCCGTGGCGATGCGCCAGCGGTCGCGGCCGTCCGTGGCGTCCAGGGCGTACACCGTGCCGAGGTAGTCGGCGAGGTACACGCCGCCGCCCGTCACGGCGGGGCCGGGCGCGAAGGCGGGCGGGCTGAGGAAGGCGGCGGGCGCCTCGAAGTGCCAGCGGACGTGCCCGGCGGCCACGTCGACGGCCAGGACGCGGGTACCGGCGGCGACGTACACATAGCCGTCCGGGGCCTGGGTGACGCGGACCGGCACGCCGCCGCAGGATGCCGCGTCGCCCACGGGGTAGGACCAGCGCTCCTCGCCGGTACGGGCCTCCAGGGCCCGCAGCCGCGCGTCCTTCCAGACGTACACCGTCCCGTCGAAGACGGCGGGCCCGGCCTCCGGCGTCTCGAAGTCGGTCTGGGCGCCGGTGATCTCCCAGAGCTTCTCGCCGTTGGCGGCCTCCCAGGCCTGGACGCCGCCGCCCCGCGTGCCGGTGACGACCGTGCCCCGGGCGGCCTGGAGGGAGTACACCCACGCGTCGGTCGGCAGCCGCCACAGGTCGGAGCCGTCGGCGCCGTCGAGGGCGTACAGGGTGGGGCCGTCGGAGGCGTGGACGCGGCCGTCGGCGACCGCCATGGACCAGGCGACGTCCCGGGTCTTGAAGCTGCGGCGGCCCGTGCCGACGTCCAGGGCGTGCACCTCGAAGGAGGTGACGTAGACGAGGTTGCCGGCCACGGCGGGCGTGCCCCACACGTCGTTGGACATCCGGAACCGCCACGGCCGCCACGTCTTGGGACCCGTGTCGGGCGCGACCGCGGGCGGCGGCACGGCGGGCGCGGCGGGTGCGCCGGTGCCCGGCCCGCCCTGGGGCGAGGAGGAGCGCGACCAGGAGGCGGCGAGCCCGAAGTCACCGGGCACGGCGGCCGCGCGCGCGTCGGCCACCCGGGGCCCGGGGCCGATCGGCACCTTGCCGCCGGCCAGGTGCACGGGCCCCGCGTCGGGCCCGGCGGCGAACGGCGGCCGGGCCGGCGCGGGCGGCGGCTGCTGCGGGGGCGGCGGCGCGGTCACGGGGGCGCGGCCACCGCCGCTGCGGCCCGCCGTGGCCGGGACGCGGGCCGGGGGCCGGCCGCCGCGGCGCGCCTCGATGAGGGCGACGGCCCGCTCGGGCAGCCAGGCGGAGGCGGTGCCGCTGTCGTCGTTGTCGGCGCTCTCGGAGGCGAACAGGTGCGGGGCGAGCTGGGCCTGGAGGTCGGCGGGGCTCGGCCGCAGCGTCGCCTCCATCTGCATGCACGACTCGATCAGCGGGCGCAGCTCGTCGGGCAGCCCTTCGAGGTCCGGGCCTTCCCGCAGCAGCATGAAGACGGTCTCGACGGGGTTGGCGCCGTGGAAGGGGGCGTGCCCGGTGGCGGCGAAGACGAGCGTGGAGCCGAGCGAGAACACGTCGCTGGCGCCGGTGACGCTGCGGGAGTCCTTGGCCTGTTCGGGCGACATGTAGGCGGGCGTGCCCACGGCGACGTTCGTCATGGTCAGCCGCGTGTTGGAGACGCCGGACGCGATGCCGAAGTCGATGACGCGCGGCCCGTCCTCGACGACGAGGACGTTGGACGGCTTGAGGTCACGGTGGACGAGGCCCGCGCCGTGGATGGACTCCAGGGCCTCGGCCACGCCCGCCGCCAGCCAGCGCACGGCCTGGGTGGGCAGCGGACCGTGTTCATTCACTATTTCCTCGAGCGAGGGTGCGGGGACGTACGCGGTGGCCAGCCAGGGCACGGCGGCCCGCGGGTCGGCGTCCACCACCGCGGCGGTGTAGAAGCCGGACACGGCGCGGGCCGCCTCTACCTCGCGCGTGAAGCGGACGCGGAACAGCTGGTCCTCGGCGAGCTCGGTCCGTACCGTCTTGATCGCCACGCGCCGCCCCGACGCGGAACGCGCGAGATAGACCAGGCCCATGCCGCCGGCGCCCAGCCGGCCGAGGACCTCGAACGGCCCGATCCGCCTCGGATCGTGCTGCGTCAGCTGATCCACCACTTGCCCTGCCACCTCCCCGTACGCGGCCGCCGAAGAAGACAGCCCCGTGCAGCGTCTCACCACCCGAGCCGCTACGGCGGCACGCACCCCGATTCTTCCTGTCCGAGGCGGCCCTGGCGAACCCGGGGCGGGATCGGGGTGTCCCGGGGTGTCTCGGGGTTTCTCGGGGTTTTGCCGGACATGGGCCCACCCGTGCGCATGTCCGGCAGCTCAGTCCTGGAGGACGGCGAAGGTCGCCCCCTGGTTGTCCCGCAGGACCGCGGTCCGCCCGTAGGGGCTGTCGTGGGGCGGCAGCTGGACGCGTCCGCCGAGCCGGGTCACCGCCCGGGCCGTCGCGTCCGCGTCGGTGACGTCGAAGTAGAGCAGGAAGTGCGGGGGCGTCTCGGGTCTGCTGTATCCGTCGGTGGCGGGGGACATCAGGCTGCGTCCGCCGATCGCGGTGTCGGGGCCGGCCGGGGCCCCGGCGGGCGACCAGGTGCGGAAGTCGGTGCCGCCGAGGTCGAGGTCGTGGCCGCCGTAGCCGAAGACGTGCTCGTAGAAGGGGTCGACGCGCGTCCTGTCCCGCGAGTACACCTCGCACCAGCGGTACGTCCCGGGGCGTCGCCGCCTGCCGAAGCCCTGGTGGGTGCCGGCCTGCCAGAGCCCGAAGACGGCGCCCTCGGGGTCGGCGGCGAGCCCCATCGTGCCGGCGGGCCCGACGGTCATGGGCTCGGTGACCATGGAACCGCCCGCGCTCTTGATCCGCCGGGCCAGGGCGGCCACGTCGGGGGTGGCCAGATACACCGTCCACACGGTGGGCATGCGGCCGTCGGCCTTGGCCGCGAGGGCGGCGACGGGCAGCCCGTCGGCGTACGCCTGCGTGTAGTGGGCGTACCGCGGGCCCGCGCCCTCGTCGAAGGTCCATCCGAAGAGCTCACCGTAGAAGCGCTTGCCGCCCTCGACGTCCGGGAGCATCGCGTCGGCCCAGCAAGGCACGCCCTGCGCGTATCCGCCCCCTGTGTCCTGTTCTGCGTAGTCCATGCCAGCCAAGCTAACCGCCCGCCACGGCGCCCGCAGCGCATGCATTCGAACTGTCGCTCGATTCCAAAAAGGCGCGTCTCCCCCGCCCTCCCGCGCCCCAACCCCATTTGCACTCGGCCGAATCGCGCTCCGATCACCCGTCGGTAAGCTGACGGCATGACAGGACAGGTACGTACCGTCGACGGCCGCGTGGCCGGCCGGCGCGGTCAGGCGACGCGTCAAAAGCTGCTCGACTGCCTCGGCGAGATGCTCAGCTCCTCGCCCTACCGGGACGTCAAAGTCATCGACGTCGCCCGCAAGGCCGGGACTTCACCCGCGACCTTCTACCAGTACTTCCCGGACGTCGAGGGCGCCGTCCTGGAGATCGCCGAGCAAATGGCCTCGGAGGGCGCCGAGTTGACCCAGCTGCTCGACGGCCGCTCGTGGGCCGGCAAGGCGGGCTGGCAGACCTCCCAGGATCTTGTCGAGGGTTTCCTGGACTTCTGGCGCAAGAACGACGCGATCCTGCGGGTGGTCGACCTCGGTGCCGCCGAGGGCGACAAGCGCTTCTACAAGCTCCGCATGAAGATCCTCAACTCGGTCAACAACTCCCTCGCGGACACCGTCAAGGAGCTGCAGGCCAAGGGCAAGGTCGACAAGGACATCAGCCCGGCGGCCATGGCGGGCTCCCTGGTCGCGATGCTCGCGGCGGTCGCCTCGCACCAGCGCGGCTTCCAGACGTGGGGCGTCAAGCAGAACGAACTGAAGCCGAATCTGGCCATGTTGGTACATTTGGGCGTCACCGGCAAGAAGCCGACGAAGTGACCGGCGCGGCGGCCGGGCGGCTCCGCCCCTACATCGCCCGTTAGGGCACCCATCCACCCAAGTCCTGTCAACCCGACGGCGGATCACCCCGGTGGTCCGCCGTCGCGGTGTCCGTACCCGCCCCCCGCCAGGAATATTTGCGATCGTCATCGGCTGAAGGCGTCGTTCGTGTGTTAGAAACGTTCCGGTCGACAACGCTGCACCTGGGGGTGGGGGCATGGGGGAACTTGCCGGCACGGAAGAGCCGTACGCCAAGACGCACGGCATCTCGCTCGCGACGCTGATCGGCGCGGACGAACTGTGCGTCGCCGTCTACCGCGCGGTGATCTCCGAACCGCAGTGGTCCGTGGCCCACGTCGCCGAGCGGCTCGGCGCCACGCAGGAGCGGGTACGGGAGTGCCTGGACCGCCTGGCGGAGCTGTCGATGCTCCATCTCCCCGAGGACGACGTGAGTCCCCTCCCCGTCCACCCCGAGGTCGGGTTCTCCGCCCACATACACCGGTGGGAGGCGCAGATCCACACCCAGCAGCTCGAACTGGCGGCGGTGCGGGCGGCCACCGCCGAACTGGCCGCCGCCTACGCGGCCCATCAGGCCAGCCGCAGCAACGCGGGCCTGGAGCGCCTCTACGGGGTCGACGAGGTGCGCGGCCGCCTCGCCGAGATGAGCCAGCTCGCGAAGGAGGAACTGCTGGCGTTCGTGCCGGGCGGTTCGATGAGCCCGGCGGCACTGGAGGCCAGCCGGCCGCTGGACGAGCGGAGCCTGGCCGCCGGGGTGCGGCTGAAGACGATCTACCTCGACAGCGTGCGCAACGACCGGGGGACCACGGAGTACGCCCGCTGGCTCTTCGAGCGGGGCGGCGAGGTCCGGACGCTCCCCTCGCTTCCGCTGCGCATGCTGGTGGTCGACCGCACCAGCGCGGTGCTGCCCATCGACCCGGAGAACTCCCGCCTGGGCGCCGTGGTCGTGCGCTCGTCGAGCGTGGTCGCCGCCCTGCTGGCCCTGTTCGAGATGTCCTGGGACCGCGCCGTGCCGCTGGGCGGGCAGCAGGTCCCGGAGGAGACCGACGCCCCGAGCCCGCAGGAGGACGCCCTGCTCAAGCTGCTCGCCCAGGGGCACACCGACGAGGTGGCCGCGCGCAAGCTCGGGCTCTCCCTGCGGACCGTGCGGCGGATGATGGCCAATGTGGCCGGCCGGCTCGGTGCCCGCAGCCGCTTCGAGGCCGGGGTCCTCGCCTCCCGCTGCGGATGGCTCTGACCAGGGCCGCGGCGCCCGCCGGCCCCGGCGCGCGGCCCGCGCTCGGCGCCGAGGGCGCCGTCCGCTTCCTGCCACGGCCTCAAGCTGCCCGCGCGTAACGGGCACGGCCCGTGATCGTCTCTGGGATTCTCCTCCTGTGTACGCCATTCACATCGAGGTGTCTCCCCCTGGCCCCGGTCCCGCCCTCTTCGGGCTGGAACAGCTGACCGCCGAGGCGTCCCGCGTACCCGGCTGCGTGGTGGAGCACTTCTACCAGCCGGCCCAACCCCATCGCGGACGCCTGGGCGTCCTCTTCGTGTCCGCCGCCTCCGCCGAGGTGGCGGGCAGTTGTGTTCTCGCGGCCGCCCGGACATTGCTCCGCGAGCCGCCCCACACGACACGGGCCTCGCTCCGGATTCCGCCGCCCGGAACGTCCTCCCGCATGTGCCACGGTGTCGTTTCCGTGCCCGCCGGGCACCGCGAATAGCCCTGTCCCCTTGCTGCCTCTGCACCTTGGTGCCAGCCAACTCCCTTGAACGGTCGCTTTCCGGCCAGCGAATATGAACACGTCGCCGACACCGCAGTTCGGCCGCGCTGATCCACTCATCGCATTCAAGGGCACCAAGAATTCTCGGAGGCGTATCAATGGGCCGCAGACTTCCCACCCTTATGGCCGCCTGTGCCATAGCACTCTCGGTCTTCGCCCTGGGTGGGTCCGAGCACCCCGCGCCGGCCCGCACCCTCGCCGACAGCACGACCGCGTCGCCGCTCACCTGGGGCTGGGACTGAGCGCGGGCGAGCCCCGGGCCCGACCGGCCAAGACCGTTTGTTCCAGCTGTTCCACCAGTACAGAGCGTCCAAGGAGGACACGTGAGCGCGCAAACGACGGAGAAGGTCTCCCTCTCGGCCCCCGGTACCTGGCGTGACCCGGACTCGCACTTCGAGATCGCGCTGACGCACCCGTGGTACCGGATGCTGCTCCAGCTGACCGACGTCATGCAGCGGGCCACGGCGGAATTCTGGGCTCAGCGGAACGTCCGCGCGGCCTATCTCCCCGTGACGACCGGGTCCATATCCAGCCCCATGGGCCTCGGCAGCGACTCGTCGCCGGTGCGCATCGAACTGGAGGGTGTGCCCACCTATCTGGCCGATTCCATGCAGTTCCTCCTGGAATACGGCTGCAGAATGTGGGAGGAGGGCTGCTATTACGTCATGCCCTCGTTCCGCGGTGAGGCACCCGACTCCACGCACCTGTGCCAGTTCTACCACTCGGAAGCCGAGCTTCCGGGTGATGTGGACGCGGTGATGGAGACCGTGGAGGCGTATGTACGCCACCTCGCCGGCGCCTTTCTGAAGGAAATGGGGCCGACGATCGCCGAAGTGGCGGGAGACACCGCGCACATCGAGCGGATGCTGTCCCTCGGCGCTTTCCCCCGCGTCTCCTTCTCCGACGCCGTCGCACTCCTCGGTGATTCACCGGAATACGTGACGGAATTGGCGGAAGGCGCCCGGGGCCTGACCCGCAAGGCCGAGCGCGCCCTGATGGACAAGTACGGCGAGTTCGTCTGGGTGACCCAGTTCGACCACCTCTCCGTCCCCTTCTACCAGGCCTTCGAGCCGGGCGACCCCTCCCGCGCCCGCAACGGCGACCTGCTGTTCGGCGTGGGCGAGACGGTCGGCTGCGGCGAGCGCCACACCACCGCCGAGGAGGCCCGCGAGGCGCTGGCCATGCACATGGTCCCCGAGGAGGACTACGCCTGGTACCTGCGGATGCGGGAGCTGCGTCCGATGAAGACCTCCGGCTTCGGCCTGGGCGTCGAGCGCTTCTTCCTGTGGCTGCTCAAGCACGACGAGATCCGCGACCTGCAGATGCTGCACCGGGTGAACGGCCGGCAGATCAACCCCTGACGGCGAACCGGCAGTCGCGGGCCACGGCCCGCACTCACCCCAGGAGAGTGCACCATCGACGTCGTCCTCGTGTCCGGCCTCGGGCCGACACTGAAGAATTCCGACTACCTCGCGGGCAGCATGCTCGACCGCCAGCACGGGGCGCAGAACACGGCGAAGTACCTGCGGGGCACCCGACTCGAGCAGTTCGGCCTCGACCGGCTCGGCTTCCGGCACAACGGCGCCGACTACCCCCTGCTGCGCCCCCGTTACTACAACGTCCCCCACCTGACGACCTTCGCCGTCCAGGAGATCCTGGAGCGGGCCGGGCACCGCACCGACACCTACGACACCACCAACCTGTGGGCACAGGGCGCTGTCTCCCCCGCGCCCCAGGGGTCGTACCGGGCGGCTCTCCTGTCGACCAGCTTCATCTGGACCGAGCGCGACCTGCGGCACGCCGTCCACTGGATCGCCGAGACCTATCCGGGCATCCCCATCATCCTCGGCGGCCAGTACAGCAATCTCAAGTACGGCTCCCTGATGCGGGCGATCCCCGAGATTGACTACATCGTCCGCGGCGACGGGGAGGAGGCGCTGCCCGCCCTGCTGGACATGCTGGAGAACGGCGGATCACCGGAGGCGGTCCCCAATCTCGTCTACCGGCACTCCCGCGAGCTGCTCGGCCACCGGATGAGCCCCTTCCGCTACCTGGACCTCGACGCGTTCCCCTCCCCCATGCCGAAGGGCAAGTGGCGCGTCATCCCCTACGAGTCCATGAGGGGCTGCCCCTTCAGCTGCAAGTTCTGCTCCTTCCCCGCGGCCAGTCCCAAGTGGCGCTACAAGTCCGCCCAGAAGATCGCGGACGACTGGCGGCGCTACGCGGACGAGAGCGGGGCCTCCTACATCTCCGCCATGGACAGCACGTTCACGGTGCCCCCGACCCGGCTGCGGGAGCTGCTGAAGCTCCTGCCCGACGTCGGCATCGGCTGGGAGGCGTACAGCAGGGCGAACGTGCTCAAGTCCGCCGAGCTGATCGACGCGATCGCGGCGACCCACTGCCAGTTCCTGTCCATCGGCTTCGAGTCGATGAGCGACAGCACGCTGCGCCACATGAACAAGAAGGTCACGCGGAAGGACAACCTGCGCGCCTTCCGCCTCCTCAACGAGGGCGGCCTCGGCTACCGCTGCTCCTTCATGGCCGGCTACCCGGGGGAGACGCCCGCGGACTTCTCCGAGACGCGGGACTTCCTGTCCCAGGAGTACGCGGGGCACTTCATGCTCAGTGTGTTCAGCATCTCCGACGAGACCATGCCTTTGTGGGAGGACAAGGAGGCGCTGCGCATCGAGGTGCACGACCCCGAGGACCCGGACTACTCCTGGTCGCACATCGGCATGGACGTGCACACCGCCCGGTCGCTGAACCACACGACCCTCGACCTGGTCCGCCGCGTCAACGACCGCGCGGTGCTGCGCCTTTGGCAGGCGGACTACCAGCACCTGCTCATGCCGCAGCTGGGCCGCTGGGAGAACATCGCGGTCGAGAAGGCCGTGGAGCGCATCGGCATGGCGCCGCGCGACTACACCGACGCCGGCGCGGCGGTGCCCTACATCCAGCAGCAGCTCGACGTCCTCGCGCGGTACGGCGTCTCGCTCTACCCGGACACCGGCGCCTTCACCGACCAGCCGCTCTTCCACTTCTGAAAAGGTCCTGAGCCTGTCATGAGCAGCATGAAGTCACTGCGCCTGCTGCCCGCCCCGGCACGGCGGCTGATCGCGATCAACGCGGTCAACGCGGCGGGCACCGGCCTCGTCGTGCCCCTCCTGGTCGTGTACCTGCACGAGATGCGGGGCCTGTCGCTGGCGACGGCGACGGGCGCGGTCGCGGCGACCTCGCTGGGAGCGCTGGTCGGCGGGCCGCTCGCCGGGTGGGTCTCGGACCGCTTCGGCCGGGCCCCGGCGGTCTGGGCGGCGCTCGTGTGCGCGGCGCTGGGAGCCGTCGGCTTCGTGGTGTCCGGCACGCCCGAGGCGGCTCTGGCGTCCGGGCTCGTCCAGGGTCTGGGCATCGGGGGCGCGATCACCTGGAACGCGCTGATCGCCGACCAGGTGCCCCGCGAGCACTGGTCGGTGGTCTTCTCGACCGACTTCGCGGTGGTCAACGCGGTGATGGGCCTCGGCGGTCTGGTCGGCGGCCTGGTGGCGGGCCTGACCGACTCCCTCCTGGTCTTCCAGCTGCTGTACGGGCTCGACGCGCTCTCCTTCCTCGCGACCGGCTTCCTGGTCTCCCGGCAGCTGCGGGGCACGGGCCAGGCGCGTGAGGAGGCGGGCGGGGAGCGGGCCCCCCAGCCAGCACAGGCGGACCAGACGGAGCAGACGGAGCAAGCGGCCCCCGCAGGTCAACCCGGGCCGGCCTCCTACCGTGCCGTCCTGCGCGACCGCAAGCTGGTCGCCCTGCTGCTCGTCGTCCTGACCCTGTTCACGCTCGGGTACTCGCAGCTGAACTCCGGCATGCCCGCGATCCTGCTGGCCGACAGCACGCTGGGCCCCACCGCGCTCGGCGTGATGTTCGCCGTCAACACCGGTGCCGTGGTGCTCGTCCAGGTCACGCTCATGCACAGGTTCAAGGACCTCACCCCGCGTACGGCGCTGGCGCTGCTCGCCGGGAGCTGGGCGTTCTTCTGGCTCCTGATCCTCGCGGTCACCGGGCTCGGCGGCGGCGCGTACGCCCTGCTCAGCGGGGCGGCGGCGATGGCCGTCTTCGCCGTCGGCGAGTCCCTGCTGGCCGCGACCGGCCCGACGCTGGTCAACAGCTGGGCGGACGACTCCAACCGCGGCCGCTACAACGCCGCCTACGGGTTCGTGTGTTCGCTCGGTTTCACCGTCGGACCGCTGCTGTCGGGCCGGCTGGTGGAGGACGGGCACGTGGTGCTGATGACCGCGGGGGCGGCGCTGGCCCTGGCCGCGCTGGGGCTCGTCCTGCGCGGGTCGCGCCTCCTGCCGTCCACTCCCCTGTCCGGACTCGAGGACGAGTCCCGGCCGGTCGTGGAGCCGGCCGAGTCCTGACCCACTCCCCCGCCGTGTCCGCGTACCCCCGTACCCGCACGTTTTTCGAGCACAAGGAGACCGCCGATGAGCACCAAGATCCTCGTCTGCCGCTGGGACCCGTACATCCTCTCCGCCCTGCGTGCGGAGGGCGCGGAAGTGGCGCTGCTCTTCGACACGTTCGAGGCCGCCCACTTCCACGTCGACGAGGAGGTCCTGAAGACCCTGCCGTACGTCTTCCGCATCAACAGCTTCGACGACATGGACGAACTGGGCCAGGTCGCCACGGAGCTGAAGGGCGACGGCTGGATCCCGGACCGGGTGGTGAGCCTGTCCGAGTTCAGCCAGTACGGCGCCGGATACCTCGCCCAGCTCCTGGGCTGCCCGCAGCCCACCCTGGAGATGGCCCTCAGGACCCGCGACAAGCGGGCGATGAAGCAGGCCGTGCGCGCGGCCGGTGTCGCCGTCACGGACTTCGTCCCGCTGCGCACCTCCGAGGTGGCGCGGGGCGTGCGCCGCACCGCCGACGAGCTGGGCTTCCCCGTCGTCGTCAAGCCCGCCGCCGGACTCGGCACGCTGGGCACGAGCTGGGTGCACTCCGAGGAGGCGCTGAGCACCCTGCTCCAAGAGGCGGGCGGCGACAACACCGAGCACTTCCTGCTGGCCGAGAAGCCGGTGCGGGGCGACGAGTTCCACGTGGACGCCATCTGGGTCGACGGGGTCTGCAAGGCGCTCGGCATCATGCGCTACCTGCGGCCGCGCCTCGCGATCGAGACGGCCGGGGTGGGCAACGGCTCCGTCCTGCTGCCGCGCGAGGAGTGGGCCGAACTCTACGCCGACGTGGAGGACATGCACCGGCGCGTGAACGGCGCGCTCGGCATCCGGGACGGCATCACCCACCTGGAGTTCTTCAAGGAGCCCGGCGAGCGGCGCATCGTCTTCTCGGAGATCGCCAGCCGGTTCGCCGGGGGCGGGATCACCCAGACCTGGCGCGCCCTCGGCGACGACCTGCGCATCGCGTGGATCAAGTCGGTCGTCGACCCGGGCCGGGCGGCCCCGTACGCGGACGGCGAACCCAGCCGCTACGTGGGCTGGATCAACCTCGCCCCGAGCGAGGAGGGGAAGATCGTCGCCGAGCCGTCCCAGGCCGACATCGACGCCTTCGACTACGTCCTGGAGACGGTCCGCCAGCACGGCGTGGGCGACGAGTACGGCGAGCCGCACCCCTCCGCCTGGTGCCTCTTCCTCATCTACGGAGCCGACTCCCTGGAGCAGTTCGAGGAGCGGGGCCAGGAGTTGGAGAAGGCCCTGAACGGCGGCTTCCGCACCGAGCGGGCCGCCGCCTGACCACCGCCGCCCGCCCCCGGGGCCCGGCCGCGCCGGGACGGCACCAGCAAACCGCACCTCTCAAGTCACCTGTGAGCGAGGAACGTCATGACCGAACTTCAGTACGACCAGGCAGTCAAGGGCTACTTCTCCGAGAAGGCGGAGGCCTACGACGACGTCGACCTCCAGCCCTACTGGATGCTCTCCGACCGCCTGCTCGCGACGGCCCTGCGCGAGGACGTGCTGTCCCGGCTGCCCGAGGACTTCGCGTTCCTCGACGCGGGCGGCGGCACCGGCCGCTGGACCTCGTTCTTCGCGGAGGAGGCGCCCAAGAGCACGGGCGTGCTGTTCGACCTCACCCGCGAGATGATCCAGGTCGCCGAGGCCAAGGCCGAGCGACGGGGCTTCGCCGACCGCGTCGAGTTCCGGCAGGGCGACCTGGCCGAGGTCGGCCAGGCCCTGCAGGGGCGCAGCTTCGACCTGGCGTTCAACTTCCACAACGTCCTGGGCTTCGTCGCCGACCCCGAGCAGACGATCAAGGACGTGGCCGCGCTGCTCAAGCCCGGCGGGCTGCTGGTGTCGTTCCTGCCCAGCGTCTGGCACGCGGCGTTCTTCAACGTGGGCATCGGGCGCCTCGACGAGGCGGAGAAGGCGCTGGCCGGCCGGGGCCGCTTCACCGACACCATGCCGGACATGCACCTCTACGACGTCGAGCGCATCGAGAAGATGCACGCCGCCGCCGGCCTGGAGCTGGACGTCCTCAGCGGCTTCCCGAACCTGATCTACCCCGGCTACCAGGAGACCCAGCTGCACGGCTCCACGGACCAGCTCGTGGACATCCTGGCGGGCGAGAACTTCGACCGGATCTTCGCCATGGAGAACAAGGTCCGCTCGGCCCCCGGCATCGCGGGCCGCGGCAACAACCTCTTCACCGTCGCCCGCCGCCCGGCCTGATGACCGCGGCCCAGACCGCGTC
This sequence comes from Streptomyces sp. NPDC034037, assembly GCF_055575715.1. Classification (NCBI taxonomy): domain Bacteria; kingdom Bacillati; phylum Actinomycetota; class Actinomycetes; order Kitasatosporales; family Streptomycetaceae; genus Streptomyces; species Streptomyces sp. NPDC034037. The sequence continues at coordinate 302,481 of NZ_JBVISC010000004.1, read as the reverse complement.
CGCGGACCCGTCGGCGTCCGTGGACCTGATGGCGGACTCCTTCGCACGCGACCCGCACCCGCAGTACGCCGTGCTGCGCCGCACCGCCCCCGTGTGGTGGGACGCGGCCACGGCCTGCTGGTACGTCACCGCGTACGAGGACGTCAACACGCTCCTGAGGGACGGCCGGCTGTCCGCGCGGATCGGCGCCGCCTTCCTCGGCGACCACGACCCGGCGACGCTGGAGGAGGTCGCCGACGTCACGCGGTTCTTCGACGCCTGGCCGATGTTCACCGACCCGCCGGAGCACACCGCCGTGCGCTCCGCGGTCGGCCCGTCCTACCGCCCGGCCGTCGTACGCCCCCTGCGTACGGCGATCGCCGAGCGGGCGGACGCGCTCCTGAAGCCGCTGGATCCGGCGTCCGCCGATCTCCTCGCGGACTTCGCGCAGCCGCTCGCGGTCGACGTGACCTGCGATCTGCTGGGCATCGCGGCCGAGCACCGGGACGATCTGCTGGCCTGGTCGGCGGACATCATCGGCTTCATCGGGGTGCCCCGGCTCGACCCGGGCCGGGCCCCCCGCGCGCGGCACGCCATCTCCCGGTTGCGGGAGCACATCGCCTCCGTGACGCTGCCCGACGCGCGGGCGGGCCGGGGTCCCGCCCAGCTCGCGGCGTTCCTGCGGATCGACGAGGACCGGGCGGTCGCCCTGTTCGCGCAGATCCTCACCGGCGGCATCGAGCCCGTGGTGGCCTGCCTGGGGTCGGCGCTCACGCACCTGCTCGGCCCGCGGCGGCCGCTGCTCGACCAGGTCCGGCGCGGGGAGCTGGACGTCACCCGGCTCGTGGAGGAGGCGCTGCGGCTCGAAGCGCCCTTCCACTTCGTGCCGAGGACCGCGGTGCGGCCCGTCGAGGTGCGGGGGCGGGTGATCGAGGCGGGGCAGCGGGTGGCGCTGGTCGTCGCGGCCGCCAACCGGGACCCGGAGGTGTTCGCCGAGCCGGACCGCTTCCGCCTGCCCCCGCCGGACCGGGGCGAGCGCCCGCAGCTGGCGTTCGGGGCCGGGCACCACTTCTGCCTGGGGGCGGGCCTGGCACGGCTGACCCTGGCCGAGGCGATCCGCGCGGTGGCCGAGTGGGTCGGGGCCGGCGAGGTCGGCGAGGTCGGCGCGGAGCGGGCACCGGCCTTCGGGCACACCGTGTGGCGTCGTATGGGAGTGGGGTACTGATCCGGTGCTGTGGACTCCGCGCATGGAATGGGACGCGCTGCCCGGCGGGCTGCGCCGACGCGTCGAGGAGCGTCTCGGCTCGCCGGTGGTGCGCGTGGACGCGATCACCGGGGGCTTCTCGGCGGGCTTCGCGGGCATCGTCCGCACCGCCGGGCGGTCCCTGTTCGTCAAGGCCACCTCGGAGGCGGTGAACAGCCACGGCCGGGGCCTCTACCGCCAGGAGTGGCTCGCCTGTGAGCACCTGGCGCGGGACGCCCTGGACCCCGGCTTCGCCTGGGCGTTCGACTGGGACGACTGGACGGTGCTCGCCTTCCGGGCCGTCGACGGCCGCATCTGCTCCCCCGAGTGGCCGGCCGGGCAGCTGGCGGAGGTGCTGCGGCACCTGGCCGCGCACAGGACGGCGGCGCCGCCAGGGCTGCCGCCGCTGGACGCCTACTTCGGGGACGCGTTCGCCGCCTGGGCCGCCCTCGACGCGGACCCCTCCTTCGACGCCTGGCCCACCGACGACACGGGCGGCGCCCTGCTCCCCGTACCGGAGTGGGTGGCCCTGTCGGAACACGCCCGCGGCGCCTTCGCGGGCGAGGAGCTGCTCCACGCCGATCTGCGCGCCGACAACGTCCTGTGGACCGGCGGCGCCCCGGTGGTCGTCGACTGGGCGTACGCCTGCCGCGGCGCGGCGGTGTTCGATCCGCTGTACCTGCTCCTGGAGGTGGCCTGCCGGTGGGCGGCGCCGCCCGAGGAGGCGCTGGCCGGGGTGTTGAAGGAGTACGGCCGTTCCGCCGAGGACGCCACCGCCCTGCTCGCGGTCTTCGCCGGATGGTTCACCTGGATGTCCCGGATGCCTCCCCCGCCGGGGCTGCCGACGCTGCGGGCGTTCCAGCGCGGCATGGCGGACGCGGCACTCGGCTGGTTCGCCCTCCGGACGGGGCGCACCCATGGATCACGACAGCACGGAAGGACGACACTGACATGACGGAGACCGCCCCGGGGCCGGCGCCCACCCTCGATCCCGGGATACGGGAGCGGCTGTTCGACACCGCGAGTTCCGTGGGGGACAGCCCCGCGACCCGCGCTGTGGTCCTCGGGTTCCTGGAGGCGCTCACCGGGCGGGGCTACCGGCTGACGCCGCCGGTCTCCCTCGTCGAGGCCGACGCCACCGTCGCGTTCGTCAACGCCACCGTCACCCCGTACAAGGACACCCTCGCGGCCGGCCGCGGCATCGGCCGGATCTGCCACTACCAGCCGTGTTTCCGCGCCCACGGCGAACACCCCTGGCTGTTCGCCTTCGGCATGACCGGCCTGCTCGCCGACATCGACAGCGACGACGACCTGCGGCGCGTCACGGTGGACAGCCACCTCGCCACCCTCGCCGCGCTCCCCGACCACCGCGCCGACCGCCTCCACATCCTCGTCGACTCCCAGGACGCGGACCTGGCCGCACAGGTGGCGGCGGCCGTCGCCGAGCACGGCGGCCGGCTCCACGTGCTCGACGCCCCGCAGGTGTCCACCCGCTGGGAGTACGGCGAGGGCTACGACCTGCGCGGGCGCGGCATCACCTACTACTACCGGCGCCCCGACGTCGGCTGTGCCACGGAGTGCCGGCCCGACTGCCGGTGCGCACGCTGGCAGCCACTGTCCAACCTGATCCTCGTCGAAGCCGCCGAGCGCCGCTACGCCGAGGTCGGGTTCGGCGTGGAGATCACCGCCGCGATCCCCTTCGGCCCGAACGCCTACTTCCTGCCCGAGATCGCCGGGCGCGTCGAGGCCGCCGAGGAGGCGGGCCTGACCCGGGAGCAGGCGGCCGACGCCGTCAACCTCTACCGGGCGCTCGCCCTGCTGATCGAGCACGGCGCCCGCCCGGCGGGCAAGGGCCCGGGCTCCGTCGTACGCAAGTTCGTGCTGCGGCTCCTGGAGTTGCTCGCGCCCTTGAGCGCCCGGCAGACCGAGGACCTGCTCGGCCGGTTCGGCGCCTCCGCCGACTTCCGCGCCGCGTTGGACGCCGAGGCGGAGCGCCGGGCCCGCGTCATGGCGCGCAACCTCAAGACCGCGGCGGCCGTACTGGACCGGAACCCGCACACCCCCGACGCCGATCTCCGCGCCACCTACGGCCTCTCCGAGGCCCAGGCGCGCACCCTGCGCGAGGCGCGGCTGCGCCCGCCGCGCCTGCGCGAGGGCGACGCGGTCACCGTGGTGTCGCCGTCGTGGCAGGGAGCGGCGGTCTTCCCCGACCGCGCCGCCCGGGGCCTGAAAGACCTGTCCGCCCGCACGGGCCTGCGGGTGACCCAGGCACCGCCCGTCGCCGGACCCGAGGCCGGGTCGCGGCACGCGCGGGCGCGGGAGTTCAACGCGGCGCTGCGGGACCCGGACGTCAAGGGCGTCCTGTGGATGATCGGCGGCCTCAACGCCACGGAGCTGCTCGACCTGATCGACTACGACGCGTTCGCCGCGCACCCCAAGGTCCTGTGCGGCTACTCCGACGCCACCGTGCTGCACCACGCGCTGTACGCCCGCACCGGAGCGACCACGTTCTACGGGCCGGCCGTCCTGTCGGAGTTCGCCGAGACCGGGGGGACGCCGGAGTTCACGCTGCGCTCGTTCCTCGACGTCACCACGCGCGGCTGGACCGGGTCGTTCCCCCGCTCCCCCGAGGTGCTCGACGAGTTCGTGGACTGGGCGGGCGAGGACCGGGCGCGCGTGGCCGAAGCGGCGCCCGCGCGGACCGTGCTGCGGCCCGGCACGGGCCAGGGACCGCTGCTGGCCGGCTGCGTCCCGAGCCTCCTGCAGCTCCTCGGCACCCCCTGGCTGCCCGATTACGCGGGGCACGTACTGGCGTTGGAACTCACCACCGACGACGGCTACGGTCCCGCGCACGCCGCCCGTGACCTGTGGCAGATGCGGCACGCGGGGCTGCTCGACCGGGCCGCCGGGCTCGTCCTCGGCAGGCCCCGGCTCTGGAGTGCCGAGCAGCGGGCGCAGCTGGACCGCGCGCTGCTGGAGGTCTGCCACGGGCTCGCCTTCCCGATCGTGACGGAGTTCGAGTTCGGACACACCGATCCCGTCCTGACCCTGCCGGTCGGTGTCCCCGTCGAACTGGACGGGGACGACCTGCGCCTGCTGGAACCGGCTGTCCGCTGACCGAAGTAGGAGAACTCATGCGTCTGTCGTCCGTCGGCACCAAGCTGGCCGGCCTCTCCGGTCTGCGGAGCATCATGGAGGACGTCGCCTCCAGCACCGCGGGCGCGGCGGAGGGGGAGTGGCTGAACCTGAGCGTGGGCAACCCCGCCGTGATCCCCGAGGCCCGGGAGATGTGGCGGGAGGCTCTGTCGACGGCGCTGGCGCAGGAGTTCGACCAGGTCAGCTGCCGCTACGGCGCTTCCCGTGGGAACGCCGCGCTCGTGGCGGCCATAGCCGACTACTTCCGGGCGGCGTACGGCTGGGATCTCGGCCCGGAGAACATCGTGGTCGGGCCGGGCAGCCAGATGGTGTGCTTCGCGGCGGCGGCGTTGTTCGCGGGCCCCGGCGCGGGCGCGGGTGCGGGCGCCGACTCCGGTGCCGGTGCCGGTGCCGACTCCTCTTCCTCTTCCGGTTCCGAGGTGATGCGCCGCCTGGTGCTGCCCCTGACTCCCGACTACACCGGCTATCAGGGCCTGTGCATGCACGAGGACGGCGTGGTGGGCCTCGCGCCCCGGGTCGGGACGGAGGGGGCCCATCGGTTCCGCTACTCCCTGGATCTCGACGCCCTCGCGCGCCGGCGGGACATCGGGATGCTGCTCATCTCCAGCCCCGGGAACCCCACCGGCAGATCCATCGACCAGGCCGACCTGGACGGCCTGATCGCGGTCGCCGCGGACCGCGACGTACCGCTCTTCGTCGACCACGCCTACGGCGCGCCGTTCCCGAGGATCGCCGACGTACAGGTCGAGCCGGTGTGGCACGAGAACGTCGTCAACTGCTTCTCCGTCTCGAAGGCCGGGCTCCCCGGTGAACGGGTCGGCTTCGCGATCGGCGCACCCCAGTACGTGGGTGCGCTGGCCGCCTTCATGTCCAACTCCGTGCTGCACGCGCCGCAGCTGCCCCAGGCCGCCGTGGCGCACGTGCTGCGCGGCGGGCGGCTGGACGAGGTCACGCGGGAGGCCATCGCCCCGCACTACCGCGAGAAGAAGCGGTTCATGGCCGAACTGCTCGAGGAGCAGCTGCCGAGCGGCCTGAACTGGCGGCTGCACTCCGGGGCCGGGGGGATGTTCGCCTGGGTGTGGATCGACCATCCGTGGTTCGACGACATGGAGCTGTACCGGCGCCTCAAGGAGAAGCGGGTGTTCGTCGTCCCGGGCCGGCACTTCTTCGTGGGCACACCGTCCGACCCCCTCCCGGAGGGCCACGCCACGCGCTGCTTCCGCATGAGCGTGAGCGCCCCCGAGAAGGTGATCGTCGAGGGCGTGCAGCGCCTGGCGGACACGCTGGAGGAGATGCGCGCGGAGGCGGACGACGCCTGAGGCCCCGGGCCTCGCGGAACCCTGACGGGGCGGGCATACGGAGTGACGCTCGTGCCCTAGGGGGTGCCTCAGTTGCCCTACGGGGCCGTGCCGCGCGGGACCGGCCGCGCCCCCTACGGGGTGCCCTCCCTTGCCTTACGGGGTGCCTCCGTTGCCCTGGGGGGTGCCTCCGTTGCCCTGGGGGGGTGCCTCCGTTGCCCTGGGGGGGGTGCCTCCGTTGCCCTGCGAGGCCGTGCCCATACGGGGGTGCCTTCCCGGGCCCTACGGGACGTGCCGTGCGAGAACGGCCGTGCCCTACGGGGTGCCCTCCCCGGCCCTACGGGCCGTGCCGTTGCGGGAGCGTGGCCGTGCCCCTACGGGGTGGCCGGACTCACCTCCCCGGGGCACCCACCCCCTCGGCGCCGAACAGGCCCGCCCCGTCGGCCGCGCGTGAGCGCAGGCGGTGCGGGGGCCCGAAGAGCAGCTCGTCCCCGGCCGCGCGCTTGAAGTACAGGTGTGCCTCGTGCTCCCACGTGAAGCCGATGCCGCCGTGCAGCTGCACGGTCTCCGAGGCGGCGAGACGCAGCGCGTCGAGCCCCTGCGCGAGCGCGAGCCCGCCGGCCCGTTCGGCGCCCGGCCCCTCCGTCCCGGCGGCCCGCGCCCCCGCCGCCCACGCCGCGTAGGAGACGGCCGAGCGCGCCGCCTGGACCTGTACGTACACCTCGGCGAGGCGGTGTTTCACCGCCTGGAAGGAGCCGATCGGCCGCCCGAACTGTTCCCGGCGGCGCACATGGTCCAGGGTGCGCTCCAGCGCGCGCTCGGCCGCCCCGACGGCCTCGGCGGCCAGGACGGTGGCGGCGGCGTCCCCGACGGCGGCGAGCACACCGGGTACGTCACCGTCGTCGTCCCCCAGCAACTCCGCTCGCACATCCCGCAGTTCGACGCGCGCCTGGGCGCGGGTCTCGTCGAGTGAGGTCCGGCGCGTCCGTGCCATGCCGGGCGCCCCTTCCCGTACGAGGAAGAGGCGCGTCCGGGACCGGGCGAAGCCACCCGCATGCGCGGCGACGACCAGCAGCCCCGCGCTGTGCCCGTCGAGCACCTGCTCGGCCTGCCCGTACAGCCGCCACCGCCCGTCGCGGATCCGGGCCTGGACACCGCCCGCGCGGCCACCGCCCGCCCAGTCGCCGCGGTTGTCGCCGACCAGGCCGAGCGCGGTGGCGAGCCCGGCGCCGGGCACGGCGAGGGTCGCGGTCAGCTCGCCCGCCGCGATCCGGGGCAGCAGCGCGGCACGCTGCTCGCCGGTGCCGAGGGCGAGGACGAGCGGGGCGGCGAGGACGGCGGTGGCGAACAGCGGCGACGGGGCCAGAACGCGCCCCAACTCATCGCCGACGACGGCGAGGTCCGCCACCGCGCAGCCCACGCCTCCATACGCCTCCGGGAGCGCGAGGCCGGGCAGACCGAGCTGGCCGGCGAGGACGGCCCACAGGGCGGTGTCATGACCGGCGGGGGTGCGCACGGCGGCCTTGACGTCGTCGGGGCCGCAGCGTTGGGCGAGGAGGTCGCGAAGGGTGCGGCGGATCTCCTCCTGCTCGGCGCTGAAAGCGGCGTCCATCGGCGGGCTCCTCCCCGGGCCCGGCGGCGGCCGGACCGCGACTGACGGACATCTGTCGGGACGTCCGACGCCAGAACTGACGGCGCGTCATATTAGGACCGCACCGCCGAGTTGCCCAGAGCGACGCCGTGGCGACCACCGCCGACACCCTCCTCCCGAGGGCCTTATCTGATGTACCGTCAGTTTCATGTCCGCCACCCTCCGCCGCTCCACCTCGCGCAAGGTCGCCGTCGTCGGGGTCGCCCTGTCGGACTGCGGCCGGGTCGAGGAGGCCACGCCCTACGCCCTGCACGCCCAGGCGGCCCGCCGCGCCCTGGCCGACTGCGGTCTGGGCCGCGAGGTCATCGACGGCGTCGCCTCGGCGGGCCTCGGCACCCTCGCGCCCGTCGAGGTCGCCGAGTATCTCGGCCTCGCGCCCCGCTGGGTGGACTCCACCTCGGTGGGCGGCGCCACCTGGGAGGTCATGGCGGCGCACGCGGCGGACGCGATAGCGGCGGGGCGGGCGAACGCCGTCCTCCTCGTGTACGGGTCGACGGCCCGCGCGGACATCAGGGCGGGGCGCCGCACGTCGAACCTCTCCTTCGGCGCGCGCGGCCCCTCGCAGTTCGAGGTCCCGTACGGGCACTCCCTGATCGCCAAGTACGCGATGGCCGCGCGCCGCCACCTGCACCAGTACGGGACGACCCTGGAGCAGCTCGCCTCGGTGGCCGTGCAGGCTCGGGCCAACGCGGCGACCAACCCGGACGCGATGTTCCGCGACCCGATCACGGTGGACGACGTCCTGGCCGGCCCGATGATCGCGGACCCGTTCACCAAGCTGCACTGCTGCGTGCGTTCCGACGGCGGCTGCGCGGTGCTGCTGGCCGCACAGGAGTACGTGGCGGACTGCGCGTCCGAGCCGGTGTGGATCCTCGGCACCGGCGAGCACGTGTCCCACACGACGATGTCCGAGTGGGCCGACTTCACGGTCTCCCCGGCGGCGGTCAGCGGTGCGCTCGCCTTCGCGCGGGCGGGCGTACGGCCGCGGGACGTGGATGTCGCCCAGATCTACGACGCCTTCACGTACATGACGCTGGTGACGCTGGAGGACCTCGGCTTCTGCGCCAAGGGCGAGGGCGGCGCGTTCGTGGAGGACGGCCGCCTGCTGCGTACCGGCGCCCTGCCGACCAACACCGACGGCGGCGGCCTGTCCGCCCAGCATCCCGGCATGCGGGGCCTGTTCCTCCTGGTCGAGGCGGTACGACAGCTCCGCGGCGACGCGGGCGCCGGCCAGGTCCGACGCCCCGACGGCACCCTCCCGGAGGTGGCGGTGGCCTCGGGAACGGGCGGCTGGTTCTGTTCGTCGGGGACGGTGGTGCTGGGGCGGGGGTGAGGGGGGCGGGGGCGGGGGCGGGGGCGGGGGTTCCGTCGCGCTTGACACCCGGCGCCCCGCGCCCGCCGCTCCGCGTCACAATCGGCGTATGAGCACTTCCGGAGCAGGATCGTCGCGGGACTCCGCGCAGGGGGCCGCGCCCCATTCGTCCGATGGCCAGGCATGCGCGCCCTCCGCGGCCGCGTTCCAGGAGTTGCTGCGGGGTCAGCGCGTCTGGGACGTCGAGTTGCCGGCGTTCGACCCGGGCACGGCGCCCGCCGTGCCGCTGCCCCTCTTCCGCGCGTGGTTCGCGGAGGCGGTGGCCGCCGGGCAGCCCGAGCCGCACACCATGGGCCTGGCGACGGTCGCCGAGGACGGCGGCCCCGACGTACGGACCGTGATGCTGCACGGCGCCGACGACCACGGCTGGCACTTCGCCTCGCACGCCGGCAGCGCGAAGGGCCGCCAGCTCGCCGCCCGCCCGGAGGCCGCCCTGCACTTCTACTGGGCCTCGCAGGGCCGCCAGATCCGGATCAGGGGCAAGGTCACGACGGCCCCGCACACCGAGAGCCTCGCCGATCTGCACGCCCGCTCGACCGGCGCCCTGGCCGCCGCACTGGTGGGCCGGCAGAGCGAAGTCCTGCGTACGTACGAGGAGTTGGAGCACGCCTCCGACGCCGCCTGGGAGCGCGCGCGGGCCGAGCCGGACGCGGACGCGCCGACGTGGACGCTTTATGCGCTGGACCCGTTGGAGGCGGAGTTCTTCCAGGGAGACGCACGGCGCCGGCACGTGCGCCTGCGCTACCGCAGGGCGCGGCCCGACGAAGGCTGGACCCGGGAGCTGCTCTGGCCGTAGAGCCGTAACCCTGACTGTAGCCCTCACCGGGGCCGCACCTGCCCCGTCTCAGCGGCCGAAGTCGTACTGGGCGAAGTCCCGCACGGGCCGGTAACCGATCCGCTGATAGAGCCCGTTGCTGGTCGGATTGGCGAGGTCCGTGAAGAGCAGGACCTCGTCGGCGCCCGCGTCGAGGGCGGCGCGGGTGACGGCGACGGTCGCGGCACCGCCGTATCCCCGGCCGCGCAGGGTGGCCGGGGTGTAGACGGGGGCGACGCGGACCTGCCCGGCGGTGCGGCGCGTGACGCCGGCCATCGCGGCGGGCGTGCCGTCGGGGGTCTCCCAGAGGGTGACGCCGCCATAGGCGAGACGGGCGCTCACCCAGGCGCCGGAGTCCATGGCCGGGGGCTCACCGACGGCCTCGCCGAACTCCCGGTGCCACCGCGCCAACAGCTCCCGGTCGCGTTCGTCGGCGACCCGGGCACGGCCGGGCGGCGCGGGCTCGGGCGGGGTGAGGGTGCCGAGCCGGTAGAGCCGCTGGCGGAAGCCGGGCGTCGCGGTGGCGCCCGTGTGCTTCTCCCAGGCCTGGGCGAAGGCCCGCGCGGTGTCCTGGTCGGCGCCGACGCCGGGCAGGTCACCGGTGACGTCGGCGAGCTGCCGGGCGAGGGCGTCGGCGGCTTCGCCGGTGACGGGGCTGACCATCAGCCGGTGCGGCGGCGTACGCAGGAAGGCGCCTTGGACGCGGCCCGCGTCATCGGCGTACGTACCGAAGAGGGGCGCCCCTTCCCCGTACGCCTGGAGTCCCGAGACGCGCAGGGTGTCGGTGACGCTCAGGAGGGCGGTGTGCAGGGCGGGCGCGGAGTGCAGGAACTTGTCGGCGCGCCCGTGAAAGACGCCGAGGTCGCCGGTCAACTGCCAGTGGCCATGGGCATAGGCATAGGCATGGGCACGGGCACGCGCGTCATGGGACATGCCCCATGATTGCCCGGACGGCCCGGCCCGCACAAAGCTTTTCCCGGGCCCGGGCGGCCTCACCGTGCGCCCCGTGACACCTGGCAGCCGGTGGCCGGTAGCCGGTAGCCGGTAGCCGGCCTACTCGCCCGCCCCGGCGCTCACCCTGAAGACCGGAACCGCGAACCCCCCGACCCTGTCCACCCCGACGCCGTCCGCCCCGGCCCCGTCCACCCCCGGCCCGAGGAACCGGAACGTCACCTCCAGCGCCATGCCGATCCGCAGCCGTTCGGTCACCCCAGAGCCGATGAGTTCCGTCATCATCCGGGGACCCTCCGCGAGGTCGACGACCGCGGCGACGTAGGGGACACGCGCGCCGAACGGCGGCAGGTCGTTCCGGTGCACCACCGACCAGGTGTAGAGCGTGGCGCGGCCGCTCGCCCGCTCCCAGGTGACGTCCTCGCTCCAGCACCGCGGGCAGAACTCGCGCGGATAGTGGTGCGCCACCCCGCACGCCCCGCAGCGCCGGATCAAGAGCCGCCCCTCGGCGGCCGCGTCCCAGTACGGCCGGGTGAACGCATCCGGCTCCGGAAGATCGAACCGCGCCTGCTCCCCGGCCGCGCCGCCCCCGCTCACCGGAAGAGGCCGAGCGCGTGGTCGAGGGACCATGTCTGCCAGGACATGGCGAAGAGGGCGACCAGCGAGATGAGCGCCATCATCGCGTTCTGCCCTTGCTCGGCCCAGTCGTGGATCATGAGGACGAGGTAGAGCAGGTTGAGCAGCAGCCCGCCGACCAGGGCGACCGGGGTGAGGAACCCGAGGACCAGCCCCAGTCCGAGGGCGAGTTCGGCATGGACGACGACGTACGCGATCACCTTGGGGCGGGGCGCGACGACGGTGGCGAAGCCGCTGCGGACCACGCTCCACCGATGCCCGGCGGCGACATCGGCCGCCCACGCGATCCCCGTGCCCCGTTCGAGCCAGCCCTTCTTGTCCTTGTGACGCCAGCTCTCCAGCCACCACAGCCCGAGCCCCGCGCGCAACACGGCCACCCACTCGGCCCCGCTGAGCCAGATCGAGTCCACCCCGCGCACCCCTCTCCCCCTCGCCGCAGCCCACACCGATGCCTCGACGCTGCTTCTGACGGTACGTCAGTTCAGCGCACCGGTGTCACGAGCGCAAGGGGGCGGCGGGGCGACCAGGGGGCGGCGAGCGGCGGAGCCCGGCGCCCCCGTGATCGATTCGCAACCGATTCCGGACTTGTCCGTCACCCGTCAAGTAAGCGCGCGGTTACTCTCCAGTCATGGCCGACCCGACAGCCCCGCCGACGACCCGCCCGCAGCCCCGCCACCCCGTGTACGTCATCGGTGGCGGGCCCGGTGGCCTGGCCGTCGCGGCGGCGCTGCGCGCGCGAGGCGTCCGCGCGGTCGTCCTGGAGAAGTCCGGGCACGTCGGCGCCTCCTGGCGCGGCCACTACGACCGCCTCCACCTGCACACGACCCGCCGCCTCTCCGCCCTGCCCGGCCTCGCCATGCCCAGGGCGTTCGGCCGCTGGGTGTCACGGGACAACCTGGTCCGCTACCTGGAGAAGTACGCCGAACACCACCGCCTCGACGTCGTCACCGGAGTCGAGGTGACCGGCCTGGAGCGCACCGCCGACGGCACCGGCTGGCTGCTGCTCGCCACCGGCGGCCGGGAGCTGACCGGCAGCGCGGTCGTGGTCGCCACCGGCCACAACCACACGCCCCGCCTCCCCGACTGGCCCGGCCGCGACACCTACCGCGGCGAACTGCTGCACGCCGCCGACTACCGCGCCCCGGCGCCCTTCGCCGGCAAGGACGTCCTGGTCGTCGGCGTCGGCAACACCGGCGCGGAGATAGCCGTCGACCTGGTCGAGGGCGGCGCCGCCCGGGTCCGCCTCGCGGTGCGCACCGCCCCGCACATCGTGCGCCGCTCCACGGCCGGCTGGCCCGCCCAGCTCACCGGCATCCTGTGCCGCAGACTGCCGGCCGCGCTGGTCGACCGGCTCGCCGTGCCGTTCGCCCGGATCTCCGTCCCCGACCTGTCGGCGCATGGGCTGCCGCGACCGGACACCGGGCTCTACTCCCGGGCCAGGCAGGGCGCGATCCCCGTGCAGGACGTCGGACTGATCGACGCCGTGCGCAAGGGCCGGGTCGAGCCCGTCGCCGCCGTGGAGTCCTTCGAGGACGGCAAGGTCGTCCTGGCGGACGGCAGCAGGATCGAGCCGGACGCCGTCATCGCCGCGACCGGCTACCGCCGCGCCCTGGAGGGCCTGGTCGGCGACCTCGGCGTCCTCGACGCACGCGGACGCCCCACCGCGCACGGCCGCCGCACCCCGAAGCGGGCCCCCGGCCTGTACTTCACCGGCTTCACCAACCCCATCAGCGGGATGCTCCGCGAACTGTCCCGCGACGCCGAGAAGATCGCGAGAGCGATAGCCCGCCGCAGCCGCAAGGCCACCCCTTAAGGGGCGCGCCCGAAAACCCCCACCCCGGCCGATTCCCCCCTTGGCAGCAAGGGGATTCCACGCTTCCGTGGACGGCGGAACGGAACACGAAACCACCCCCGCCCCACGGCCTCACCGCCCCACCGCCCCACGGCCTCACCGCCCCACCGCCCCACGGCCTCACCGCCCCGCCGGCCCACCGGCCCACCGGCCCACCGGCCCACCGGCCCACCGGCCCACCGCCAAGGGCACCAGCCTTTGCCTGCATCCCCATTCCTGACGGGGCGTCAGTTCAGTAATCTGACTGTGCGTCAGTAAGTGCTGTCACACAGGAGCGGGTGGACCGATGCTTGGATCGACTCACGGCACCTTCACCACCGACCCCCGCCGCGCCCATGTCGTGGCCTGCGGCGAACTCCCTCCCGCCGCCGTCCACGGCAGGGCCACCACGGCGGGCGACCTGGACGTCAGCGGCCGGCCGCTGCACGCCGACGTGCCCGACCTGGACCGCTTCTTCCGGCCCGAGTCCGTCGCCGTCGTCGGCGCCTCGGACACCGAGGGGCGGCCAGGCGCCGGCATCACCCGCCGGCTCATCGCCTGGGCCGAGCGGACCGGCGCACGCCTGCACCCCGTGCACCCCACCCACCGGTCGGTCTTCGGCATCCCCTGTTCCCCTTCCGTCGCCGACCTTCCCGAACCGGTCGACCTCGCCGTCCTGCTCGTCGCCGACCCGCTGCCCGTGATCGAGCAGCTCGCCGAGGAGAAGGTGCGGTTCGCCGTGGCCTTCGCCGCCGGTTTCGCCGAGACCGGTGACCAGGGCGCGGCCGCCCAGGCCCGCCTCGCCGCCGCCGTACGCCGCTCGGGCCTGCGGCTGCTCGGCCCCAACACCAACCTCAACGCCTTCGAGCAGTTCCGCGACGACCTCGAGGGCCCCGCCATCGCGCTGATCACCCAGTCCGGCCACCAGGGCCGCCCCCTCTTCGGCCTGCAGGAGCTCGGCATACGCCTCTCCCACTGGGCGCCCACCGGCAACGAGGCCGACCTGGAGACCTCCGACTTCATCTCCTACTTCGCCGAGCGCCCCGAGGTCGGCGCCATCGCCTGCTACGTCGAAGGGCTCAAGGACGGCCGCGCCTTCCTGCTCGCCGCCGACCGGGCCGCCCGGCGGGGCGTGCCCGTCGTCGCCGTCAAGGTCGGCCGCACCGAGACCGGCGCCCGCACGGCGGCCTCCCACACCGGCAAGCTGACCGGGGCCGACGCGGTGGTGGACGCGGCCATGCGGCAGTTCGGCGTGATCCGCGTGGACGGGCTGGACGAGCTCCAGGACACCGCCACCCTGCTGGCCCGGGCCCGCGCGCCGCTCGCCGACGGAGTCGCCGTCTATTCGATCTCGGGCGGCACGGGCGCGCACTTCGCGGACCTGGCGACCGAGGCGGGGCTGCGCCTGCCCACGCTCCGCGCCGCCAAGCAGGCCGAGCTGCACCAGTGGATACCGCCGTACCTGAACGTCACCAACCCCGTCGACAGCGGCGGCCACCCCGTGGGCGACTGGCGCGGCCGCAAAATCATCGACGCGATCCTCGCCGATCCGCAGGTGGGTGTGCTCGTCTGCCCCATCACCGGCCCCTTCCCGCCGATGAGCGACCAGCTCGCGCGGGACCTGGTGGAGGCGGCCGAGCAGACGGACAAACTGGTGTGCGTGGTGTGGGGGTCGCCGGTCGGCACCGAGGACGCCTACCGCCGTACGCTGCTCGGCTCCTCCCGCGTCGCCACCTTCCGCACCTTCGCCAACTGCATCACGGCGGTGCGCGCCCATCTGGACCACCACCGCTTCACCACCGGCTACCGCTCCCCCTTCGACGAGGCGCCGCGCACCCCCTCGCCGTCCTTCCGCAAGGCGCTGGCCCTGATGCGGCCCGGCGAGCAGCTCAGCGAGCACGCGGCGAAGCAACTGCTGCGGGCGTACGGGATCCGCGTACCGCGCGAGCAGTTGGTGACCAGCGCGGCGGCGGCCGTCCGCGCCGCCGCACTCGTCGGCTACCCGGTCGTCATGAAGGCCTCCGGCGCCCGGATCGCGCACAAGACCGAGCTGGGCCTGGTGAAGCTCGGGCTGACCTCCGCGAGTCAGGTGCGGGACGCCTATCGGGAGCTGACGGACATCGCCCGCTACGAAGAGGTGGCGCTGGATGGCGTCCTGGTCTGCCAACTGGTCGAGCCGGGCGTCGAGATGGTCGTCGGGGTCACCCACGATCCGCTTTTCGGGCCGACCGTGACGGTGGGGCTCGGCGGTGTGCTCGTCGAGGTCCTGCGGGACACGGCGGTACGGGTGCCGCCCTTCGGCGAGGACCAGGCGACGGCCATGCTGCACGAGCTGCGCGGCCGCGCCCTGCTGGACGGGGTCCGCGGGGCGCCGCCCGCCGATGTGGACGCGCTCGTGGAAGTGGTGCTGCGGGTCCAGCGGATGGCCCTCGAACTGGGCGGCGAACTGGCGGAGCTGGACATCAATCCGCTGATGGTGCTGCCCCGGGGGCAGGGCGCCGTCGCCCTCGACGCGTTCGCCACCTGCCGTCCCTGACCGTGCCCCCGCCCCTCGCCCGGCGACCTGCCCCCCTGTCCCCCCGGCCCGCCTACGGACCCGGCCATCCGCCACCCGGCCACCCGGCGCACGGCCACCCGGCACCCGGCACCCGGCGCTCCAGGACACGGTGACCCGCGCCCCTGCCGGCCCGGCCCTCGAAACGGAGCCACTCCCTCATGACAGCCGCCTTCCCCTCAGCGCGCGACGAAGCTCCCGACCCCTCGCGTCCCTTGATACGGCACACCACTGACAACGGCGTCTCGTGGATCACGTTCAACCGGCCCGAGGTGCTGAACGCCCTCACCTGGGACCAGCGCGAACGCGTCATCACGCTGCTCGACGAGGCCTCCGCCGACCCCGCCGTGCGGGCCGTCGTGATCACCGCCGTCGGCAAGGGCTTCTGCGCGGGCGCCGACCTGCGCGCGGCACCCCCCTCAGCCGAGACGTCCTCACCCGGCGAACGCCAGGCGCCCCCGCCCGCAGCACGCACGGCCGGTGATGTCGCCCGGACCATCAGGCGGGGCGCCCAGCGCCTGATCTCCGCGGTGTTGGACTGCGAGAAGCCGGTCATCGCCGCCGTGAACGGCACCGCGGCCGGCCTCGGCGCTCATCTCGCCCTCGCCTGCGACCTGGTGATCGCCGCCGAACCGGCGCGGTTCATCGAGGTCTTCGCGCGCCGCGGCCTCGTACCCGACGGCGGCGGCGCCTATCTGCTGCCCCGCCTGATCGGCCCGCAGCGGGCCAAGGAGCTGATGTTCTTCGGGGACGCCGTGTCCGCCGCCGACGCCGAACGCCTCGGCCTCGTCAACCGCGTCGTACCGGCCGCCGACCTGGAGAAGACGGCGCGGGAGTGGGCCGAGCGCCTGGCGGCCGGGCCGACCCGGGCCCTCGCCCTGACCAAGCGCCTGGTCAACGCGTCCCTGGAGTCGGACCGCGCGACGGCCTTCGCGGCGGAGGCGGACGCCCAGGAGATCAACATGACCACGGCGGACGCGCACGAAGGCATCACCGCCTTCACGGAACGCCGCGCCCCCACCTACCAAGGCCGCTGACAGCCCCCCGGGCCCCTCAAAGCCACCACCTCAGCCCCTCGCCCTGCTGCACACCACCGCCGTACCCACCCTCCCCGCCCCCCCGCCTCAACGGCCCACCGCCTCACGCCCCTCGCCCCCCCTGCCTCGGGCGCCCCACCACCGCACACACCCCGGCCCCCACCTCGACGGCCCCCCACCTCGGCGGCCCCGCCCCCCTCACCCCCGGCGCCGCACCAGCACCTCGATGTCCGGGGAGTCCGGGTCACCGAGCGCCACGAACAGCTCGGGGCGCTCCTCCGTCCCGCCGACAGTCCACCGCTGGTCGCCCCCGCACGCATCGGTCTCCACCGCCACCGCCGGGCGCCGCTCGTAGAGCGCGTCGCCCAGCGTCCACGTGCCGGTGGCATGACAGCGGGACAGCCCGCTGCCGTCGTACGCGTCGCCCGGCTCCCGCTCGAAGGGGGTGCCGTCCAGCACGGCCCGCCCGTCGCCCCGCAGCCGCAGGACCACGCTCTCGTCGTCCTCGCCGCGCCAGGTGCCGGCGAGCTGCGCGGCGGAGAGCCGCGGCGGTTCGTACTCCTTGAGGACCCCCGTCAGAGTGGCCAGGACCGCGGCGCCGAAGACCGCCGCGCACAGGCCGAGCGAGGCGAGCCCCGACAGGATCCACACCTTCCGCAGCGGCCGGCCCAGGCGCTTCTCGCGCCGCAGGCAGTACGCGATGTTCAGCACGGGCAACACACCGCTCGCCGCGCACCACAGCACCGGCGCCACGAAGGTCGCGCCCAACACCGCGAACAGGAGGCCCCACACGGCGGCGACCGGCAGCAGGCACAGGAGCGACCAGGCCCACTCGGGGCCCCGGCGAAGGCGCGCGGCGGCCAGGCGGCCGAGGCCGACGGCGGGGAGGGTGAGCACGGCGGCGTGCAGCAGGCCGAGGACCGGCAGCATGAAGGGGCCGAGGAGAAGGGCGCAGGCCAGCCCGAAGGCGGGACCGCCCGCCCCCCGGGCGTCGTCGTCGAGCGTCAGCGTGAACGCCACCACGCCGGCCACCGGCAGCTGCGCCGCGCACGCCGCCGACGCGGCCCGCAGCCGGATGCCGCTCCAGGTCCCCTCAGGGCCCGCTTTCTTGGTGCCCCCACCGGCGTTTCCCCACTTCATGGGCCTGAAGATACGCGTGGGGCGGGAGTGGCCCCGCCCCGCCCTTCCCACCCCTGCCGGGCTTCCCAACTGACGCTCCGTCAGCTTCAATGGGCAGCGTGATGGGACACGCAGGGATGGCGGCCGCCGCCGTCCGGTACCTCAGGTCGGTCGGGGCGCCCACCTCGGGCCCCGCGCCGAGGACGCCTTCGGACGAGGACCTGCCGCGCCCCCGGCTGCGGGCGGTCGGCGACGACGAACGGGCCCCGCTGGACCCGGGCGAGTTCCGCCGCGTCCTCGGCAACTTCGCGACGGGCGTCACCGTGATCACCGCTCCCCCCGGCGAAGAGGGCGAAGGCCCGGCGGGCTTCGCCTGCCAGTCGTTCTCCTCGCTCTCCCTCGACCCGCCGCTGGTCTCCTTCATGGTGGCGCGTACGTCGACCACCTGGCCCCGCATCGCCCGCGCCGGCGTCTTCTGCGTGAACATCCTCGGCGCCGACCAGGGCGAGCTGTGCCGGGGCTTCGCGGTGAGCGGCGCCGACAAGTTCGCCGGGGTGGCCTACGACGCGGCGCCCGTGACCGGCTCCCCGCGCCTGGCCGGCGCCCCCGCCTGGATCGACTGCACGGTCCAAGCGGTGCACACCGGCGGCGACCACCTCATCGTGGTGGGCAGGGTGGACGCCCTCGGCACCACCGGCACGGACCCGGCACCGCTGCTCTTCCACCGGGGCGGGTTCGGCCGCTTCACGCCCTGAGGGCCGGGAGGGCCGGCAGGTCCGCCGGGTCGCGCCGCCGCACCACCAGGGCCATCAGTGCCGCCGCCGCGCACAGCGCCCCGGAGGCGTACCAGATCACGTCGTACGACCCGAAGGTGTCCCGCACGACACCGCCGAGGAACGCCACCACGGCGGCGCCCACCTGGTGCGAGGCAAGGACCCAGCCGAAGACGATCGCGCTGTCGTCGCCGTAGTGCTCGCGGCACAGGGCGAGGGTCGGCGGGACGGTCGCGACCCAGTCCAGGCCGTAGAAGACGATGAAGAAGAGCATCGGCGGGTGGACGTTCGGGGCGAGCAGGATCGGCAGGAAGAGCAGCGAGACGCCGCGCAGCGCGTAGTACACGGCGAGCAGGCGCCGCGCGTCGAAGCGGTCGGTGAGCCAGCCCGAGGCGATGGTGCCGACGACGTCGAAGACGCCGATGACGGCGAGCAGCGAGGCGGCGGCCGTGATGGGCATGCCGTGGTCGTGCGCGGCGGGCACGAAGTGGGTCTGGATCAGGCCGTTCGTCGAGGCCCCGCAGATCGCGAAGCTCCCCGCGAGCAGCCAGAACGGTCCGGTGCGGGCTGCCTTCAGGAGCACGCCGACGGTGCGCCGGGCGGCCCCGGCGACGGGCGGCGGCTTCGGGGCGAACTCCGTGGCGCCGTACGCCTTCAGGCCCACGTCGGCCGGGTGGTCGCGCAACAGCAGCCAGACGAAGGGGACGACCGCCAGCGCGGCGAGCGCGACCGTCACGGCGGCCGGCCGCCACCGGTAGGTGTCCACGATCCAGGAGAGCAGCGGCAGGAAGATCAGCTGGCCGGAGGCGGAGGCGGCCGTGAGGATGCCGGTGACCAGGCCACGCCGCTCGGTGAACCAGCGGTTGGTGACGGTGGCGGCGAAGGCGAGCGCCATCGAGCCCGAGCCGAGCCCGACGAGCAGCCCCCAGCACAGCAGGAGCTGCCAGGCGGACTCCATCCACACGGTCAGCCCGGAGCCGAGGGCGATGACGATCAGGGCGACCGCGACGACCCTGCGGATGCCGAAGCGGTCCATCAGCGCGGCGGCGAACGGCGCGGTGAGGCCGTACAGCGCGAGGTTGACGGAGACCGCGAGGCCGATGGTCCCGCGCGACCAGCCGAACTCCTGGTGCAGCGGGTCGATGAGCAGACTCGGCAGGGAGCGGAACGCGGCGGCGCCGATGATCGTCACGAACGCGACGGCGGCGACGAACCACGCCCGATGCACACGCCCCCCACGACGCCCCGCCCCAATCGCCCCCTGCGCCTCGCTCGGACCGCTCGGCCCACTCGGCTCACTCCGACTGCTCGGGTCGCCCAGGCCACTCGGCTCACTCGGGCCACTCAGGTCACTGGGACCACTCGGCTCACTCGGGCCGCCCGGGCCACTCAGGTCGCTCGGACCACTCAGGTCACTGGGCTCACTCTGACCGCTCGGGCCGCCCGGGCCACTCTGGCCACTCAAGTCACTCGGGCCACTCGGGCCACTCAAGTCACTCGGGCCATGGGATCCACTCGGCCCGGCGGTTCCCGCGGGCGGCTCCGTTGTCTGGGTCACGTCATCAAGGCTCGGGGACGGGCTGGCCCGAAACGAGTGGCCCGAAGGTCATGGTTCGCTAGGATCGGGCCATGCCCGCCTCCGACGGCACCTCTGGCCCGGCCCACCGGCGCGCCCCCGAAACCGCGCCCCGCCACCGCGTGGTCGTCCTCGCCCTCGACGGGGTGATCCCCTTCGAGCTGGGCATCCCGCAGCGGATCTTCGGCCGGGCGCGGGACGCCGCGGGCCGCCCGCTGTACGAGGTCGTCACCTGCTCCGTGCGGGCGCCGGGCCCGGTCCGGTCGGACGCGGACTTCGCGATCCTGGTCGAGCACGGCCCGCGGGCGCTGGCCACGGCGGACACGGTCGTGATCCCGGCCTCGTACGAACTGGGGCCGGTCTACGAAGAGGGCCGCCTCACCGGCGAACTCGCCGCCGCCCTCGCGCACATCAGGCCGGGCACCCGCCTGATCTCGATCTGCACGGGCAGCTACGTCCTGGCCGCCGCCGGCCTCCTAGACGGCCGCCCGGCGACCACGCACTGGGCGAGCGCCGCCCACTTCCAGCAGCTGTTCCCGCAGGTCGAGGTGGACGCGGACGTGCTGTTCATCGACGACGGCGACGTGCTGACGTCGGCGGGCGTGGCCGCGGGGATCGACCTCTGCGTCCATCTCGTACGCCGCGACCACGGCACCGCGGTCGCCAACGACGTGGCCCGCCGCACGGTCGTACCGCCCCACCGCGACGGCGGCCAGGCCCAGTACATCCAGCGCCCCGTCCCCGAGCCGCGGCTGGCGACCACCGCGGCGGCGAGGGCCTGGGCGCTGGACCGCCTCGACCAGCCGCTGCGCCTGCGCGACCTGGCCGCGCGGGAGTCCATGTCGGTGCGCACCTTCACCCGCCGCTTCCGCGAGGAGGTCGGCGTCAGCCCCGGCCACTGGCTGACCCGGCAACGCGTCGACCGCGCGCGTCACCTGCTGGAGTCCAGCGACCTCTCCGTCGACCAGGTGGCACGCGCGGCGGGCTTCGGCACGGCCCAGTCGATGCGCCAGCACCTACAGACGGCGCTCGGCGTCACCCCCACCACCTACCGCCGCACATTCCGCACCCTCACCCCCACCTGACACCACCCGCCCCTCAGAACGTCAGTACCGCCCGTGCCACCCGCCCCGCCCCCGCGTCCGCCGCCGCCCTCGCGAAGTCCTCCACCGGGTAGGTCGCCGTCACCAGTTCGTCCAGGAGCAGCCGGCCCTCCCGGTACATCCGCGCGTACAGCGCGAAGTCCCGCTGCGGGTGCGCACTGCCGTACCGGCAGCCGAGTACCGCCTTGTCCAGGAAGAGCGAGGCCACCACGAACGACGCCTCCGCCGTCGGCCCCGGCATGCCGAGCAGGACGGCCTGCCCGTGCCGGTCCAGCAGGTCCACCGCCTCCCGTACGAGCGAGACCCGCCCCACGCACTCGAAGGCGTGGTCGACGCCCTGGGGCAGGACGTCGCGCACCTCGGCGGTCGACGTGAGGAAGTGCGTGGCCCCGAACCGGCGGGCCACCGCCTCCTTGCCGGGGTTCGCGTCGACGGCGACGATCGTCGCGGCGCCCGCGATCCGCGCGCCCTGCAGGACGTTGAGGCCGATGCCGCCCGCGCCGATGACCAGCACGGTGTCGCCGAGGCCGACCTCGGCCCGGTTCAGCACCGCCCCCACGCCCGTCACGACGGCGCATCCGATCAGCGCGGCCGACGTCAGCGGCACGTCGTCGGGGATCCGCACCGCCTGCACGGCCTTGACCAGGGTGCGTTCGGCGAAGGCGGAGGTGGCCGCGAACTGGTACAGCGGCTCACCGGCCCGCGAGAACGGCCGCTCCGGCGCCCCGATGGCCTTGCGGCACATGGTCGGCCGGCCCCGCCCGCACTCGGCGCAGACACCGCAGCTGGCGATGGTGGACAGCGCCACGTGATCCCCGGGGGCCACGTGCCCGACGCCGGGCCCCACCGCCGCCACGACGCCCGCCCCCTCGTGCCCGAGGACCACGGGCGGCGGGAAGGGAATGGTCCCGTCGAGCACGGACAGATCGCTGTGGCACAGCCCGGCCGCCGCCACGGCGACCAGCACCTCGCCCGGTCCCGGGTCCCGGACCGCCAGGTCCCGCACCACCTCGGCCCGTTTCCCGTCGAAGACGACACCCCTCACCACGCACCCCTCACCGAGGCCCCCGGGCCTCTCTCGGCAGACCGAGCACCCGCTCGGCGATGATGTCGCGCTGCACCTCGTCCGAGCCGCCGTAGACGGTGTCGGCGCGGCTGAAGAGGAACAGGCGCTGCGCGGCGTCGAGTTCGTACGGCGCCGCCGCCCGCCAGTCCGCGGGGCCGACGGCGCCCGCCGCCCCCCGCACCTGGACGGCCAGCTCACCGAGCCGCTGATGCCACCGCCCCCACAGCAGCTTGGCCACGCTGGGGGCGCCGGGCAGGGCCCGCGCCCCGGAGCCGAGCGTGCGCAGCGCGTGCCACCGCATGACCCGCAGCTCGGCCCAGAGCCGCTCCAGCCGTTCGCGCACCACGGCGTCCCGCACCGCCCCGGAGGCGACCGCCTCCCGGACGACACCGGCCAACTCCTCGCCGAAGCCGATCTGTTGCGCCAGGGTGGACACCCCGCGCTCGAAGCCGAGCAGGCCCATGGCGACCCGCCAGCCGCCGCCGAGGCCGCCCACCACGTGCTCGCCGCGCGCGCGGGCGCCGTCGAAGAAGACCTCGTTGAACTCGCTGGTGCCGGTCAGCTGCCGGATGGGCCGTACGTCGACGCGGCCGGGCTGGTCCATCGGGACCAGGACGAACGAGAGCCCGCTGTGCCCCCGGGACCCTTCCTCCGTCCGCGCGAGGACGAAGCACCAGTCGGCCTCGCGCGCCAGCGAGGTCCAGATCTTCTGCCCCGTGACGCGCAGCCCCGTACCGTCGCGCACCGCCCGCGTCCGCACCCCCGCCAGGTCCGACCCGGCGCCCGGTTCGCTGTACCCCTGGCACCACAGCGCCTCGCCCCGCGCGATCGGCGGCAGGAACTGGGCCCGCTGCTCCGCGCTGCCGTACGCCAGGAGGGTCGGCGCGAGGAGGTTCTCGCCGATGTGCCCGCAGCGGGCGGGCGCCCGCGCGCGGGCGTACTCCTCGGCCCAGACGACCTGCTGGGTGAGGGTGGCCCGCCGGTTGCCGTACCCGTCGGCGTCCCAGCCGAGCCCGATCC
This sequence comes from Streptomyces sp. NPDC034037, assembly GCF_055575715.1. Taxonomy (NCBI): domain Bacteria; kingdom Bacillati; phylum Actinomycetota; class Actinomycetes; order Kitasatosporales; family Streptomycetaceae; genus Streptomyces; species Streptomyces sp. NPDC034037. The sequence continues at coordinate 279,302 of NZ_JBVISC010000004.1, read as the reverse complement.
AGCCGCCGCGTCCCAGTTCCCGCTCCCAGGCCCGGCGTTCGGCGCCGCCCTCGTGCTCGCTGCCGGGCCCGCCACGCCCGCGTACGCGCGCGTGCTCCCCGGTGAGGTGCCCGGCGAGCCAGTCGCGCGCCTCGGCTCGAAAGGCCTCGTCCTCGGGTCCGAAACCGAAATCCACCGCCCGCCCCTCTCCGCCTACGCGTTCGGGCGCGCCCCGTCGGCCGCCGCCCTTGCCATGTCCTGCACCCGCGCCAGCAGCGGCATGGGGTCGGTGCCGACCGTTCCGGGCAGGAAGTCGGCGATCCGCTCCGGCGTCCAGGACCCCTCGGCGTACGCGGCGCGCAGCTCGCGCGGCTGCGCCCACACGGCGATCTTGGGGCCGGCGATCGTGTAGACCTGCCCGGTGATCCGCTCCTGCCGGGCCCGGTCGCTCAGCAGGTAGACGACGAGGGCCGCCACGTCCTCCGGTTCGCCGATCTCGGTCAGCTCCATCGGTACGTTCGCCGACATCCGCGTCCGCGCGACGGGCGCCACCGCGTTCGCCGTCACCCCGTACTTGTGCAGGCCGAGGGCCGCGCTGCGCACCAGCGAGATGATCCCGCCCTTGGCCGCGCTGTAGTTGGCCTGGGAGACCGAGCCCTGGTGGTTGCCGCTGGTGAAGCCGATCAGGGTGCCGGAGCCCTGCCTGCGCAGCACCGCCGACGCGGCGCGGAAGACGGTGAACGTGCCCTTCAGGTGCGTGGCGAGCACCGCGTCCCACTCCTGCTCGGACATGTTGAACAGCATCCGCTCGCGCAGGATCCCGGCCACGCACACCGCCGAGTCGAGGCGTCCGTACGCGGCGAGGGCGACGTCCACGAGCCGCTGCCCGCCCGCCATGGTCGCGATGTCGTCCGCGACGGCGACGGCCTCGCCGCCCGCCGCCCGGATCTCCTCGACGACCGCGTCGGCCACCTCGCTGGCCGGCGCGGCGCCCGCCACGGAGACGCCGTGGTCGTTGACGACGACCTTCGCCCCGTGCTCCGCCGCGGCGAGCGCGACGGCCCTGCCGATGCCGCGCCCGGCACCGGTGACGGCCACCACCTCGCCTGCCAAGAAGTTCCCCACGCCGGCCCCTTCCCGCGGTTTCTGACGGACCGTTAGATTTTATGGCCCCCCGGACACCGGAAGACAAGCCCCGCGGAGGATCCATGTCGCTGCCGCCCGAGTTCCACGACATCGCCGAACGCGTGAACAACTGGGGGCGCTGGGGCTCCGCCGACGAGATCGGCACGCTCAACCTCATCACCGACGGCGTCGTGCGGGCGGCCGCCGCCGAGGTCCGCTCCGGGCGCCGCGTCCCGCTCGCGCTGCCCCTGAGGGAGGACGGCGTCCAGACGGGCCTGATCCCGGGCCGGGTGAACCCGCTGCACGCCATGGTGCAGATCAACCAGGAGCTCTTCGGCCCCGGCTCGGTCGCCACCAGCGACGACGCCGTGACGATGGGCCTGCAGACCGCCACCCACTGGGACGCCCTCACCCACGCCTCGCACTCCGGGAAGATCTACAACGGCCGCCGCGCGGACACCATCACGGCCCACGCCGGCGCGCGGTTCAGCGGCATCGACAAGGCGCCGCCCGTCGTCTCGCGCGGCGTACTGCTCGACGTGGCGCGCGCCAAGGGCGTCGACCGGCTGCCGGGCGGCCACGCGGTGACGCCCGAAGACCTGGACGAGGCCGCGGAGTTCGCGCGCGTCGCCGTCCGCGCCGGCGACATCGTCCTGGTCCGCACGGGACAGCTCCAGGTGTATCTGGCGGGCGACAGGCACGCGTACGGGCATCCGTCACCCGGCCTGTCGCTGCGCACCCCCGAGTGGTTCCACGCGCGGGACGTGGCCGCCGTCGCCAACGACACCCTGACGTTCGAGATCTTCCCGCCGGAGATCGCGGACCTGTGGCTGCCCGTGCACGCGCTCGACCTGGTGGAGATGGGCATGCTCCAGGGCCAGAACTGGAACCTGGAGAAGTTGTCCACAGCCTGTGCGGAAGTTTCCCGCTACACCTTCCTGCTGTCCGCGATGCCGGAGCCGTTCGTCGGCGGCACGGGGACGCCCGTGGCACCGGTCGCGGTGCTGTGAGCGGACGTGGCGCCCGCTCCGACCGGACATCCCGCTCCAGGGCCCCTCCTCCCGGACGGCGGCGCGTCGGGTCTCGCCCCGAGCGCGCCGCCGCGCGCCGCCATCCGGCTCGGCGCTCGACACTGCCCCCGCCCCCGGGGGGAGTCCCTCACGACAGGTGAGGGGACCGACGCCGACCTCGCGACCCACATCTCGTCGAGGATCTCCGTCACCGAGCACCCTCGACGTCCCCTCGCGGCGAATCGCTGCACACAAGCGTGATCAATCGGACACGCCACGTCAACACCGTGCCGGGGATTCATGGACTATGCCCGAATTATCCCGCCCGCGCACAGGAGCGCGCACCGTGGCACACCACGGCGCACACGGCGCTCGGGCTCAGACGGCCTCGTAGGCCACGTCGGCGTCGGTGTCCCCGTAGGACACACCGTCGAACGCCACGGCCGCGACGCCCGGTTCGCACCGGTCCACCTCGCACCAGATGCTCTTGCCGCCGCCCTCGGGCTGCCAGCCCCAGCGGTCGGCGAGACCGTCGACCAGCTCCAGGCCGCGGCCGCCCGTCTCGTCACCCTGGGCGTGCCGCTGCCGGGGCGGGCGGGTGCTGCGGTCGGCCACCTCGACCCGGACCGTCCCCGGCGCCTGGGCGGGCACACCGGGCAGCAGCATGCGCAGCACGGCCGGACAGCCGGTGTGCACCACCGCGTTGGTGACCAGTTCCGAGATCAGCAGGATCAGCGTCTCGGCCACCGGCTCGTCGACCTCTATCCCCGAGCCCGCCAGCCGTGAACGGGCCCATCGCCTGGCCCGTCCCACCTCCGCGGGATCGGCCCCGACCTCCAGCTGAACTTGAAGCACCTGCACCGCTCACACCATCCGAACCGGCGGACACATCGCCTCGCGACTCCACGGGGTCACGGAACGTGATCCCCTTAGGAGACAGCATGATTGACGTTCAGTCACCCCAACAAGCGCTTCGGGCATATTCCAGCGCGAAGGAGTACGCGTGCTGCATACTGTGCGACGCGTACCGCGGGGGGTCGAACAGGCGGGCACGGGGCCCCGTCCTGCGTCGCGAGCGGCGCGCATCGCCGGGTACGGCGCCGCCGCGGGGGCGCCACCGGGATGGCTCAGCCTCAGAACCACTCGCATCTGACACAAGGTACCCGAGCCGGACACCGACTCCGGGCCGTGACGAGTCACGCGTAGGACACAACCCGATATCAACGCTCCGTAGTGTCACTGTCCGCATTCACAGCGCATCGGCAAGCGCTTCCGCCGCCGCGTCCGCCGACTGCCCCAGCTCCGCGCGCACCCAGGCCCGCTTGAGGTGCAGATGCACCTCGGCCTCCCAGGTGAAGCCCATGCCGCCGTGCACCTGGAGGCAGTCGCGCGCGTTGCGCACCGCCGCGTCGTCGGCCAGCAGCTTCGCGCCGCAGATCTCCAGCGGGTCGCCGGTCACGGCGGCGGCGTACACGGCGGCACGGGCGACCTCGGCGCGCACGAACATCTGCGCGCAGAGGTGCTGCACGGCCTGGAAGGCGCCGATGGGCCGCCCGAACTGTGTACGTACGCGGGCATATCGGACGGCCATCTCACCGGTGCGGGCGGCGCTGCCCAGCTGTTCGGCGGCGTGCAGGAGCGTTCCCCGGCCGGGCGCGGGCGGTCCCGGTACGCGGTGCAGCGGCGTCAGCGGGTCGAGCGAGCGCAGCGCCACCGCGCCGGCCGCGTCCCCCTGGACGACGTCCGCCTCCGCCAGCCAGGGCACCAGCGTCCCGTCGACGGCCGTCACGACGGTGTCCCCCGAGGCGGCGCCCGCCACCTCGCCCGCCGCCAGGAACGTCGCCACGGCGGGCCCCGGCAGCAGCGCCCGCCCCGCCTCCTCGAAGACCAGTACGGCCTCCGGCCGCCCGAGCCCGACGCCGCCCCGCGCCTCGGGCAGCGTCAGCGCGAAGAAACCGGCCTTGCCCAGCTCCCGCCACAGCCCCCGGTCGAGCCGGCCCGCGCCCTCGGGCGAGGGCTCCCCCTCGCCCCACCGCACGGCGTCCCGAGCGGCGAACCGCCCCTCCAAAAGCTCCCGCACACCCGCCCGCAACGCCCGCTGTTCCTCCGTCGGTTGGAAATCCATACGGAGCCTCACCGCCCCTTCGGGAGGCCGAGGATCCGCTCGGCCACGATGTTCTGCTGGATCTGCGAGGTGCCCGCGGCGATCGTGTACGACAGCGACGACAGCCGCTCCAGGGCCCACGGCCGTTCGAGGTCCAGCGCCCCGGCCCCGAGCACCTGCGCGGCAGCGTCGTACAGCTCCTGGCGGGCGTGCGAGTACCGCAGCTTGAAGACCGAACCGCCCACCCCGGGCACGCCCCCCGAGCGCTGCGCCTCGCTCACGTTCCCCTGCGTGAGGCGCCACAGCGCCGAGAACTCCGCGGCGAGCCGCCCGAGCCTGCGGCGCAGCGCCACGTCGTCCCAGCGGCCGTTCGCGCGGGCCTCGCGCGCGATCTCGCCGAGGACGCGGCGGCAGGCCACCACCTCCCCCACGAAGGCGGTGCCGCGCTCGTAGGAGAGGGTCACCATGGTCACGCGCCAGCCGTCGTCCTGCTCCCCGACGCGGTTCGCGACCGGCACCCGCACGTCGTCCAGGAACACCTCGGCGAACTCGGTGGAGCCGGCCAGGGTGCGCAGCGGGCGCACAGTGACCCCCGGGGCGTCCATCGGCAGGGCGAGCCAGGTGATGCCCCGGTGCTTGGGCACGGCCTCGCTCACCGGTGTCGTACGCACCAGGAGTTCGCACCAGTCGGCGACCTCCGCGTGCGAGGTCCAGATCTTGGACCCGCGTACCACGTAGTGGTCGCCGTCCCGCCACGCGCGCGTGCGCAGCGATGCGAGGTCGGAGCCCGCGTCCGGTTCGCTGAACCCCTGGCACCACACCTCGTCGCCGCGCAGCACGGGCGGCAGCCACCGCTCGCGCTGTTCGGGGGTGCCCTCACAGGCGATGGTGGGCCCGGCGTGCAGCAGGCCCACGAAGTTGGCGCCCACATAGGGGGCGCCCGCCTTCTCCGTCTCCTCCAGGAAGATCAGCCGCTGCGTGGGGGAGGCGTCCCAGTGCACCTGGCCGTACCCGGCGTCGAAGAGCATGCGCTGCCAGCCGGTGTCGTACGCGCGCCGCGCCGGCCAGTTCCGCGGCGAGGGCGCCGGGGGCAGCTTCGGCAGTGCCGTGGCGAGCCACTCGCGCAGCCCGGCCCGGAAGGCTTCCTCCTGCTCGGTGTACGTGAGGTCCACGCGCGGCCTACTTGTCCAGGTCCAGGCCGAGCATGCGGATGGCGTTGCCGCGCATCAGCTTGTGGATCGTCTCGTCGTCGAGCCCCCGGACGTGGTCGAGGGCGACTTCCTTGGTGTGCGGGAAGGTCGAGTCCACGTGCGGGTAGTCGGTCTCGAAGGTGGCGTTGTCCCGGCCGACGACATCCAACGAGGCCACGCCGTGCTTGTCGCGGAAGAAACAGCAGAACATCTGCCGGTAGTAGTACGTGGAGGGCGGCTCGGGGATCAGGTCCTTCACCCCGCCCCACGCGCGGTGCTCCTCCCACACGTCGTCGGCGCGCTCCAGCGCGTACGGGATCCAGCCCATCTGGCCCTCGGAGTACGCCAGTTTGAGCGTCGGGAACTTCACGAGGACGCCGCTGAAGAGGAAGTCCATCATCGAGGCCATGGCGTTGTTGAAGGAGAGCGCCGCCTGTACGGCGGGCGGGGCGTCGGGGGAGGCGGCCGGCATCTGGGAGGAGGAGCCGATGTGCATGTTGACGACGGTGCCGGTCTCCTGGCAGACCGCGAAGAAGGGGTCCCAGTGGCCGCAGTGGATCGAGGGCAGCCCGAGGTGGGTGGGGATCTCGGAGAAGGTGACGGCCCGCACGCCCCGCGCGGCGTTCCGCTCGACCTCGGCGACCGCGAGGCCGATGTCCCACAGCGGGATGATGCACAGCGGGATGAGCCGGCCGCCGCTGTCGCCGCACCACTCCTCGACCATCCAGTCGTTGTAGGCGCGGACGCAGGCGAGGGCGACCTCCTTGTCGTGGGCCTCCGCGAACGTCTGCCCGCAAAAGCGCGGGAAGGTGGGGAAGCACAGGGACGCCTCGACGTGGTTGAGGTCCATGTCCTCCAGCCGGGCGACGGGGTCCCAGCAGCCGCGCCGCATCTCGGCGCGTGTGATGCCCTCCAGTGTCATGTCGTCGCGGTCGAAGCCGACGGCGGCGATGTTGCGCTTGTACGGGAACTTCAGGTCCTCGTAGATCCACCAGTCGGCGGGCGGCCCGTCGGGGTCCATGGTGATCCGGTACTTGCCGCCCACGTAGGCGAGTTCGCCGATGCCGGCCGTCAGGGGCCGCGGGCCGCGGTCGCGGTACTTGGCGGGCAGCCAGGTCTCGAAGAGGTGTGCGGGCTCGATCACGTGGTCGTCGACGCTGACGATCCGGGGAAGCTCGGTCATGGTCCCTCCTCCGGTCATCCCTCCGGCCCTTCCGGGTGATCTGATGACCCGTCAGATAGCAGGCTAGCCCCGCGCCTATGGACCGACAAGGCGCCGCGGCCTACGCTCTGCGCACGATCTGACGGGCCATCAGCCCATGCGGTCCAAGCGTCCGCGCGTCCGCGCGTCCGTTCCTGGCCGACCCCGGGGGGATCACTTGAGGACCACACGGCACGAGACCGCGCACGAACTGGCCGCCTCGCGCACGCTCTGGGAACTGGTCGAGCGCCGCGCCGCCCACACCCCCGACCGGCCCGTGCTCATCCAGGCCGCCGCCGACCCCGCCGACGACCGCACGCTCACCTTCGGCGCCCTGCGCGAGCGCGCCGAACGCGTCGCCGCCGGGCTGTACGGCATGGGGGTGCGCCCCGGCACGGTCGTCGCCTGGCAGCTGCCCACCCGCCTGGAGACCGCCCTCCTGTCCTGCGCGCTGGCCCGCATCGGCGCCGTGCAGTCCCCCGTCATCCCCTTCTACCGCGACCGGGAAGTCGGCTTCGCGCTGCGGGAGTCCAAGGCGGAGTTCTTCGCGACACCCGGCGTGTGGCGGGGCTTCGACCACCGCGAGATGGCCCGGCGGCTCGGCGCCAGAGGCGTCTTCGAGGCGTACGACGCGCTGCCCGACGCCGACCCGGCCGTGCTGCCCCCGCCGCCCGCCGAGGGCACCTCGGTGCGCTGGATCTACTGGACCTCGGGCACCACGTCCGACCCCAAGGGCGTGCGGCACACCGACCGCTCGCTGCTCGCCGGCGGCTCCTGCCTGGCCCACGCGCTGCGCCCCGCGGAGTCGGACGTCGGCTCGATGGCGTTCCCCTACGCGCACATCGCGGGCCCCGACTACACGATCATGCTGCTCCTGTACGGCTTCCCGGCGGTCCTGTTCGAGCACTTCGCGCTGCCCGACGCGCTCGACGGCTACCGGCGGCACGGCGTGACCGTGGCGGGCGGGTCGACGGCCTTCTACTCCCTGTTCCTCGCCGAGCAGCGCAAGCTGCCGCCGGGCGAGAGGCTCATCCCGACGCTGCGGCTCCTGGCGGGCGGCGGCGCGCCCAAGCCCCCGGAGCTGTACCACGCCGTCGTACGGGAGATGGGCTGCCGGCTCACCCACGGGTACGGCATGACCGAGGTCCCGATGATCACCATGGGCGACCCGGACGACACGGCCGACCACCTGGCGACGACGGAGGGCAGGCCCCCGGACGGCATGGAGATCCGCGTCACCGGGCCCGCCGGCGAGCTGCTGCCCCCGGGGACGGACGGCGAGATCCGGCTGCGCGGGGAGGCCGTCTGCCGGGGCTACGTGGACCCGGCGCAGGACGCGGCCGCCTTCGACGCCGACGGCTTCCTGCTCACCGGGGACCTCGGCCACCTCACCGCGAGCGGCCATCTGGTCCTCACCGGGCGGGCCAAGGACATCATCATCCGCAAGGGCGAGAACATCTCCGCCAAGGAGATCGAGGACCTGCTGCACCGGCATCCGGCCGTCGCGGAGGCGGCGGTCGTCGGGCTGCCCGACCCCGAGCGCGGGGAACGGGTCTGCGCGGTCGTGGAGCGGCGGCCGGGCGCCCCCGAGCCGACCCTGGAGGAGGTCACCTCGTACTTGCGCGGGGAAGGCCTCTCCCCCCACAAGCTGCCGGAGCAGCTGGAGGTCGTCGAGGCGCTTCCCCGCAACGAGACGCTGCGCAAGGTCCTCAAGTACCGCCTGCGGGAGCGCTTCGCCCCGTCCTGACACCGGTGCGAACCACCCCCGGTCCCAGCTCCGTCCCCGTCCCCGGGGCGGCGGGCTACTCGGAGACCGTGAAGTACTCCGCGACGGCCGTCACGATCTCCTGCTCGGCGACCTTGCCGTCGCCGTCGGTGTCGAGCGCGCGGGCCGCCGCGTCGGCGATGTCCTCGGGCACCTCCAGCGCCTCCAGCGCGCGTTCGATCTCGGCGGGGGCGAGCGATCCGTCGCCGTCCGCGTCGGCGACGGCGAGGGCCGCGTGCAGGAAGGGCCGGGCGATCTCCGCGAACCGCTCGGGGTTGTCCCGCAGCCGCTTCACCGCCCCGCCGATGAATTCGCCCCTGGTGATCCGCTGGTCGCCGTCGCGGTCCGCGATCCCGGCCATGCCCTGCCAGAACGCCTCGGCGCCGATATAGAGGGCCTGCCCCTTGTCGGACCGCGCCGTCGCGCCGAACTCCTTGCACAGGGCGGCCGCCGCCGTGCTGAAGTCCTCCCGGGAGATGTAGCCGTTGCCATCCTGGTCGAAGGTGGCGAACCGGGCCGCGATCCTACGCTCGTACTCGGCACTGTCCATGGTCTTCGGGCTGCCTCACTTCCGCGGTCGGGTGCTCTTGAGGGGATGGGTACCCACCGCGAGCGAGCGTACGTCCTTTGAGCCGCACCGATGGGTGATGTGCTGCACTGTCACCCGTGGAAGCTGTCGCGGCGAGTGTCATAGCGGTGCTGGGAACCCTCCTGGGCGCGGGTGTCACCCATGTCTTCCAGCGCAGGGCGATCGCGCGGACGGAGGACTTCACGCGCCGCGAGAAGCTCCGGCAGGAGCGCGTCGACGCCTACAGCGCGTACGCGGGCGCCCTCGTCAACTACCGGCGGGTGCTGCTCGACCGGTGGTTCAGCAGGCACGAGAACCGGGCCGAGGACGGCGTCGAGTCCCGCTTCCGCTCCTACGAGCTGCGCTCCGCGGCGCAGGAGGCGCTGTTCAGGGTGGAGTTGCTCACGGAGGACGACGAACTGGCCGGCCTGGCCCGGCGGGCACTCGACGCGGTCACCGATCTGCACAAGGCCCGCGACCGCGACGAACTGACCGAACGGCGCGTCGTCTCGCTGGGCGCGGTCGACGCCTTCGTGTCGGCGGCCAAACGGCACGTCTGACGCGCCGGGGGCTACTGCGGGGGCTAGGGCGTGTTGTGAAAGTAGCGTCGTCCGCCCGCAGGGCGGGCCTGGCGGCGTCTGGTGCGTGCGATCCCGACAACGCGGCGAGCGTGCGTGCCAGGCGTCGCCAGGCAGACGGGACTTTCACATCACGCCCTACGCGGAGAGCGGGGTGGCCTCCTCGTCCAGGGCCGCGCCGACGTCCGGGAAGACCTCGAAGAGCCTGCGGACGCCGAGGGCCGCGAGGACCCGGTTGACGTGGCTGCCGTCGACGGCGCCCTGCGCGGGCAGGATCAGCCGCAACCGGCCCCGGCAGGAGCGGATCAGACGGCGCGTGGCGATCAGCACGCCGACCCCGCTGGAGTCGCAGAACAGCACGTCGGACAGGTCCAGGACGACGCTGCGGCGGCCGTCCGCCACCGCGTCGTGCACCCGCTGGCGCAGCACGGGCGAGGTCAGCAGGTCCATTTCGCCGCGGACGCGCAGCACGGCCCAGCCGGACTCCTCGTCCACCGTCACCTTGAGCGTCACGCGTCACGCCTCTCGCTCGCCCTGCCCGTCCCGCCTCCCGGAGTGATCCGGAAGCGGTCCCTACGCTTCGTCCTGCTCGGCTGCCCCACCGCTTCGTCCATGAAACACCAGCGGACCCCCGTCGATATCATCCGGGATCCGGCCCGGCGCACGCTTTGCCGTAAACAGGAGTGCGCTGTCAGTGCCGCCGACTACATTCGAGGGGTAGTCGGAAAAACGGGCGACGACAGCACGGACCACAGCACGGACGGGCAGGGCGAGCGCGAGGGGGCCGCATGCCGAAGGACGCGCCGCGGCGCCGGGACCGCCGGATGCAGCAGCGGCTGGCGCACGGCGAGGCCGCCGCGCTGGGCGAGCTGTACGACCGCTTCGCCCCGCTCGTGCACAGCCTCGCCCACCGCGTCCTCGGCGACGAGGCCGGCGCCGACCGCATCACCCGCGAGGTCTTCGCCCACATCTGGGAGAACCCCGACGCGTACGACCCCCGCCAGGGCCCCCTGCGCTCCTGGCTCGCCGGGCTCGCCCATCAGCGGGCCGTCCACCGGCTGCGGCAGACCGGGTCCGCCGCCCTCGCCCTCGGCGGCGCGGGCACCGCGCAGGACCTGGAGCGCAAGGTGCGGCGCGCCTCGGCCGCCGCCCGCGCGGACTACATCGTCACGGCCATGCCGGCCCCGCTGCGAGCCGCTCTCGAACTGGCCTACTTCCAGCGGCGCGACTACCGCCAGACGGCCGCCGACCTCGGGGTGACGGAGGACGAGGCCCGGCGCAGGCTCCGCCTCGGCCTCCAGCTCCTGTCCACGGCCCACGACAGCGCCGGCCCCTCGGCGGGCCCGTCCACCGGCTCCCCGCCCGGCCCCGGGACGACGCCGTGACCGGCGCCGACCGCCCCGAGCCGTACGAGGACCCCGAGAGCCGCGAGCCGCCCGGGGAACCGGGGCCGGCGGACGCCACCGAGGTGCGGGGCGGCCCGCGCATACCGCTGCCGCGCTCCTCCGTGGAGGACACCGGACTGCCCGTGCCCGACGCGCCGGCCGCCGGGCAGGCGTCCCCTGCCGGCCCCGGGCCGCTCGTCCTGGACCACCGCGTCCTGCGGTCCCTGCTGGGTGCCTGGGCGCTGTCGGCGTGCTCCGCGGCGGAGGCCCTCGCCGTCGAGGAGCACCTGGGCGAGTGCGGGCCGTGCGCGCAGGAGGCGCTGCGGCTGCGGGACGCCGTCACCCTGCTGCACGCCGAGGAGAGCCTCGATCTCGACCCGGGTCTGCGCACCCGCGTCCTGGCGAGCTGCCTCGGCCGGCGCCCGCCCCGCATCCCGGTGCCCGAGTGGGCCCTGCCCTACGACGCGGAGAGCGCCCGCCTCGACGCCCTGCTGCGGGACATCGGCGGCCCGGAGTGGCACGCCCCGGTGCGGCTGCGCTGGTTCGAGCAGGACTCCCCGGTGAGCAGGAAGACCACCGTCGCCGGGATCATCGCGCACCTCCTCGCCGTCGACGGCCTGGTCGCGATCGCCCTCGGCCTCGACGACCCGCTGGGCCCCGAGGAGGCGGGCCCGCGCCACCCGACCCGCCGCACGGAGGCGTACTGGCGCGCCTCGCGCCTGCCGCCCACCCGCGCGGTGCGGGGCCCGTGGCGGGACCAGACGCACGAGATCGTCCGCACGGTGTCGTTCGCGGGCGACGGCTCCGGGCGGCTGCCGGTGCCGTACGGGACGGAGCAGCCGCCGCCCGGCGAGGGGCCGGGACAGAAGATCGAACTGCCGCTGCGGGACGCGATGGTGGACCGCGCCTTCGAGTGCTGGATCCACGCGGGTGACATCGCCCGCGCCGTCGACTACCCCTACGACCCGCCCGCGCCCCGGCACCTCCACCGCATGATCGACCTCGCCGCCCGGATGCTCCCCGCCACCCTGGCCGACCGCCGCCGCTCCGGGCTCGCCGCCCCCTCGCGGGACCTGGTCGCCGCGGGCGCGCCGGGCCGCAGCCTGCGCCTGGAGATCGAGGGGGAGGGCGGCGGCGAGTGGTTCATCGCGCTCGACTCGCCGGGCGCGCGGGCGTCCGCCGAGCGCGAGGTGGCCCATGTGGCGCTGGACGGCGTGGAGTTCTGCCGCCTGGCCGCGGGCCACGTCTCACCGGCGGAAGCGGCGGCGGGCCGGGGCGGCGACCGCGAGGCCGTCCGCGACGTCCTGTTCGCGGCGGCGTCCCTGAGCAGGCTGTGAGCCCACCGGCAGCCGTCGCCCCCCGTGCCCGCGCGCGGAGTTAAGCGAAGACGACCGTCCGCCGCCCGTTGAGCAGGATCCGCCGCTCGGCGTGCCACTTCACGGCGCGCGCCAGTGCCTGGCACTCCACGTCGCGGCCGATCGCCACCAGCTGGTCGGGCGTCACGCCGTGGCCGACCCGCTCGACCTCCTGCTCGATGATCGGCCCCTCGTCGAGGTCGGCCGTCACATAGTGCGCGGTGGCCCCGATCAGCTTCACGCCGCGCGCGTGCGCCTGGTGGTAGGGCTTGGCGCCCTTGAAGCTCGGCAGGAACGAGTGGTGGATGTTGATGATCCGCCCGCTCAGCTCCTTGCACAGGTCGTCGGAGAGCACCTGCATGTAGCGCGCGAGGACGACCAGCTCGACCTCCTGCGACCGCACGATCTCCAGCAGCCGCGCCTCGGCCTGCGGCTTGGTGTCGCGGGTCACCGGGATGTGGTGGAAGGGCACGTCGTAGGAGGCGACCAGCTCGGCGAAGTCGGTGTGGTTGGAGACGACGGCAGCGATCTCCACCGGCAGCGCGCCGATCCGCGAGCGGAACAGCAGGTCGTTCAGGCAGTGCCCGAACTTGGACACGAGCAGGACGACCCGCATCTTGTCCTCGGCGCGGTGGAGCTGCCAGTCCATGTGGAAGGAGTCGCCGATCGCGGCGAAGCTCGCCCGCAGCTTGTCGACGGTCACCGGGGCCTCGGCGGAGAAGTGGACGCGCATGAAGAACAGTCCGGTGTCGTGGTCGCCGAACTGCTGGCTGTCCTCGATGTTGCAGCCGGTCATGAAGAGATAACTCGACACGGCGTGCACGATGCCCTGCTTGTCGGGGCAGGAGAGGGTCAGGACGTACTGCTCAGCGGGCGGGGCGGGGGCGACGGACTGCTCGTTCATGCGGCCAAGGTTCCCATACGCGCGGGGCCGGCGCGGCAGGCGTTCAGGCGGTTCGCGTCAGGATGCGCAGCACTTCGAGGGTCCGCGGCGGCTCGTCGGGGTCCTCGCCGTCCCCCACGGCCATGCGCACGTGCGCGTCCCGCGCCGCCCGTACCGCGTCGGGCCAGCCCGGGTGCTCCAGGTAGACGGAGACCATCGCGTCGGGCCCGACCTCGTGCATGATCCGCAGGACGCGCAGCACGGCCGTGTCGACGAGGGCCGCCTCCTGCGGGTCCCGGAAGATCGTCCCGACGTACTTCTCCGCGGACCAGTTGTCCAGCCAGGTGTCCTCGACCAGCCGGTACACGGCGTCGGTCACATCCCCGTACTCCTCGCGGCCCCCGAGCCAGCATTCACGCTGGAACGCGGGGTCGGAGAGCATGTGCAGCGCCGAGCGCACGTTGCTGCGCCAGCGCCACCACGGCATGTCATTGGTCGGCATGCCGCCCATGGTGCTGGAGCGACGGCCGCGACGGGAAGACTTCTCCGAACCTTGCACGGTCATCGATCGTACGTTCCCACCTCATGCACGCGAACCGGCCCCCGCCCGTTCACCTTCATGTCACTGTCCGTTGAAGGCGAGTCACTCCACGGTTGGTCCTCCGACGGCATTGTGCGGGGACATGACCGGCAGGCGACGCACCTTCCTTCCCCGCCCCCTTCGAACCGCGGTCCTCTCCGCGGCCGCCGCGGCGGCGAGTACGTCGCTGGTGGCCGGCTGCGGGGTCATCCCTGGCGCCACGGGGGGCTCCGGGGATGGCCCCATCACCGTCATGACGTGGGCGCCCGAGAAGACCCGGGCCACCAACAAGCCCGGCGTCCCGGCCATGGCCCAGGCCTACGCGCGCTGGGTCAACGCGCACGGCGGCCTCGACGGCCGCGAGCTGCGGGTCCTGACCTGCAACGACCACAACGACCCGGTCGGCGCCGCGGACTGCGCGCGCGAGGCGGTCGACCAGGACGTGGCGGCGGTCGTCGGCGCCTACAGCCAGCACGGCGGCGCCGCCCTCGCCCCGCTGGAGGTCGCCGGCATCCCCTACATCGGCGGCTACGGCGTCACCGACGACGAGTTCAGCAGCCCCCTGTCCTATCCCGTCAACGGCGGCGAACCGGCGCTCCTCGCGGGCAACGGCCGCCAGCTCGCCGCGCGCTGCGACCGCGTCTCCCTGGTCCGCCCCGACACCCTCGCCGGCGACGAGCTGCCCAAGCTGCTCAACTCCGGTCTGCGCGACGGCCACCACAAGCCGGTCGCCGACATCCGGGCCCCCGAGGACGGCACCGACCTCACCCCGCAGGCCGAGCAGGCCCTCCAGCACGCGGGCACCAAGGACGGCTGTGTGACGGCGGCGCTCGGGGCCCGCACCGACACCTTCTACGACTCGTTCCGGCGCACCAGCGGCGACTATCCGCCGGTGCGGATCTCCTCCGTGCTCGGCAGCGTCGACCAGTCGCTCGTGGACCGCACCGGTGGCGCGAGCGGCCCCTACGAGGGGGCGTACGTCACCGGCTGGTACCCCGCGTCGGGCGATGCGCGGTGGGCGCGGATGCGCGAGGTCATCCGGGAGCAGGCCTTCGGCGACAACCGGGTCGACCCGGCCGACGCGGGCGTCCAGACGACCTGGATCGCGTACACCGTCCTGAAGCGGGCCGTCGAGTCGCTGCACGGCAAGGAGGTCACCGCCCGCACGCTGCGGCGCGCCCTCGACGGCGGGCTGCGGGTCGAGACGGGCGGCCTCACCCCGACGCTGAGCTGGCGCTTCGAGGACCTCATCGCGGCCGGCGAATATCCGCGCCTGATCAACTCCGGTGTCACGTTCCAGGTCGTGCGCGACGGGCGGCTCATCCCCGCGCGCAAGGGGTTCGTGAACGTGGAGCAGACACTGGAGCAGTCGGCGTAGTCACCGCCGGGGCGGCTCGCGGAGCGCCCCGGCGGGGACTACAGCTGGGACTTCTCGCGCGTGGTCAGCCCGTACTTGCGGGCGATCGCGTTCCAGTGGTCGGCCGCCTGCGCCTTGGCGGCGGTCGCCTCGCCGCTCGCGCGGTTGCCCGCGCCCTGCTGCGGGGTGCTGCGGGCCTGGCCCTTCCTGCACCCCTTCTTGCCGGCCACCTGGTCGGCCCAGGCCGCGTAGTGGTTGTCGGCGGACGCGGAGGCCTTCCACGCCTTGTTGAGGGAGGTCGTCAGCAGGTCGTTGGCCGGGAGCTTGTCGACCTCCAGGGCGGCGAGCCGCCGGACGAGGCCGTTGCGCTGGCGGGCGGCGGCGCGCAGGTCCTTCGCCGACTCGTCCAGGTTCTGGCACCGGCCGACGTTGCGTACGGCGGCGATGACCATGTCACGGCTGTTGTTGCTGTCGGCCAGCAGCTTGTCCAGGGCGACCGCCTGCTTCTTCGCCGGGTCGGCGGTGGGCGAGGGCCGGTCGTCGGCGGGGGCGGACGCGGAGACGGGCTCGCCCGTGGCCGCCTTGTCGTCCTCGTCGCCGCCGGAGCTGAGGAGCGCGCCCGCGCCGACGCCGAGCACGGCGATACCGACGCCGACGGCCACGATGAGCGGCACCTTCGAGCCGGTGCGGGTGCGGCGGCCGCCGTGGCCCCCCTCGCGTGCCGGCGCCGGGGCCGGGGCGGGCGCGGGGGCGGCGGCCGGGCTCTCGAAGCGGGGCATCTGCTGGGTGGAGGCGGGACCCTGCTCGGCCTCCGGCTCGGTGCGGAAGAGGCTGTCGAACTCGGCGGGCGGCTGCCGGTCGCCGGGGGCGCCGGGGCGGATGCCGTAGGGCGCGGCGGGCGGCTCGGGCGGCACGGTGTTCCCGCCGGGGACGGGGGCGAGGAACTGGGTGGGCTCGCTGTCGGACGCCGGGCCGGGCGCGGGCGCCTGGGGGCGGCCCGGGTACCGCGAGGCGTCGGGGGCGGGCGCCTCGGGCGGCAGGGCGCCGGGTCCCACCGGGGGTATGTACTGCGTGGCACCCTCGTCGGCCCCGCTCGCGGGCACGGGCGGGATGTACTGGGTGGCGCCCTCGTCGCCCCCGGCGGCGGGCACGGGCGGGATGTACCGCGTGGCGTCGGCGTCGCCCCCGGCGGCGGGCGGCAACGGCATGCGCCGGGCGTCATGGCCGCCCTGTGCGTCGTACCCCTGCTGCCGCGGGTCGTGGCTCTGCTGGGCGCCGTAGCCCTGGTTCTCGTGGGAGCCGCCGTACGCACCCTGCGGGCTCTGCGAGCCGTAGGCGCCCTGGGAACCGTACGAGGCGTCCGCGCCGTACCCGGGGTCCGACCCGTACGAGGCGTGCGCACCGTACGCGGGGTCCGATCCGTACGAGGCGTCCGCGCCGTACGCGGGACCCGAGCCGTACGAGGGGTCCGCGCCGCCGTACGGGGCCTGGGCGCCCTCCGGCGGCAGCGGCATCGCCTGGGGCGTCCCACCGTCCCAGGACGGGCCCTGACCGCCCGGCGGCGGGCCCGCCGTGTCGGGTCCCCAGGGCTGACCCCAGGGCGTGCCGCCCGCCGGGGTGGCCTGGCGGCCCGCGGTGCCGGGCAGCAGCGGCTCGCTGCCGTCCGCGGGCAGCACGACGCCTTCGTGGGCGGGCCGGTCCGCGGGCTGCCGCGGATCGGAGGAAGCAGCGCCCTGACCGCTCTGCTGCGTCACCGGGACTCCTACACATGGGGGACCTACGGAACCGTCGGCTCACGCTACCGGGTCCCCGCAAGCCTCTGCCACGCAGCTCAAAGTTACGACTCCTGCCCAGCGCCGCGAGTAACAAAACCTCCCGCCCGGACGCTGATAGCATCCGCGCCTCACGCCGCCTGGACGTCGAGGCGCGCCCCGAACTCCCGTACCACCGGCTCCTCCCGGAAGGGTTCGAGGCGCTGCTGGAAGTCCTCCAGGTACTCCGCGCCGCGGTTGGAGCGCAGGGTGCCGAGCAGTTCCACGGCCCTCAGGCCCGTGTGGCAGGCCTGTTCGACCTCGCGCCGCTGCACCTGGGCCGTGGCGAGCAGGACCAGGCCGATCGCGCGGCGCCGGGCCCGTGTCTCCGGGTGCCCGTCCAGGGACTCCTGGGCGCTGCGCGCCGCCGCGTCGGCCTGGCCGAGGTCCCGGTGACAATGCGCCATTTCATCGGCCAGATACGCGTGGTCGAAGTGCCGGATCCACACCGGGTCGTCGCCGGACTCCCCCTCGCCGGCCGCCCGGTCCATCGCCTCCACCGCGCGTCCCGCCACCGCCTGCGTGGCCCGCGCGTCCCCGAGCAGGGCGTGCCCGCGCGCCTCGGCCGCGTAGAACATCGCCTCCGCGCGAGGCGTGACGTGTCCGCGCGCGCCCTCCTGCGCGGCCCGCGCCAGCTGCGCGATCTCGCGCGGGTTGCCGAGCTGGGCGGCGAGGTGGCTCATCGAGGCGGCCAGCACATACCCGCCGTAGCCCCGGTCGCCGGCCGCCTGTGCCAGCCGCAGCGCCTGGATGTAGTACCGCTGGGCGAGGCCGGGCTGGCCGGTGTCCACGGCCATGTAGCCCGCCAGCTCCGTCAACCGCGCGACGGCGGCGAACAGTTCGCGCCCGACCGCCTCCCGGTAGGAGCCGGCGAGCAGCCCGGAGACCACGGAGTTGAGGTAGTGCACGACGACGGGACGCACATGGCCGCTGCCGTACTGGTGGTCGAGGCGGGTCAGCGCCTCCGTCATCGCCTTGACCGCGGCCACGTCCGCCATGCCGACGCGCGGCCCGGCCGTCCGCCCGACCTGGGCGTCCGGCGAGGAGATCAGCCAGTCGCGGCTGGGCTCCACGAGCGCGGAGGCGGCGACGGACGAGCCGGACAGGAAGTCCCGGCGGCCCACGTCGCTGCGCCACAGCTCGCAGACCTGCTCGATGGCGCCGAGGACGGTCGGCGAGAACTGCAGGCCCACGCCCGAGGCGAGGTTCTTGCCGTTCGCCATGCCGATCTCGTCGATGGTGACGGTGCGGCCGAGCTTGCGGCCGAGCGCCTCCGCGATGATGCCGGGCGCCCGGCCGCGCGGCTGCTGCCCGCGCAGCCAGCGGGCCACCGACGTCTTGTCGTAGCGCAGATCGAGACCGTGCTCCGCGCCGCACATGTTGACCCTGCGGGCGAGGCCGGCGTTGGAGCAGCCGGCTTCCTGGATGAGCGCTTGCAGCCGTTCGTTGGGCTGCCGCGCGACGAGAGGCCTGGCGGCCATGGCGTACCCCCTGAGTGCACCGTCGACCATCGGGAACGGGGCGGCCTTCGAGACCGCCTCACGACGATCAATGCCCGTGCGGCAAGGCGAAGATGCGCCACGAAAGAGGCATAAGAAGCCATGAAGAACCACAAGTACGACAATGTGCCGACCGGCGGTGCGTCGGGCTTCCTCCGGGACCGTCCACCGGTGGTGACCGGCTTCCCGGAGGCCTCCTCCGAGGCGTCTTCCGAGCGCCCTTGGCCTGGCTACCCGCACATGGATGCCATTTCCCCCGCGCGCCCCGGCCGTGCACCCATGCGCCCCGCGCGCAGGATCGATGCTCCTCCTCCGCCCTCGCGTGCGCCCGTAACCCGTGGTGGTGACGGGAGTTGAGGTCTGCGTGGAAGAGACCATCGAAGTCACCTCGGCCGCGCGGATCCCGACGCAGCGCGCGGAAGCCTTGCCGGACACGGCCGTGCGCTACGCGGAGGAGCGTCACTGGGACGTCTTCCCCGGGACCTGGCTGGAGTCCGCCGAGGGCACCGAGCGGTGCTCGTGCGGCGACCCGGCGTGCGCGGCACCCGGCGCGCACCCGGCGCGCGAGGACTGGGCGGCCCAGGCCACCGGCAGCGCGACCGTCGCCCGGCGGCTGTGGCAGAAGCAGCCCAAGGCGTCGATCCTGCTGCCCACGGGGCGTACGTTCGACGCGATCGACGTGCCCGAGACCGCCGGGTTCCTCGCGCTCGCCCGCATGGAGCGCATGGAGCTGACCCTCGGCCCGGTGACCCGCACCCCGGGCCGGCGCACGCAGTTCTTCGTGCTCCCCGGCGCCGCCGCCAAGGTCCCCGACCTGGTGCGCGGGCTCGGCTGGCCGCCGGCCGCCCTCGACCTCGTCGCGCTCGGCGAGGGCGCCCACGTCGCGGCTCCCCCGACCCGCGTCGGCGCCTCGGGCGCGGTCCAGTGGGCGTGCCGCCCGACCGCCGCCAACCGCTGGCTGCCGGACGTGGAGGAGATCATCTCGCCCCTGGCGTACGCGTGCGGCCGGGAAGCCCGGCGCTGACCGCCCCGCACGGCGCCGCCCCGTACCGCACGCCCAGCAGGCGACGCCCCCGTATCGTGCGGCCACGGGACAGTCGGCGACGGAGGGCAGCACGGTGACCGAGGCGGCGGTACGGGTCCAGGGGCTCTGGAAGCGGTTCGGCGAGCAGGTCGCGGTGGCCGGGATCGATCTGACGCTGCCCGCGGGCAAGTTCATCGGCCTGGTCGGGCCCAACGGCGCGGGCAAGACCACCACCCTCTCCATGGTCACCGGCCTGCTCAGACCGGACCGGGGCACCGTCGAGGTCGTCGGCCACGACGTGTGGCGCGACCCCGTCCAGGTCAAGGCCCGCATCGGGGTGCTCCCCGAGGGCCTGCGGCTCTTCGAACGCCTCTCGGGGCGCGAACTCCTCGCGTACAACGGCAGACTGCGCGGCCTGCCCGGCGCCGAGGTCGACAAGCGCGCCGCCCAGCTGCTCGACGTACTCGACCTGGCCGGCGCCCGGCACAAGCTCGTCGTCGACTACTCCACCGGCATGCGCAAGAAGATCGGCCTGGCCGCGGCGCTGCTGCACAACCCCGAAGTCCTCTTCCTCGACGAGCCGTTCGAGGGCGTCGACCCCGTCTCCGCCGAGACGATCCGCGGCGTCCTGGAGCGCTACACCGCCTCCGGCGCCACCGTCGTCTTCTCCTCCCACGTCATGGAGCTGGTCGAGTCGCTGTGCGACTGGGTCGCCGTCATGGCCGCGGGCCGCATCCGCGCCCAGGGCACCCTCGCCGAGGTGCGCGGCGCGGCGCCCTCGCTCCAGCGGGCGTTCCTCGAACTCGTCGGCGCGCCCGGCCGGGACGCGGGCTCCGACCTCGACTGGCTGGGCGGCGGCGCCCGATGACGGCCCCCGCTCCCGCCCCGGCGATCACCCCCGTCCTCGTACGGCTGAAGCTCTCCCTGCTGCGCAACGGCCTGCGCCAGTCGGCGGGGCGCCGCGCCGCCTACCTCGCCTCGGCCGTCCTGGCCCTGCTCGTGGCCGCCCTCCAGTTCCTCGGCCTGATCGCGCTGCGCGGCACCGCGCACGCCGCCACCGTCTGCGTCCTGCTCGCCGGGGTCCTCGCCCTCGGCTGGGCCGTCATGCCGCTGTTCTTCCCGAGCGGCGACGAGACGCTGGACCCCACCCGCCTGGTGATGCTGCCGCTGCGCCCGCGCGACCTGGTGCGGGGGCTGCTCGTGGCGTCGCTCGTGGGCATCGGGCCCCTCTTCACGCTCTGCCTGGCCCTCGGTGCGGCGATCGCGCTCGCCCACGGCGCCGCGGCCGCCGCAACCGGGGTCCTGGCCTGCGCCCTCACGCTCCTCGTCTGCGTGGCCCTGGCCCGCGCGGTCGCCGCCGCCAACATCCGCCTCCTCACCAGCCGCAGGGGCCGCGACCTCGCGGTGCTGAGCGGCCTGGTCATCGCGGTCGGCGCGCAGGCGGTCAGCTTCGGCGCGCAGCACCTCGGTTCGGCCGGGCTCGGCACCCTCGACCCGGCGGCGGCCGTCGTGCGCTGGCTCCCCCCGGCGTCGGCACTCGGCGCGATCGACTCGGTGAGCGAGGGCGCGTACGCCACCGGAGCCGCCCAACTGGCCCTCGCCGCAGTCGCGCTGGTGGCGCTGCTGGCCTTCTGGCAGCACAGCCTGACCCGCCTGATGACCGCGCCGGACGGCTCCACCCTGGCGGCCGCCGCACCGGAGAAGGGCGCCTCGCGCCTCACCGGAGCCCTCGGCGGCCTGCTGCCCGCCGGCCGCACCGGCACCGTCATGGCCCGCGGCCTGCGCTACATGTGGCGCGACCCCAAGACGAAGGCGGCCTGGGTGACGTCTCTCGCCATCGGCCTGATCGTGCCGGTCCTCAACGCCCTCCAGGGCACCGGCTCGGTGTACCTCGCGTGCTTCGCGGCGGGGATGCTCGGCATCCTGATGTACAACCAGTTCGGCCAGGACACCTCGGCGTTCTGGATGGTCGCGATGACGATCTCCTCGCCCCGTGACGCGTACGTGGAGCTGCGGGGCCGCGCCCTGGCGCTGACGCTGATCACCCTCCCCTACGCCACCCTGGTCACCGTCCTGACCACGGCGCTGCTCGGCGACTGGCCCGCCCTGCCCGAAGCCCTCGGCCTGTCCTTCGCGCTGCTCGGCGCGATGCTGGCGACGGGCGCCTGGGCCTCGGCCCGCTTCCCGTACTCCATCCCGCAGGAGGGCTACAAGAACGTGGCCCCCGGGCAGGCGGGCCTCGCCTGGCTCTCCGTCTTCGGCGGCATAGTGGCGGCGGCCCTGCTGTGCGCCCCGGTGCTCGCCCTCACCATCTGGCTGCACGCCTCCGACGCCGCTTCCTGGACCTGGCTCCTGCTCCCCGTGGGCGCGGCCTACGGCTGGGCGATCGCGGAGGCCGGAACGCGCCTCGCGGCCCCGCGCGTGGCCGGCCGCCTCCCGGAGATCCTCACGGCGGTCAGCAGGGGGTAGCCCCTCGGGACGCAGACGACCCGCGAGCCGTGGTTCCTGGGAGGCCGGGCGATGCCGGGTCCAGGAAGCCGGCCGGACGTACCGGCGGCTCGCGGGTCGGGTGACTGCTGGGAAATAGGGCCGGCTGCACGCGCTTCACACGTGCCGGTCCGGCGCCGAATTCGATGCGCGACGACGGGCCGCTAGCCCGCAGTCACCTCACGCGTCCGGTTTCGATACATCTGCCGAACCACCTCCCTTCTCGTGTACGTGCCACCCTAGGAACCGCTCCCCGCACCGCACAACCGAATTTCCGGGCAGCACTTTTCCCGCGAGTTCCGGGAACCGGCTGTGGGGTGCGTCACGTTCGAGTTGAATGATCTGAGGACACGGCGGCAGGGGGGTTCGGGGTGAGTGCTTCGCGGCAGAGCGGGACTACTGACGAACTGGGCCCTGACGAGCCCGAGCAGGGCGGCGCCGAGCTGCTCGCGGCACTGCTGGACGGGATGGACGCGGCGCTGTGCGCGTTCGACGCCGACGGCGTGGTGACGCACTGGAACCGCGAGGCGGAGCGGGTCCTCGGCTGGTCGGCGGCGGAGGCCGTCGGGCGGCGGGGGCTGTCCGGGTGGGCCGTGCGGGCCGCCGACGCCGGGGACGTCGAGGGGCGGCTGCTGTCCGCGATGGACGCGCCGGGGCGCCAGGTGCACGAGTTCGCCCTGGTGACCAAGGGCGGCGGGCGCGTCCTGGTACGGATGCAGTGCGCGTCGGTGCGCGGCGGGGACGGCAAGCCCGCCGGGGTGTACTGCGCCTTCAGCGAGGTCCACGCGCAGATCGACCTGGAGCGGTCCATCGCCCTGAGCGAGGCGCTCTTCGAGGACGCCTCGTGGGGCGTGGTCCTCGTCGACGCCGACCTGCGCCCCGCGGTGGTCAACGAACACGCCGCCCGCGCGCTGGGCCTCGGGCGTACGGCGGTCCTCGGCAGGCCGCTGGCCGATCTGCTCGGGCAGGGCGTGGAGGAGCTGGAGAGCGCGCTGGCCCATGTGCTCGCCGAGGGCGCGCCGCCCGCCCCCGCCGAGCTGTGGGTGTCGGTGCGGGCGGGCGAGGGGCAGGAGGACGGCTTCGAGCGGCGGTGCTGGCGCAGCGGCTTCCTGCGGCTCGCCTCACCGCTCACGGAAGAACCGGTTCCGCTCGGTGTCGGGTGGCTCTTCCAGGACGTGACCGAGGCGAAGCTGACGGAGCAGGAGGCCTCGCAGCTGCGCTTCCGCACCCAGCAGTCGCACCGTGCGGCGCGGGCCGCCGCCGAGTGCGAGGACCCGATGGAGGCGGCCACCGTCCAGCTGGACTTCGCGCTCGCCGGGTTCGCCGACCACGCCCTGGTGGACCTCGTGGCCGGCGAGGACCCGGTGCGCCTGGTGCGGGTCGCCGCGACGCCCGCCGGGGCGCCGGGGCCGTGTCTGCCGGTGGCCATGGCGGGGATACCGGTCCGCTACCCCGAGGGCCATCCGGCTCCGCAGTGCGTGGAGCGGGCCGGCTCGGTGCGGGCGAGCGCGGGCGCGGCGGCCCCCGAGCGGGCCCGGGAGTGGGCGGGCGCCCGGCAGTGGCCCACGGACACGGTGCACGCCCTGTGCGCGGTGCTGCGCAGCCGGGGCCGGACGCTGGGCGTCGTGACGTTCCTGCGGGGGCCGGGACGCGGCCAGTTCGAGCGCGCGGACGCGATGTACGCGGAGAGCGTCGCGGCACGGGTCGCGACAGCGCTGGACCTGGCCGGGGGCCTCGAGCACTGACGGCACCCCCCGGGTGCCTCCAGCAGCGCCGGGTGCTCTCAGAAGCGGTAGAAGATTCGGTTGCCGTACTCCTGGAAGACGCGGCCGTTCCAGTCGTGGCCCCCGTCCACGTTGCCGGAGCGGAGCAGCGGGGGCTGGATGCCGCGCTCG
Organism: Streptomyces sp. NPDC034037; assembly: GCF_055575715.1. Classification (NCBI taxonomy): domain Bacteria; kingdom Bacillati; phylum Actinomycetota; class Actinomycetes; order Kitasatosporales; family Streptomycetaceae; genus Streptomyces; species Streptomyces sp. NPDC034037. The sequence goes on along the minus strand of NZ_JBVISC010000004.1, from coordinate 255,506 downwards.
GCCAGTTCCGCCACCGCGGCGGCGACCATCGCCTGCATGAGCGCGTTCGTCACCACGCTGGAGGCGGGGCCGAACGGCGCGTCGACCCCGTCGAGGGACAGTTCCGCGTCCCCCACGGCGATCTTGGAGTCGACCACCACGTCGCAGTGGTCCTTCAGGAACGTCCCGGAGGTGTGCCGCGACCTGGTCGCGGTGGCGTAGGCGAGCGAGGTCACGCCGATGACCTTCAGGCCGAGCGCGCGGGCGTTCATCGCCATCTCCACCGGCAGCGGATTGCGCCCGGAGAGCGAGATGATCACCAGGACGTCACCGGGGCGGGCGGGCGAGGAGTCCAGGACGGCGGCCGCGAGGCCGTCGACGCGCTCCAGGGCGGAGCCCAGGGTCGCGGGCATCACGTCGACGCCGACCACGCCGGGCACGGCGAGGAGGTTCATCAGCGCGAGGCCGCCCGCGCGGTAGACGACGTCCTGCGCGGCGAGCGAGGAGTGTCCGGCGCCGAAGGCGAAAAGCCGCCCGTCGGAGGCGGCCGCGTCGGCCAGCAGCGTGCCCGCGGCCGCGATGGCCCCGGCCTCCTCGTCGCGGACCCGTCGGAGCAGATCGATGGCGGCGTCGAAGTACTGACCGGCCGGTTTGCTCTCGCTCTTGGAGCTCATTCGCCTCACGTTGCGGTCTGGACCTACGCCCTGTCAACACTGTCTTCGGACGCCCGGGGGCGGGTTTTCCCACGGCGCGGCACGGTTGTCGGTGGTATGCGTCAGAATTGAGGGCAGGGCCAGCGCACGAGCGAATTCTGAGGGGCACCCATGTCGGGGCTGATTGACACCACTGAGATGTATTTGCGCACCATCCTCGAACTGGAGGAGGAAGGTGTGGTCCCCATGCGCGCCCGGATCGCCGAGCGGCTGGACCAGAGCGGACCGACGGTGAGCCAGACCGTGGCGCGCATGGAGCGCGACGGCCTGGTGGCGGTCGCCAGCGACCGCCATCTGGAGCTGACCGAGGAGGGCCGTCGGCTGGCCACCCGCGTGATGCGCAAGCACCGCCTGGCGGAGTGCCTGCTGGTCGACGTGATCGGGCTGGAGTGGGAGCAGGTGCACGCCGAGGCCTGCCGCTGGGAGCACGTGATGAGCGAGGCCGTGGAGCGCCGCGTCCTGGAGCTGCTGCGCCACCCCACCGAGTCGCCGTACGGCAACCCGATCCCGGGTCTCGAGGAGCTGGGCGAGAAGGACGGCGCGGACCCGTTCCTGGACGAGGGCATGGTCTCCCTGACGGAGCTCGACCCGGGCACCGAGGGCAAGACGGTCGTCGTGCGCCGCATCGGCGAGCCGATCCAGACGGACGCCCAGCTGATGTACACGCTGCGGCGGGCCGGCGTGCAGCCGGGCTCCGTGGTGAGCGTGACGCAGTCGGCGGGCGGCGTGCTCGTGGGCAGCAGCGGCGAGGCCGCGGAGCTGTCCGCGGAGATCGCCTCGCATGTCTTCGTCGCCAAGCGCTGAGGACAACTTCCGTTGTCAGAGGGGTGGTTGACAAGCCGCCGCGATCCTCGCGAGATGTCGCGGAGTCCAAGATCCAGTGTGCGGAATCGCAGCGCGCGGGCGTTTCGCGTGCGAGGCTGTCGCGAGAGGCATATGACCTGAAGGCTCTTGACCGTGTCGGCGCCGGGCCTGGCCGCACAGCCGGAGAGGGGGCGGGAGGATGTGCCCGTCCGGTGAGTCCGGAGGTGAGGGTCCCGGCGCCCGAGGGCGCCGGGACCTGTCCTCCCCTGCACTGACCCGGAGCCCCGAGCTCTCGGGGTCAGTTCCCGCGGACCGGTTTCCCCGAGCGGCCCGCCTCCCGATGAAGATCTCCCCTCGGCCGCGCCCGTCAATCCTTGAGCGTGGTCACCCGAACGAGGGGTGTTACCCGCGATCCGCCCGTTCTCGAAAGGGAGTTCGATAGCGTGCGGGGGTGTGGGGCAAGGCCAGGCGTGGATCCCGAGCGGAGTCAAGGGGGGTGCCAGGAATCATGGTGCGGCGCATCGACGTGACGGGCGCGGAGGGCGTACGCCTCGCCGCCTGGGAGTTCGCCGATCCTCCCAAGGCGGGAGAGGCCGAGGGGGCGCCGGGCGGGGTGCTGCTGCTGCACGGCCTGATGGGCCGGGCCTCGCACTGGGCGGACACCGCCCGCTGGCTCTCCGAGCGGCACCGCGCGGTCGCCCTCGACCAGCGCGGCCACGGCCGCAGCGAGAAGCGGCCCGAGGGCCCCTACACCCGCGAGGCCTACGTGGCCGACGCCGAGGCCGCCCTGGAGCAGCTCGGCCTCGCGCCCGCCGTCCTCATCGGCCACTCCATGGGAGCGCTCACCGCCTGGCAGCTGGCCGCGCGCCGCCCGGACCTGGTGCGGGGTCTTGTCATCTGCGACATGCGGGCCTCGGCGCTCGGCGCGGCCTCGCAGCGCGAGTGGGAGCAGTGGTTCACGTCCTGGCCGGTGCCGTTCGCGACGCTCGCCGACGTCCGCAGGTGGTTCGGCGAGGACGACCCGTGGGTGGAGCGCCCCAACCCCTCGCGCGGCGAGTTCTTCGCCGAGGTGATGGCCGAGGGCCCGGACGGCTGGCGGCCGGTGTTCGACCCCGCCCAGATGCTCAGGTCCCGCGAGCCGTGGGTGCACGACGCGCACTGGGAGGAGCTGATGCAGGTCCGCTGCCCCGCGCTCGTCGTGCGCGGCCTGGACGGCGAGCTGGGGCGGGCCGAGTCGCAGGAGATGGTCCGCGTGCTGCCCCGCGGGGAGTACGCGGAGGTGGCCGACGCGGGGCACCTTGTCCACTACGACCAGCCCATTGCGTGGCGGGCGGCCGTCGAGCCGTTCCTGGACAGGGTCCTGGCGGGGTAGGTCGGTGGGCCGGGGTGTGCGCGGGGTCTGTCGTGGCCTTCGGCCTACTCGTCCTCAAACGCCGGACGGGCTGTCCCTTCCGGCCGAGGCCGTCTCGAAGGGGCGGCCTTGTCATGGGCTCAGGCGTTCCAGGTGCCAGTCCTTGCCGCCCTTGTCGTCCGGCGTCCGGACGTAGCGCAGGCGGTCGTGCAGGCGGTTCCTGCGGCCCTGCCAGAACTCCACCGCCCGCGGGGTCACCCGGAAGCCGCCCCAGTTCGGGGGCACGGGGACCTGTTCACCCACCGGATAGCGGGCGGCCAAGTCGGCGTACGCGCGGTCCAGTTCGTCCCGGGAGGCGAGCACGGAGGACTGGGCGCTGGCCCAGGCGCCGAGCTGGGAGCCGTGCGGGCGGGTGCGGAAGTAGGCGACGGTCTCCTCGCGCCCGACCCGCGCGGCGGTGCCGGAGACGATGACCTGGCGGGCCACGGGGTGCCAGGGGAAGAGCAGCGAGACGTGGGCGTTGCCGGCCAGTTCCCGGGCCTTGCGGGAGTCGTAGTTGGTGAAGAAGACGAAGCCGCGCTCGTCGAAGCCCTTCAGGAGCACCGTGCGGGAGCTGGGCCTGCCCTCGGCGTCCACCGTCGAGACGATCATGGCGTTCGGCTCGGGCAGGACGTCCTTGGCGCGCGCCGCCTCCTTGAACCAGCGCGCGAACTGCGCCATGGGGTCGGCGGGCAGGTCGGCCTCGACGAGCCCCTCGGTGACGTACTGCTCGCGCATGCCGGCCGGCTCGGGGAGAGGTTCGGGGAAAGGGGCGCTGGAGTCGGTCACCCGGTCATCTTGCCGTATCGGGGCGGGCGCCGGGTGGGATGTCCCGCGCCCCGGAGAGGTGACCTGTGGCACTGAGTGCCGCGTTCCATCGCCAAAGGTGACACCAGGGGATATCGTCCTGCTGCCGAATCGGTTGGGTGACCACCAGCCCCACGGGGCATCACCGGGGTGACCGCTTCGGACCGCGAGTCGGCGAACGCGCCGCACAAACGTGAGATCGACCGCGGAACCGGATCGTTTTTCGCCCGATTTTGACGCATGGTCATGAGCTGGTCGCCAACCCATCTCGCACACCATCCTGTCGAACCATCACGAGGAGCCGCCTGATGTCCGACTTCGTACCCGGTCTTGAAGGAGTCGTCGCGTTCGAGACGGAGATCGCCGAACCGGACAAGGAAGGCGGCGCGCTGCGCTACCGCGGCGTCGACATCGAGGACCTGGTCGGCCACGTCTCCTTCGGGAACGTGTGGGGCCTGCTCGTGGACGGCGCGTTCAACCCCGGTCTGCCGCCCGCCGAGCCCTTCCCGATCCCGGTGCACTCCGGGGACATCCGCGTCGACGTCCAGTCCGCGCTCGCGATGCTCGCCCCGGTGTGGGGCCTGCGGCCGCTGCTCGACATCAGCGAGGAGCGGGCCCGCGAGGACCTGGCGCGCGCCGCCGTCATGGCCCTGTCCTACGTCGCCCAGTCCGCCCGCGGCCAGGGCCTGCCGATGGTCCCCCAGCGGGAGATCGACAAGGCCGGGACCGTCGTCGAGCGGTTCATGAAGCGCTGGCGCGGGGAGCCCGACCCCAAGCACGTCCAGGCCGTCGACGCGTACTGGACCTCGGCCGCCGAGCACGGCATGAACGCCTCCACGTTCACCGCGCGCGTCATCGCCTCCACCGGCGCGGACGTGGCGGCGGCGCTGAGCGGGGCGGTGGGCGCGATGTCCGGTCCGCTGCACGGCGGGGCGCCCTCCCGGGTCCTCGGCATGATCGAGGAGATCGAGCGCACGGGCGACGCGGTGGCGTACGTGAAGCAGGCGCTGGACAAGGGCGAGCGGCTGATGGGCTTCGGGCACCGCGTGTACCGCGCCGAGGACCCGCGGGCGCGGGTGCTGCGCCGTACCGCCCGCGAGCTGGGGGCGCCGCGCTTCGAGGTCGCCGAGGCGCTGGAGAAGGCGGCCCTGGACGAGCTGCACGCGCGGCGGCCCGACCGGGTCCTCGCCACGAACGTGGAGTTCTGGGCGGCGATCGTCCTGGACTTCGCGGAGGTGCCGGCGCACATGTTCACGTCGATGTTCACCTGTGCGAGGACCGCCGGGTGGTCGGCGCACATTCTTGAGCAGAAGCGGACGGGGCGGTTGGTGCGGCCCTCCGCGCGGTACGTGGGGCCCGGGTCGCGCGGGCCCCAGGAGATCGAGGGGTACGGGGACATCTCCCGCTGAACCCGGGGGCACCGTCTCGGGGGCCTCGGGGCTACCGCCTCGGGGCTCCGCCCCGGACCCCGCTCCTCAAACGCCGGAGGGGCTGGTTTTCGACCCCTTCAGCCGAGCCGGGGAGCTGCTGTTCATCTCTTCAGCCGAGCGTCCCCTCCACCAGTGCCGTCCACTGGGCGACGACCCGCTCCCTGCGTGCTCCGTCGTCCGTGAGGAGGTTCGCGAGGCCGAGGCCACGGGCCATGTCCAGCAGGCCCTGGATGGTCTCGCGGACGCCGGGCACGGACTCGTCGGCGCCGAGGAGTTCCACCGCGATGCGGTGCGTCTCGCGGCCGACGCGGGCCTCCAGCTCCGTCACCCGGGGGCCCAGCTGCGGTTCGTGGGACGCGGCGACCCACAGGTGGAGCGCCGCCCGGAAGAGCGGACCGGTGTAGAGGTCCACGAGGGCGGCGACCACCGGGCCGCGGTCCTGCGCGGGCAGGGAGCGCAGGGCCGTGGAGCGCTGCTCTGCGACGTACTCCACGGCCGCCGTGAAGAGGTCCTCGCGGGTCGGGAAGTGGTGCTGGGCGGCGCCCCGCGAGACCCCGGCCCGCTCGGCGACCACCGAGACCGTCGAGCCCGCCCAGCCGTGCTCGGCGAGGCACGACACGGCGGCCTCAAGCAGTTTTTGCCGCGTCGCGCGGCTGCGGTCCTGCTTGGGCGCCCGGTCGGCGGTGGTCACAGCGCCCATGGGGGCTCCCGTCGTTCGAGGAACGCCCCCATGCCCTCCCGCGCCTCGGTGGAACCGAAGAGCCGCGCGGACAGGGCGACCAGGGCGTCCGAATGCTCGTCGAATGCGTCCAGCACCCTAGCCGTGAGCAGCTTCTTCGTCTCGGCCAGGGCGCCCGGCGCCGCCTTCCGCAGCCCGTCGAGCATCGGTGCGAGACCCGCGTCCACATCGGCGGCGTACGCCGTGACCAGGCCGATCCGCGCCGCCTCCGCCGCCTCGAAGCGCTCCCCGGTGAGGTGGTAGCGGGCGGCGGCGCCCGGGTCGAGGCGGGGCAGCAGGGTCAGGGAGATCACGGCGGGCGCCACCCCGAGGCGGACCTCCGTGAGCGCGAACGACGCGCCGGGCCCGGCCACCGCGAGGTCGCACGCGCCGAGCAGCCCGAGCCCGCCGGCCCGCACATGGCCGTCCACCCGCGCGAGCACCGGTTTGGGCAGCTCCACGATCTGCCGCAGCAGCCGCACGAAGTCCCGGGGGTCCGGTGGCTCGCGCAGGTCGGCGCCGGCGCAGAACGTCGTCCCCGTGTGGGTGAGGACGACCGCCCGTACGGCGGGGTCCCCGCCGAGGCCGTGGAGCGCCTCGGCGAGCGCGCCCAGCAGGTCCGCCGAGAGCGCGTTGCGGCGCTCGGGGAAGTCCAGGCGGACGGTGACGATCCCGCGCTGAGGGGAGGAGACGACGAGGCTCATGGGCGGGGCTCCTCCTCAGTAGGACTTGGGCAGGCCGAGGGTCTGGTGGGAGACGTAGTTGAGGATCATCTCCCTGCTGACCGGGGCGATCCGCGCCACCCGGGAGGCGACGATGAGCGAGGCGAGCCCGAACTCCTTGGTCAGGCCGTTGCCGCCGAGGGTGTGGACGGCCTGGTCGACGGCCTTCACGCAGGCGTCGGCGGCGGCCAGCTTGGCCATGTTGGCGGCCTCGCCCGCCGCCATGTCGTCGCCGTCGTCGTAGAGCCTCGCGGCCTTCTGCATCATCAGGCGGGCCAGTTCGATCTCGATGTGGGACTGGGCGAGGGGGTGCGCGATGGCCTGGTGGGCGCCGATGGGCGTCTTCCAGACGGTGCGTTCGCCCGCGTATCCGACGGCGCGGTCCAGGGCGAAGCGGGCCATGCCGAGCGAGAAGGCGGCCGTCATGATCCGCTCGGGGTTGAGGCCCGCGAAGAGCTGGAGGAGGCCCGCGTCCTGGTCGCCGACAAGCGCGTCGGCGGGCAGCCGTACGTCGTCCAGGACCAGCTCGAACTGCTTCTCGGCCGCCTGGAGCTCCATGGCGATCTGCCGCCGCTCGAAACCGGGGGTGTCGCGCGGGACGATGAACAGGCACGGCTTGAGGCTGCCGGTGCGGGCGTCGTGCGTCCGGCCGACGACGAGGGTGGCGTCAGCGATGTCGACGCCGGAGATGAACACCTTGCGGCCGCTCAGCAGCCAGTCTCCGGTGTCGGGGTCGCGGCGGGCCGTGGTGGTGATGCGGTGGGAGTTGGAGCCCGCGTCCGGCTCGGTGATGCCGAAGGCCATGGTGCGGGAGCCGTCGGCGAGGCCGGGCAGCCAGGTCCGCTTCTGCGCGTCGGTGCCGAAGCGGGCGATGACGGTGCCGCAGATCGCGGGCGAGACGACCAGCATCAGCAGCGGGCAGCCGGCCGCGCCCAGCTCTTCGAGCACGAGGGACAGTTCGCTGATGCCGCCGCCTCCCCCGCCGTACTCCTCGGGCAGGTTCACCCCGAGGTAGCCGAGCGCGGCGGCGTCCGCCCACAGCTCGTCGGGGTGGTCCCCGCCCGCCACGACACGGGTCATGTACTCCCGTCCGTAGCGCTTGCCGAGGGCGGCGACGGCGGCGCGCAGCGCCCGGTGCTCCTCGGTCTCCAGAACGGTGCTGCCTACGGTGCTTCCAGCGGTGCTGCGTGCGGTGCTCATGCGGACTCCTCCGGTTCTGCGGCCTGGACGACGGCGAGCAGCTGGCCGACCTCGACCTGGCGGCCGGGTGCGGCGTGCAGCGCGGTGAGCGTGCCGGAGGCGGGAGCGCAGACGCGGTGCTCCATCTTCATCGCCTCCAGCCAGACGAGGGGCTGCCCGGCCGTGACCGCCGCGCCCTCGGCGAGCCCTTCGGCGACGCGCACGACGGTCCCCGGCATCGGGGCGAGCAGCGAGCCGGGCGCGCGGTGGGCGGTGGGCTCGGGGAGCAGGGGCAGCGCGGTCAGGGCGGTGTCCCCGTGCGCCGTGGCGACGTGCACGCGCTCGCCGTACCGGGTGACGGTGAACTTCCGTCGTACGCCGTCGGCCTCCAGCTCGACGCGGGTCGGCGTCACGGTCAGGACCCGCACCCCCTCGGCGGTCGGGCCGTGCCGGGTGTGGTCGTAGCGGACGTCGTGCTCGGTGCCGTCGGGTTCGGTGCGGTAGCGCTTGCGGTGGGGCTGGGAGCGGAGGTTGCGCCAGCCGCCGAACCGGGAGCGGCCGTGCGCGTCGGCGAGGGCGGCGGCGAGCGGGGCCAGGGGGTCGGGCGCGGCGCCGGTCAGCTGCGCGGCGTGCCGGTCGTAGAAGCCGGTGTCCATGCGGGCGCCGGTGAATTCCGGGTGCCGCAGGGAGCGTACGAGCAGGTCGCGGTTGGTGACGGGGCCGTGGACGACGGCCCGCTCCAGGGCGCCGGCCAGTCTGCGCAGGGCCTCGGCGCGGGTGGGCGCGTGCGCGACGGCCTTGGCGAGCATCGCGTCGTAGTGGACGCCGATCGTGTCGCCGTCCGTGTAGCCGGTGTCCAGGCGGACGCCGGGGACGTCCAGGCGGTGCAGGGTGCCGGTCTGCGGGGCCCAGCCGGCCGCCGGGTCCTCGGCGTACAGGCGGGCCTCGACGGCGTGCCCGCGCGCGGGCGGCGGCTCCGCCTCCAGGGCGTGGCCCTCGGCGACGCGGATCTGGAGCGCGACCAGGTCGAGGCCGAACACGGCCTCGGTGACGGGGTGTTCGACCTGGAGGCGGGTGTTCATCTCCAGGAAGTGCGCGCGGCCGTCCGCGACGAGGAACTCGACCGTGCCCGCCCCCTGGTACGCGGTCACGCGCGCGGCCCGCACCGCCTGCGTGTGCAGCTCCGCGACCAGGTCCGGGGCGAGGCCCGGGGCCGGGGACTCCTCGATGACCTTCTGGTGCCGGCGCTGGAGGGTGCAGTCGCGGGTGCCGAGCGTCCACACCGTGCCGTGCGCGTCGGCCATGACCTGCACCTCGACGTGCCGGCCGCCTTCGACGAACGGCTCCACGAACACCTCGCCGTCCCCGAAGGCACCGGCCGCCTCCGCGCGCGCCGCCGCCAACTCCCCCGCCAGGTCGGCGAGGTCGCGGACGACGCGCATGCCGCGTCCGCCGCCCCCGGCCGCCGCCTTCACCAGGAGGGGCAGGTCGGCCTCGGTCGGGTCGCCGAGCGGTGCGACGCCCATCAGCTCCTTGGCGCGCGTCTTGGACGCCATCGCCTCGATGGCCTCGGGCGGCGGGCCGATCCAGACCAGGCCGGCGGCCAGGACCGCGCGGGCGAAGCCGGCGTTCTCGGAGAGGAAGCCGTAGCCGGGGTGGACGGCGTCGGCGCCCGCCGCCCGCGCGGCCCGTACGACGAGGTCGCCGCGCAGATACGTCTCGGCGGGCGCCGCGCCGGGCAGCCGTACGGCCGTGTCGGCCTCCCGTACGTGCAGGGCGTCCGCGTCGGCGTCGGAGTACACGGCGACCGTGGCGATGCCGAGGTCGCGGCAGGTGCGGAAGACGCGGCAGGCGATCTCGCCGCGGTTGGCCACCAGGACTGACTCGATCATCGTCACTGCCTCACATCCGGAAGACACCGAAGCCGCCGCGCGCGCCTTCGTAGGGGGCCGTGTGGATCGCGGACAGGCACAGGCCGAGGACGGTGCGGGTGTCGCGCGGGTCGATGACCCCGTCGTCGTAGAGCCGTCCGGACAGGAACATGGGCAGGGACTCGGCCTCAATCTGCTGCTCCACCATGGCCCGCAGACCGGCGTCGGCCTCGTCGTCGTACGGCTGCCCCTTCGCGGCGGCGGACGCGCGGGCGACGATCGACAGGACCCCGGCGAGCTGCTGCGGGCCCATGACGGCCGACTTGGCGCTCGGCCAGGCGAAGAGGAAGCGGGGGTCGTAGGCGCGCCCGCACATGCCGTAGTGCCCGGCGCCGTAGGAGGCGCCCATGAGGACGGACAGGTGCGGGACGCGCGAGTTGCTGACCGCGTTGATCATCATCGCGCCGTGCTTGATGATGCCGCCCTGCTCGTACTCCTTGCCGACCATGTAGCCGGTGGTGTTGTGCAGGAAGAGCAGCGGGATGTCGCGCTGGTTGGCCAGTTGGATGAACTGGGCGGCCTTCTGGGACTCCTCGCTGAACAGCACGCCCCGCGCGTTGGCGAGGATGCCGAGGGGGTAGCCGTGCAGGGTGGCCCAGCCGGTGGTGAGGCTGGTGCCGTAGAGCGGCTTGAACTCGTCGAAGTCGGAGCCGTCGACGATGCGGGCGATGACCTCGCGCGGGTCGAAGGGGTTCTTCAGGTCGCCGGGGACGATGCCGAGGAGTTCGTCCTCGTCATACTTGGGTGACTCGGCCGGGCCCGGATCGGCGTACGCCTTGCGGCAGTTGAGGCGCGCGACGACCCTGCGGGCCCGGCGCAGCGCGTCCCGTTCGTCCTCGGCGAGGTGATCGGCGAGGCCCGAGGTGCGGGCGTGCATCTCGGCGCCGCCGAGCGACTCGTCGTCGCTCTCCTCGCCGGTCGCCATCTTCACCAGCGGCGGCCCGCCGAGGAAGACCTTCGCCCGCTCCTTGACCATGATCACGTGGTCGCTCATGCCGGGGACGTAGGCGCCGCCGGCCGTGGAGTTCCCGAAGACGACGGCGATCGTCGGGATGCCGGCCGCCGAGGACTGCGTGAGGTGCTTGAACAGGGCGCCGCCCGGGATGAAGATCTCCTTCTGGGAGGGCAGGTCGGCGCCCCCGGACTCCACGAGGTGGATCGACGGCAGCCGGTTCGCGTAGGCGATCTCGTGGGCCCGGAAGGCCTTCTTCAACGTCCAGGGGTTGGAGGCGCCGCCCCGGACCGTCGGGTCGTTGGCGGTGATCAGGCACTCGACGCCCTCGACGACACCGATGCCGGTGACCATGGAGGCGCCGACGGGATGGTCGGTGCCCCAGGCGGCCAGCGGCGACAGCTCCAGGAACGGCGTGTCGGGGTCGAGGAGCAGTTCGACGCGTTCGCGGGCGAGCAACTTGCCGCGCGCCCGGTGCCGTTGGACGTACTTCTCGCCGCCGCCCTCCAGGGCCTTGGCCTGCTCGGCGTCGAGTGCGGCCAGCTTCTCCAGCATGGCCGCGCGGTGCTCGGCGTACTCGGCGCTCGCGGGGTCGAGCGCGGAGGCGAGGACGGTCACAGGAGTACCTCCGGTAGGTCCAGGTGGCGGGCGCGCAGCCACTCGCCGAGGCCCTTGGCCTGCGGGTCGAAGCGGGCCCGCGCGGCCACGCCCGCGCCGAGCAGGCCCTCGACGACGAAGTTCAGGGCGCGCAGGTTGGGCAGGTCGTGGCGTACGACGGTCAGGTCGGCGCACTCCGGCAGCAGCTGCCGCAGGCGGTCCACCGTCAGCTCGTGGGCGAGCCAGCGCCAGGCGTCGTCGGAGCGCACCCACACGCCGATGTTGGCGTCCCCTCCCTTGTCGCCGCTGCGGGCCCCGGCGACGAGCCCGAGCGGGGCGCGGCGGGTGGGGCCCGGTGGCAGGGGTGCGGGCAGGGGCGGCGGCGGCACGTCCTGGAGTACGAGGGTGTCGTGGCCGCCCGGCTCCACCGGACGCCGCTCGCCGTCGGGCAGCACGGCCGTGTGCGGGACGTCGGAGCGGTCCACGTACGCGGCCTCGAAGATCCCGTACGGGTCGCCCTTGCCGGGGGGCGCGGTCACGTGGAAGCCGGGGTAGCTGCCGAGGGCGAGTTCGACCGCGGCGCCGCCGAGGGCGCGGCCCACCGCGTCGGCGTCGGGATCGCGCACGACGAGGCGCAGCAGGGCGGACGCCGTCTCCTCGGTGGCCGCGTCCGCGTGGTCGGTGCGGGCCAGCTCCCAGCGCAGCTCGGCGGGGCGGGACCCGGCGCGGTGCAGGGCGTCCTCCAGTTGGGCACGCACGAGCGCGGCCTTGGCCTCGATGTCGAGGCCGGTGAGGACGAAGACGACCTCGTTGCGGTGGCCGCCGAGCCGGGTGAGACCGACCTTCAGGGTGGGCGGCGGGGCCTCGCCGCGCACGCCCTCGACGCGTACCCGGTCGGGGCCCTCCTGGGTGAGCGTGACGGTGTCCAGGCGGGCGGTGACGTCCGGGCCCGCGTACCGGGCGCCCTGGGTCTCGTACAGGAGCTGCGCGGTGACGGTGCCGACGTCGACGAGGCCGCCGGTGCCGTCGTGCTTGGTGATGACGGCGGAACCGTCCTCGTGGATCTCGGCGAGCGGGAAGCCGGGGCGGCGCAGGGCCGCCGGGTCGTGCGCGGCGAAGAAGGCGTAGTTGCCGCCGGTGGCCTGCGTCCCGCACTCCAGGACGTGCCCGGCGACGACCGCCCCCGCGAGCCGGTCGTAGGCGGTGGGCGCCCAGCCGAAGTGGGCGGCGGCGGGCCCGGTGACCAGGGCGGCGTCGGTCACCCGCCCCGTGACGACGACGTCGGCGCCGCCTTGCAGGCAGGCCGCGATGCCGGCGCCGCCGAGGTAGGCGTGGGCGGTGAGCGCGCCGGGGAAGCGGGCGCCGAGGTCGTCGCCCTCGACGTGCGCGACCCGCGTGGGCACCCCGAGCCGCGCGGCCAGCTCCCGCACGGCGCCGGCGAGGCCCGCCGGGTTCAGCCCGCCCGCGTTGACGACGATCTTCACGCCCCGCTCGTGGGCAGTGCCCAGGCACTCCTCCAGCTGCCGCAGGAACGTCTTGGCGTACCCGCGCGCGGGGTCCTTCAGGCGGTCGCGGCCGAGGATCAGCATGGTCAGCTCGGCGAGGTAGTCACCGGTCAGCACGTCGAGGTGCCCGCCGGTCAGCATCTCCCGCAGGGCGTCGAAGCGGTCACCGTAGAACCCGGAGGCGTTCCCGACGCGTAGGGGCGACCGCTTCATGCGCAGGCTCCCGGGGTGCGGTCTCCCGAGGCGACGTGGGCCTGTGACGCGGCTGCCCGCGCCCCGCCTCCCTGCGCCCCGTCTGCCCTCGGCGTGTCTCCTGGCGCCCGGGGAGCGCGCCCCGCGCCCGGGGGGCCCGCGAAGGCCTGGGCGATGTCCAGCCAGCGGTCGGCGTCGGCGCCCTCGGCGCGCAGGGACAGGTCGGCGCGGTGCGCGCGGCGCGTCACGAGCAGGCAGAAGTCGAGCGCGGGCCCGGTCACGCGCTGGGCGGCGCCCTCGGGGCCGTACGCCCACGGCTCGCCAGTCACCGGCGCGGTCAGCTCCACCCGGAACTCCTCGCGGGGCGCGCTCTCCCCCCGTACGGCGAACGCGAAGTCCCGCGCCCGTACGCCGATCCGCGCCACGTGCCGCAGCCGCCCGGTCGGTGTCCGCCGCACGCCGAGCGCGTCCGCCACGTCCTGGCCGTGCGCCCAGGTCTCCATGAGCCGCGCGCTCGCCATGGACGGCACCGCCATCGGCGGCCCGTACCAGGGCAACCGGGCCCCCGGGGGAGCTTCGGCGAGGACCCGGGCCAGCTCGTCGCGCCCGGCACGCCAGCGCGCGAGCAGCTCGGCGGGTGCCAGCGCCGCCCCCTGCTCGGCGCCCTCGTCCACGAACGAGTCGGGCGCCGCGGCCGCCTTGTCGACCTCGGCGGCGAAGGCGCCGGGGTCGGTGGCGGCGAGCAGGGCGGCCCGGTCGGTCCAGGCCAGGTGCGCGATCTGGTGGGCGACCGTCCAGCCGGGCGCGGGGGTGGCGAGGGCCCAGCGGTCCTCGCTCAGCTCGGCGACGAGCCGGTCGAGTTCCTCGCTCTCACGGCGCAGGTCGTCGAGCACGGACAGGGCATCGAACACGGAACGCTCCCCTCGGGGCACCAACGGGGTCTCCCCTGCTCGCTCGCCCGGAGCGGAGAGCGTGGGGAGGTGCCTGGGAGCATGGCAGCGCGGCGAGAAACAAGCAAGCGTGCTTGCATGAATTTTGGAGGCGACGGCACCACTACGGCGAGCGCGGGCGCCCCGGCCGCCGGGAAAGCCCCGGACGTCAGGGACACCGGCACGCGTCCACCCCCGCGACGAAGGCCGGCGCGCGCAGCCGGGTCCGCCGGGAGGTCGGGACGCGTGCCGACCGCTCAGCCGCGCTCCGGCGTCTTGCGTCGGCCCACCTGCGTGCGCACCGCGCCCATGCTGGCCGCGATGACCAGGGCCACCGCGAGCGCCTCGGTCAGGGACAGGGCCTGGCTCAGGACGAGGAACCCGGCGAGGGAGGCCAGCGCCGGTTCCAGGCTCATCAGGACCGCGAAGGTGTGCGCGGGGAGCCGCCGCAGCGCGACCAGCTCGAAGGTGTACGGCAGCACGGACGACAGCACGGCGACGACCGCGCCGAGCGCCAGCGTGCCCGGCTCGATCAGCTTCGCCCCGGACTCGGCGATCCCGAGCGGCAGGAACAGCACCGCCGCGACCACCATCGCGAGCGCGAGCCCGTCGGCCTGCGGGAAGCGGCGTCCGGTGCGCGCGCTGAAGACGATGTACGCGGCCCACATGGCGCCGGCGCCGAGCGCGTAGGCGATACCGGCCGGGTCGAGGCCGCCGAAGCCCCCGCCCCCGCCGAGCAGGAAGACGCCGCAGAGCGCGAGCCCGGCCCAGACGAGGTTGACCGCGCGGCGCGAGGCGACGACGGAGAGCACGAGCGGCCCGAGCACTTCGAGGGTGACGGCGGGCCCCATGGGGATGCGGGCGACGGACTGGTAGAAGAGGCCGTTCATCCCCGCCATGGCCACGCCGAAGGCGACGACCGTGCCCCAGTCGGCGCGCGCGTGCCCGCGCAGCTTGGGGCGGCACACGGCGAGCAGCACGAGCGCGGCGAACACCAGGCGCAGCGTCACGATGCCGAGCGCCCCGGCGCGGGGCATCACGCTGACGGCGACCGCGCCGCCGAACTGCACGGAGACGCAGCCGGCGAGGACGAGCCCGATGGGGCCGAACCTGGCGCGCAGGCCGCCCTGAGGCGTCGCGGGAGTACCGGTGGCCCCGGGAGCCCCAGAGGCCCCAGAGGCCTCGGCGGTCGTCGCCGCGCCGGCGACTTCCGGCTGCTGGGCCAGTACGGAGGCCGCCGCCGGTGCCGCTTCATCACTGCGCGAGACGTTCACGCCTGAGCCTTTCTGCCGTTGCCGCCATCCATGATGGAGTCCATCACGTTGGACTCTATCGTCCACTGTAATGGACTCGGGGCGGAGGAGCGGAACGGTTTTCCGCTGGCTGTCGCCGGGCTCGCCGCCCGCGCCCGCACGTCGACGGTACGACCGCGCGCGGGCGGCGTGAAATGCCGATCGGGCGCCGGTTATGCACGGCACGCATAAGCGTGAGCCGGTGCTCAACGGGTGGGCCGAAGCGCCTCCGCGAGCACCTCCGCCAGATGCCGCCCCCGTACCCCACCCAGCTGCTCCAGCTGCGTACGGCACGAGAACCCGTCGGCCAGCACCACCGCGTCGCCCGGTGCCCGGCGCACCGAGGGCAGCAGCTGCTCCTCGGCGCAGGCCGCCGACACCTCGTGATGGCCGCGCTCGAAACCGAAGTTCCCCGCGAGCCCGCAGCAGCCGCCGCTCAGCTCGCCCTCCAGGCCGGCCCTCGCCCGCAGCCGCCGCTCCGCCGCGTCGCCGAGGACCGCGTGCTGGTGGCAGTGCGTCTGACCGACCGCCGGACGGCCGACGCGCGGCGGGTGCCAGCGCGGGGCCAGCTCCTCCAGGGCCTGCGCGAAGGTCCGCACCGACGCGGCGAGCCGCCGGGCGCGCGGGTCGTCGCCCAGCAGTTCCACGAGGTCCGTCCGGAGCGCCGCCGCGCAGCTCGGCTCCAGGACGACGACCGGTGCGCCCGCCTCCAGCAGCGGCGCCATGCGCTCCAGCGTGGCGCGCAGCACCGCCCGGGCGCGATCGAGCTGCCCGGTCGAGACGTACGTGAGCCCGCAGCACACGCCCCTCGGCGGCAGCATGACGGTGAGCCCGGCCGCCTCCAGGACGTGTACGGCGGCCCGGCCCACGGACGGCGACAGATGCTCGGTGAAGGTGTCGGGCCACAGCACCACCGACGCCCCCGACGCCCCCCGCACCCCCGGCTCCGCATTCCGCGCCCCCGCCCCCGGCCGCCCCTGCCACCACCGGGTCAGCGTCCGCCGTGCCACCACCGGGACCGGCCGCTCCGGCGCGATGCCCGCGAGCCGCTTGCCGAGCGCCGCCAACGGGCCGATGCGTGCGAGGCCGTTGACGAGCGGCGCGGTGCGGGTGGCGGCGACGGCGCGCAGCCAGCGCGGCAGCCATCCCATCGCGTAGTGGGCGGCGGGCCTGCGCCGGCCCGCGTAGTGGTGGTGCAGGAACTCCGCCTTGTACGTGGCCATGTCGACGCCGACCGGGCAGTCGGAGCGGCAGCCCTTGCAGGACAGGCAGAGGTCCAGCGCGTCCTTGACCTCGGTGGAGCGCCAGCCGTCCGTCACCACCTCGCCCGCCAGCATCTCGTGCAGCAGCCGCGCCCGGCCCCGCGTCGAGTGCGCCTCCTCCCCCGTCACGCGGAACGACGGGCACATGACCTCACCCGGCGAGGTCACCGTCGTCGTACGGCACTTGGCCACGCCGACGCAGCGCCGGACGGCCGCGGTGAAGTCGCCGCCGTCGTGGGGGTAGCCGAAGGTGACGTCGACGGGCTCGCGCGGCAGCGGCGCGAAGCGCAGACCGGCGTCGAGCGGCGCGGGCCGCACCAGGATGCCCGGGTTGAGCAGCCCGGCCGGGTCCCAGGCGTCCTTCACGCGCTCGAAGAGGCGGACGAGTTCGGGCCCGTACATCTTCGGCAGCAGCTCCGCGCGGGCCTGCCCGTCGCCGTGCTCGCCGGACAGCGACCCGCCGTGCGCCACGACGACCTCCGCCAGCTCCTCGGAGAAGCGGCGGAACCGCGCCACTCCTTCGGAGCTGATCAGGTCGAAGTCGACGCGTACGTGGATGCAGCCGTCCCCGAAGTGCCCGTACGGGGTGCCGCGCAGGCCGTGTTCGGCGAGCAGCGCCCGGAAGTCCCGCAGGTAGGCGCCGAGACGGGCCGGCGGCACCGCGCAGTCCTCCCAGCCGGGCCACGCCTCGCCCCCGTCGTCCGGCATGCGCGTGGCCGTCCCGGCGGCGTCCTCGCGCACCCGCCACAGCGCCCGCTGCCGCGCCGGGTCGTCGACGACCACGGCGTCGAGGACGTCGGCGGCGCGCACCACCCGGTCCGCACGCGCGCGTGCCTCGGCCGCGCTCACCCCGCCCGTCTCCACGAACAGCCAGGCACCGCCCCTGGGCAGGGCGCCGCGCTGCGCGGGGTCGCGCACGAGGTCGGCGGCCATGCCCTCCACGGTGAGCGGCCCGTACGGCAGGAGGCCCGCCGCGGCCTCGGCGGCGGCGCTCTCGTCGGCGTACCCGAGGACGGCGAGCGCCCGTGCGCGGGGCGCCTCGACGAGTCGTACGACCGCTTCGGTGACGACGCCGAGCGTGCCCTCCGAGCCGCAGAACGCGCGGGCGAGGTCCACGCCGTGCTCGGGGAGCAGGGCGTCGAGGGCGTAGCCGGAGATGCGGCGGGGCAGGTCGGGGAAGCCGGTGCGCAGCAGGGCCAGGTGCGCCTCGACCAGCGGGCGCAGGGCGTCGGGCGCGCCGTCCCAGCCCCGGCCGAGGCGGACGGGACCGCGCCGCGGGCCGACGACCGTCAGCCCGTGGATGTTGTCGGCGGTGGTCCCCCAGGCCACGGAGTGCGACCCGCAGGAGTTGTTGCCGATCATCCCGCCGAGCGTGCACCGGCTGTGCGTGGCCGGGTCGGGCCCGAACGTCAGGCCGTACGGGGCCGCGGCGGCCCGCAGGTCGTCCAGGACGACGCCCGGTTCCACGACGGCCGTGCGCGTCCCGGGGTCCAGGGAGACGACGCGGTTCATCCGCCGGGTGAAGTCCAGGACGACGCCGACGCCGGTGGCCTGCCCGGCGATCGAGGTGCCCGCGCCGCGTGCCACGACCGGCACCGCGCGCCGCCGGCACACCTCGAGCGCCGCCGCCACGTCGTCGGCGTCGTGGGGGGCCACCACGGCGGCGGGCACCCGGCGGTAGTTGGAGGCGTCCATGGTGTGCAGGGCGCGCGCCGTCACGGAGAGGTCCACGGGGCCGCGTACGGCCGCGCGCAGCTCCCGCTCCAGGCCGCCGGGATCGCCAGGGGCAGCACCGCCGAAATCGCCGCCGGGATCGCCGCCGAGGTCACCGTCGTGAGGGCTCATGCGGTCCAGGATGCCCCCGCTCCCGGCCGCCGCGGGCACCCCGCCGCTCCCGATATGTCACGATCCGGAACGGAACATTCCCACTACATGCATCAACTCTCCTATAGTGGCCAGAACTTGAGCAGTGCCCCGGACAAGACCGAGCACGTCCGAGCAGAGTGTGTCGCTTCCGATCGAGGACCCCGATTGATGACCGCGCCAACCCCCCTAGCGCGCCCCGGGACGGAGCGCCCTCCGCTGCGCCCCTCCGTATACGTCCTGCTGGCCTGCCTCCTCGTCACCGCGGTGCTCGCCGGCACGGCCGTCACGCTCGCGCCCGCGTCCGCGCGGACCCCGCTGGCCTGGGGTGCCGGCGCCGCGGCGCTCGCGCTCAGCGCCGCCGTGACCGTCGCCTTCCACGCCCTGCGCGGGCAGGCGCTGGCCCGCCGCCGGCTGGCCGCCGAGCGGCAGGAGAGCGCGCGGCTCCAGCAGGAACAGGCGCTTCGGTCGGCCGAGTTCACCCAGGAGCACGCCCGCCTCACGGCCGCGCACGCGCTTGAGGTGACCGACCTCACCGCCGAGAACGCCCGGATACGGGAGGAACTGACCTCCGCGCACGCCCGCGCGCGGGCGGAACTCACCGCCGAGAACACCCGCCTGCGGTCCGAGCTGACCGCCGAGAACACCCGGGTGCGCGCCGAACTCACGCGCCGCGCCCGCGCCGCCGAGTCCGAGCGCGCCGCCGCGCTCGCCGCCTGCGCCAACGCGGCGGGCCGCATGCAGGCGCTGGCCACCGGCATGCTCGCCGACCTGCGCGAGATGGAGGGCAGGCACGCCGACGAGGACGTCCTCACCGACCTCCTGCACCTGGACCACAGGACCGCGCAGGCCGGCCGGATCGCCGACTCGGTGGCGGTGCTCACCGGCGCCCGCTCGGGCCGCCGCTGGGCCCGGCCCATCGTCATGGAGTCGATCCTGCGCGGCGCGATGGGCCGCATCGGCGGCTACCAGCGGGTGCGCGTCCACTCGGCCAGCGAGGTCGCGGTCGCGGGCCACGCCGCCGAGGGCGTCATGCACGCCCTGGCCGAGATCCTGGACAACGCGGCGAACTTCTCGCCGCCCACCTCCGAGGTGCACGTCTACATCGAGGACGTCGCGGCCGGCGTCATCGTCTCCGTCGAGGACAGCGGCCTGGTGATGGGCCCGGTGCAGCAGCGCCGCGCCGAGCGCGCCGTGTCCGGCGAGGCGACGGGCCTCGGCGGGCTGACCGGTACGCGCCTCGGCCTCGCGGTGGTGGGCAGGCTGGCCCGCAAGTACGGCCTGACGGTGTCGTTCCGCCCGTCGGCGCGCGGCGGCACGGGCGTGCTCCTGCTCATCCCGCACGAGCTGCTCTCCCGCCCCTCGGACGCGACCCGTCCCCCCGCCACCACGCCCGCGCAACTCCCCCCGGCGGCCCCGGGCACCCCCGTCACCGCGCCCGCGCAGTCCCCGACCACCCCGGGCATCCCCGCACCGGCCCCGGCGCACGCGTCCCCCGCCACCCCGCCCGCGACCCCGCGCACCCCCGTCACCGCGCCCGCGCAGTCCCCGGGCACCCCCGCACCGGTCCCCGCGCAGGCGTCCCCCGTCACCGCGCCCGCGACCCCACCCGCGCAGCTCCCGGCGACCCCGGGCACCCCCGCACCGGCCCCGGCACACGCGTCCCCCGCCACCGCGCCCGCGACCCCGGCCGCCCCCGGTGACGCCGACCCGACGGCGGCCCAGGACCCGGCGCCGGAGGCGGTGGTCGCGTCCGAGGCGCCCCTCCCCAAGCGGCGTCGTGGTCGTACCCTCGCCGCCGCCGAGCGGGGCCGGCTCGACAGTGACACCGGGGAGAACCCCCGGCCGCGCCCCGCCGGCGCCGCGAGCACCGCGGCCCGTTTCAGCAGCTTCCGCCAGGCCGTCCGTACCCCCGCCCCGGACACCACCGATCCGTCGGGCGGCCCGGAGACCCCCGCCCCTGCCCAGCACCCGGAAGGCGACATCCCCCGATGACGACCGGCACCACGCCCGCCCCCACCACCGACGACAAGCTCACCTGGCTCCTGGTGGGCCTCCTGGAGCGCACCCCCGGCGCCCGCCACGCCCTCGTGCTCTCCCGGGACGGCCTGAAGCTGTGCCGCACCCCGGAGCTCTCCGTCGACCAGGCCGACCAGCTCGCCGCGATCGCCGCCGGCATCCAGTCCCTGTCGCACGGCGCGTCCGCCGAGTTCGGCGACGGCACCGGCGGGGTCCGCTCGGCGATGGCCGAGTTCTACGGCGGCATCCTCTTCATCGTCGAGGCCGGCGAGGGCGCGCACCTCGCGGTCATCGCCGCCGAGGACGCCGACGCGGGCCTGGTCGGGCACACCATGAGCGAGCTGGTCGAGCAGCTCGGCGAGCATCTGCGCGCGGCGCCCCGCGCCACCGGCGGCCGGCCCACCGCATGAGCGTGGGCCGCCCCGGCAGGGACGACTCCCCCGACCGGTTGTACACCCTCACCCAGGGCCGCAGCCGGTCGGCGCCCGACGCCCCCTTCGACCTGGTGACGCTCGTCGTCGCCGAGTGCGACCCGGTGCCCGGCATGCAGTCGGAGCACGCCGCGATCCTGCGGATGTGCCGCCTGCCGACGGCGGTCGTGGAGATCGCCGCCGATCTCGGCCTGCCGGTGAGCATCACCCGCATCCTGCTGTCCGACCTGCTCGACGCGGGCCGCGTCAGCGCCCGCCACCCCCGCTCGGGCCCCGCCCACAGCCTTCCCGATCCCGAACTCCTGGAGCAGGTGCTCGTTGGACTCCGCAACCTCTGACCGCACACCGGCCGGCACCGGCCGAAGAGCGCCGGCAGCGACCGCCGACAACGGCCTGAAGATCGTCGTGGTCGGCGGTTTCGGCGTCGGCAAGACGACCCTGGTCCGCTCGGTCAGCGAGATCCGCCCCCTCAACACCGAGGAGACGATGACGCAGGCCGGCCAGGGCATCGACGAGACGGGCGGCCTGGCGGGGCTGCGCGCCAAGACGGCCACCACGGTCGCCTTCGACTTCGGCCGCATCACCCTCGACGCGCACAACGTCCTCTACCTCTTCGGCGCCCCCGGCCAGGAGCGCTTCTGGTTCCTGTGGGACCGGCTCTTCGCCGGCACGCTCGGCGCGGTCGTCCTGGTGGACACGCGGCGCCTGGCGGACTCCTGGTACGCCATCGACCGCCTGGAGCGCCACGGCACGCCGTTCATCGTGGCCCGCAACGACTTCGGCGGGCCCGCGCACACCACCGAGCAGCTGCGCGAGGCGCTCGACCTCGACCCGCACGTGCCGCTCGTGGACTGCGACGCGCGTTCGCGCACCTCCAGCAAGGGCGTGCTGATCGCGCTCGTGGAGCACCTGAAGACGCTGTACGCCGCTCAGCGAGATGCCGCGCCGCGGCATGCCGCACCGCAGAACGCCCCTCTGGAGAACGCCCCGTGACCTGCCCCGTGACCGGCGCCGCACCCTCCCCCGTCCCGCTCTCCGGCCCCCGGTTCGCCGCCGAACCCGCGCAGCTGTACCGGGAGATGCGCCGGGACCACGGCCCGGTGGCGCCCGTGCTGCTCGACGGCGACATACCGGCCTGGCTGGTGCTCGGCTACCGCGAGCTGCACCAGGTCACCGGCGACCCGGTGCTGTTCAGCCGCGACTCCGAGCTGTGGAACCAGTGGCCGAACATCCCCGCCGACTGGCCGCTGCTGCCGATGATCGGCCACCGCCAGCCGTCCATCCTCTACACGGTCGGCGAGCGGCACACCCGGCGCGCCGCCGTGATCGCGCACGCCCTCGAAGAGGTCGACCCGAGCGAACTGAAGGCGCACGCCGAGACGTTCGCGGACGAGCTGATCGACCGGTTCTGCGGCAAGGGCGCCGCGGACCTCGTCGCCCAGTACGCGATGCTGCTGCCGGTGCGCGTCCTGGCGCGCGTCTACGGCTTCCCCGACGAGGAGGGCCCCGCCCTCGTCACGGCCATGAACGACATGATCGACGGCCGGGAGCGGGCGCTGGCGGGCCAGCAGCACCTGGCGTCGTCGATGGTGCGGCTCATCGCCGACAAGCACGAGACGCCGGGCGAGGACGTGGCCTCGTACATGCTCCACCACGGGCAACCGGACGCGACCGGGCAGGCGGACGTGGACGGGCGGGCGGACGCCTTCAGCGACGAGGAGATCGCCCAGGACCTCATGGTGATGATGGCGGCGGGCCACCAGCCGACGGCCGACTGGATCGGCAACTCGCTGCGGCTGATGCTCACCGACGACCGGTTCGCCGCGTCCCTCTTCGGCGGCCGGCACAGCGTCGCCGAGGCGATGAACGAGGTCCTGTGGGAGGACACCCCGACGCAGAACGTCGCCGGCCGCTGGGCCTCGCGCGACACCCGGCTCGGCGGGCGCCCCATCGGCGCCGGCGACCTGCTGCTGCTCGGCCTCGGCGCCGCCAACAGCGACCCGCTGGTGCGTACCGACGGTTCGGCGCTGACCGGCGGCAACAGCGCCCACTTCGCGTTCGGCCACGGCGAGCACCGCTGCCCCTTCCCGGCCCAGGAGGTCGCGGAGGTCATCGCGCGGACGGGCATCGAGGTGCTCCTCGACCGGCTGCCCGACCTCGACCTGGCCGTCCCGGCCGGCGACCTGACGCGCCGCCCCTCTCCCTGGCTGCGCGGTCTGACCGACCTGCCGGTGCGCTTCACCCCGACCCCGACCTCAGCGTTTGGAGACCTCAGATGACCGTGAGACCCGGCAGGATCGCCCTCGACCCGTTCGTCACCGACCTGGACGGGGAGAGCGCCCGACTGCTCGCGGCGGGCCCGCTCGCCGAGGTGGAACTGCCGGGCGGCGTGCCGGTGTGGGCGGTCACGCACCACGCCGAGGCCCGCCAACTGCTGGCCGACAAGCGGCTGGTGAAGGACATCGAGGTGTGGGGCGCGTGGCGGCGCGGCGAGATCCCCGCCGACTGGCCGCTGATCGGTCTCGCCAACCCCGGGCGCTCCATGCTGACGGTGGACGGCGAGGAGCACCGCCGGATGCGCTCGCTGGTCGCGCAGGCGCTGACGCCGCGCCGCGTGGAGCGGATGCGCGAGCGCGTCACCGAGCTGACGCACGGCCTGCTCGACAGGCTGTCCGCGTCGGGCTCCGACGTGGTGGACCTGAAGGCGGAGTTCGCCTACCCGCTGCCCATGTACGTCATCAGCGACCTGATGGGCATCGACGAGGCCGACCACCCCCGCCTCAAGGTCCTGTTCGACAAGTTCTTCTCCACGCAGACGCCGCCGCAGGAGGTCCTGGCGACCCTCGGCGAGCTGGCGGCCATGATGGGCAAGGTCGTGGCGGCCCGCCGGGAGAAGCCGGGCGACGACCTGACGAGCGCGCTGATCCAGGCCTCGGAGGGCGGCGACCACCTCACCGACCAGGAGATCGTCTCCACGCTCCAGCTGATGGTCGCGGCGGGCCACGAGACGACGATCTCCCTCATCGTGAACGCGGTCGTGAACCTCTGCGCACACCCCGAGCAGCTCGCCCTCGTCCTGTCCGGCCGGGTCGGCTGGGACGCGGTGGTCGAGGAGACGCTGCGCCACTCCACGCCGACCTCGCACGTCCTGATCCGCTTCGCCGCGCAGGACGTCCCGGTCGGGGACAAGGTGATCCCGAAGGGCGACGCGCTGATCGTCTCCTACGGCGCGATAGGCCGCGACGAGCAGGCCCACGGCCCGACGGCCGCCGCCTTCGACATCACCCGCACGTCCCCCACCCGCCACATCTCCTTCGGCCACGGCCCGCACGTGTGCCCCGGCGCGGCGCTCTCCCGCCTGGAGGCGGGCGTGGCCCTCCCGGCGCTCTACGCCCGCTTCCCCCACCTGACCCTGGCGGTCCCCGCCACGGACCTCCACCACAAGCCGGTGGTGACCCAGAACGACCTGTACGCCCTACCGGTACGACTCGGCTGAGCAGTCCCGGGCCCAAATCCAGCCCCTCCGGCATTTGAGGAGCGGGGTCCGGGGCAGAGCCCCGAGGCGGAGTCTCAAACGCCGGACTGTTCAAGGCCCCCGTGCCAGAAACCGCTAGGCTCAACCCGTGGCTGAGATCCGGATTCCCGCTGACATGAAGCCCGCCGACGGACGTTTCGGCGCGGGCCCCTCCAAGGTGCGGACGGAGGCGCTGGACGCCCTGGCCGCCACCGGCACCTCCCTCCTCGGTACGTCCCACCGCCAGGCGCCGGTCAAGAACCTGGTCGGCCGGGTGCGCGAGGGCGTCAAGGACCTCTTCTCCCTCCCCGAGGGGTACGAGGTCGTCCTCGGCAACGGCGGTTCCACCGCGTTCTGGGACGTGGCGACGCACGGCCTGATCGAGAACAAGTCGCAGCACCTGAGCTTCGGCGAGTTCTCCTCCAAGTTCGCGAAGGCGGCCAAGCTCGCCCCGTGGCTGGCCGAGCCCACCGTGATCACGAGCGACCCGGGCACGCACCCGGACCCGAAGGCGGAGGCGGGCGTCGACGTCTACGCCTTCACGCACAACGAGACCTCGACCGGTGTCGCCGCTCCCGTCGAGCGCGTCGCGGGCGCCGACGCCGGCTCCCTGGTCCTGGTGGACGCCACGTCCGGCGCGGGCGGCCTGCCGGTCGACATCGCCGAGACGGACGTCTACTACTTCGCCCCGCAGAAGTCGTTCGCCTCGGACGGCGGTCTGTGGATCGGCGTGTTCTCCCCGGCGGCGATCGAGCGCGCCGAGCGCGTCCACGCGTCCGGCCGGCACGTGCCGGAGTTCTTCAGCCTGCCCACGGCGATCGACAACTCCCGCAAGAACCAGACGTACAACACCCCCGCGCTCGCCACGCTCTTCCTGCTCGGCGAGCAGCTGGAGTGGATGAACTCCCAGGGCGGCCTGGAGTTCACGACCGGCCGCACGGCGGCGTCCTCGCGGACCCTGTACGGCTGGGCGGAGGAGTCGAAGTACGCGACGCCGTTCGTCACGGACCCGGCCAAGCGCTCGCAGGTCATCGGAACGATCGACTTCGCGGACGAGATCGACGCGGCGGCGGTCGCCAAGGCCCTGCGGGCCAACGGCATCGTGGACACCGAGCCGTACCGCAAGCTGGGCCGCAACCAGCTGCGGGTCGCGATGTTCCCGGCGATCGACCCGGCGGACATCGAGGCGCTGACCAAGTGCGTCGACTTCGTGATCGAGAAGCTCTAGCGCTTCGCCGCGCGACCGGCCGCGGATGCGCCGTGGCCGGTCGCGCGGTTCCCCCCGCTCCTGCCGGGGCCTATCGGCTCAGCTGCCGGAACCTCCGTACCGCCAGCGGCAGGAAGACCAGCGAGATCACGATCGGCCACACCACGGCCATCAGCACGGCGTGCTGCTCGACCCAGCTACCGCCCCCCGCGCCCGGGTTGCCGAACAGCTCCCGGATGGCCGTACCCGTCGAGGAGACGGGGTTCCACGCGGCGACCGGCGCCAGCCAGTCCGGCATGAGTGACGGCGCCACGAACACGCTGGAGATCATCGTGAGCGGGAACGCGACGGCGTAGAGACCGCCCGCGGCTTCCGGTGTCGGCACGACGAGGCCGAGGTAGACCCCGACCCAGATCAGGCTGAACCGCAGGAACAGCAGCAGCCCGAAGGCGAGGGCGGTGTCCAGGGGCCCGGCGCTGGAGCGCCAGCCGATGGCGAGGGCGGTCAGCGCGAGGATGGCGAGTTCCGCGCAGGCCACGACGAGGTCGGCCACCCCCCGCCCGGACGCCACCGCCGAGGGGGCCATCGGCATCGAGCGGAAGCGGTCGATGACGCCCTTGGAGGCGTCGGTGACCACGGCCATGGCGGTGTTCATGAAGCCGAACGCCATCGTCATCACGAACATGCCGGGCATCAGGAACTGCTGGTAGTCGCCGTCCTTCCCGCCGCCCGGCACCTTCATGGCCTCGCCGAAGACGAAGCCGTAGAGCAGCACGGAGATGATCGGGAAGCCCAGCTGCCAGGCGATGGTGACGGGCTGGCGCAGGAAGTGCGTGAGGTAGCGGCGGGCGATGTTCCCGCAGTCGGCGAGGGCCCAGAAGAGCCGGCCGTGCGAGGTGTCGGCGGTGAGGGCGACGCTCATGCCGCGATCTCCTTCTCCGGGTCGGCGACGGGGGCGTGGGCCTGGGAGGCGTGGGCCTGGGAGGTATGGGCCTGGGAGGTATGGGCCTGGGAGGCGTGGCCGGTCAGGCGCAGGAACACGTCGTCCAGGCTGGGCCGGCGCAGGCCGATGTCCTCGACGGCGACCCCGTCGTCCTGGAGGGTGCGCGCGACCTCCGTGAGGGCGGCGACCCGGTCGGTCACGGCAGCCTGGACGCGGCGCTCCGCGTCGACGACGAGCGGCTCGCCGGCGCAGACCCGGGCGACGGCCTCGGCGGCGGCGGGCAGGTCAGCGGCGTCGCGCACCACGACGTCGAGGTGGCTGCCGCCGACGGTGTTCTTCAGGCCGTCGGGGGTGTCGTCGGCGATGGCGCGGCCGCGGTCGATGACGGTGATGCGGGAGGCGAGCCGGTCGGCTTCCTCCAGGTACTGGGTGGTGAGCAGCACGGTCGTGCCGCGCGCCACCAGGTCCCGCACGCTGTCCCACACTTCGAGGCGGCTGCGGGGGTCGAGCCCGGTGGTCGGCTCGTCGAGGAAGAGCACGGCGGGCGCGAGAATCATCGACGCGGCGAGGTCCAGCCTGCGCCGCATGCCGCCGCTGTACTGACCGGCGCCCTTGTCCGCCGCGTCCTGGAGGTGGAACTGCTCCAGGAGTTCCTGGGCGCGCCGGGCGGCCCGCCGGGCGCCGAGGTGGAAGAGGCGGCCGAACATCTCCAGGTTCTGCCGCCCGGTGAGGATCTCGTCGACGGCGGCGTACTGGCCGGTGAGACCGATGCGGGACCGGACCCGCGCGGGCTCGCGCGCCACGTCGGCGCCGGCCACCTCGGCGCGGCCGCCGTCGGGCCGCAGCAGGGTGGCGAGGATGCGCACGGCGGTGGTCTTGCCCGCGCCGTTGGGGCCGAGCAGGCCGTGCACCGTGCCCTGCCGGACGTGCAGGTCGAAGCCGTCGAGCGCGTACTTCTCCCCGTACCGCTTCTGGAGCCCCTCGGCTCGTACCGCCAAGCCGTTCCCGTTCATGTACTGCCCCTCCCGGTCCTCGTCACGCACCCTCTGGGTACGCCGTACCCAGTGGAGGGTACACCGTACCCAGTTCCTTCGGGTACGCCGTACCCAGTTTCTTTGCGGGGGAATAGGGTGAGGCCATGACGAGCACGAACGGCGACGACGACCGGCGCACCGGCGACGACATCACCCGCAGCCTGGAGCTGCTCTGGGGAGAGGGCGCGCGCCCCACGCGCGGACCCAAGCCGGCCCTCACCCTGGACCGGATCGTCACCGAGGCAGTGCGCCTCGCGGACGCCGAGGGGCTCGCGGCGGTCTCCATGCGCAGGCTCTCCACGGAGCTGGGCGCCGGCACGATGTCCCTGTACCGGTACGTGCCCGGCAAGGGCGAGCTGCTGGACCTGATGCTGGACCGCGTGTACACCCCGCCCCGCGAGGAGGCCCCGTGGACCGGCGGCTGGCGCGAGGGCGTCGAGGAGTACGCCCGCGAGACCCTCCTGCGCTACCGCCGCCACCCCTGGCTGCTCCACGTCAACCAGGCCCGCCCGGTGCTGGGCCCCGGCTCGGTCGGCGGCCTGGACCGGACCCTGGCGCGGATCTCGTCGACGGGCCTGACCGACCCCGAACTGATCAGCGTCGTCGTCATGGTGGAGGGGTACGTCACCGGCGTCGCCCGCACCCAGGTGCACGAGACGGAGGCGGTGAAGAGGACCGGCCTGTCCGACCAGGACTTCTGGGCGGCGCAGGCCCCGGCCCTCGAACGCGTCATGAGCAGCGGCCGCTACCCGTTCCTCGCGGGGCTCTCCCGCGACGCCTTCGGCCCGGACTTCGACCACTTCGAGTTCGGGTTGCAGCGCCTCCTGGACGGCCTGGACGTCCTGGTCTCCCGGCGCCGCCAGGAGGCGTGAGAGCCGGCCCGGGGACCGGGGCCGGAACTGCGGCCCGGGTCAGCGCCTGCGCAGCAGCCGCTTCAGCCCGAAGAGGACGAACAGCACGGCACCGGCGGTGAGCGCGCCCTTGGCGAGGTTCCCGCCCAGGTCCCCGCCCCCCGCGCCGCCGCTCGAACTCCCGCCGCCCGACGGCCCGTCGGAGCCGCCCCCGCCCTTGCCGCGCACCTCCACGGGCGTCACCGCGCTCTGCGCGCCCTCGGTGCCGTACATCAGGGTCGTGCCGTCCGGGGTGTACGTCATCGACTCGCCCTGCCGCTGGAAGGGCACGCTCAGCCGCCCCTCCCGCACGGGCTTCCTGCCCGCGCCCCGCCAGGCGAGGTCGACCCCGCCGAAGTAGCCGCGCAGGGACAGCCGGCGGCCGTCGGGCGAGAAGGCGCCGTCGGTGACCCACAGGTCGGTGGCGGCGATCCGCCGGAAGACGTTCGGACCGGCGGTGGACATCGTGGCGGGGCCCTCGTAGAGGCTGCCGCCCTCCTCCTTCTTGTCCGCGATGTAGATCCGCCCGGTCTTCGGGTGCACCATCAGCGCCTCCGCGTCCCGCGCCCCGTCGGCGTACTTCACGACGTACTGCGTGGCGCGGACCGCCTGGTCCTTCAGCGTCTTCGGCTCGGGCAGCTTGTAGATCCACACGTGGGGCCAGGTGCCGCCGAGGTTGTCGCCGATGTCGCCGACGTAGAGGAAGCCGTCGGTCCCGACCGAGATCGCCTCGACGTCCCGGGGCGCGCCGATCCCGGTCATGGTGACGGTGGCGACCGTCCTGCCGGTCCTGGAGTCGACGGCGTACAGGTAGGCGCCCTTGTCCTGGTCATTGTGCGTCCAGTAGACGCCGGGGTGGGCGCGGGAGGCGGCCAGGCCGCTGGACTCCACGATCCGCGGGTCCTTCATGGTGAACCCGTCGTGCCCGCCGTCGGCCGCGGCGGGCCCCGCCGAGGTCAGGAGCAGCACGGCGGCGGCGAGGACGGAGGGGAGAGCCCGAAGCGAACGCATGGGCCCAAGCGTGCCATCCGCGCGGCGGCGGGGCGTGTGCGGCCTCACATCGCGGGCGGCGGCGCCCATCCGCGATGATGTGCGGATGCTCAGGTTCATGTTCGTCGGCGACTCGATGACGATCGGGAGCGCCGGTGAACACACCTGGCGCCACCGCATGTGGCAGCACCTGCGCGCCACCCTGGGCGACGGGGGCGTCGCCGTGGTGGGGCCGCGCACCGCGCTCCACGACAAGGCGGCGGGAGCGCCCCTGTCGCACGACTACGCCGACGCCTCCCCCGACTTCCCCCGCCACCACCTGGCGGGCTGGGGCGAGGGCTGGCTGCACATGGCGCCGCGGATCGCGCAGGCGCTGACCCGCGATCCGGCGGACGTCCTGCTGATCTCGCTGGGCCTGATCGACCTCGGCTTCTACACGAACGCGGAGCAGACGGCCGTCAACGTCCGGGCGTTCGTCGCCGGGGCCCGCTCGGCGAACCCGCGCGTGCGGATGGTCCTCCTCCCGGTGATCCCGAACATCCGGGCCGCCACGGACGCGCCGTTCGCCGCCGAGGTCGCCCACTTCAACGAGCTCCTCGCGAAGACGGTCGCCGACCTGGACACCGGCCGCTCGCCCCTGCTCCTTGCCTCGCCGCCGTCCTCGTACGACATCCACGCCGACACCTACGACGGCACCCACCCGAACGCGAGCGGCGAGCACAAGCTGGCCGCCGCCTTCGCCGAGGCGATGGCGCAGGCGTGGGGCATCGGCGGGCCCTACACGGGCCTCCCGGCCACCCGGGAGCTCACGCGGCCCACCGCCTGATCGCGAACTCCCCTCCCGCGCGCCGCACTTCGGCCGCGCCCGCCCCTCGCAGGTGCGCCGGAACGACCAGCTCCCGCTCGTCGGCGGCCCGCCCGAGGACGCGCGCCCGGGTCGCGGCGGCCGCCCGCGGGTCGAGGCACAGGCAGCTGCTGTGCTCCGGTTCGAGGATCTGCACCGGGGTGTGCAGGAGGTCGCCGACGAAGACCGCCCGGTCGGTTCCCGAGGCGAGCCGCAGGACGGACGAACCGGGGGTGTGCCCGGGCGCGGCCTCCAGGCTGAGGTGGGCGTCGATGCGGTACGCGCCGCTCCACAGCACTGTCTGCCCGGCCCGGTCCACGGGCGCGACGCTGTCGGCGAAGACGGGGTCGCGGCTGACCCGGTCCGCGCCGCGCGGGCCGAAGTGGGCGTGGTCGGCGGCCGGCATGAGGTAGGTGGCGTTCGGGAAGGTGGGCACCCAGCCGCCGTCGCCGCGGCGGGTGTTCCACCCCACGTGATCGGCGTGCAGGTGGGTGTTGACGACGATGTCGACGTCCTCGGGGCGCACTCCGGCGGCGGCGAGCCGGGCCGGGAAATCGGTGTCCAGGTCCGCGAAGTGCGGGGCGTCCGGCCGGTGGCGTCCATTGCCGACGCCGGTGTCCACCAGGACCGTCTTCCCCTCGCTCCGGAGCACCCAGGTCTGTACGGCGGCCATGACCCGGCCGCTGTCCGGGTCCCAGAAGTCGGGCGCGAGCCAGGACCGGTTCTCGCGCCACCGCTCCTCGGGCACGCCGGGCACGAGCGCGCTGGCGGGCAGGAAGGGCGCCTCCAGCTCCACCACGCGCCGGATCTCGACCTCGCCGACCATCAGGTGTTCGTTCATGAGTACGACCGTAGGCAGCACCGGGTGAGCTCCCCAATGCCCGAACCGCTTGCCCGGATACGCGCATGACTCACCACCCGTTCCTCTACGCTGCCGCCATGGACGTAGTGAGCGACGCGATCGCGGCCGCGCGGGTCGGCCGGCCCGACGCCCACCGGGTCCGGGTCAGCGGCTCCTGGTGCAGCAGGCTGCCCGCGTACGACGGGATGGGGTTCCACGTGGTCCTGGAGGGCGGCTGCTGGCTGCTGCCGGACGGCGGCGGCGCCCCGCTCACCCTCGCGACGGGCGACGCGGTGCTGCTGCCGCGCGGGGCGGGCCACGTCCTCGCGGACGCACCGGCGGACGCCCGCACCGTCGCACGGGCGGCCCCCTTCGAGCATCGGCTCGACGCGGCCGGCCCCTCGCGGGCCCCCTTCCCCCACCCCGAACGGGACGGACCGACAACCGAGTTGCTCTGCGGGAAGTACCGCTTCGACCGCCGGCACGCCCACCCGCTGCTCGCCGAGCTGCCCCAGACCGTGCACCTGCCCCGCCGCGCCGGACACCACCCGGAGCTACGGGCGGCGATCGACCTGCTCGGCCGGGAGACGGGGGCGGCGCTCCCCGGTGCTGACGTGGCCGTGCCCGGGCTCCTCGACCTGCTGCTGATCTACATGGTGCGGGCGTGGACGACGGACCACACCTCGGACGCCGGCTGGCCCGCCGCCCTGGCCGACCCGGTGGTCGCCGAGGCCCTGCGCCTCCTGCACGCCTCCCCCGAGGCCCCCTGGACCAGCACCGCGTTGGCCGCCCGCACGGGTGTCTCCCGCGCCACCCTCACCCGCCGCTTCACGACGCTGGTGGGCCGCGCCCCGATGACGTACCTCACCTGGTGGCGCATGTCCCGGGCGGCCACGCTCCTGCGCGACACGGCGCACCCCCTGAAGACAGTGGCCCGCCAGGTGGGCTACGGCTCGCCCTACGCCTTCTCGCACGCGTTCACCCGGACGTTCGGCACCACGCCGGGGCGCTACCGGAACGGTACGGATGCACGGGCCGTCGCACCGGCGCCCTGAGGCGCCCGGCGCGCACTGTGCGGCACTCGGGTCCACGCTGGAAGGGAGGGTGTTTTCCCCGTGCCTCTCAGCAGGTGAGCAGGTGAGCAGGGAGGAGCCATGACAGCGATCACGCGGAAGGACACTCCGGTCGCCATCGCGGACGGCGGAGTGGAGCTGCGTTTTCAGGACGTCGGCGGAGACATGTCGGTCGCCTTCGTGAGGTTTCCCGAAGGCACCGACCTGGGACCGGCCCTCAAAGGGCTGGCCGGTGACCTCTGCCCGTGCCCGCACTGGGGCTATCTCTTCAAGGGACGGCTGAAGATGCGGACCCCGGAGGGCGACGAGGTCTACGAGGCGGGTCAGGCCTTCTACTGGCCGCCCGGTCACGCCCCGGTGGCCCTTGAGGACTGCGAGTACGTCGACTTCTCGCCGACGAAGGACTTCAACGAGGTGATCGAGCACATCAAGTCACAGGGAGGCTGACGGGCGCGGGGGCCTCGCTCCACGGCGGGGCGGGACTCGGCGCGCGATGATGCGGTCACCGTGCCGCGCGTTCAGTCGTCTCGTGCAGCAGACCAACCTCCACGAACGGGACTTCACTCGTCGGGCGCGACCGCCAGTCCAGCGGCCACGTGTAGCCGTCCAGCGCGGGCACGCCCACGTACGCGAGGTTCCCCGAGCGTCGGCTCAGCGCACGCGCGCCGACCGGCCAGGTGTACGAGTCCGCTGTCTGCGGGGGCAGCAGGAAGTAGAGGTAGCGCCCACCCGTCGCCTCGCGGACGATCGGGCCCGCGTGGAAGTCCGTGAACTGCATCAGGTCGTACGCGACCTGCTCGCCGAGCGCGCCCTCGATCCGTACCGCGTCGAAGTGAATGCCGGCGTGGCGCAGGGCGTGGCCCGTCGCCGGGATCCAGTCGTGGACCCTGAGTGATGAGGTTTCCGAGTTCATGCGCCAGATGTTGTCGGGCGCTCACATACTGTGACCAGGGATTCGCAGGCGTCGTGCTGCGCTGTGCGCTTGGGGAGGTCGCTGTGCACTCCGGTGAACGAGGTTCGGAGACGTTCGGCGCGCTGTTGCGGTTCTACCGCGAGCGGGCCGGGCTCACCCTGGAGGTGCTGGGCACGCATGTCCGGTACTCCAAGTCGCAGGTGGCGATGGTGGAGCGGGGCGAGCGGCCCCCGAAAGGGAAACTGGTCGAGATCGCCGATCAGGTACTGGGTGCACAGGGTGCACTGACGCTGCTCGCGGAGAAGGAGTTCGGGGGCAGTGGGCTGCGGCCATGGACCGAGGATTACCTGGCTGAGGAGAGGAATGCGTCATCCATTCACTCGTACCAGAGCCATGTGATCCCCGGACTCCTCCAGACCAGGGCGTACGCGCAGGCTGTCTACAACAGCAGTTGCTTTCCCTCACTGGACGACGACGAGGTCGAGAAGCAGGTTGAAGCCCGACTGAAGCGCCAGCAGCTCATCCATCGCAAGCCACCCCCGAACCTGGGGTTCGTGGTGGAACAGAGTGCACTGACCCGCCCCCTGGGTGGACCCTCGGTCCTCAAGGAGCAGTTGCACCACATCCTCGACGTGAGCCGACTTCGCCACGTCGAGATTCAAGTCATGCTGCACGATCGGAGGACCCATGCCGGGCTGGCGGGCCCCCGGATCCTCCTGGAGACAGCGGAACGCCGCCAGCTCGCCTACATCGAAGGGCACAAGGGCGGCTACTTTGTCAGCGAACAGCCGGACCTGGCAGACCTGTTCGGGCGATATGGCATTCTGCGAGCGCAGGCTCTGACTCCCGAGGAGTCCGCAAAGCTGATCGGACAGGTGGCGCAGGATTTATGAGCACGGACCTCAGTTGGTTCAAAAGCAGCTACAGCACCGACGAAGGCGAATGCATCGAGGTTGCCCTCGCCTGGGCCAAGTCCAGCTACAGCGGCGATCAGGGCAACGAATGCGTAGAGGTGGCCGCAACGCCCGCCACCATCCACGTCCGCGACTCAAAGCTGAACCCCAGCGGCCCCACCCTCCAGATATCCCCCGCCACCTGGACCGCCTTCCTCAGCGCGCCTGCGCGGCCCGCGCCCGGTCGGACATGAGCTGCGTGGCGAACTGGAGGTCGTCGCTGCCGTACTTGCGGCTCTCCGTGTCCTTGCCGCCCACGACAGTGAGTACCGTCCCCGTGCGTACCAGCGTGTAGTTGGTGGTCTTGGAGACGTATCCGCCGCCTCCGCCCTCGGTCACGGAGAACGCGACGAGTTCGTCACCGATGGCCGGCATGGTCATCCGCTGCGCGCCCTCCTCCGCCGCCTCGCGGCTCTTCTCCTTGAAGGCGGCGACCGCCTTCTTCTCGCTCGGGTAGGCGTAGACCAGGAACTGGGTGTCCATGCCGTAGCTCGGGTAGTACACGGCTGAGCCTTCGAAGGTCGAGCCGTCGCCCTGGGAGGCGACGTCCGCGGTGGGCGGGCTGCTCTGGGTCCAGCCGGAGGACAGGCTGGTCGTATCGGGCAGGACGCTCAGGACCGCGTCGGCGTCGACCAGCGGCACCAGCTTCTGCGATCCCCCCGCCCCGTCCACACCGGTTCCCGCACCGGGTGCCGCGTCGCTTCCGCCACCGGTCGCCGAACCGCCCGGCTGGGACCGGCCGCCGGGGACGGACGCCCGGTCCGAGCCCGGCGAGTCCCCGCCGCTGAACAACTGCGTGCCGCCGTAGACCGCGAAGACCACGAGAACGAGGAGGACGGCCAGCGACGCCGCCAGCGCCGTGCGCCCCGCGGGGGTGTTGTTGAAGGTCACGGGGCCCAGCGACAGGGTGCTGCCCCGCACCCTCGCACCGCCGTCGATCACGATGCTGCCCGTGTACTCCCGAGGGGGCTCGGCCGGTGGCGGACCAGCCGTGGGAGGGCCGGCCGGAGGCGGGCCCGCCAGCGCCTCCGCGAGCCGGGCGGCGAACTCCGGATCCGCCGCGGCAAGCTCCCGGACCGCTTCCCGCAGCGCGGCCAGCGCCTGGGGGTCCTGCGGCCTCTCCTCCACGACGTCCAGCGCCGCCTGCCCGGAGGGGCTCCCGCCGACGCGCTGCCGTACGAGATCGGAGACGGTCTGTCCCACCTCCGCCCCCACCGCGCCCGCCGCGCCACCTGCGAACCCCGCCATCACGCGCACCGCTTCCGCGACCACGTCCACGGACCCCACGCCACCACCCCCGAGTCATGGGCATGCCATCAGGCTCATGCCGAGACCCCCATTGTCGGTCAACCACGCGCATATGTAAGGGCGTTGGCGGTGCCGGCACCAAGACCCGGCCCGCCCGACCGGCTCGGTCAGGCCGCCCGCGTCAGCCGGTTCGCCAGCGTCGACATCGTGTACGTACCGATGCCGAGGACGACTTCGAGGGCGTTGCGCTCGGTGTGGCCGTGGGACAGAAACGCCTTCAGCTCGTCGTCGCCGACGCCGCCCGCCGTGGCCAGCACCGCCAGCGTGAACTGCCGTACCGCTTCGAGCCGTTCGTCGGGCAGCTCACGCTCCTCGCGCAGGGCCGTGATCAGCTCCGCCCCCGCGCCCAGCTCGCGCAGCTTGCCGGTGTGCATGGTGACGCAGATGTGGCAGTCGTTACGGGTGGCGACCGTCATGATGACGACCTCGCGGGCGACGGGCTCCAGCGTCGTGCGCTCGAAGGCGGCGCTCGACTCCAGGAAGTTGTTGAGGAGTTCGGGGGACTCGGCGAGCCGCGCGACGGCGTTCGGGAGCCGCCCGAAGGCCTGGGTCACCCGCTCCATGGCGGGGCGGGACTCGGCCGGTGCGGTCTCCACGGTGTGGTCGGCGAACAAGGTGTACCCCCTACTATCGACAACATGGTTGACGAACAAAAGGTAAACCAGGTTGACGATCTGCACAAGGGGATCCAGGGAAGCGGGGAGGACGGGCGCGCCGGAGCTGACGGGGCCGCCGGAGCCGACGCGGCCGACGGAGTCGCCGGAGCCGACGGGGCCCACGGCAGGGGCTACGAACTTCCCTTCCTGCTCCTCGCCGGCTTCCGCTCCCTCATCGACCGCGTGCACGCCGAACTCGCCCACCAGGGCCACCCCGACATGCGCCCCGCCCACGGCTTCGCCCTCCAGGCCATCGGCGCCCGGGGCGCCACCGCCAGCGAGATCGGCCGCCGCCTCGGCGTCTCCAAGCAGGCCGCGGGCAAGACGGTCGACCGCCTCGTCGCCCTCGGCTACGCGGCCCGCGCCGAGGACCCCGCCGACGCCCGCCGCAAGCTGGTCCGCGTCACCCCGCACGGCATCGACGCGCTGCGCCGCTCGGCGGTCGTCTTCGACGAGCTGCGGGCGGAGTGGGCGGCGTCCCTCGGCGCCGACCGCCTGCGCGACCTCGAATCCGGCCTGCGCGCGGTCGTGCCGCCGGAGGCGTTCCGCCTCGACGCGGCGGGGTGGCTGGGCGGCTCGTGACCGGACGTGACCTTGCCGCCGTGCGTATCGTTGTACTGCGCGGCCGCCTTCGACCGAGGGTGGTCGGGGAGGAGCGCCACGATGACCGTCGCGGAGACCGACAGGATCGAGATGGCTGAGATCGGCAACGAGCTCACCTTGGACAAGATGTTCGAGTGGCTTGAGAGGATGCCCGTCCCCGAGGGAATCAAGACCGAGATCGTCGGGGGACATATCTTCGTGTCGCCACAGCGAGACACCCACTGGACCATCACCTTCAGCATCCTGACCCAGCTCAGTGCCCATTTCCCGATGGAATGCCAGAAGTCCGACGTTCGCATCGACTACCCGGGGCATCTCAACGGCTTCGCCAGCGACGTGACACTGGTGGCGGAGGACGCCGTCATGAACGACAAGGGACAGTGGCTCCACCAGGACGTCGTGTTCGTCGCCGAAGTGATCTCCAAGAGCACGGCGATGAACGACTACGGCCCCAAGAAGACCGCCTACGCCGATGCCGAGGTCCCCGTCTACCTCATCGCTGACCCGTACCAGGGAAGGGTCTACGTCCACTTCGACCCCAAGGACGGCGAGTACACGACCCAGTCGAAGTACAGCTTCGGTGAAGACATCGATCTCACCGGTACGCCTCTGGGCCTCACCCTCAAGACCGACAGGTTTCCCCGCGACTGACCCGACCCCCCTTGCCTGGAGCCCACTCCAGCCACTTGGCTAGGGCCTCATGAAGTACACGCAGCTGGGACGCACAGGGCTCAAGGTCAGCCGGCTCACGCTCGGCACCATGAACTTCGGGCCGTTCACCAATGAACCCGACAGCCACTCGCTCATGGACACCGCGCTCGACGCGGGCGTCAACTACTTCGACACGGCCAACGTGTACGGCCAGGGCGCCGGCAAGGGCCGCACCGAGGAGATCATCGGAACCTGGTTCGCCCAGGGCGGCGAGCGCCGCGACAAGGTCGTCCTCGCCACCAAGGTGTACGGGAACATGACGGCGCAGGGCGAGAGCGTCTGGCCGAACCACGACCGGCTCTCCGCGCTCAACATCCGGCGCGCCGTCGAGGCGTCGCTCAAGCGCCTGCAGACCGACTACATCGACATCTACCAGTTCCACCACATCGACCGGCAGACGCCGTTCGAGGAGATCTGGCAGGCCGTCGACGTCCTGGTCCAGCAGGGGAAGATCCTCTACGCCGGGTCCTCCAACTTCCCCGGCTACAAGATCGCCCAGGCCAACGAGGCCGCCGCGCGGCGCGGCAGTCTAGGTCTCGTCAGCGAGCAGTGCCTGTACAACCTCGCCGTGCGCGACGCCGAGACGGAGGTCCTGCCGGCGTCGCTGGACTACGGCGTCGGCGTCATCCCCTGGTCACCGCTGCACGGCGGGCTGCTCGGCGGCGCGCTGAAGAAGCAGGAGGGCGCCCGCCGCAGCGGCGGACGAGCCGCGGCGGAGCTGGCCAAGCCGGAGGTCCGCGCGCGCGTCCAGGCGTACGAGGACCTGGTCGACAAGCACGGCCTGGAACCCGGCGAGGTCGCCCTGGCCTGGCTGCTCACCCGGCCCGGCGTCACCGCGCCGATCGTCGGCCCGCGCACCGCCGAACAGCTCGCCTCCGCGCTGCGCGCCGTCGAACTGGAGCTGTCGCGGGAGCTGCTCGACTCCCTGGACGAGATCTTCCCCGGCCCCGGCCCGGCACCGGAGTCCTTCGCCTGGTAGCCCACGGGCACCAGGGGTACGCGGGGCGGCCCGCTGTCTGTCCCGGCGGGGTCCGGGCGGGGCCGAGCCGGGCCGGGCAGGCCCGGCGGGGTCGAGTAGGTCCTAGCCGCCGAGCGCGGCCGCCACCGCGACCACGACGAACATCATCACGAGCACACCGGCCATGATCCGGTTTCTTGTCTTCGGGTCCACAGCGTCGAGGTTAACCGGCCGGGTCCGCCGGCCGGGCGGCGCCTCCCAGCGGCCAGTGCCCGACCGCCTCGTACCGGGGCCGCTCCCCCGGCACGCCGCTCCGAGGAAGTTCACTGCGTACGAGGGTCAGCGCGTCCACCGTCCACGGCGTGCCCGCGAAGGACGCGAGCGCGTCGGCGTACGGCCGAAGGTCCGTGCCCCCGCCCCCGCGCGCCAGCGTCAGGTGCGGGCGGTAGGGCCGGGCCTCCTCCCGCACGAGGCCCGCCTTGCGCGCCGCCGCCTCCGCCCGCCCGGCCAGCAGCCGCAGCGCGGCCGTCTCCCCCGTGACGCCCGCCCACAGGACGCGGTCCCCGAAATGGCCGCCGCCGCGCAGGGCGAGGGTGAACGGCGGGGTGCGGTGCGCGGCGCGTGCCAGGCGGGCGGTGAGGTCGGGCACGGTCTCCGCCGGCACCTCGGCCAGGAAGGCCAGCGTGAAGTGCCAGTTCGCCGGGGGCGCCCAGCGCAGGGTGTCGGCGCCCGGCAGCCGTCGCGGCCCGGACGCCGCCGCCGCGAGTTCGGCGACGACGGCGTCCGGGGGCAGCACGGCCGCGAAGAGTCTCATGGGTCCGACGATAGGGCGTGCCGGGAAAGGCCCGAGGGGAGGAACCCGCGCGGGCGGGCGTCACGCCGCCGTCGCCAGCTCCCGCTCCCTCGGCACGAACCGCACGTGCTGCCGGCCGCGGCGCAGGTCCACCTTGAGCCGCAGGTTCGCCGCGCGCGCCAGCATCAGGCCGACGCCGACCGCGGCGAGCGCGCAGACCAGGCCGCCGACGGCCATGCTGACCCGCACGCCGTAGGCGTCGGCGAGCCAGCCGAAGAGCGGTCCGCCGAGCGGCGTGCCGCCGGTGAAGACCATCATGAACAGCGACATGACGCGGCCCCGCATCTCGGGGTCGGTGGACATCTGGACCGCCGAGTTGGCGGTGACGTTCACCGTCAGGCCGAGGATGCCGATGGGCACGATCAGCGCGACGAACATCCACAGCTCGGGCGCGAAGGCCGCCACGATCTGCAGCACGCCGAAGGCGACCGCCGCCCCGGCGAGCAGCCGCAGCCGGGAGGTGCCGCGCCGGGCGGCTAGGAGCGCCCCGGCCAGGGAGCCGATGGCCATCAGGGTGTTGAAGAGGCCGTACATCCCGACGCCGCCGTGGAAGACGTCGTCCGCGAAGGCGCTCAGCCAGATCGGGAAGTTGAACCCGAACGTGCCGACGAAGCCGACGAGGACGATGGGCCAGATCAGCTCGGGGTGCCGGGAGACGTAGGTGAGGCCTTCCCGCAGCTGCCCCTTGCCGCGCGGCTTGCGCGGGGTGGGGTGCAGTTCGGCGGGGCGCATCAGGAGCAGGCCGGTGAGCGGCGCGAGGAAGGACAGGCCGTTGGCGAGGAACGCCCAGCCGGGTCCGACGGCCGCCGTCAGGGCGCTGGCCACGGCGGGGCCGACGAGGCGGGCGGACTGGAAGTTCGCGGAGTTCAGCGA
This sequence comes from Streptomyces sp. NPDC034037, assembly GCF_055575715.1. Lineage (NCBI taxonomy): Bacteria > Bacillati > Actinomycetota > Actinomycetes > Kitasatosporales > Streptomycetaceae > Streptomyces > Streptomyces sp. NPDC034037. The sequence continues at coordinate 215,627 of NZ_JBVISC010000004.1, read as the reverse complement.
GACGGCGTTGCGGACCTGGTCGGGTCCGACCATCTCGGGCACGAAGGACTGCCGCGTCGGGTTGTCGACGACGGTGACGAGGCCGGTGAAGAAGGCCGCGGCGTAGACGTGCCAGACCTGGACGTGTCCGGTGAGCGTGAGCGCGGCGAGGAAGAGGCCGCTGAGGCTCATCGCGCCCTGAGTGCAGAAGAGCAGGTTCCGCTTGGTGAACCGGTCGGCGATCACGCCGCCGTAGAGGCCGAGGAGCAGCATCGGCAGGAACTGCATGGCGGTGGTGATGCCGACGGCCGCGGAGGACCCGGTGAGGCTGAGCACCAGCCAGTCCTGGGTGATGCGGGCCATCCAGGTGCCGGTGTTGGAGACGACGGCCCCGGTCGCGAAGAGCCGGTAGTTGCGGATCCTCAGCGAGCTGAACATCGAGGACTTACGGGTGTGGCCAGGGGTGTCGTGGGTGGTTGGTGCGGGGGCGGAGGGTGCTCCGGATCCCGTACTCAAAGTGCGTTCGCCTCCTTTGGACGTACGAAGGGTCGATCGGTCGTACGCGGGTCGTGTTCCGCGGGGTGCGGGAGCCGCCTCCCCGCGGGGTGCGGGGCCGTCTCCCGCGGGCGCGAGGACCGGGCGGGGCCTAGAGGTGGGCGAGCTTCTCCAGGACAGGGGCGGCGGCGCGCAGGCGCGCCCACTCGTCCTCGTCGAGATGCTCGACCAGCCCGGCCAGCCAGGCGTTCCGCTTGCGGCGGCTCTCCTCGAGCATGGCCTCGGCGGTCTCGGTCTGGGTGACCACCTTCTGGCGGCGGTCCTCGGGGTGCGGCTCCAGCCGGACCAGGCCCTTGGCCTCGAGCAGGGCGACGATGCGGGTCATCGACGGCGGCTGCACGTGCTCCTTGCGGGCGAGCTCGCCCGGGGTGGCGTGGCCGCAGCGGGCGAGGGTGCCGAGCACCGACATCTCGGTGGGGCTCAGCGACTCGTCGACCCGCTGGTGCTTGAGTCGACGGGACAGGCGCATCACAGCGGAGCGCAAGGCGTTCACGGCGACGGCGTCGTCACCATGGGAGAGGTCCGGCATGGTCGTTAGCATAACTCATTACCCTGGCTAAGGACCACTTGTTTCCCGGACGTCTCCCGCGACGCCTCCCCCACGTCTCCCACGCGTCTGCCGACGGCCGCCGAAAAACGGATGAGCGCCCGGGACCAGGTGGTCCGGACGCTCATCCGGGACGGCTGCGGGGAACCCCGACCGGGGCCGCGTGATCAGGTGAGTTGCAGCGCCGGCATCAGGTAGTAGAAGGCGAACACCGCCGACACCGCGTACATCGCGGCCGGCACCTCGCGCCCCCGGCCCGCGGCCAGCCGCAGCACGGTGAACGTGATGAAGCCCATGCCGATGCCGTTGGTGATCGAGTACGTGAACGGCATCATCAGCATCGTCACGAACGCGGGGATGGCGATGGTGGGGTCGGCCCAGTCGATCTGCCGGATGGAGCCGGACAGGATCAGGAAACCCACCGCGAGCAGCGCGGGCGTGGCCGCCTGGGACGGCACCATCGTGGCGAGCGGCGTGAGGAACAGCGCGACGGCGAACAGTCCGCCGGTGACGACGTTCGCGAGGCCGGTGCGCGCGCCCTCGCCGACGCCTGCCGTGGACTCCACGAAGCAGGTGGTGGCAGAGGAGGACGAGGCGCCGCCCGCGGCGACCGCGATGCCGTCGACGAAGAGCACCTTGTTGATGCCGGGCATGTTGCCGCCCGCGTCGGTCAGCCCGGCCTCGTCGCCGATGCCCATGATCGTGCCCATCGCGTCGAAGAAGCACGAGAGCAGCACGGTGAAGACGAACAGGACGCCGGTCAGGACGCCGACCTTTTCGAAGCCGCCGAACAGGCTGATCTCGCCGACGAGCCCGAAGTCGGGCGTCGAGACGGGGTTGCCCGGCCACTTCGGGGTGGTCAGGCCCCAGCTGGGCACGGTGGCGACGGCGTTGACGACCATCGCGACGACCGTCATGACGACGATGCTGATGAGGATGGCGCCCGGCACCTTGCGCACCAGGAGCGCCAGCGTGAGCAGCACGCCGAGGGCGAAGACCAGGACGGGCCAGCCGTTGAGGTGGCCGTCGCCGCCGAGCTGGAGCGGGACGGTGGTGTGGGCGGCGTCCGGGATGCGCGAGACGAAGCCGGAGTCGACGAGGCCGATCAGCATGATGAACAGGCCGATGCCGATCGCGATGCCCTTGCGCAGGCCGAGCGGCACGGCGCTCATCACGCGCTCCCGCAGCCCGGTGGCGACCAGCAGCATGACGACGAAGCCCGCGAGGACCACCATGCCCATGGCGTCGGGCCACGACATGCGGGGGGCGAGCTGGAGGGCGACGACGGTGTTCACGCCGAGGCCCGCGGCGAGCGCGATCGGGACGTTGCCGATGACGCCCATCAGGAGCGTGGTGAAGGCGGCGGTGAGCACGGTCGCGGTGACCAGCTGCTTGTTGTCGAGCTGGTGCCCGTACATGTCCTTCGCGCTGCCGAGGATGATCGGGTTCAGCACGATGATGTAGGCCATCGCGAAGAAGGTGGCGAAGCCGCCACGGACTTCCCTGGCCAGGGTCGAACCGCGCTCAGTGATCTTGAAGTAGCCGTCGAGACCGCCCTGCGGGGGCTTCGCGGGCTCGTTGCCGGCGTCGACCGGGGCACTGGCCGAGGGGGACATGAAAAACCTCGTGACTTGTATGTTCGTACGAAAGCAACCGGCCATTCATAAGCCGTTTCAGTATGAATACATGAGGAGAAAATCGCTATCTCCGCGCGTAGACCCAGGTGCCGCAACGGGTGTAGGCGGTACTGGACCCGCCTCGTAAGCTGTGCCCATGGCCGCACCTTCTTCGGGATCCCCCCAGCACGAGGCGCCGGAGCCCCTGGAGGGCCCCGTGGTCGCCACCATCACCGGCGGCACGATCCTCTGGTTCGTCCTCTTCCTGGTCCAGCTGCCCTTCTACGGCTGGTTCGACGAGCGCGACACGACCTGGTGGGTGTGGACCTGCCTGGCCGGCGGCGGCCTCGGCCTCATCGGCATCTGGTACGTACGCCGCCGCGACGCCGCCCTCAAGAGGGCGAAGGTCACCGAGTCCCGGTAACAAGGTCCCGCCCTCCCGGGCGGCCGCGTACGACCACAGGACCGGACATGTCCTACTGAGGTCGGATCTTCGCCGCACTCAAGGGGTGAACCCCCACCGCCCCCCTTACCGTCGAATGCATGACGCATATCGACGCGGGCGCCGAAGCCGAACCGGCCCACCCGGCGGCGCCCTCCGCGCCCCGGGCCACCGGCCTGACGGCCGCCGAGGTGGCCGAGCGGGTGGCCCGCGGCGAGGTCAACGACGTACCGGTGCGCAGCTCCCGGTCCCTGCCCGAGATCGTCCGGGCCAACGTCTTCACCCGCTTCAACGCGATCATCGGCGTGCTCTGGGTGATCATGCTCTTCGTGGCGCCGATCCAGGACAGCCTCTTCGGCTTCGTCATCGTCGCCAACACCGGCATCGGCATCCTCCAGGAGTGGCGCGCCAAGAAGACCCTGGACTCCCTCGCCGTCATCGGCGAGGCGAAACCGACCGTGCGACGCGACGGCGGGGCCACCGAGATCTCCGCCTCAGAGATCGTCCTCGGCGACCTGGTGGAGCTGGGGCCCGGCGACAAGATCCCGGTCGACGGCGAGACCGTCGAGGCCGACAGCCTGGAGATCGACGAGTCCCTCCTCACCGGTGAGGCCGACCCGGTCGTCAAGAAGCCCGGCGACAAGATGATGTCCGGCTCGTTCGTGGTCGCGGGCGGCGGCGCGTTCACCGCCACCAAGGTCGGCCGCGAGGCGTACGCCGCGCAGCTCGCCGAAGAGGCCTCGCGCTTCACCCTCGTCCACTCCGAGCTGCGCTCGGGCATCTCCACGATCCTCAAGTACGTGACGTGGCTGATGGTGCCGACCTCCATCGGCCTGGTGATCTCCCAGCTCGTCGTCAAGGACGACGACTTCAAGGAGTCCATCGCCTACACCGTCGGCGGGATCGTCCCCATGATCCCGGAGGGGCTCGTGCTGCTGACCTCCGTGGCCTTCGCGATCGGCGTGATCCGGCTCGGCCGCAAGCAGTGCCTCGTCCAGGAGCTGCCCGCCATCGAGGGCCTGGCCCGCGTCGACACCGTCTGCCTGGACAAGACCGGCACGCTCACCGAGGGCGGCATGGACGTCACCGAGCTGCGCCCCCTGAACGACAGCGACGAGGCGTACGTACGCAAGGTCCTCGGCGCGCTCGGCGAGTCCGACCCCCGGCCGAACGCCTCGCTCCAGGCGATCATCGACGCCTGCCCCGACAGTGAGGACTGGCGCTGCACCGAGTCGCTGCCGTTCTCCTCGGCCCGCAAGTACAGCGGCGCCTCCTTCAGCGAGGGGGACGGCACCACGTCCGCCTGGCTGCTCGGCGCGCCCGACGTGCTGCTGCCCGACGGCGACCCGGCCCTCGCCGAGATCGAGGAGCTCAACCGGCAGGGCCTGCGCGTGCTGCTCCTGGCCCGCGCGGCCGGCGACCTCGACGCCCCCGACGTGGCCGCCTCGGCGCACGCCACCGCCCTGGTCGTCCTGGAGCAGCGGCTGCGCCCCGACGCCGCCGACACCCTGCGCTACTTCGCGGAACAGGACGTCGCGGCCAAGGTCATCTCGGGCGACAACGCCGTCTCGGTGGGCGCCGTCGCGGGCAAGCTCGGGCTGCCCGGCGCCGAGAACGCCGTGGACGCGCGCCGGCTGCCGGGCAAACCGGAGGAGATGGGGCGGGCGCTCGACGACAACTCCGTCTTCGGCCGCGTCACCCCGCAGCAGAAGCGCGACATGGTCGGCGCCCTCCAGTCACGCGGGCACACGGTCGCGATGACGGGCGACGGCGTGAACGACGTGCTGGCCCTGAAGGACGCCGACATCGGCGTCTCGATGGGGTCGGGCTCGGAGGCGACGCGGGCGGTCGCCCAGATCGTGCTGCTCGACAACAGCTTCGCGACGCTGCCCTCGGTGGTCGCCGAGGGCCGCCGCGTCATCGGCAACATCACGCGCGTGGCCACGCTGTTCCTGGTCAAGACCGTCTACTCGGTGGTCATCGCGCTGCTCGTGGTCTGCTCGCAGGTCGAGTACCCCTTCCTGCCCCGGCACCTGACGCTGCTCTCCACCCTGACGATCGGCGTGCCCGCGTTCTTCCTCGCCCTCGCCCCCAACAAGGAGCGCGCCAGGCCGCACTTCGTGCGCAGGGTCATGCGGTACGCGATTCCCGGCGGCGTCATCGCGGGCGTCGCCACCTTCGTGACGTATCTGCTGGCCCGGCACCACTATGCGGGGGCGGGCGCGCGGGAGGCCGAGACCAGCGCGGCGACCCTGGCGCTGTTCCTGATCGCCATGTGGGTCCTCGCCATCATCGCCCGCCCCTACACGTGGTGGCGGGTCGCCCTGATCGGCGCGATGGGTCTCGGCTTCCTGCTCGTGCTGACCGTGCCCTGGCTCCAGGACTTCTTCCAGCTGAGGCTGGTGGGCACGGTGATGCCGTGGGCGGCGGTCGCGATCGCGGCGGTGGCCTCACTGGCCGTCGAGGCCGCCTACCGCGTACTGGACCGCCGCTTTCCGGCGTAGTCCCCTACCCGCGGGATCTACTGGACGTCGACGTAGTCGCTGGTGGCCGTCACCGACGGGGTGGTGGACGTGCCGGCGAAGGAGTAGCGGAAGTAGCCGTCGGCGGAGGCCGTGACGGTCGTCTTCAGCGCGCCCCGGGAGCCCGACTTCACCGTCTTGACGGTGGTGTAGGCGCTGGCGCCCTTCTTCTTGAACTGGAGCTTCACCGACTGGCCGGTGTAGCCCGCGTACGCCTTGGTGTCCCAGTTGGCGCGGGTCAGGGCGCCGGTGACCGTGAGCGTCTTGCCCTTCTTGACGGGCTCCGGGGAGGCGTTGGTGGTGAGCTTGGCGGCGCGCTTCACCGAGACGCTCGCGTACGAGTCGCGGATGATGTAGTCGCCGTCCTTGCCCTGGGCGCCCGCCAGGACCTTCCACTTGCCGGCGAGGATGTTGCCGTAGATGTTCGTCTTCGGGTCGGCGACGACCTTGATGGTGCAGGTGCCCGTGGTGGCGTTGACGGCCTTGCAGTCGGCCTCCTCGTCCTCGCCCGGGACCATGTAGCTGTCGATGTTCTCGTCGGAGAACTCCGTGCCGTGCCACAGGGCCGCGGCGCCGTCGTTGATGCCCTTGGGGTCCGTGGCGGTGACGCTGATGACGACCGTCTTCTTGACGGAGGTGCCGACCACGATGTCCTTGCCGCCGTTGACGGTGACCTTCGTGATCTTGGTGTCGCCCACGGTCTCGTCGCCCGGGCCGCGCTCGGCGATGGAGGCGAGGTTCGGGACCTTCGGGGCGTCGGCGGCCTGGGCGGCCGGAACAGCCAGTGCGGACAGGGCCAGGGTGCCGGACAGTGCGGCCACGGTGGCGCGGATGCGCATGTGTTTCCCCAAGTGGAGAAGGGGACCTCGCGGTGCAGGTGCCGTCACGCGAGATCCGGGTGATCTAGGAGTCTGTTGACTCGCGAGATCAGACCCCCACCAGGGGCGAACGGTTGTACGACGCGGGCGAATTGGTTCGCTGCCGCCCTGGAATACGAGCCCCCGCCACGGAATGCCGGGTTCCGCCCCCTTTGGCGGGACGGAACCCGGCGACCGCGGCCCCGGAGGTCAGTCGAACGCGACCGCGGCCCCGGAGGTCAGTCGAACCAGCGGTCGCGGGCCAGCTCGGCCGTCCGGGAGGGGTCCTCGAGGAGCGCCGCCACCTCGAAGCGGCGCGGCCACTGCCCCGCCGCCCAGGCCAGAGCGGCCGCGACACCCTCCAAGGTCGCCGCGTGCACCGTGCCGTCCGGGGTGCGCCGCCAGTCCAGCTCCACACCGCCCGCCACCAGCTCGTCGTGCTCCACGTACGTACGCGGGGTCGCCGCCCCCAGCAGGGTCCGCACCGGCTCCGGCACCGCGCGCTCGACGCCCTGCCCCGCGGGCTCCACCGCCGCCGTCTCACTCAGCCTGCGCACCTGGAACAGCTCCGCCAGGTCGGCGGCCCGGCGCGGCTCCACGGGCAGCAGCGCCACACCGCCGGCCAGCGGCAGCAGATCGGGGGCGTCGGCGATCACCGCGTCCGCCGCGTCGACCACCACCACCTCGCCGTCCACCACCGCGCGCAGCTCGTCGGGGAGCGTCACCCGCTCCGGGTCGAGATCGGCCAGCGCGCCGTACAGGGCGTGCAGCTGGGCGGCGGACACGGGCCGCTCCGGGTCCGCGAGCCGGTCCAGCAGCTCGGCCGCGCCGCCCGGCTCCGCGAGCAGCGCGGCCACCGACGTCCGTACGCCGAGGGCCCGCAGCACCTCCTCGTCGCCGAACCCGGAGGCGTCCGCCGCGTCGTACAGACCCACCAGGAGCGGATCGCCGCCCGCCGCGCGCAGCCCGGCCGGCCGGCGGCCGTCGAGGACGGGGTGCCCGCGCAGCCACCAGGCGGTGTACGAGCGGACGGTCCGCGTCGTGCCGTCCGGCAGCAGCACCCGCAGCGGCTGCGTCAGCGCGTCCCGCAGCGGGGGGCGCGAGAGCATCGCCAGCGCCTGCGGCCAGTGCTCGTCGTCGACCAGGTCCAGGTCCCGTACGGCGACGATCTCCGTGGCGACCGGTGGCACCGGGGTGTCCGGCAGCCCGTCGAGGAAGTCCTCGCACCACACGTCCACGGCGTCCAGCAGACCGGCGTCGTCGGGCTCGGCGAAGTCACCGTCACGCGGCTCCAGTTCGTCGGGGTCGAGCACGACATCGGTGGCGCGTACGAGCGCGAAGGTGGCCAGCACCCCGCAGGCGGCCAGCGGCTGCTCGCCCCAGCGGTCGGCCAGCTCCTGGTCCACCAGCGCCAGTTCGTCGTCCCGCATGACCTCGGCGAAGGCGCTGCCGGGCAGGACCAGCTCACCGGCGGGCGCCGGCTCGCCGTCCTCGTCGGGCAGGGCGAGCGCGCCGAGCCACGGCTCGTCGCCCGGCGCGAGATCGGCGTCCCGCACCAGTGTGAGGACGATGTCCGCCAACTCCTCGGCGTCCAACGCGTCCTCGTCCCACGTGTCGTCGTCCAGGGAGGCGGCGACCGCGGCGCGCACCTGGGGCGTGGTCAGGACCGCGCGGGGCGTCGCGGGCAGCGCGCCGAGCTTTTCGAGCAGCGGATGCACGGCGTCCGGGTGGGCGACCTTCAGGCCGAGCCGGGCCAGGGAGGCGGGGTCGCGTTCGTCGCCGGGGGCGGGCAGCAGCACCTGGCGGGGTCCGATCGTCGTACGCCCGTCGGCCAGCGGCACCGGGAGCCCCGAGAGCCGGTCGGGGTCGACCCCGGCGAGGGCGTCGTACAGCCGCCGCCACCAGCCGGGTTCCTTCTCCAGACCGGCGAGACGGTCGACCGCCTCGGTCAGCGGGACGCGGGCCACGCCGAGGGTGCGCAGCTCCGCGCGGCGCTCCAGGCCCGCGGGCAGCAGGCTGGGCAGCACCTCGGCGAGGACGCGCACGGTGTCCGCGCCGGCGCCCTCCACGACCTCCGCGTCGCGGGGCCGCAGGGCCTCGGGCAGCTCGTCCTCGTCCTCGCCGCGCCGGGGCAGGGCGGGCGGCAGGAACGCGGCGCGCGGCAGCCGCTCCAGGACGGCCTGGCGCAGGGCGCCGTCCAGCTCGCTCTGCCCGAGCGGGCCGGGGACCAGGCCGATGATCTCCTCGGCCACCGGGCGCCAGGCGGTGAGGAGTTCGACGTACGCGTCCGCGGCGCGCTGCACGAGGAAGTCGGTCAGCGGCCCCGGGGCGGCGTGCCGCCGGGCGGTGTCCAGCGGGAACGAGGCGATGAGCAGCGCGGGCAGGCCGAGCGGTTCGTCGCTGGGGGTGGGGGCGTGCAGGACGGGGGTGGTGCGGGGCCGCGCCGGGGCGCCGGCGTGGTCCGCGGGGACGGCCCAGGTGACCGACCAGTGAGGGCGCAGCCGCTCCTCGACGGGCCGGTCCTTCAGGAGGGCGGGGTCGAGGGGGCCCTGCCGGTCGGCGATGCGCCAGCGGGTCGTGCCGTCGCGGCTGTCCTCCACGACGGTGTACGGGGTCTCGGCGCGGCGGCGCAGGGTGCGGGTGGCGCCGTCCGGGGTCTGGACGGTGACCTCCGCGAGCCCCGGCAGGGCGAGGAGCAGGGCGTCGTCGATGCCGTCGAGGAGCCGGGCGACGAGATCCTCGGCGGCGGCGTCGCGCAGGGGCAGGATGACGACCGTGTCGTATCCCTCGGGGGCGGTGCCCTCGGCGGCGAGGGGGAGCCGCAGGAGCGGTACGTGGCCGTCGCGGCGCCGGATCTCGTCCCCGAGGCCCGGGCTGAACCGGGCGGTCTCCGCGGCGAGCTCGCGGGCCTCGGAGAGCGACCAGCGGACGCCGCCGGTGCGACCGACGACGGCTGGCTCGTCGCTGACGGCGAGCACGGCGGCGAAGCCGACGCCGAACCGGCCGACGCTGTGGCCCTGCTGGGCCGGGCCGTCCTCGCGCTTGGCGGAGGCGCGGAGGGTGGCCAGGGACTCCACGCCGGCGGCGTCGAGGGGCGCGCCGCGGTTGGCGGCGGCGAGGACGCCGTCGCGCAGCGTCAGGGCGAGGCGCCCGGGGACGCCGGCGCGGGCGGCGGCGTCGGAGGCGTTCTGGGCCAGCTCGACGACCAGGCGGTCGCGGTAGCCGCCGAGGGCGAGGTCTTCCTCGGCGTTGGCGTCCTCGCGGAAGCGGGCGGGGGCTGCCGCCCAGGCGTCGAGGACTCCGCGGCGGAGGCGGGCGGTACCGAAGGGATCCGTACCTTCGGCCGCCGGCCGCACGGGCTTGCTCACGGGGGCTTTCTCCTCTGCGGGGCGCTGCGCTGGGCTTGGCGGGGTTTGCTGGGCTGGGCTCGGCTGGGGGTTCGCCTCTCCACCACTGTCGGGTGGGTTCGGCTCGGGGGCGAACGGTATCGCGTCCTGGTGGGGGGTGGTGGGGGGTGCTTGGTGGGGGGCTGTTGGCGGGCGGCCCTCGGTGCGGGGGCCAGTGCTTCGCCGCTGCGCGGCGGGTTCTCCCACCCACCCACCCGATTGCCCCGCACCGAGCCGCACCGTTCGGACCCGCTCCTACAGCGGGGGGATCGATCGGCCCCGCGCCCGGCACCGTCCTTCGCCGCTGCGCGGCAGGGCAGGCTCCCGCTCTCCACAACGGCCACCCCGTTCCGCCGCTTCGCGGCGGGATCTCCCACCCACCCACCCGATTACCCCGCACCGAGCCGCACCGTTCGGGGCCGCTCTTGCAACGGGGACGGGTCGGACCCGCGCACTCCCTCCCGGTCACCGCTCTGCGGCGGGACCGGCCGGGGCTGGGCCGCCCGTGCGAGTCAGTGTTTCGCCGCTGCGCGGCGGGCCTTCCGGTCCCGCTGGTAATTACCTCCAGGGGGCGACCGTTCTACCCAGCCCGTCAGGCGGCAAGAAAGGGCGGGTGGGTGGGGAGAACGCCGCGAAGCGGCGACGCGGGCACGGGTCGAGCCGGGGTGATCAGGGGCCGGGCTCCCGCCCCCATACCCCGAGGGCAAGAAGAGGCGGCGGGGTCTGCGTCCGTGCGACCCGGGGAGCCGGGGAGCGTGGCTCAGGGGGCTTTCGTCTGCGCGGCCCCAAGGGCCAGGGGCGCGGGAAGAGGGTGGAGCGGGCGGAGGCCCGGGCGGCAGGTCCGTACGCCGACCGCCGCCCCCGGAACTAGCTGTGACCCAGGTCCTCGTCCGGCCCCGCCCCAGGCCCCTCGACCGATACCGACCCCGAATCCGCCGAAGGCCGAAGCGGCAGCACATCCACCCGCGTCTCGTCCAGAACCGGCGGCGCCGGCCGCGGCGGCTTCGGCATGACGGCGGCCTCGGAGTGGCCCCCGCAGCCGTAGGAGAGGGAGACGACATGCCCGTCCGCGGGCCCGAACTCATTGGCGCACACACCGAACGCCTGCCCGAGCGAGCCACCGATCGCCACCAGGAACCCGCAGCTGACACACGCCGCCGGCGCCGCCTGCGCCATCGCGGTCTTCGCTCCGTGCGTCTCCTCCCAGCGGTCCGCGGCGACATGCAGCCCGTACCGGGACAGGACCCGCGCCCTGCGCATGCCCAGCTCGTCGGCGATGGACGCGATCGAGCCCCGGGCGGGCGCCACCGGCAACTCGGCGGGCGAGCCCACCGTGACCTCGGCGTCCTCGGCCTCGACGAGCGCCGCCATCTCCTGCGACACGATCGAGTTCGGCGGCGGCTCCTCCTCACCGGTGAATCCCGGCTCCAGGCGGAGATCCTCGGCGTCGGTCGGCAGCAGATCACCGGGGCCCATGTCACCCGGGCGCAGCCGCTCGCTCCACGGCACCCACTCGGGGGCCAGCAGCGCGTCCGGACCCGGCAGCAGGACCGTCTCGTCGAGCGTGACGATCTTCGCCCGCGAGGCCCGGGCGACCGTCACCGCCCAACGCCAGCCGCGGTAGCCGAAGTCCTTGCACTCGAAGAGGTGCGTGACGACGCGGTCGCCCTCGACGACGACCTCGACATGCTCACCGACCACCCCGGGCGCGGCGGCCTCCTCTGCCGCGGCGCGCGCCAAGCCGACCGCCTCGGCGCACAGGCGGTCGGGGGTACGCGGGGTGCGCGGGGTACGGCTTCGCGTTGTCGCTGCGCTCACAGGTATCGCTTCTCTCCTACGCCGTCTCACGAGTGCGCCACCTTTACGCGGGGGGCGGACGGAGCGGACCAGGGGGCCGCGTCAACGTCCGCGCCCGACGTTCTCGGGCGCACCTACGTCACCCATTCTGCGGGATGACCGAGAGGCGCGCGGCCAAGAACAACCGCCGCAGGCGCGCTACGCACGCTACCTTCTCCTGGCCCCTGGGCCTACACCGACGTACGCACGAGCGTCCCTCGCCCTCGTCGGCGCCCCCGTTCCGCACTGGTCTGCGGCCCCTGGACGGTTGGCCGAAACCTGCGCCCCGACGCGCCGAGGCGGCGCCCCGCGTGCCTCGCCCACCCGACGAAATCCCACCCCCACGCCACATGCCCGGAAGCCACACTTCCCCTGGGCCGCACGGGCGAAGACCCCGCCGCCTCTTCTTGCCCTCGGGGTGCAGGGACGGGAGCCCGGCCCCTGATCACCCCGGCTAGACCCGTGACCGTCGGGGTGTGGGGGCGGGGGCCCGGCCCCTGATGACCCCGGCTCGATCCGTGACCGCGTCGCCGCTTCGCGGCGTTCTCCCCACCCACCCGCCCTTTCTCGGCACGAGACCGACCCCAAACGGCGCGGCCCAACGCGGGGCAATCGGGCGGGTGGGTGGGAAACCCCGCCGCGCAGCGGCGAAAGACGGCACCGAGAACCGGGAGCACGAAACCGACCGCCCCCCCCTGCAAGACCGACCCCAAACAGCGCAGCCCGGTGCGGGGCAATCGGGTGGGCGGGTGGGACAACCGCCGCGAAGCGGCGAAAGACGGGGCCCGGGACCGACGGCACGAGACCGACCCGCCCCGCTGCGAGAGCGCCCCCAAGGCTCACAGCCAGTTTCCCGCTAGTAACCCCCTCAACAGGGCACTATGACCAAATGGCCCCCACCAGGTCGACGTCCGTAGGAACCGCCGCGCCGGGCCCCGCGCGGCGGACCGTTCGCGCGCTGGGCCGCGCCCTGCACTTCCCCTTCACCGGTACCGCCCGCGGCATCCGCAAGGCCACCCACGCCCACGGAGCGGGCGAGTCGGGTCTCGGCAAGCTGATCGAGCTGCACGCGGTGAACGGCGCGGGCGACGTGATGATCACTGTCGCCCTGGCCTCCACCGTGTTCTTCTCCGTGCCGACGGACGAGGCCCGCGGCCGCGTCGCGCTCTATCTCGCCATCACGATGGCCCCCTTCACCCTCCTCGCCCCCGTCATCGGCCCCCTCCTCGACCGCCTCCCGCACGGCCGCCGCGCCGCGATGGCCGGCTCGATGCTGGCCCGCGCCCTTCTCGCGCTGGTGCTCTCCGGCGCCGTCGCCACCGGCAGCGTCGAGCTGTATCCCGCCGCGCTCGGCGTCCTGGTGGCGTCCAAGGCGTACGGAGTGGTGCGAAGCGCCGTCGTGCCACGCCTGCTGCCACCCGGGTTCTCCCTGGTCAAGGCCAATTCCCGGGTCACCCTCGGCGGTCTCCTCGCGACCGCGGTGGCCGCGCCCGCGGGCGCGGGCCTCCAGGCGCTCGGCCCGCGCTGGCCCCTGTACGGCGCCTTCGTCATCTTCGTGTCGGGGATGTTCCTGTCGTTCTCGCTGCCCCGCAAGGTCGACTCGGCGAAGGGGGAGAGCAAGGCGCTGCTCGCCGCCGACGAGGAGCACCTGCGTCTGCACGCCCGCGCCGAGGCCGCCCACGACACCACCCGCAAGGGCCTGCTCGGGCTGCGGACCGTCGGCCCGGCCGTCACGCACGCCCTGGCCGCCAACGCCGCGCTGCGCATGCTCTCCGGGTTCCTCATCTTCTTCCTGGCGTTCCTGCTGCGCGAGCATCCGCTGGGCGGGCAGAGCGCGGCGGTCTCGCTCGGGATAGTGGGCGTCGCGGCGGGCACCGGCAACGCGCTCGGCACGGCCGTGGGCGCCTGGCTGAAGTCCCGCGCCCCCGAAATGATCATCGTGACCGTCGTCGCCGTGGTCCTGGGCGTGGCGATCACCTCCGCGGTGTTCTTCGGCGCCGTGGGCGTCGCCTGCCTCGGCGCCTGCGCGGGCTTCGCGCAGGCCCTCTCCAAGCTGTCCCTGGACGCGCTGATCCAGCGGGACGTCCCGGAGCAGGTCCGCACCTCCGCCTTCGCCCGCTCCGAGACGCTGCTCCAGGTCGCCTGGGTGATCGGCGGCGGCATCGGCATCGCCCTGCCGCTGAACGGCTCGCTCGGCCTGTCGGTGGCCGCCGGGATCCTCGCCCTCGGCTGGCTCTCGACCGCCCGGGGCCTTCTCGCCGCCGCCCGCCACAGCGGCCCGCGCCCCCGCGTGGAGTGACCCCCGGCCCCCGCCCGTGGCGCCCGGGGCCCCGCCCGAACGGCCCCCGCGACCCAGCGGGGCAACGCGCCCGCGACCCCCGCGTAACAGCACCCCGAGGCCCGCCCGATAGCCTTCGCCCATGACCTCCCTGCTCCGCGGCGGAGCCGCGAATGTGAACAGCGCGGCGCGCCGCCGCCGCACCGTGGCCGCCCTTGGCGCCGTCTCCGCCGGACTCCTCGTCCTCTCGGCCTGTGACAAGCCGACGCCGCTGGCCACCGTGACGGTCGGCGGCGACTCGGTGCACACCGAGGCCTCCTGCTACAACGACGGCAAGGAGCTGAAGAAGTCGCAGCTCAAGTCCTGCCTCCAGGACAAGGACGTGAAGACCGTCAAGATCGACCCCGATGAGAAGGTCCGGTTCGGCGTCGACCCCGAGGTCGCCGACAAGGGCTGGACGCTGCTGATGAACGGTCAGCCGCTGACCGAGGCCAGCAAGAAGACGTACGTCGTCATCCCCGGCAGCGTCTTCTTCAACCAGCAGTACGGCGGTGGCGGCGACAAGTCGACCGTCAGCCTCCTCGAAGGCGGCAAGGGCGGCACGCAGAAGGCCACCGGCCTGTGGTCGTTCAAGTTCAAGAAGGACGCCTGACCTCCGCTCCCGTGCCCCACCCGCGCGTCCTGGTGGCCACCGCCGTCCCCGCCGAACGGGACGCGGTGGCCCGCGCGCTGCCCCCGACCCCGGGCATCGACGCGCTGGCCGTCGGCGTGGGCCCCGCCGCCGCAGCAGCGGGCACGGCCACCGCGCTCGCCCGCGCCGCCGCCGACGGCCGGCCCTACGGCCTGGTCGTCTCGGCGGGCATCGGCGGCGGCTTCCCGCCCGCCGCCCCGGTGGGCTCCCTCGTCGTCGCCGACGAGATCACCGTCGCCGATCTGGGCGCCGAGACCCCCGAGGGCTTCGCGCCCGTCACCGAACTGGGCTTCGGCGCCGTCACCCATGTCCCGCCGCGTTCCCTCGTACGAGGGGTCGCCGCCGCCTGTGGCGCCGCGCGGGGCACCGTCCTGACGGTCTCCACCGTCACCGGCAGCGCCGCCCGCGCCGCCGAGCTGCGCCGGCGCCATCCCCGGGCCCTGGCCGAGGCGATGGAGGGTTTCGGTGTGGCCGAGGCGGCCGCCCTGCACGGGCTGCCCGTCCTGGAGGTCCGCGCGGTCTCCAATCCCGTCGGCCCGCGCGACCGCGCCGCCTGGCGGATCGGTGAGGCGCTGACCGCGCTGAGCGACGCGTTCGGGAAGTTCGCGCCGGTATTGGAGAGTTGGAACACGCATGACTGAACACCAGGCCCCCGCGGCGCCCGCCGACGGCACGCTGCGCATCGCGTACTCGCCCTGCCCCAACGACACGTTCGTCTTCGACGCGTGGGCGCACGGCCGGGTGCCGGGCGCCCCCGCCCTCGACGTGACGTTCGCGGACATCGACGTCACCAACGGCATCGCCGAGCGCGCCGCGACCTCGGCGGCGACGGCCGCGGACCCCGATCTCGACGTGCTGAAGGTCTCGTACGCCGTCCTGCCCTACGTCCTCGACACCTACGCGCTGCTGCCCTGCGGCGGCGCGCTCGGCCGGGGCTGCGGGCCCCTCGTCCTGACCCGCGAGCCCGACGCGGACCTCCGGGGCAGGACGGTCGCGGTGCCGAGCGAGAAGTCCACGGCGTATCTGCTGTTCCGGCTGTGGGCGGCGGACACGCTCGGCGGCGAGGGCGTCGGTGAGATCGTCGTCCTGCCCTTCGACCAGATCATGCCCGCGGTGCGCGACGGCAAGGTCGACGCGGGCCTGGTCATCCACGAGGCCCGCTTCACCTACCGGAACTACGGCCTGCACCGCCTCGCCGACATGGGTGAGCACTGGGAGGCCACGACGGGTCTGCCGATCCCGCTGGGCGCGATCATCGCGAAGCGGAGCCTCGGCCCCGCGGCGCTCGAACAGCTCGCCCGGGCGGCCCGCGCCTCGGTCCGCATGGCCTGGGACGACCCCGAGGCGTCCCGGCCCTACGTCCTGGCCCACGCGCAGGAGATGGACCCGTCGGTCGCCGACCAGCACATCGGCCTGTACGTGAACGAGTTCACCGCCGACCTCGGCGAGGACGGTTACGCGGCCGTGCGGGGGCTGCTGACGCGGGCGGCGGCGGAGGGACTCGTGCCCGCCCTGCCGCCGGGGGCCCTGGCCTTCCCCTGACCCGTCGAATGACCGTCGCCTGACCGTCCGTCCTGCCGCCTGAGGGGCCCGCCCCTCGCCGCCGGACGGGCCGAAGAGCCCGTCCGGCGCGGGGTCATGCCGTCATACGTCCAGTGCGCGGGGTCATGCCGTCACACGTCCAGTTGGTCCGCGACCGCCCTCAGCAGTCCCGCGATCTTCGCGCCCGACGCCTTGTCGGGGTAGCGGCCCTTCTCCAGCATCGGCGTGATGTTCTCCAGGAGGGTCGTCAAATCCTGGACGATCGACGCGAGTTCGTCCGGCTTGCGGCGCTGCGCGGCCGCCACCGAAGGGGTCGGGTCGAGAATGGTGACGGAAAGGGCCTGATCGCCGCGCTGCCCCGCGACCACACCGAATTCCACGCGCTGGCCGGGCTTGAGTGTGTCGACGCCGGCGGGCAGTACGGAGGAGTGCACGAAGACGTCGCCGCCGTCGTCGCGGGAGAGAAAGCCGAAGCCCTTCTCGCTGTTGAACCACTTGACCTTGCCGGTAGGCACGTGAAGTCCTCGTCCTCGTACTCGTCGTACTCGTCTGTGCCGGTCCGCCCCACCGGAAATGACGGGGCGAAAACGGCTCTGGATAGCACTACAGCGGGTCGCCCGACCCGCCGGAACCAAGCCTATTGGTCCGGCGCCCGGTGACAAGACGTCCCCGAATCTCTTCCTCCGGGTTCCTCCTTCGCGCAGGGAACTACCCTGGTGGGGTGCGTGACAAAACCCAAGCGAATTCGGCCGGGCCCGGCGACGGGATGGTCCGGATCGGAGCAATCGTCTTCTTCATCGGCGCGGTGGCCACATTGGTCACCGTGGCACCCCTCTTTCTCGGCACCGAGCCCTTCCCGCCCGTCGCGTATGCCGTGTGCATGCTGATGGGCGTCGGGTTCGTCGTCGCCGCCGCCGGGGTGCTGCGCGGCATCGCCGTCCAGCGGCGCCGGGCGAGGTCCGCGGCCGGCTGACACCTGCCTCGCGCGCGTCAGCGGCCCTGTCCGGCGGCGTACGCGTCGAGCCACGCGGGGAACTGCGTCAGCTCGGCCAGGACCACGTCCGCGCCCGCCGCGCGCAGTTCCGCCGCGTCGCACGGGCCGGTCGCCACCGCCACGGACAGCGCGCCCGCCGTACGCGCGCCGCGCACGTCCCCGGTGTGGTCGCCGACGTACACGGCCGCCTCGTGCTCGCGCAGCGCCACCGCCTTCGCCTCGGCCCACAGCCAGCCGATGACCGCGTCGGCCTCGATGCCGAGGTGCGACAGGTGCAGCTTCGCGTTGGGCTCGTGCTTGGCGGTCACCACGATCGCGCGGCCGCCGCGCGCGCGGACCGCGGCCACCGCCTCGCGGGCGCCGGGCAGCGCGAGCGTCGGCGCGATGGCGTATGTGGGATAGATCTCACGGTAGCGGTCACCCATCTCCTGGATCTCCTCCTCCGGGAACCAGTTCCGCAGCTCCTGCTCCAGCGGCGGCCCGAGGCGCGTGACGGCCAGCTCCGCGTCTATGTAGGTGCCCGTCTCCGCGGAGAGCGCCTGGTAGGTGGCCTTGATGCCCGGCCGGGAGTCGATCAGGGTCATGTCGAGGTCGAAGCCGACGGTCAGCGCGCGTGAGGTCATGCGCCCATTGTGCCGAGGCGGCCCCCCACCCCCGGCTTAGACTTAGCCAAGCCTTACCAACTGCCGCCCGCGGCCCCCCGACTTCCCGACGCGCCGCCCCGACTCCCCCACTCCGAGACCCGACTTCCGCACGTGCCGCCCCGACTCCCCCCTCCCGAAACGAGCCAGCCGATGCGTGTGCCCGTCCGACGCGCCGCCCTGATGGCGGCGGCCGTCGTGGCCCTGCTGCTCGCGGCCTCGCTCAGCCTCGCCGTCGGCGCCCGCGCCATCGCGCCCTCCGCCGTCCTGGACGCGCTGCTGCACGGCGGGCACGGCGACTCCGCCGAGGTGGTCCGCGAGATGCGGGTGCCGCGCACCGCCGTCGGCCTGATGGTCGGCGCGGCACTCGCGCTGGCCGGCACGGTGCTCCAGGGCCTCACCCGCAACCCCATCGCGGACCCCGGCGTCCTCGGCATCAGCCAGGGCGCCTCGGTGGGCGTGGTCCTCGCCATCGCCTTCGCCGGCGTCCACACGCTGACCGGCTACGTCTGGTACGCGTTCGCCGGCGCCGGTGTCGCGGCGCTGGCCGTCCACGCCATCGCCGCCGGCGGGCGGGGCGGGGCGACGCCGGTGAAGCTCGCGCTGGGCGGCGCCGCCGTCAACGCCCTGCTGGTCTCGGTGACCACGGCGATCCTCACCACCAGGGCCTTTGCGCTGGACGAGTTCCGGTTCTGGCAGGTCGGCTCGCTCTCCGGGCGGGACGCCGACATCGCCGGCCGGATCTGGCCGTTCCTGCTCGTGGGCCTGGTGCTCGTCCTCTCGGTCGCGCGCGGCCTCGACGCGCTGGCGCTCGGCGAGGACGTCGCCAAGGGCCTCGGGCAGAACGTGGCGGCGGTGCGGGTGGTCGGCGGGCTCGGGGCGACAGTCCTGACCGGGGCGGGGGTCGCGGCCGCCGGGCCCCTCGCCTTCATCGGCCTCGCCGTGCCGCACATCGCCCGCGCGGTGGTGGGCGGCGACCACCGCTGGACGCTGCCCATGGCGGCCGTCCTCGGGCCCGTGATGCTGCTCGTCTCCGACGTGGTGGGGCGGATCGTGTTCCCGCCGAGCGAGGTGCCCGCCGGGGTGATGACCGCGCTCATCGGGGTGCCGTTCCTCGTCACTCTCGTACGCCGCAAGGCGGTGGCCGCGTGAGCCTCGCCTCCCCGCGGCTGCGGCCCGCCGGCTACACCGTGGTCCGGCTGCGCCGTGCCGCCTTCCTGCTGCACCGCCGTGCCGCCCTCGTCGCCCTCGGCCTCGGCGCTCTGCTGGCCGCGAGCTGTCTGGCGTACCTCTGTGCCGGCGCGTCGTACGTCCCGCCCGTCGAGGCGGTGAAGGTCGTCCTCGGACAGCCCTCCCCCGACGCGCTGGTCGTGGGCACGCTGCGCGCACCCCGCATGGTGGTGGGGCTCCTCGTCGGCGCCGCGTTCGGCGTGGCCGGTGCGCTGATCCAGACCGTGGCCCGCAATCCGCTGGCCGGGCCGGACGTCATCGGCATCAGCCAGGGCGCGAGCGCGCTGACCGTCGGCGCGCTGACCTTCGGGGTCACCTCGTACGCCGTGCTGCCCTACCTGTCGGTGCTCGGCGGCATGGCCGCGGCCGCCCTCGTGTACGTCTTCGCGTGGCGCGGCGGCCTGCACGCCACCCGGTTCGTGCTCATCGGCATCGGCTTCGCCGTCGCCCTGCGCTCGGTGACGACGCTCTTCATGACCAAGGGCGACTACCTCGTCGCCCAGCAGGCGCAGATCTGGATGACGGGCTCCCTCAACGGCCGCGGCTGGACGGAGGCGGACCCGCTCGCCCTGACCCTGCTCGTGCTGCTGCCCGGCCTGTGCTGGGCGGCCCACGCGCAGCGCTCGGTCACCCTGGACGACGACACGGCGACGGCTCTCGGGGTGCGCCTGGGACACGTACGCCTCGGCCTGGTCCTGCTCGGTGTCGTCCTCGCCTCCGTGGCGACCAGCGCCGCCGGGCCCATCGACTTCGTGGCGCTCGCCGCCCCGCAGATCGCCCGCAGGCTGACCCGCACCGCGCAGCTCCCCCTGCTGTGCTCGGCGCTGGTGGGAGCGCTGGTCGTCGTCCTCGCCGATCTGCTCGCCCGCCGGATGTTCGCGCCGACGGAGCTGCCGGTCGGCGTGCTGACGGCGGCCGTCGGCGCCCCGTACCTGATCTGGCTCATCGTCCGCGGCCGCTCCGTCCGCAAGGGAGGCACGTCGTGACCGCCCACCCGCCGCCCGGCCCCCGCCCGGCCCGTCTCGCGGCCCACCGGCTGACCCTCGCATACGAGGACCGCACGGTCGTCGACCGTCTCGACCTCGCCGTCCCCGACGGCAGGGTCACCGTCATCGTCGGCCCCAACGCGTGCGGCAAGTCCACGACCCTGCGGGCCCTCGGCCGGCTCCTGAAGCCGAAGAGCGGCGCGGTCCTCCTGGACGGCGAGGCCCTCGGCAAGCTGCCGACGAAGAAGATCGCCCAGCAGATAGGGCTGCTCCCGCAGACCCCCGTGGCGCCCGAGGCGATCACCGTCGCCGACCTCGTCGCCCGCGGCCGCCAGCCGCACCAGCACTGGTGGCGGCAGTGGTCCGATGAGGACGAGAAGGCGGTGACGGAGGCGATGGAGCGCACCGACGTGACCGCGCTCGCCGAGCGCCCCGTCGACGAACTCTCCGGCGGCCAGCGCCAGCGCGTGTGGATCGCGATGGCCCTCGCCCAGGACACCGGCCTGCTGCTCCTGGACGAGCCGACGACGTACCTGGACATCTCCCACCAGGTGGAGGTCCTCGACCTGGTGCGCCGGCTCAACCACGACCGGGGCCGCACGGTCGTCGTCGTCCTGCACGACCTCAACCAGGCCGCGCGCTACGCCGATCACCTGGTCGCCATGAAGGACGGCGAGGTCGTCGCCGAGGGGCCCCCGTCGCAGGTCGTCACCGAGGAACTCGTGCGCGAGGTCTTCGGCCTGGAGTGCGTGGTGGTGCCGGACCCCGTGACCGGCTCCCCCCTGGTCGTCCCCGGCGCGCCGTGGTCGGCGCCCGCCCCCGCCCCCGTGTAACGCAGCCCGAAAGGCGTCCCCATGCCCCTGACCGTCTCCCGCTTCCGCTCCTCGCCTCGCCGTCGCGCGCTCCTCACCGCCTCCCTGGCGCTGACCGGCGCGCTCGCGCTCGGCGCCTGCGGCTCCTCCGACTCCTCCGGCTCCGGCAAGGGCTCCGGTGGGGGCAGGACGCACACGGTGCGCACCGCCATGGGGGACGTGTCGGTCCCCGTCGCCCCGAAGCGGGTCGTCGTCCTGGACACCGCCGAGCTGGACTCCGCGATCTCACTCGGCGTCACACCGGTCGGCGCCACGCACGTCGAGGCCGGCTCGGGCTTCCCCGGCTACCTGCCCAGGAACAAGGTCAGCGGCGTCAAGGACGTCGGGGAGATGCTGAACCCCGACCTGGAGGCCATCGCGGCGCTCGAACCGGACCTGATCCTCACCTCGAAGATCCGGCACGCGGCCAAGTACGACCAGCTCAAGCAGATCGCGCCGACGGTCATGACCGAGACGACCGGCTACCCCTGGAAGGAGAACTTCCAGGTGCACGCGGACGCGCTGGGCAAGAAGGCGGAGGCGAAGAAGGTCGTCGCCGACTACCGCGCGCACGCCCGGAAGGTCACCGAGGCCATCGGCGGGCCCGCGAAGGCCGAGCGCACGAAGGTCAACGTCATCCGCTTCGTGGAAGGCGCCGACATCCGGCTCTACGGCGAGCAGAGCTACATCGCCACCATCCTCAAGGACGTCGGTCTCGGCCGCGCCCCGATCTCCGCGAAGGCGAAGGACGGCTTCTCCTACGACCTCTCCCCCGAGAAGATCGACCTCGCGGACACCGACGTCATCTTCCGGTCCACGTACGGCGACCCGAAGAAGGCCAAGCAGACGCGGACCACGAGCAGCGGCCTGTGGAAGAACATGAAGGCGGTGAAATCGGGCAACGTCCACACCGTGGACGACGAGCTGTGGATCCAGGGCATCGGCTACACCGCGGCGGACCGGATCCTGGACGAGCTGCGGGCGGACCTCACCGAGAAGTAGGCCGGGCGCTCACAGCCGTCGCCGCTGCGATCTCCACACCAGGAAGAGCGCGGAGGCGACGGCCGCGCCGCGTACCACCCACGGCCAGGTCCCGGCGATGGCGTCGCTCATGTGGCCCTCCCGGACCGGCTCGCCCCACCTGCCGTCCGTACGCCCCCACAGCCAGGCCAGACCGGCGGCCACCGCGAGCCCCGGCATCCCGAACACGGCCCACTTCGCCTCGGCGCGGGTGAGCCTGCGGGAGAGGTAGGCGATGAGCCAGCCGCCGCCGAGGGCGGGCAGGCTGCCGAGGACGGCGCCCACGAGGAGCAGTGCCGCGGCGCACAGGAGCAGGGGGTTGGCGAACCGCACGCCCTCGCCGCCGAGCCGGGGCCGCCACCACCGGCGCCCCTCGGCTTCGTCGTCCTCGCCGAACTCGTCGGCGTCCAGGGGCCCGTCGACCGCGTCGCCCTTCGCGCTGCCGTCCTTGGCCGGGCGTACGGGGTCGTCCGGGGCCGGCGGCGGTTTCAGTATCTCGGGGATCTCCACGCCGCCGACGAAGCCGGGGACGCTGTCGGCGAGGCCGAAGGGGCTGCTGTCCAGGCGCCACCAGTCGGGCTCGGAGCCGCTCGGTCCCAGCTCGTGCGAGCCCGCGAGGTGCGGCGGGGACGGGCGGGACCCGTCCAGCCCCTCCAGCCCCGCGAGGCCCTCCAGTCCCTCCAGGGGCGGGGCCTTGGGAGCGCGGCGGGGCCGCGGCACGAGCCGCCGCAGCCCTTTGACCGCCTCGCCCCCACCGCCTTCACCGCCGCCCGGGTTCCTGCCGCCGTCGCCGTCCAGGCCCCCGCGCCCGCCGGCGCCCGCGTTCCTGCCGCCGTCGCCGTCCAGGCCCCTACGCCCGCCACCGCCCGCGCCGCTGCCCGCGTTCCTGCCGCTGTCGCCGCGCAGGCTCCCGCTTCCGGCCCCGCCCGTGCCCCCGCTTCCGGTGGCGCCGTCCGTGTCCCGGGCTTCGGCTTCGGGTGTCTGTCTCGGCGGGTTCGGCGCCGGCTTGCGGCGTGGGCGGGGGGCTCGTTGGGTGGGGACGGCCGGGTGGGGGGTGCTCGGCCGGGGTGCGGGGGGCGGGGAGGGGGTGGTGGGGCCCGGGGGGCCGCCCGCCGCGTCGACGACGTCCTCGGGGGTGCCGAGCCGGGCCAGGATGCGGCGGACGGCGGCGGGGGTGTCGGCCGTCGCCCCGGCGCGGTCGCGGTCGATCCGCAGGCGCAGGTCGGCGACCAGGCGCATACGGTCGCCGGACGTCAACTGCCGCTGCTGGGCCAGGTCCCCGACCCGGCTCAGATAGTCGTAGACCAGCTGATCGCTCTCGATCCCCACGAAGTCCCCTCCGGGGCGGCTGCGTTGGTTCTTCCCCGGCCCCGACGGTACCGGTTGGGACGGGGGTGCCTCCAACACCGGCCCGCGCGGCGGTGTGCGCCGGTCCCCGGGCGGCCCGCCGGGAGCCGTTACCGTCCCCCCGTGAAGTACCCCCGCGTCCCGCGCCCCTCCCCCACGGCGACCTTCACCCTCCTCGCCCCGCCGCTCTCCCTGGCCGCCCTCGCCGCGCTCTGCGTCGTCCGGCACGTCCCCATGGCCGACGCCCTCGTCTACCGCGCCGAGGGCCGGGCCGTGCTCGACGGCGGCGATCTGTACGGGTTCACGGTCACCGCGTGGGAACTCCCCGCCACCTACCCGCCGTTCGCCGCGCTCCTCTTCGTACCGGCGGCCTGGCTCCCCGTGCCCGCCCTGAAGCTCCTCTTCCTGGTCGGCAACACCGCCCTCTGTGGGCTGCTCCTGCACCTCTCCTGCCGGCTGGCAGGCCTGCGCCTCCGCCCCCGCCGGCTGTGCGCGGCCACCGCCCTCGCGCTGTGGCTGGAACCGGTCTTCCAGACCGTCGTGTTCGGGCAGGTCAACCTCGCCGTGGCTTGTCTGGTCCTGTGGGACCTGACCCGGCCGAGGGGCGCCCCCGGCCGGGGCGTCGCGCTGGGCGTGGCCGCCGGGATCAAACTGACCCCGGTGTTCTTCGTCGCGTACCTCTTCGTCGTCGGGCGGACGCGGGAGGCCGTCACCGCTCTGGGAACGTTCGCCGGGACCGTCCTCGCCGGCGTGCTGGTGCTGCCCGGCGCCGGCGTCGACTTCTGGACGCGCCGCGTCTTCGAGACGGGCCGGGTCGGCAAGGCGTGGATCGTCGACAACCAGTCGCTCCAGGGCCTGCTCGCGCGGGCCCTGCACACGGCGGAACCGGGCCTCGCCTGGGCGGTCCCCGCCGCCCTGACGGCGGCCGCCGGGCTGTGGCTGATCCGCCGTACGCCCGACGGGCCCCGCGCCGTGCTCCTGGCCGCGTTCACGACCCTGCTGGTCTGCCCGATCAGCTGGTCGCACCACTGGGTGTGGTGCGTGCCGCTGCTGGTCCTCCTGGTCGCCGAGGGCCGGCCGCGCCCGGCCGCCGCCGTGGCCGCGCTCTTCACGGCCCGCACCTTCTGGCTCCTGCCCCACCAGGGCGACCTGGACCTGCGGCTGCCCTGGTGGCAGCAGCCGTTGGCGTCGCCGTACGCCCTGCTCGCCCTCGTACTGCCGCTCTTGTTGAGTACGCGTCTGAGTACGCGCACCGAGGTGCCGCCGCCACGCCCCGAGGTTGACTCGCCCCATGGAACGAACTTGGCCGAGCAGGACGACCGCCGACCCGCACACCCGCGCCCCGGCCACGCACTCCCCCGCCGGTGACACCGCCCGTGACGCCGCCGGTGACACCGCCCGCCCCGACCCGGCGCCGTCCCGTGTCATGGGCCTGGCCCTCGCCACCCCGGCCGTCCTGCTGCTCCTGGGGGTCGGTCTGCTGGTCGTCCGGCTCGACGCGGACCTCGGCGGCGCGTCGACGCCCGCGCACCGGGAGCTGGTGGCCCGCTATGTCCTGGCGGCGTTCACGGGCCTCGGCTGCCTGACGGCGGGCTGGTGCACGCCGCGCGACACGGGCGCGGCGTGGCTGCGGACGGCGTTCGCCTGGGCGTCGGTCGTGGCGGTCCCCGCCGCGCTCCTGATCGGCGCGTGAGGGGGCCGGTTCAGTCGCCGGCGAGCAGTTCGTCCGCGTCGACGATCCGGTACGCGTACCCCTGCTCGGCGAGGAACCGCTGCCGGTGCGCGGCGAAGTCCTGGTCGATGGTGTCCCGCGCGACGACGGAGTAGAAGCGGGCCTCGTGCCCGTCCGCCTTGGGCCGCAGCACCCGGCCGAGCCGCTGCGCCTCCTCCTGGCGTGAGCCGAAGGTGCCCGACACCTGGATGGCGACGGTGGCCTCCGGCAGGTCGATGGAGAAGTTCGCGACCTTGGACACGACGAGGACGGAGATCTC
Source organism: Streptomyces sp. NPDC034037 (assembly GCF_055575715.1). NCBI lineage: Bacteria > Bacillati > Actinomycetota > Actinomycetes > Kitasatosporales > Streptomycetaceae > Streptomyces > Streptomyces sp. NPDC034037. The sequence goes on along the minus strand of NZ_JBVISC010000004.1, from coordinate 190,316 downwards.
GCCCTGCCGGAAGGCCTCGAAGAGCTTCTCGCGCTGCGCGTTGGTCGTCTCGCCCTTGATGACGGGCGCGTCCAGGTGGGCGCCCAGCTCGTCGAGCTGGTCGATGTACTGGCCGATGACCAGGGTCTGCTCGCCCTGGTGCTTCTTGACCAGCGCCTCGGTCACCTTCCGCTTGGTCGCCGTCGTCGCGCAGAAGCGGTACTTCTCCTCGGCCTCGGCCGTGGCGTACGCGAGCCGCTCGCCGTCGGTCAGGTTGACCCGCACCTCCACGCAGTCGGCGGGCGCGATGTAGCCCTGCGCCTCGATCTCCTTCCACGGGGCGTCGAACCGCTTGGGCCCGATGAGCGAGAAGACGTCGGACTCGCGCCCGTCCTCCCGTACGAGGGTCGCGGTCAGGCCGAGGCGGCGGCGCGCCTGGAGGTCGGCGGTGAACTTGAAGACGGGCGCGGGCAGCAGATGCACCTCGTCGTAGATGACCAGGCCCCAGTCGCGGGAGTCGAACAGCTCCAGGTGCGGGTAGATGCCCTTCCGCTTCGTCGTCAGGACCTGGTACGTGGCGATGGTGACGGGACGGATCTCTTTCCTGGTCCCGCTGTACTCGCCGATCTCGTCCTCGGTGAGGGAGGTCCGCTTCACCAGCTCGTGCTTCCACTGGCGGGCGGAGACGGTGTTGGTGACGAGGATGAGCGTGGTCGCCTTGGCCTGCGCCATGGCTCCGGCGCCGACGAGGGTCTTCCCGGCGCCGCAGGGCAGCACGACCACTCCGCTGCCGCCGTGCCAGAAGCCCTCGACGGCCTGCTGCTGGTAGGGCCGCAGCGTCCAGCCGCTCTCGTCCAGGTCGATCTTGTGCGCCTCGCCGTCGACGTACCCGGCGAGGTCCTCGGCGGGCCAGCCCAGCTTCAGCAGGGTCTGCTTGATCTGCCCGCGTTCGGAGGGGTGGACGGCGACGGTGTCCGGGTCGAGCCGCTCCCCGACGAGCGGCTGGACCTTCTTGGACCGCAGGATCTCTTCGAGGACGGGCCGGTCGGTGGTCGTCAGGACGAGCCCGTGGGTGGGGTGCTTGGAGAGGGTGAGGCGGCCGTAGCGCGCCATCGTCTCGGCGACGTCGACGAGCAGGGCGTGCGGGACGGGGTAGCGCGAGAACTCCACGAGCGCGTCCACGACCTGCTCGGCGTCGTGCCCGGCGGCCCGGGCGTTCCACAGGCCGAGCGGGGTCACGCGGTAGGTGTGGATGTGCTCCGGGGCGCGCTCCAGCTCCGCGAACGGGGCGATGGCACGACGGCAGGCGTCGGCCCGCTCGTGGTCCACCTCCAGCAGGAGTGTCTTGTCCGACTGCACGATAAGGGGACCGTTCACGCGCCCGCCCTTTCCCTAGCCCAAACGTCCAGTGTGCCGCATCGCCGTCTTGGCCCCACGCCATAACCCTCACCGGACGCCTGGCCGGCCCCCTAGGAAGGCCCCAAGGTGCGCGGGGAACGGCGCGGCCAGCCCCCGCGGGCACGTCGTGGCCGCTCGCGCAGTTCCCCGCGCCCCTGAGGCAAACCCCGGGCACCCCCCATCAACAGCCCTCGCCGAAACCCCCTAGGGGCGCGGGGAACTGCGCGGCCAGCCCCCGCCCACCCGCAGGCGAAGAACAAGCCCCCAGCCCTCAGACCCCCCGCCCCACGCCCAAGACCCGCTAACGTGAGCCGGATGAGCACCGACGAGCCGCCGCACCCCCAGGAGAGCCGTCCCCCCCAAAAGGGGGACACCCCCCGCTCCCTCGCCGAAGCGCTCCGTACCCGCGAGGACGACGCCCTCGCGGAGCTGCTGCACGCCCGCCCGGACCTCCTCAACCCCGTCCCCACGGACCTGACGCAGCTCGCCGCCCGCGCCGGCACCCGCGCCTCCGTGGTGCGCGCCCTGGAGCGCCTGGACCTGTTCACGCAGCAGGTGGCGCAGACCCTGGCGGTGGCCCCGGAGCCCACGTCGTACGAGGAGCTGTTCGGCCTGCTCGCCGGGGACGACGGCGACGCGGCGGTCGCCGACGCCCTGCCCGGCGCCCTGCGCACCCTGCACGGGCAGGCCCTGGTGTGGGGCACGGACGACCGGCTCCGCCTGGTCCGCACCGCCCGCGAGCTGCTCGCCCCGAGCCCCCAGCACCCCTCCCCGACCGGTCTGGGCCCGACCGTCGCCGAGGCCACGGCCGGCATGTCGCCGACCCGGATGCAGGACATCGTCGCGGCGGCGGGCCTGCCCACCACGCATGACGCGGTCTCGGCGGTCGAGGCCCTCACCGCGCTGTTCACGGACCGCGCCCGCATGTCGGCGCTCCTGGACGAGGCGCCCGCCGAGTCCGTGGAGGTCCTCTCCCGCCTGGTCTGGGGTCCTCCCTACGGCCAGGTCACCGCGGACCCGGCCCGCCATCTGCGCTGGCTGCTGGACCGCGGCCTGCTCCTGCCCACCGCGCCGGGCACGGTCGTGCTGCCGCGCGAGGCGGCCCTGCACCTGCGCGCGGGCCGCGCCCACCGCTCGCCCGCGCCGACGCCGCCGCCCGTCGCGCCGGGCCGCGAGCACCGTCCACAGGTTGTGGACGCCACGGCGGCCGGCCAGGCGTACACGGCCCTGGCCACCGTCGAGGAACTCCTCAAGGAGTGGGACGAGGGCGGCCCGGCCGTGCTGCGCGCCGGCGGTCTGAGCGTGCGCGACCTGAAGCGGACGGCGGTGGCGCTCGACATGCCCGAGCCGATGGCCGCCTTCTGGGTGGAGCTGTCCTACGCGGCCGGCCTGGTGGCCTCCGACGGCGAGGCCGACGAGCGGTACGCGGCGACACCCGCGTACGACGAGTGGCAGGAGCTGCCCGCGCCGCGGCGCTGGGCCGTACTGGCCACCGCGTGGCTCGCGGCGACCCGCACGGCGGGCCTGATCGGCGGCCGCGACGGCAAGGACCGCACGCTGTCGGCGCTCGGCCCGCACCTGGACCGGTCGGTGGCGCCCGAGGTGCGCCGGCGGGTCCTCTCCCTCCTCGCGGGGCTCCCCGAGGGCGCGGCGCCCGACCCCGACTCCCTCCTGGCCCGCCTGCACTGGGAGCGGCCCTCGCCGGCCGCGCACGACCTGCGGACCCGCATCGCCCAGTGGACGCTGAACGAGGCCGAACTGCTGGGCGTCACCGGTCGCGGGGCCCTGTCGGCGCACGGCAGGGCGCTGATCGGCGGCGCCCCGGAGGGGATGCCCGGCACCCTCGGGGTCCGTCCGCCGACCGCTGCCGAGCAGGCCGCAGCCGCCGACCGGGCGGTGGAGATCCTCACCCCGCTGCTGCCCGAGCCGCTCGATCACGTCCTGCTCCAGGCCGACCTCACGGCCGTGGCGCCGGGCCCGCTGGAGCGGCCGCTCGCCGAGGCCCTCGCCGTGCTCGCCGACGTGGAGTCCAAGGGCGGCGCCACGGTGTACCGCTTCACGCCCGGTTCGGTGCGGCGGGCGCTCGACGCCGGGCAGTCGGCGTCCGACCTGCACGCGTTCCTCGCGGCGCACTCCCGTACGCCGGTCCCCCAGCCGCTGGCCTATCTGATCGACGACGTGGCCCGTCGGCACGGGCACCTGCGTATCGGGGCCGCCTCCGCCTATGTGCGCTGCGACGACGAGGCGCTGCTGAACGAGATCCTGGCCGACAAGCGCTCCCAGGGGCTGCGGCTGCGCCGCCTCGCGCCGACCGTGCTGGCCGCGCAGGCGGACCCCGGCACGCTCCTCGAAGGGCTCCGCACGATGGGCTTCGCGCCTGCCGCGGAGTCGGCGGACGGGGACGTCCTGATCACCCGGGCCCACGCGCACCGCACTCCGCCCCGCTCGGCTCCCGAGCCGGTGCCGGACGGGCCGCCGCTGCCCGACGCCACGCTCATCGGCGCGGCCGTCCGGGCGATCCGGGCGGGCGATCTGGCCTCGACGGCGCCCCGCAAGGAGAGCCCCCGTACGCCGGGGGGCGCGTTGCCCCGTACGACGTCCGCGGAGACCCTCGCCACGATGCAGGCGGCGGTGATGACGGGGGAGGCGGTGTGGATCGGCTTCGTCAACGCGGAGGGTGCCGCGAGCCAGCGGGTCATCGCGCCCGTCCGGGTGGAGGGCGGCTACGTGACGGCGTACGACCACACGGCGGACGAGGTCCGCACGTTCCCCCTCCACCGCGTAACCGGCGTAGCCGAACTGGCCGAGGACTGAGCCTGCCGAGGGGCCTCACCGAAACCCCCTAGGAGCGCGGGGAACTGCGCGGCCAGCCCCCACCGACCCGCGCGGAAACAAGACCCCGGCCCGCCCCCGCAGGTGCGTCGTGGCTGATCGCGCAGTTCCCCGCGCCCCTGAGGCAAACCCCCGGCACCGCACATCAACAGCCCCGCCGAAACCCCCTAGGGGCGCGGGGAACTGCGCGGCCAGCCCCCACCGACCCGCAGGGAAAGGTCACCCCCCAAGGCCCCCGGCCAGAAACCGATGGCACGGCCGCCCCTCGGCGCCTAGGATGCCCCCTCCCCGGCCTCCCCCGCGGAGCGCCGCCGGCCGGACGGAAACCGGGCGGCAGCAACAGACCACCCCCGCTGAACCGCCGGAGGCACCCCGTGCAGGCGCACGACCCGACCGACCCCCTCGCCCGCGAACGCGGGCACCTCGCCGCGTCCCGTGCCGCGCTGCGCGCCATGCGCGCGGACGCCGAGGCCCTCGACATCCGCGACGTCACCGCGAACTGGGTGAACGCCGCCGTCCTGGAACGGCAGATCGACGACCGCATCAAGTCCCTCGCCGACCTCGCCCACACGCCCCTGTTCTTCGGGCGGCTGGACTACCTGCACGCCCCCGGCGCCGAGCAGGCCGAGGGCGCCGAGGGCGAGCAGTTCTACATCGGGCGGCGCCATGTGCACGACGCCGACGGCGACCCGATGGTCATCGACTGGCGCGCGCCCGTCTCCCAGCCGTTCTACCGGGCGTCCAAGAAGGACCCGATGGACGTCGCGCTGCGCCGCCGCTTCGGGTACACGGGCGGTGACCTCACCGCGTACGAGGACGAGAACCTCAGCGACCCCGCCGAGGACGAGCGGACCGGCCGGCTCCTCCAGCAGGAGATCGAGCGGCCGCGCGTCGGCCCGATGCGGGACATCGTCGCCACCATCCAGCCGGAGCAGGACGAGATCGTCCGCGGCGGCCTGAACGGCAGCGTGTGCGTGCAGGGCGGCCCCGGTACCGGCAAGACCGCCGTCGGCCTCCACCGCGTCGCCTACCTCCTCTACGCCCACCGGGAGCGGCTCGCCCGCACCGGGACGCTCGTCATCGGGCCCAACGCGTCCTTCCTGCACTACATCGAGCAAGTACTGCCCGCGCTCGGCGAGTTGGAGGCCAAGCAGGCCACCGTGGACGACCTCGTGGCGCACGTGGAGGTCCGCGGCACCGACGACTCCGCCACCGCCCTGGTCAAGGGCGACGCCCGGATGGCCCAGGTGCTGCGCAGGGCCGTGCGCTCGCACGTCACCGAGCCGACCGAGCCCCTGATGGTCGTGCGCGGCTCCCGCCGGTGGCGCGTACCGGCGTACGAACTGGCGGAGATCGTGCGGGAGTTGCTGGACCGCGACATCCGTTACGGCGCCGCCCGCGACGCGCTGCCGCAGCGCATCGCCCATGCCGTCCTGGTCCGCATGGAGGAGGCGGGCGAGGCCCCCGACGACCGGGTGCAGAACGCGGTGGCGCGCGATACGGCGGTGAAGGCGGCCGTGAAGGCCGTCTGGCCGCCGGTCGACCCGGCGAAACTGGTGCTGCGGCTGCTGTCCGACGCCGCGTTCCTGGCCGCGCACGCGGACGGGATCCTGGACGCGGACGAGCAGAAGGCCCTGCTGTGGGCGAAGCCGGCCCGGAGCGTGAAGTCGGCCAAGTGGTCGGCCGCCGACGCGGTGCTGATCGACGAGGCCACCGACCTGGTCGCGCGCACGCACTCGCTGGGGCACGTGGTGCTGGACGAGGCGCAGGACCTGTCCCCCATGCAGTACCGCGCGGTGGGGCGCCGCTGCACGACCGGTTCGGCGACCGTCCTCGGCGACCTGGCGCAGGGCACGACGCCCTGGGCGACGCGCAGTTGGGCCGAGGCCCTCGCCCACCTCGGCAAGGCGGACGCGGTCGTGGAGGAGCTGACGGCCGGTTTCCGTGTGCCGCGCGAGGTCATCGCGTACGCCTCCCGGCTGCTGCCGGACATCGCGCCGGGCCTCACGCCGGTCGCCTCGGTGCGCGAGTCCCCTGGCTCGCTCGCGGTGCGACGGGTGCCCCACGAGGATCCGGCCGGTCCGGACGCCGCCTGCCTGGAGGCGTGCGCCGAGTCGCTGCGGCGGGAGGGCTCCATCGGGCTGATCGCCGCGGACGCGCGCGTTCCGGCGCTGGCGAAGGCACTGACGGCGGCCGGGATGACGTACCTCGACCCCGGCGAGGAGACCACGCCCGACACCCGGCTCACGCTCGTGCCCGCGTCCCTGGCGAAGGGCCTTGAGTACGACTACGTGGTCCTGGACGAGCCCGCCGCCGTGGTCGACGGCGAGCCCGACGAGCGGACGGGCCTGCGCCGGCTGTACGTGGCGCTGACCCGTGCCGTGTCGGGCCTGACCGTCGTGCACGCGGCGCCGCTGCCGACGCAACTCGCTTAGTCCGCAGGCCCCTTGTCGCCGTCCGGCGCGGCCCCCGCGGCGGACGGCAGCAGGGTCACGAGCAGCACGAGGCCCGCGAGCGTCACGACGCGGGTCGCCGCGTCCAGGCCGTTCCAGTCCTCGGACTGCCACATGGCGAACCACTCGCCGCCGACGCCGATGAAGCCGGCGCCGAAGAGCAGCAGCACCATCAGGAGACCGGCGGCGCCGACGCGTTGGGCGCGCCGGTGATCCGTGCGGCGCCGCAGGACCCCGGCCCACAGGACCGTCGCGGCGACGAGGAGCAGCGCGGCGACGCTCTCCCACGCGATGATCGCGACGTACGCGGCGTCCTGGAGCGCGGTGGACTCCACCGCGCGCCACATCAGGTCGTCGTCCTTGAAGGTGGTGTCCATCGCGAGGACATGCCGGACGAACTGCTGGTTGGTGCCGAAGTCGGTGATGTTCCCGAAGGCGACGAGGGCCATGTAGAGCGCGACGGTCCCGGTGAGCAGCGTGACGGCGAGGGGCAACGTACGACTGGCGTGAGCGTTCATGAACTTCCCTCCCTCGACCTTCAGTTGTACCTCAGCGCCCCCGGGCGCGGGAAAGGCAGGGGCCCAGCGGAGACCCCCCAGGGGCGCGGGGAACTGCGCGCTCAGCCCCCACAGTCCCGCGGCGAAAGAACCGGACCACACCCACCACCGCAGACCCCCCGTGACGCCCACGGCGAGTTCACGCGTCGACCGCCGCCCGCCACCGCTCGACCGCCCCCGGCGAGACCGGCTCCGACCAGCCCCCGGGCCGTGCCGCGCCGCCGATGTGGAACGCGTCGATGCCCGCCGCCTTCAGGCGCGGCAGGTGGTCGAGGCGCAGTCCGCCGCCCACCAGGAGCCGGGGCCCGTAGCCCGGTTCGTCCCGGCGCCCCGCCTCGGCGAGCAGCGTCGGCAGACCGTCGTCGACCCCGCCCGGGGCGCCCGCCGTGAGGTAGGTGTCCAGGCCGGGCAGGTCGGCGAGCTGCTTGCGCAGGGCGTCGCGGTCGGCGGCGCGGTCGATGGCCCGGTGGAAGGTCCAGGGGCAGCCGTCGAGGGCGGCCACCAGCGTCTCGACCGCGCCGAGGTCGGCGCCGCCCGCCTCGTCGAGGAAGCCGAGGACGAACGCGTCGGCGCCCTCCGCCCGGAGTTCGCGGGCGCGGCGCACGAGCGCGTCGACGTCGCCGGCGGCGAACCCGTCGGCAAGTCGCAGCATGACGCGCAGCGGGATGTCGACGCGGGACCGGATCGCGGCGAACGTCTCACGCGTCGGCGTGAGGCCGTCCGCGGCCATGTCGGTCACCAATTCGAGGCGGTCCGCACCCCCGGCCCGGGCGGCGACGGCGTCCTCGGCGTCGAGGGCGATCACCTCCAGGACTGCACGCTTGCTCATGGCTGTCTCTTCCCTCTCGTCGGGGGCCTTCTCGTCGGCACCCCTCTCGTCGGGGTCCCGGCCCACACGGCCCGTACGGGTCACACGGCCCGCACGGGCCACACCGTCACACAGGTCTAGTCCAATTGACCAGCCTACGCGCAGAACACCCCGCCCGGTCACCCCGCCCGGCCCTCTCAGGCCACGCCCGGGCCCGTCAGGCCAGCGGCTGGAACCCCCGCAGCCGCAGGCTGTTGCCGACGACGAAGACCGAGGAGAAGGCCATGGCCGCCCCCGCGATCATCGGGTTGAGCAGGCCGGACGCGGCCAGCGGCAGCGCGCCGACGTTGTAGGCGAAGGCCCAGAAGAGGTTCGTCCTGATCGTGCCCAGGGTCCGCCGGGCGAGCCGGATCGCGTCGGCCGCCGCCCGCAGGTCACCCCGGACGAGTGTCAGGTCGCCCGCCTCGATCGCGGCGTCCGTGCCCGTGCCCATGGCGAGGCCGAGGTCGGCCTGGGCGAGGGCCGCGGCGTCGTTGACGCCGTCCCCGACCATGGCCACCGACCGGCCCTCGGCCTGGAGCCGCTTGACGACGTCGACCTTGTCCTGCGGCATGACCTCGGCGATCACGTGCTCCGGGGAGATGCCGACCTCCGCGGCCACCGAAGCGGCGACCGCCTTGTTGTCCCCGGTGAGCAGGATCGGGGTCAGACCGAGCGCCCGCAGCCGCGTGATCGCCTCGGCGCTGGTGTCCTTCACCGCGTCGGCGACCTCCAGGACCGCCCGCGCCTCGCCGTCCCAGGCGACCGCGATGGCCGTACGCCCCGCCGCCTCGGCCTGCGACTTGGCCCGCTCCAGCTCCACCGGCAGGTGGATCGCCCACTCCGCGAGCAGCTGTTCGCGGCCGACCAGGACGGCGTGCCCCTCCACGACGCCCTGCACGCCGAGACCCGCCACGTTCGCGAAGTCCTCCGGGGCGGGCAGCGCGCCGACCCGCTCGGCCGCCCCGGCGGCGACGGCACGGGCGATGGGGTGTTCGGAGGAGTGCTCCAGGGCGCCGGCGAGGCGCAGTACGTCGACGGCCTCGGTGCCGGGGGCGGTGTGGGTGGCGAGCAAGGTCATCCGGCCGGTGGTGACGGTGCCGGTCTTGTCCAGGACGATGGTGTCGACCTCGCGGGTGGACTCCAGCACCTCCGGGCCCTTGATGAGGATGCCGAGCTGGGCGCCGCGGCCGGTGCCGACCATGAGGGCGGTCGGGGTGGCGAGGCCGAGGGCGCAGGGGCAGGCGATGATCAGGACGGCCACGGCGGCGGTGAAGGCGGCGGTGAGACCGGCGCCGTTGCCGAGCCAGAAGCCGAGGGTGGCGAGCGCGAGGCCGATGACGACCGGCACGAACACCGCGGAGATCTTGTCGGCGAGGCGCTGGGCGGCGGCCTTGCCGTTCTGCGCGTCCTCCACGAGCCGCGCCATGCGGGCGAGCTGGGTGTCGGCGCCGACGCGGGTGGCCTCCACGACGAGCCGGCCGCCGACGTTGAGGGTGGCGCCGGTGACGGAGTCGCCCTCGCCGACCTCGACGGGCACGGACTCGCCGGTGAGCATGGAGGCGTCGACGGCGGACGCGCCCTCGACGACCCTGCCGTCCGTGGCGATCTTCTCGCCGGGCCGGACCAGGAAGCGGTCGCCGGTCGTCAGCTCGCCGACCGGGACGGTCTCCTCGCGGCCGCCGGCGCGCAGCACGGTGACGTCCTTGGCGCCGAGCTGGAGCAGCGCCTTGAGGGCGGCGCCGGCCTTCCGCTTGGAGCGGGCCTCGAAGTAGCGCCCGGCGAGGATGAAGGCGGTGACCCCGGCGGCGGCCTCCAGGTAGATGTTCCCGGCGCCGTCGCTGCGGGCGATGGTCAGTTCGAAGGGGTGGGTCATGCCGGGCGTGCCCGCGCTGCCGAGGAACAGGGCCCACAGCGACCAGAGGAACGCCGCCGAGGTGCCGACCGAGATCAGCGTGTCCATGGTGGCGGCGCCGTGCCGGGCGTTGGTGACGGCCGCCTTGTGGAAGGGCCAGGCGGCGTAGGTGACGACGGGCGCGGCCAGGGTGAGGGAGAGCCACTGCCAGTACTCGAACTGGAGGGCGGGGACCATCGCCATGGCGATGACCGGCACGGAGAGCAGCACGGCGGTGATCAGCCTTCCGCGCAGCGGCCGCAGCGCGTCGTCGGCCCGCCGCTCCTCGCCGTCCGGGCCGGCCGGCTCGGTCGCGCCGTCCTGTCGTACGGGCGCGGGCTCCCGGGCGGTGTACCCGGTGGCCTCCACGGTCGCGATCAGGTCCTGTACGGAGACGTCCGCGCCGCGGTAGCTGACCTTGGCCTTCTCGGTGGCGTAGTTGACGCTCGCCTCGACGCCGTCCATGCGGTTGAGCTTCTTCTCGATCCGGGCGGCGCACGAGGCGCAGGTCATGCCACCGATGGCGAGTTCCACTTCTGCGGTGGCGGCGGGAGAGGCGGGTGAGGCCGCCTCGGGGGTGCCGGGAGTGGTGGTGGACATGTCTGCGGGCTCCTCGGATCGTGGGCGAGAGGTGCGATACCGGGCCGGGGTATCCGTCGTACGAGATCCTTTATACCCCTGGGGGGTATCGGACGCAAGGAGCGAACGAGGCGGACCAGGACTTGACGTCATACCCCCAGGGGGTATGGTCGAAGGCATCGAGTCCGTCCGACCGGAACAGCCGGCCGGGGATCACTCAGGGAGTCGTCATGAACACCGGACTGAAGATCACCGCATTCGCCGCCGCCGTCGCCGCGACCTTCGGTACGGCGTACGGGGTGGGCAAGGCCGTCGACCCGGTCACGGACAAGGCGCCGGCGGCCCAGCACGGCGGACACGGCGGCGACCGGCCGGAGGGCGAGCAGGCGCACGGCGGGGAAGAAGGCGCGGCACACGCGGGCCACGGAAAGCACGAGGAGCGCGGCGCCGCCGTCCCGGGCGGCCTCCAGATCTCCGAGCGCGGCTACACGCTGGACCTGAAGACCTCGCGGCTCACCGCGGGCCGCGAGCAGAAGCTGCGGTTCGCCGTCGTCAAGGACGCCACGGGCCGCGAGGTCACCGCGTACCGCGCGCAGCACGGCAAGGAGCTGCACCTCATCGTCGCCTCCCGCGACCTGACCACCTACCGCCATCTGCACCCGGTCCGGGCGGCGGACGGCACCTGGTCCACCGAGGTGAAGCTGCCCGAGGCGGGCGGTTACCGCGTCTTCGCCGACTTCCGCCCCGAGGGCGCGAAGGAGGGCCTGACGCTCGGCGCGGACCTCGCGGTGGCGGGCGACTCCAGGCCGCGGAAGCTGCCCGCGCACAGCACGACCGCGACGGTCGACGGGTACGACGTGACGCTGAAGGGCGAGCTGCGGACGGGCGCCGGCGGCGCGCTCACGCTGAACGTGGCGAAGGACGGCGAGCCGGTCACCGACCTCCAGCCCTACCTGGGCGCGTACGGCCATCTGGTGGCCCTGCGCTCCGGGGACCTGGCCTACCTCCACGTCCACCCGAACGGCGGGCCCGGCGACGGGAGGACGGCGGCGGGCCCCGGCGTCTCCTTCACGGCGGCGGCGCCGAGCCCGGGCGCGTACCGCCTGTTCCTGGACTTCAAGCACGACGGGAAGGTCCGCACGGCGGCGTTCACGGTGTACGCGAAAGGCGCCGGCCGCGCCGGGGCGGACACCGGTACCGCCCCCGGGACGAGCGACGGCCACCGGCACTGACACCCGGTGCGGGGCGGGCGCCGGAAAGCCCCTCCCGAAGGTCAGTCGGCCTTCGGGAGAGCCGGGTCCGTACGCGGTGCCACGGCCGCCAGTTCGTCCACGCTGCCCGACATGACCGCGCGGACGTGCCGGGTCAGGTGGTCGGCCGGCCAGTCCCACCAGGCCAGTTCGAGCAGCCGGGCGATGTCCTCGTCGCCGAAGCGGCGGCGGATGAGCCGGGCCGGGTTGCCGCCGACGACGCCGTAGTCCGGCACGTCGTCCACGACCACCGCGCGCGAGGCGATGACCGCGCCGTGGCCGATCCTGACGCCCGGCATGACCGTGGCGCCGTAGCCGAACCACACGTCGTGGCCGACGACGGTGTCGCCCCGCCCCGGCAGCCCGGTGATCAGGTCGAAGTGGTCGCTCCACGACCCGCCCATGATCGGGAAGGGGAACGTGGAGGGCCCGTCCATGCGGTGGTTGGCGCCGTTCATGATGAACCGCACGCCCTGGCCCAGTGCGCAGAACTTGCCGATGACCAGCCGTTCCGGGCCGTAGTGGTAGAGGACGTTGCGGGTCTCGAAGGCGGTCGGGTCGTCGGGGTCGTCGTAGTAGGAGAAGTCACCGACCTCGATCAGCGGTGACGTGACGAGCGGCTTGAGCAGCACCACGCGCTCCTGCCCCGGCACGGGGTGCAGCACGTCCGGATCGGCGGCCACGAGAGGTCCGGGCGCGCCGGGGGACGCCGGGGAGCCGGAAGACCCGGAAGTCCCGGAAGTCCCGGCAGAAGCAGGGGAGTCGGACGACGCGGCGGACGCGGCCGAACCGGAGGACGCCGAGGAACCGGAGGACGCCGAGGAACCGGGGGACGCCGAGGAACCGGAGGACGCCGAGGAACCGGGGGACGCCGAGGAACCGGGGGATGCGGGGGTCATCCCCCCATGATCCTCGTCAGCCGAACACTGTCAGCTCCTTTTCCGTGGCGCCCGCCAACTCGTACCGCGTGCCCGTCAGCGGCCGTCCCGCGCAGATCCGGACGAGGGTCGGCCCGTCACCGATGTAGCGGGCGGGGGGCCGCCGGCCGTCCGTGGCGCCGAGGACCAGCGGCTCGTCCCGGCCGTCCACGTCCGCGTGCACCGCGAGGCCGGGCGCCGCCGCGCTGAACCCTCCCCTGCTGAACTGCCCGAGCAGCGTCAGCGCGTCCCCGAGCCCCTCGCCCCCGTACGCCCCCGGCTTCCCCCACGCCTCGCGGACGTCGCCGGCGTGCACCCATTCGCCGAGCGCCACGCCGTCCAGCCTTCCCTTGGCGGCGGCCATGACGGGCCCCGCCTCGGTCATGCCGCGCTCCAGTTCGTCCACGACGCGGGAGTGGGACCAGTCGGCGCGTTCGGCGATGTCCCGGTCGTTGCTCTCGGCGCTGAACACGTCCTCGCCGAACCGGTTCTCGACGACCCGCATCAGCGCGGAGCCGCAGTGCGCGAGCACGTGCCGCACGGTCCAGCCGGGGCAACAGGTCCGCACGGCGTACGCCTCGTCGGGCGCGGACCGCAACAGGGGGATCAGGGCGTCGCGCTCGGCGAGCAGGAGTCGTCCGGCGCGCTCGGGCTCATATGTCTCTTCGGCAACAGTGGTCATGCCGGAAGCCAACCCCCAGGGACCCGCACCTGGCAATGGCGCAGCGGCACCCACCCGGCCCGGCCCGCACACAGACAACCCCACCCCGCCCCCTGGGGATACCGCCCGGGATACCCCTAGGGGGTACAGAGGGGCTACCCTCCCCCCATGGCCCACGACGAGACCGCCGACGACCCGAACCGCGGCCGCGCGCTGCGCGACCGCTGGCTCGCGACGCTCCTGCGCGCGCAGGACACCGACCGCTGCGTCTACGACCCGTACCGCTTCGCCGACGACCTCCTCGCCCGCTGGGCCGAACCCCAGCGCCGCTACCACACGACCGCCCACCTCACGGCGGTCCTGGACCACCTCGACACCCTGGAGGACCACGCGCGGGACCCGGACCTGGTCCGGCTCGCGGCCTGGTTCCACGACGCGGTGTACGCGCCCGAGCGCTCCGAGAACGAGGAACGCTCGGCCCGCCTGGCCGAACGCGCCCTGCCCGAGGCGGGCCTGACGCCCGCTCAGACGTCCGAGGTGGCCCGCCTGGTCCGCCTGACCGTCACCCACGACCCCGCCGAGGGCGACCACAACGGCGAGGCGCTGTGCGACGCCGACCTGGCGATCCTGGCGGCGGCCCCGGACGCGTACGCCGCCTACGCCGCCGCCGTCCGCGAGGAGTACGGCTTCGTGCCGGACGAGGTGTTCCGCGCGGGCCGGGCGGACGTCCTGCGTCAACTCCTCGCCCTGCCCCGCCTGTTCCGGACCCCGCACGGAGCGGCCCACTGGGAGGCACCGGCGCGCGAGAACCTCACGACGGAACTGGCGCTGCTCGACGCCTGAGGATCGGCGCCCGCAAATCGACGCCCGTAAATCGACGCCGGAAAGTGGACGCCGGAAAATTGCCGGGCGCCGCCGCGCGGGACTCCGTACGCTCCTCGCATGCTGCTCATGGGTGGGGACAGGATCGACGAGGCCGTCGCGCACGCGACACGGGTGCTGCGCGCGGCGGCGGACCGCGACTGGGAGGTGAAGGCGGGCGGGCTCGACTGGAGCTGTCTGCGGACGGCGGAGCACGTCACGGGCGCCCTCATGGGATACGCGAGCCAGTTGACCGGCCGGTCCACCGAGTCCTACCTCCCCTTCGAGGTCACGCTGGACGAGGACACCGACCCCGAGGGCGCGATCCGGGTGATCGAGGCGACCGGCGGCATCCTCGCCTCCGTGGTCCGCACGACACCGCGCGGCGTCCGCGCCTTCCACCCCTACCCGCAGGGCAGCGCGGACGCGGCGGGCTTCGCCGCGATGGGGGTCGCCGAGATCCTTCTCCACACGTACGACATCGCGCGGGCGCTCGGCGTCGACGCGGAGCCGCCCGCGCCGCTGTGCGCGGCGGTGCTCGGGCACCTCTTCCCGCACGTGCCGCCGACGGGGGGCTCGCCGTGGGAGGTCCTGCTGTGGGCCACGGGCCGCGGCGAGCTGCCGGGACGCGCGCCGCTCACGCACTGGCGCTGGCACAACGCCCGCTCCCTGCCCGCCGGGGAGCTGGCGCTGCGCGAGGTGACACCGGCGGCGGCCACGGACCTCGCCGCGGGCGGCACGGGCGGGCTGACCTGGCTCGAAGGCGGCCCGATGGAGGGGACGCGGGTCGGCGCCGGGAAGCTGGCGGAGGGTTACGTCGAGGGGCTGCACCGGCCCGAGTGGGGGATGTACGCCCTGGTCCGCACGGAGGACGAACTGGCCGTCGGCGCGATGGGGTTCCACGGGCCGCCGGACGACGAGGGCCGCGTGGAGGTCGGCTACGACCTGGTGGAGGCGGCCCGGGGCAACGGCTACGCCACGACCGCCCTGCGGGCCCTTACGCGGTGGGCCCTGACCTACCCCGAGATCACCGTCATCATGGCCCTGACGGACGCCGACAACACCCCCTCCCAGTCGGTCCTCACCCGCGCCGGCTTCACCCGCCTCCCCGACCGGACCCCCCACCGGACCTACGAACTGCGCCGCCCCTGACCCGGACCTCGGCGCCCCCCCAAGCCGCCCGCGACGCCGGGCGGCACCTCGGCGGTCCGGCGGGGAATACCCCGGGCCCGCTCGCAGCCCCGCAGGGAATGCTCCGCGCCGTCCCGGTGTTCTCGCCAGTCATGCCGCCGCTCTCCGCTCCGCCCCGCGCCGCTCGGATGCCCATAGCCGTGTACATGCTCGGCCTCGCCGTGTTCGCGCTCGGCACCAGCGAGTTCATGCTCTCCGGCCTGCTGCCCCCCATCGCCGACGACATGGACGTCTCCATCCCCCGCGCGGGCCTGCTCATCTCGGCCTTCGCGATCGGCATGGTCATCGGCGCGCCCCTGCTCGCCGCGGCGACCCTGCGGCTGCCGCGCCGGACGACCCTCATCGCGCTGATCACCGTCTTCGGCCTCGGCCAGGTCGCCGGCGCCCTGGCACCCTCGTACGAGATCCTCTTCGCGTCCCGCGTGCTCAGCGCGCTGGCCTGCGCCGGGTTCTGGGCGGTCGGCGCCGCCGTGGCCGTCGCGATGGTCGACTTCGGGCAGCGTGCCCGCGCGATGGCGGTGATGATCGGTGGCCTGTCCATCGCGAACGTGCTGGGCGTCCCGGCGGGCGCCTTCCTCGGCGAGCACTTCGGCTGGCGCTCGGCGTTCTGGGCGGTCGGCGCGGCCTCGGCGGTCGCCCTCGCCGGTGTCCTGACGCTCATCCCCCGCATCCCGCTCGCCGCCGAGCGGCCGCGGCTGCGGAAGGAGCTGTCGATCTACGCCGACCGCCAGGTCTGGCTGTCCATCACGGTGACGGCGCTCGCGGCGGGCGGCGTCTTCTGCGCGTTCTCCTACCTCTCGCCGCTCCTGACGGATGTGGCCGGCCTGTCCGAGGGCTGGGTCCCGACGGTCCTCGGCCTCTTCGGCGCGGGCGCCCTGGTGGGGACGGCGATCGGCGGCCGGGTCGCGGACGCCCACCTCTTCGGGGTGCTGCTCAGCGGCATCGCCGCGTCCACGGTCTTCCTCGCCTCGCTGGCCCTGTTCGCCGCGACCCCGGCCGCCGCGATCAGCCTGTCGTTCCTCCTCGGGGTCTCCTCCTTCTACACGGCCCCCGCGCTGAACGCCCGCATGTTCGAGGTCGCGGGCGCCGCCCCCACCCTGGCGGGCGCGACGGCGACGGCCGCGTTCAACCTCGGCAACACGGGCGGCCCCTGGCTCGGCGGCACGGTCATCGACCTCGACTTCGGCTACGCGGCCACGGCGTGGGCGGGCGCCGCGATGACGGCGGTCGCGATCGCGGCGGTCGTGGTGTCGCTGCGCCTGCACCGCCGGACCCCGAGCCGCGTGGTCACCGCGTCCGCCACCACCGTGCCCGCCTCCCCCGATCCGGCCGAGGACACCACCAAGGACGCTTGCCGGAACTAGAGTTGGCCCGAGATCCACCCGCGTCGGCGGCGGGCGGCACACGGGTCAGGGGACGCGATGAACGAGACTGACGGGGCAGACGCGGTGGACCGCGTCGAAGGCCGGTCCCTGCCCTTCTGGGTGGCCGCCACGGACGAGGACGACCCGGCCGACGCCGATTCGATGGGCCTGTTCGGCCGGGACGGCGACGCGGTGCTGCGCTCTGTCCCGCTCGGCCCGCTCCGCAAGAACCTCGCGGAGACCGTCGATGCCCTTCAGCAGGTCTTCGCGGACATCTCCGCGCGCCAGGGCACCCTGCCACTGGCGGAGGCCCAGCTGTCCTTCCAGGTCACCGCGAGCGGCGCCATCCAGCTCATCGGCACCGGCCAGGTGCAGGGCACGCGAGGCCTGACCCTTACGTTCAAGCGTCCCACCGGCTGAGGCCGCAGCCGTGCCCCAGCACAAGGCCCTGCTCATCGGGGCGAGCGAGTACGACGATCCGCTGATCGACCATCTTCCCTTCATCCAGGACGACCTGGTGCGGATGCGCGATGTCCTCACCGACCGCGGCTTCGCGTCGGTAGAGATCGTCGAGAACAAGCGGGGCATCATCCCGAGCGTCATCCACGCCCAGGTCCGCGGCTTCCTGCGGGACGCCAGGGCGGACGACACGTTGCTGATCCTGCTCAGCGGGCACGGCCACCACTTCGACGGCAAGGACTTCCTGATCCCGGAGGACGCCACGTTCGACGTCGAGCCGTTCTCCGACAGCTGCGTCGAGATCGGCTGGCGCAAGGAGCTGGAGGAGTCGCGCGCGGGCCACGTCGTCTTCCTGGTCGACGCATGCCGCGAGGGCGTCCAGCGGGACACCAAGGGCGACCCGCCCGGCATCCGGCGCTGGTCCCGGCGCAAGGTCCACGACACGCTGCGCCGCAAGGTCGCCTACGTCTACGCCTGTTCGGCGGCCCAGCAGGCCCTGTTCGTCCGCGAGTCGGACACCGCGGCGCCCGGCACCGCCACCGACATCCAGCCGGGCGAGTCGTTCAGCCTCTTCTCACGTGCCGCGGCAGACGTCATCGCACGCCACCCGCACGCGATGCGGCTGGGGGAGTTCTCCGAACAGACACAGCGCCGGGTCGAGACGCTGCACCGCGCTTACAAGCCGGGCCGCGACCCGCAGCAACTGAAGGTGATCTGCGAACTGGATCCCGGCGAGCGGGACTTCCCGCTGCTCCCGGGCCCCGACCGGCACATCGAGGCGCACCCCTGGATCCGCTCCGTCCGCAAGCATCCGGTGTGGCAGCGCACCCGGCCGGGCCCGGTCCGCGACACCCTCCACGAACTGTGCGTCACCCTCGCGGGGCGGCTCGCCGCCGGTTACGAGGCGGCGGCGCCGGCGCTGCGCGAGGACCCGTGGCACGACGCGGAACTGGCGCTGCGCGCCCACGGCCGGCTCGGCTTCCTGGCCCGCCGGCTCGCCGACGACGTGCAGCTCTCGCCGTCCGAGGCCGCACTCGCCGTACTGCTGCCGCTGGTCGAGCAGGCCTTCTGGGCGCAGGAGGCGAACCGGCACGCCGGTGTCCTCGCCGACGCGAAGGCGGTAACGGGACCCGACCGGGACCGCTTCGAGAACTTCACCCAGGGCTTTCCGCGCGTCAGGCGCAGGCTGCGCGCCCTGGAGCAGGCCAAGTCCACCGACGGCTCGCTGGCGCGGATCCGGTGGTGGCTCTTCCACCGCTGGCTGATCCAGCAGCCTTCGGTGTACTCCGCGGCGTCGTTGAAGGAGCTTCTCGAAGGTTCACCGCGGGCGCCCGCCGAGAGTTCCGCGGACGATTCGGACCATCCGGGGTGGGTGGCGCAGGCCCTCTCGGAGAACCGTCTGATGCGCTTCCTCCAGGAACATCGAGCGGCGCCCTTCGCCACGCCCCGCGGCGGCGGCCTGCGGGACCACGACGAGGTCGCCGCGAGCACCGGCGACGACCACGAGGTGCGCGAGCCGCTGGTCGCGGCGCTTACCAAGGCCGCGTACGCGATGGCGGTGGACCCCGTGGACCTGCCGGAGATCGTCGTGGAGCACCTCGGCATCTCGGACAGTGTCGACCTCGCCGAGCTGGTGGCCACGGTGCGCGGCTCGGACTGGCGCACGTCGGGCATGGGCCGCTCCATGAACGCGGTGTGCGGGCACCCGGCGGTGCAGATCGCCCTGCGCGAGCACGCCGCCCGGGTGGACGGCCTGCTGCGGGACATCAACGGCGCGAAGAGTCCGGCGCTGACCCCGCTGAGCGGTCTACCGCCGTACGCGGACGGCTCTCGGGTGCGGCTCAGCGAGAACACCCCCGACCAGCTCTCGGACGGCATTCGCTTCCAGCTCGCCGAGGACCGCGTCCAGGAACTCCTCATGGGCGAGGAGCTGTACGGCGAACGTGAGCTGGCGGTGCGCGAGCTGTACCAGAACGCGCTGGACGCCGTCCGCTACAGCGACTGCCGCCTCCAGTACCTGCGGCGCACCGGGCACCGGGTCGACGCCGGGGAGAGGCGGATCGACTTCTTCCAGGGCATCGACGACAAGGGGCGCCCCTATCTGGAGTGCCGCGACAACGGCATCGGCATGGGCATCGACGAGCTGAGCAACGTCTTCTCCCAGGGCGGCGCCCGCTTCGTGGACCTGCCCGAGTACATCGAGGAACAGGCCTTGTGGGCGGAGCTGCCCGAACCGAGGATCGAGCTGCACCCCAACTCCCGCTTCGGGATCGGGGTCCTGAGCTATTTCATGCTGGCCGACGAGATCGTCGTCCTCACCTGCCGCCTGGGCCGGGACGGCCGCCCCGGACACCTGCTCCGGGTGACGATCGCCGGCCCCGGCAACCTCTTCCGGGTCGAGGACCTGGGCCCCGGTACGGCCTCGGGCACCTCGGTGAAGCTGCTGCTCACCCGGCACGAGACGCCCGTGTCGTGCGTGGAGGCACTCCAGCGGACACTGTGGGTGGCGCCGTACCGCACGACGGCGGAGCACGGCTCGCGGCGTCACCAGTGGCTGCCGGGAGAACTGTCGCCGAGCGGCTTGGAGCGGCACGGCGGGTTCACCCCGGGCGACACGGAGGGCCACCCCTCCGACGACCCGGACCTGTGGTGGGTGGACCGCCGCGGTTACGTCCTCGCGGACGGGTTGTACGCGGGTGGGGGCGGTCCCATGGTGCCGTACGGCATCCTGCTGAATCTGCACGGGCGCCGGCGCCCCGAACTGAGCGTCGACCGCCGGCGCATCCGCTCCTACGACCGGGCACACGCGATCGAGCGGGCGATGGCCGCCGTGCCCGGCCTCCTCACCGCCGAGGGGCCGCTGCCCACGGCCAAGTGGCTGTCCGGCGTCAGTTCGTCGGTCCTCCCGCTCGCGGACCACATCGCCGAGCAGGCCCGGCTCACCGACGCCCCGTGGCAGCTCGGGGACGTGGTGGTGCCGTTCAGCCGGATCGGGTTCTTCCCGCCGGACGAGACGCTGCTGCCCCTGGTCACCGGCCGCTATCCGGCGGAGCAGCGGCACCACGCGGCGTCCTTCCTCACCAACTTGCCGGAGCCGGTGCTGCGCTGGCGCCTGCTGGCCCTGTACCGCGCCGGGCTCGGCGTGCCGCTCACCGAGAAGGAGCGTGAGCCGGGCGCGCCGCTCTGCGCGCGTCCCTCCGACCTGACGCTGCTGACCCGGCTCACCGAGGAGGACTTCCCACGCTGGGACCTCGGGTTCACGCTCTGGCTGGACGGCCCCGATGGCGTCCTGCTGTCGGACCAGCCCTCACGCGCCCTCATCGAAACCGGTCTCGTCAGTCTCGGCGCGCTCTTCCCCTGGCGGGACCCGGCCGAGGAGATCGACCCGCCGGCGGTGTTCCAGGCGGTCAGGTCCACCGGCCTGAGGGCCGTCGAGATCGTGGAGCGGCTGACCGCGCTCGGCTACCGCACGGCCCCGCTGGGCGGCACGGCGGGCGTGACCCCAGAGGACGTGTCGCTGCTGCGCCCGCTCGGTAACCTCACCGGCTGGCTGGCGCCGGGCGCCGCGCTGCACACGGCGCAGATCTGCGTCAGCGCCGTCCTCGCCGACCGTCCGGCGCCCGACGCGGCCCGGCGGCTGCGCGAGCTGGGGTTCGACGTGCCGGACGGACCCCCGGAGCGGACCTCGTGGACCGAGGAGGAACACAACGTCGTCGACCGGCTGTGGGACGGCTTCGCCGAGCCGCCGCCCCCGGACACCGCCCACGTCCTGCTGCCCGCGCAGTTGGCGGACGTCGCCTACACCACCGGGATGGCCTTGACCGGGATCACCCGCATTCTCCAGGGGCTCGGCTTCGTCGTCCCGGACGCCGCGTCGATGGTTCCCGCCCTCACCGACGACGACCACGCCCTGCTGGGCCACGACTCCGCCAAGCCCGAGGTCGACCACCCCGTGCCGCTGCGGTACGTGACGGCGGTCGCCCGGCGTTCGGGCCAGTCCCCGCACGACGCGGCGGCTCGGCTGCGCGCGCTGGGGTACGAGGTGGCCGAGGTGCCTGACGCCGAGGAGGAGTTGCCGTCGGCCGAGGACATCGCCTTCCTGGGCCTCGGGGTGTCGTACCACCGGTTCGACGAGGACTGTCCGCTCTCCCTGGCCGTGGTCGCGGAGAGAGCCGTCACCGCCGACATCACACCGAGGGCGGCCGTGGCCCGCTTGGCCGCGCTGGGCTATGAGTGCGAGCTGGACGCCCACGTGCTGGCCCGGCTGCAGAACCGGGACGCCCAGGTGATCCGCCAGGACATGTTCCCCGACCCGGCCCACCCCGTCCGTCCTGCCGAACTCCTCGCCGCCGCGCTCCACGCCGGGATGCCGTACGGGCACCTCGACGGGCAGGGCATTGCGACTCCGGACACATCCGTCCTGGCCCACCACCTGACGGGGCTGGGCTACGAGGTGACCGAGCCGTCGCAGGACTGGTACGGCGAGCGCGAGGCGGGGCACGTGCTGCTCGGAGCGCTGAGCCCCGTACCGCTCGCCGCATCCGACTGGCGGCGGCCCGAGGCCCGTGTCTCCCTCGCCACCCTCGCCTCGATCGCGGTGCACCTGTCAATGCCGTTCCACGACGTGGCGCTGTCGGCCACGGAGCTGGGCCTGCGGCACGAGGCGCAGGAGTGGTTCAGGCCAGAGTCCCTCACGCGGAAGGCGCCGCTGGTGGTGCCCCTGGAGGAGCCGCCGGACCGGGGCCGCCCGGGGCCGGACGCCCCTTGGGCCTGCGCAGCCCCGCCTCCGTGAGCCTGCGGACCAGTTCCTTGGAGCCGATCTCGACCGCGCCCGCCCGCACCGCGTCCTCGTACCGGTGCGCGGGGATGTCGTAGTGGTCGCGGTCGAAGGCGCGCGGCGGGGCGCCGATGGACGCCGCGAACGCGTGCAGCTCCTCGTACGAGACGTCGCTGACCAGGTGGGACCACATGCGGCCGTGGCCGGGCCAGGTCGGCGGGTCGATGTAGAGGGTCACGTCAGTTTCCCCACGGGCGCCACCACCACGCCCGCCTTGCCGCACACCCAGTGCGGGTCGGGGCCCAGCTCCGGCTCCACGTCCAGGGCGTGCGGGTCGCCCGAGCCGCAGACCGAGCACAGCGGCCAGCGCCCGTACCGTTCCAGGAGCGCGTCCTGTACGTCCTGGGCGACGAGCCCGGCGACGTAGTCGATGCCTTCGGGCCACTGCTCGACCCACCAGCGGCGGTGCGCCACCGACTCCTCGACGAGCGAGACGACCTCGGCCTCGGCGACCTCGCGGGCGACGAGGTCGGCGAGGACGAGCGCGCGGGCGGCGTGCAGTGCCTGCTCCAGGGGGTCGATCGTGTCCATGGAGCCATTGTCACCCCACACGCCCCGTTCCCCCGTTCCCCCGGGCCACCGAGCCCCCGGGGCCCCGGGGCCACCGGGCAGGGGGCGTGGCCGAGACCTTGACCCCGCCCCGGCCTGAAAATACCTTTCAGAGGTGACCCATGACGTGAAGGAAATTTTCGCGGGCGCCGCACCCCCCGCCCCCGCCGCCCTCGCGGCCAAGGTCCGCACCCTCGCCCCGTCGATGACCCGCTCCATGCAGCGGGTCGCCGAGGCCGTCGCCGGCGACCCCGCCGGCTGCGCCGCCCTCACCGTCACCGGCCTCGCCGAACTCACCGGCACCAGCGAGGCGACGGTGGTCCGCACCGCCCGCCTCCTCGGCTACCCCGGCTACCGCGACCTGCGCCTCGCCCTCGCGGGCCTGGCCGCCCAGCAGCAGTCCGGCCGGGCGCCCGCCGTCACCGCGGACATCGCCGTCGACGACCCCATCGCGGACGTCGTCGCCAAGCTGGCCCACGACGAGCAGCAGACCCTCGCCGACACCGCCGCCGCACTGGACACCGTGCAACTGGGCGCCGCCGTGGCCGCGTTGGCCACCGCGCGGCGCGTGGAGGTCTACGGCGTCGCCGCCTCCGGCCTGGTCGCCCAGGACCTGGCGCAGAAGCTGCTGCGCATCGGCCACATCGCGCACGCGCACTCCGACCCGCACCTGGCGGTCACCACCGCTGTGACGCTGCGCGCCAAGGACGTGGCCGTCGCGATCACGCACTCCGGTTCGACGGGCGACGTCATAGAGCCGCTGCGGGTCGCCTTCGAGCACGGCGCCACCACGATCGCGATCACCGGCCGCCCCGACGGGGCCGTCTCGCAGTACGCCGATCACATACTGACCACGTCCACGGCCCGCGAGAGCGAGCTGCGGCCGGCCGCGATGTCGTCCCGCACGAGTCAACTGCTCGTCGTGGACTGCCTGTTCGTGGGCGTCGCCCAGCGTACGTACGAGACGGCGGCGCCCGCGCTCGCGGCCTCCTACGAAGCGCTCGCGCACCGCCACAGCCCGCGCGGCGGCACCAACGGCAGCCGCTGAACCGGCCGTCCTCGCTGGCCCACCGCCCACCGCCCCGCCGCCCACCGACCCCCCACCGCCCCGCAGACGAGAGAGCTGTGACCACCACCATGACCTCGACCGAAGACTACGGAGAGCTGCGCGCCCAGCTCGCCACCCTCACCACCGAGGCGTTCCGGCCCGAGCTGTCCGACATCGACCGGCTGGACACCCTGGAGATCGCGCGGATCATGAACGGCGAGGACGCCTCCGTGCCCGCGGCCGTCGCCGAGCGGCTGCCCGCCATCGCCGCCGCGATCGACGCCACCGCCGAGCGGATGGCCCGGGGCGGGCGCCTGGTCTACGCGGGCGCGGGCACGGCGGGCCGCCTCGGCGTCCTGGACGCCTCCGAGTGCCCGCCCACCTTCAACACCGACCCGGGCGAGGTCGTCGGCCTCATCGCGGGCGGGCCGAGCGCGCTGATCCGGGCGGTGGAGGGCGCGGAGGACAGCGGGGAGCTGGCCGCCGAGGACCTGGACGGCCTGAAGCTGACGGCGGACGACGTGGTGGTCGGCATCTCGGCGTCGGGCCGCACCCCGTACGCGATCGGCGCCGTCACGCACGCCCGGAAGCGGTACGGCGCGCTGACCATCGGCCTGTCCTGCAACGCGGACAGCGCGCTCGCGGCCGCCGCCGACCACGGCATCGAGGTCGTCGTGGGCCCCGAGCTCCTGACCGGCTCCACCCGCCTGAAGGCGGGCACGGCGCAGAAGCTCGTCCTGAACATGCTGTCGACGATCACGATGATCCGCCTCGGCAAGACGTACGGGAACCTCATGGTGGACGTACGCGCCTCGAACGAGAAGCTGCGCGCCCGCTCCCGCCGGATCGTCGCCCTCGCCACCGGCGCCGGTGACGAGGACATCGAGGCCGCCCTGGCCGCGACGGACGGCGAGGTGAAGGACGCCATCCTCACCCTCCTCGGCAACGTCGACGGCCCCCGGGCCGCCGAACTCCTGCGCGCGACCGACGGCCGGCTCCGCGCCGCCCTGGACCTGGCCCGCGACGCCTGACCGCGCGGGCTCCCGGCGGATACCCGGCGGGTGTACACACTCACGCGTACACTGAAGCCATGAGCGAGAACGTCACCATCCGGGAAGCGCGTGCCCACCTCGCCGACGTCGTCGACAGAGCCGAGGCCGGCGAGGTGACCGTATTGACCCGCAAGGGAAAGCGCGTGGCTGCCCTTGTGCCCATAGAGGTGCTGGACGCCCTGGATGAAGCAGCCGATGAACTGGCGGCCCGCGAGGCGGAGCGGCACCGGGGTGAACCGACGGTCGGTATGGCCGAACTCCTGGCGGACCTCTTCGAAGGTGACGGCGCCGGCGTCGAGTCCGGCGGCGACGCCGCGTGAAGTATGCCTTCCGTTTCACCAGGCACGCCCAGCGCCAACTCCGGTCCATCGACCGCCAACAAGCGCTGCACATCCTGACATCCCTGGCCCTGCTCGGCGACGACCCGCATCGCGAGGACGCCGACACCAAGAAGCTCACCGGGCACCAGGGCCTGTACCGACTGCGCGTCGGCAGCTTCCGCGTGGTCTACGAGATTCAGAACGACGTCCTGGTCATCCTCGTCGTCCACGTCGGCAACCGACGCGACGTGTACCGCGACCTGTAGTTCAGCCGCCTCGGCATCAAGGCCGGCGCGCCTCCCGGTTGACCTGGCGCACTTTCGCCCGCAGCACCTCCGCCGACGGCGCCTCCCCCACCGACGCCGGCGGGCAGTCCCACTCCCGGCCGCCGCCGATCGGCCTGAGCTGCACCAGGCCGCCCTCGCAGCCCATCACCTCGCCGACGCTGCCGTCCCGGAAGTCCACGGCGTACGTCCCCGTCTCCGGCACGTCCGGGTCCTCCGCGTTCATCGCGCCCCCTCCAGGACCGCCACCAGCCGCAGCGCGGTGTCGAGGTTGCAGCGCCCCAGCTCCACCAGGGGCAGCGCGCCCTTGTCGGCCGCGCTCAGCGGGTCCATCCGCAGCGACGGCAGCGTGACGCCGACCTCTCCGAGGGCCGCCTTCAACTGACGTACGGCGTCCTCCGCCGCCCGCAACCTTTCCTCCGCCGTGAGTGCCATGAACCTTGCCTTTCGCACTGAGTGTTGCCGTTACCTCACCCAGAGTGGCCGCATGTGCGTAGCCTGAAAAGCACCGCAGACCCAACAACCCCCCGTGTCCGGCCGAGGAGTTGCCCGCCATGACCCGCCCCAAGAATCTCGACCCCTCGTCCAACCCCCGGGCGTTCCTCGGCTGCGAGCTGCGCCATGCCCGCGAGCGGGCCGGCCTCAGCCAGGAGGCGCTGGGGGCGCCGCTGTTCGTCAGCGGTTCGTTCATCGGCCAGCTGGAGGCGGGGACGCGGCGCATGCACCTGGAGTACGCGCGCCACTTCGACGCCGTGCTGGCCACGGACGGCTTCTTCACGCGCAACTGCGAGGTCGTCGGCAAGTCGAAATACCCCGATCACTTCGCCGAGGCGGCAGAGGCGGAGGCCGTCGCGACGGCCATTCGCGAGTACGCCCCGCAGTTGCTCCCCGGTCTCTTACAGACGCCGGACTACGCACGCGCGGTGTTCTGTGACGGTCGACCAACTGCGCCGGACAGCGAGATCGACGAACTGGTGACAGCACGCCTGGAGCGAGCCAGTCTGCTCAACGACCCAACAAACCCGCTGATGTGGGTCGTGCTTGACGAAGCCCTGCTGCGTCGAGTGGTGGGCGGGCCCACAGTGATGGCGGGTGCCCTGCGGCATGTCGCGGCGATGGGACGCAAGCGTCGAGTGATCGTGCAGGTGCTCCCGTTCTCTGCGGGAGGCCACATGGCGATGGGCGGTTCGCTCAAGCTCATGTCCTTCGCCGATGCCGCTCCGCTCGCTTACTTGGAAGGCTTCAGGACAGGGCGACTTGAGGACGATCCCGCCAGGGTCGCCGACTACGAACTCGCCTACGATCTGCTTGGGGCCACCGCACTTTCACCCCGCGAATCGCTGGCCCTGATCGAGTCAGTGGCAGAGGATTACGGCCATGAAGAGCATCGTCCTTGAGTACGCCCTGAGTAAGGCCACCTGGCGCAAGTCGAGCTACAGCGACGCCAGTGGTGGGAACTGCCTGGAGGTCGCCACTTGGCGCAAGTCCTCGCACAGCGCTGGAGACGGCGGCAACTGCCTCGAAGTGGGTGACGGACACCCGGGGATCGTCCCGGTCCGTGACTCCAAGAACCCCGCAGGCCCCCACCTCACGTTCCGCACCGCCAGCTGGTCCGCGTTCATCACGGGCGTCACGAGCATCTGAGCCCGCACCCCCCCACTCATCGAGTCAACGGGATGACGAGCATGGAGCACACCAACCGCACGTACGACCTGAGGACCGCGACCTGGCACAAGTCGAGCCACAGCGGGGGTGACGGCGGGAACTGCCTGGAGGTCGCCACCTGGCGCAAGTCCACGCACAGCGGTGGCGAAGGCGGCGACTGCCTGGAGGTGGCCGACGGGCACCCGGGGGTCGTCCCTGTCCGGGACTCCAAGAACCCCGGCCCGACCCTCGCGTTCCGCGAAGCGACCTGGTCCACGTTCGTCGCGGGGGTAAAGAACCGCTGAGCCCATGCCAACTCCGCCGCATCGGTGCCGCCGATCGCGGCGGAGGAAGGTGCCCATCGGCGTGGGCCGGCGGTGCTACGGTCGCGCGCATGACGCTCAAGGCACGTGCGGCGCGCGCGGTGGACTTGCGGGTCGAGCCGGTCGACGCCGTGCTCGCCCATGTGGAGCGGTCGCTCCACGTCGTGCTGGACCGGCAGACGGTGATGCGCAAGCGCCGTACGGTCGGCGCGCGTACCGATCGACGGACGTGGGTCCGTATCGAAAGGCGGGGGCTCGACAGGATCGGCGTGCAGGGCTGGAACGGCACGGAGTGCGCCGCACGCCTGGAAGGCGTCGCACAGCCCGCCTGGCACGGCTGCGTGGTCTGGCGGGATGACGCGGAGGAACGGGTGATGTGGCGGGCCGACGAAACCGGCCTCTTGCCGAGCCCGCCCATCGGCAACGCGGTCCTCGGCGACGACCCGGAGCTCCAGGACGCATGGTGGCAGGCGCTCAACGCCTCGTTGGACGCGCTCGCCACCCAGGAGACCCGGCGCGTTGCCACCCCCGACACCGTCACGCTCACGCAGGAACTGGTCACCGAGGCCGTGCGCGGCATCGCACCCGGCGCCGACTTCGATACGACCGTCGAGCGCTGGGTGCCTGCTCATGCGGACCTGAACTGGGCCAACATGACCGCCCCCACGTTCTCCCTCTTCGACTGGGAGGACTGGGGCAACGCACCATGCGGCCTCGATTCCGCGACCTTGTGGGCGAGTTCCCTCGCCGTACCGGGCCTGGCCGAGCGCGTACGTGAGGAACGACGCCACGACTTCGAGACCCGGGACGGCAAACTGATGACGCTGTTCGTGTGCGCGAACCTCCTCGGCCCGTCCGCACACCCCGAGGACCCCCGCACGACACCCGCACGTCACATGGCGACCCAGATCATCCGAGAGCTTCAGCCCGACTGACCGCCCGCGCGCTCCCGGATGAGATCCCGGTATGCGCGGACCACATCCTCGTCGGGCTCGCTCGTCAGGGCGTCCCGCAGTTCACCCAAGTGTGCGACCTCATCGGTGCCTACCGCGAGGGCACAGACCCGCGGAAGGGCATACGCGACCCGGAAGGCGGCCTGAACACGTGAGAGCCGGTCAACGCCACGGAGGAAGGCACCGGGATTGAATTTGTCCCACACCGGAGCACGGGCAAGGCCACCGAAGGGACTCATCCCCCACACTTCGTGGCCTGTGAGCCCCCATGCCGCGATGAGGGCCTCGGCAGCGTCAAGCGTCCTGGCCCCCACCAGCAGGCCTGCACGGACCATGAGGACTGAGGGCCGCGGCAGGTCCGCATCGACCAGGCCCACCAAGGGTGAGGGGTCCCAAGTCGCGACACCCCACGCGCCGCACAACCCCTTTGTCGCCGCTGCGTCCAGGGCAGCGCAGGCGCCTTCCAGCCGGTCCCGGTCAAGGGGAGACGCAGCCCCCGCGAGCGTGTGTTCCGGGTTGTGGAGGAAGACGAGGTCCGGTTCTCGTCCCAGTTCATCGACCGCTCGTTCCACGGCTGCGCGCAGTCGCGCCGGGCCCGGGGGACGTTGCGACCGTCCTGTGGTGGGGAAGTACCCCACCTTGGTGGAGATGCTGAACTTCGGGAGCAGATCGCCGGCCACCCGCGCCAGGACCTCATGTGAGCGGAAGCCGAGGTAGTTGGAACTGGTGTCGAGCACCGTGACGCCGAGATCCAGTGCGCCGGTCAGGAGGGCGCGTTGGTGACGAGATCGGTGTAGCCCAAGGACAATTCGGGGGTCAGCACCGCGCACAACTCCTCCGTCACCAAGATCTCGGCGATCTCTGCCACCTCGGCGCGGCTCTTTGCCGCCCGAGCGAGTGGGACCGGCCTGCCACTGAGCAGCAGCCGCAGCGCAGACAGTGACTCGGCCGTGAAGGTGAGCTTCTTGCCCGAGGCAAGCACGTCCACGGTGTCGCCATTTCTCTGGATCTGCGGGCGGAAGGGAGTGGTGCACACCGTGGCATCGAGAGGGCCGAGGGTGTCCAAGAAGGGCACGTGCCGTGGCAGCGTCGTCTGCTGCTCGTAGACGGCCAGGAAGTCGGCCGGTGAGCGTTCACCGACGAGTCGAGTCGCCGCTCGGATCAGGGCCTCGTCGGCGGCGTCGGGAGCGCGGTCCAGGTCCTGCCGGAAAATCTCACTCTCACGACACCAGTCGGTCAGCCATCCCATCCAGCTCACCCCTGTGCGCCGGGTGATGCCGAACGTCACGTGCAGGCTCCTTCCCGCGCCGCTGCCGTTCCGAGTCGCCTGGTGCCAGTGACCACGGGGGATGTGCATGATGTCGCCGGCCCGCATCTTCCCCGACCAGAGGAGTTCCTCACTCGGAGTGGTGTTGGCGTCGGCATCCCGATAGAGAGGAGCGACACGCGATGTCGCTCGCACTTCCCACTCTTTCTCGCCTGCGAGCTGAACGATCACGACGTCGTGATCGTCCCAGTGCAGAGGGAAGCCGGACGCCTCATTCGTCGTCAGATAGGCATTCACCTGAACGCGCTCATGGGACCACCACTGCAGCGCTCGGCAAGCGACCTCCATGGTCGGGTCGAAGACATTGAGCTGGTCGAGGATGAGCGTGGCCCCCTCCCCCAACAGCCGCCCGAGGCTTCGCATGTTGACCATGGAGATGCTCTGCCCACGGGGGCTGACCACATCGGTGTAGTAGATGGCCGGATGGACTTCCTCACCTCTCTGGAAGCAGCGTAACTGCGGCCTGTTGAGGCTCCTGCGCATCGTGATGTCAAGCAGACGGTTCGGGGTCAGGAGGCGAGCGGCGAGACCGGAGTCTCGCATGCTCCCCCGGACGAATTCCTTGCCGAGTTCACCCGGCCCGTCCCACCCGAGTGCCGACTCGACCGCGGTGATCAACTGGTGTTCCACTGTGGCCTCCCCATGCATCCGTCCCTTCGGTGCAAGTGAGGCAGGGGTGAAGACAGACCATCCGATCACCCCTGCCGCCCGGCGCTATCCGGCGTCGGTCAGATTGCCGTCGCCGCCCGGCCATGGCGCGTCTCCGGAACTTCCCTGGTTGTCGGACCGGAGGCTGTCATATCGATCGTGGACAGCGGTCAGCTCCTCCACCGCCACCAGCAGGCCCTTCGGTGTGGGAGGCGGTGTCACAGTCTCTGCCACCTCTTGCTCCTTCCTGGTCGGTTGGGTTCAGTCAACTGGTGCCACGAGCACGCCGGGAACGTTTCTCGGGCGTTCCTCTTGGGGACGCCCTTCCGGCAGGCCGATGCGCGCAAGAGCCTCCACACCCCACCGTGAGGAACGACGGGAGTGATGAAGTGCCCGTAGAACCGCTGGCGATCCACCCACTTGCCTCTGTGCGCCAGGCACGCGGATGGGGCAAGGCCGAGTTCGCCCGGCTCATGCGCGCTCACGGGAGGACACTCGGCGTCACTCTGGCGACCAACCGAACGACGGTGTGGAAGTGGGAACAAGGGCAGGAACCGGACACGGATACGCAGCGTGTCCTGGCTGACCTGCTGCACGTCCCGCGCGCACAGGTCCAGGCGGCACCATGGCCGCGTTGGCTCCCTGTCTGGGAGGTGACAGGGCTCACTGCCCCGTGGACGCAAGCTGGAACAGACCAGGCGCTGGCTGACCTGGTGGGCAGTGGCCGGTTGGATCGCCGAGGGTTTCTCACCATCACCGGCACTGCCTTGACGGGACTCGCCGCAAGCTGGGTCGAGGCGCCCTCCGCATGTGCGTCGGCGCTCAACGGAGACCGCGTCACGGACACGACGGTCTCGGCGATCGAACGCCGGATCAGTACGCTCCGGACCCTCGACGACCAACTTGGGGGCGCCGGGCTGCTGGAGCAGGCGCGCGGTGACCTGGCCCTGATCACCGGTCTCCTCCGAGCCGGCCGGTACACGGACCCGGTGCGTGTCCGGCTGTACGCACTTGCCGCACGCGCGGCGCACCTCAGCGGCTGGATGGCTCATGACGCGGGTCTGTGCTCCGCCGGGCAGCGCTACTACGTCGGGGCGCTGCGCAGTGCCCGTACGGCTGGGGACAACGCATTCGGTGCCTTCGTCCTGGCCGAAATGGGCGTCCATGTCTCCGAAGCCGGCCGAACGGCCGAGCGGGTCGAACTCATCTCGACGGCGATCGACAACGCGCCCAGGGCACTGTCCTCCTACGCCCGGTCCTTCCTCTACCTGCACAAGGCGGAGGCGCTGTCCCGCGACGGTGATCACCGCAAGGCCGGCACGGCCCTGAACCGTGCCGCTCGGCTCTGGGAGCGCCGCACGGCCGAGACGGACCCGGATTGGCTCGACTGGTTCGGTGAGGCCCAGTTGAAGTCGACCGAAGGGAAGGTACTCCTGCGCTCGGGCCACGTGGACCGCGCGACAAGGTCACTGGAGAACGCCGTCAGGGGGGCAGCCCCCCGGGACAAAGCCGTGCGGTCCAGCCGCCTTGCCGAGGCCCGGCTCGCCGGTGGTGACCTGGAGGGAGCGCTCGATGCCGCGCATTACGGTGCTTCGCTGCTCGAAAGCGAAGTGATGTCCGTCAGGGCCTTGGACCGCCTGAAGGAGTTCGCCGTGCTGCTGGGACCACGTGAGTCCGTGTTGGCCATCCGCGAGCTTCACGAGCGGCTGCGGGCACTGACCGACACGCTTTGATCGCCACGGCACCGCAGGCCGCAAGCGAGTCCATCCCCGGAGTGAAATGGACGTAGTGCCACGATGGGCCGCATGACGATGATCGGAGGCTGTGCCGCGAGCGGGTTCGAGCCGGTGCACGAGGCGTTCGCCGAGAACTTCGCCCGGCACGGGGACATCGGTGCGGCGGTGTGCGTGTACCAAGACGGTCAGCCTGTGGTGGACCTGTGGGGCGGAGTCGCCGACCACACCACCGGTCGTCCATGGGCACAGGACACCCTGCAACTCGTCTACTCGGCGACGAAGGGCGCGACCGCGACCATCGCGCACATGCTCGCGCAGCGCGGCGAGCTGGACCTGGATGCCCCGGTCGCCGAATACTGGCCGGAGTTCGCCGAGAACGGCAAGGCAGAGGTCCCGGTGCGCTGGTTGTTGTCCCATCAGGCCGGCTTGGTCGCTCTGGACCGGCCCGTACCGTTGGCCGACGCGTTGGCCTGGCATCCGATGACGGCCGCGCTTGCCTCTCAGCGTCCGATGTGGCCCCCGGGGACCGCCCACGGATATCACGGCCGGACATGGGGCTGGTTGGTCGGCGAGGTGATCCGCCGGGTCTCCGGCCGCACGCCGGGCCGTTTCTTCGCCGACGAGGTCGCGGCGCCACTGAACCTGGACTTCTTCATCGGGCTACCGGCGTACGAGCGCGCCCGTGTCAGCTTCATGGCGTATCGGAAACCGGAAGTCGACCTCACCGCTGTGCCTCCGGAGTCAGTCCCCGAAAGGCTTCGCGAGCAGGTCGCCGCGTGGAGCGACCCCGACTCGCTCAGCAACAGGGCCTACATGGTCACTGAGCCGGCCGCGATCGATTTCAACTCCCCCGGAGTCCAGGCCGCGGAACTACCGGCGTCCAACGGCATCGGAACCGCGCGGGGGCTGGCGCGCATGTACGCGGCGCTGATCAATGAGGTGGAGGGTGTACGCCTATTCGCCCCGGAAACCCTCGCGTCGGCCGTACGAGAACAGGCCAGCGGGATGGACCGGGTACTGGTGGCACCGAGCCGATTCAGCTCCGGGTTCATGCTGCCCACCGAGGACAACCCCATGACCGGACCCCACTCCTTCGGGCACACCGGACGAGGCGGCTCACTCGGCTTCGCCGACCTTGAACACGGCATCGCCTTCGCCTATGTGATGAACCACGTCATCAGTGGACCCGAAGACCCTCGTGCGGCATCGCTGGTCGATGCCGTGCGCAGGTCCCTTGTGTGACGGACCCTCCCCCGAAGCTCAAGTCGCCAGCCCCGAGCCCTGTTTTCATGGAACGGGAGGCGGGTCTCAACCCGCCCTCCCTCCCTGCGAGTTGACATGATCGCGGACATTCCGCGTTCGGCTTGCCACGTACCGTGACGACGCTCTACCGTGCCCACATAACGAACAACCCCCGCCAGGTGCTGGAACACCTGCCGGGGGTCTGACCACAAGATCGAGAACAGAGGTCGATCCATGGCTGCCGCCAAGCTTAGTGCTGCCCCCCTCCCCGCGCATCAGGCCCCGCCCACCGCGCCCCACCCGATGGCCGCCCCCGGCTACGGCAAGCGCTCCGCGCCGGGCCAATGCCCCCGCACCCACCACGACTTCGGCCACCTCCCGGCCCGCGAGGCCGCCATCGCCGCGTACTTGGATCGGCTCCCCGACGGCACCGACATCTCGGTGAAGACGCTGGCCAAGGAGCTGCCGTACGGCCAGTGCGCTCTGCGTACCGCCCTCAACAGAATCCAGGCGGCGGGCCACTTGCGGCGCGGCAGGGAACACGTGCGCGGCACGGACGGCGCTCGCTGGATCACCCGAACGTGGTTCTCCCGCACCGCACGGGACGACACCTGGTGGTCCGCCTTCACACGCGGCGAAGTACCGGAGGGTCACGGACAGAAGGAAAGCGGCGCAGGGGAAGACAGGCCGGAGGAAAGCGACCCAGTGGAGAGCGGCGCGAAGGGACGCCGACCGCAGGGAAGCTGGTCGGCGGACGGACGCGGGCCGGGAGGGATCTGGTCGACGGAGGGGCGCGGGCCGGAAGAAAGCGGGCCGGGCCGGTCCCGGCCGCCGATTCGTAGCCGCGCCTATGTCCTGCTGGCGGCGCTCGGCCGCACGGCCCCCGTGCTGTCTCTCTCGTACGTCGACTGCCTGCGCCTGGAGCCGCTGGTCACCCAGTGGTTCGCGCGAGGCGCCGACGAGGCGGACGTCCTGCGCGCCCTCACCTGCGGTCTGCCCACCCCGGTCCACAGCCCGGCGGCGCTGGTCCGCAACCGCCTGACCTCCAAGCTGCCCCCGCAGCCACTTCTCCGCCCCGCCCTGCGCCTCCTTGAGTGCGCCACCTGTGGGACGCCCGGCAGCCCGGAAGCACTGGCCGGCGGCGTATGCGGCCCCTGCCGAGGCAAACCGGACCCTCGCCGCCAGGGCCCCCTCTCCCCCGAAGCGGTGCGCGCCCACGCGGCAGCGGCCCGCACCGCAAAGGCCACAGCCGACCACCCCCGCCACCGGACACCCGCCTGACGGCCCCGGCGCTCGGACGGCCACCGACGACCAGCGCCCTGGCCCTGGCCACACCCGAGCACCCGACGTACACCTTTCTGTACGTACAGAATCCCGTACGTCTTGAGGAGTCCCCATGCGCACGATGACCGCCACCGAATCCCGGAACAAGTACGCCGAGACGCTCAACGCGGTGGTCGACGACCGCGAAGAGGTCATAGTGACGCGCGCGGGACACGAACCGGTGGTGATCGTCGCGCTGTCGGAGTACGAGTCCCTGAAGGAGACCGCGTACCTCCTGCGCAGCCCGGAGAACGCGCGGCGCATTCTGACCGCCATCGAGGACTTGGAGAACGGCGGCGGCACGGTCAGGGAGCTGCTGGATTGAAGTTCGTCTGGCAGGAGAAGGCCTGAGCCGACTACGTCTGGTGGCAGGAGCAGGACCGCAAGGTGCTGAAGCGCATCAACACTCTCCTCCAGGACATCGCCCGCAACGGCCCCGACGAGGGCATCGGCAAACCCGAGCCCCTGAAGCACGGCTTCCACGGCTACTGGCCCCGCCGCATCACCGACGAGCACCGGCTGGTCTACAAGGTCGTCGAGGATGAGGTCCGCATCGCGGCCTGCCGGTATCACTACGGGCGGTGAAGCATTCGGTGCCGGACAACGCCCGAGGGCGGCACCCCTTCGAGAAGGGGTGCCGCCCTCGGTGTGTCAGGACGGTGATCAACCAGAGGTCGATCAGAAGTCCATGTCACCGCCCGGCATGCCGCCGCCGGCCGGGGCGGCGCCCGCCTTCTCCGGCTTGTCGGCGATGACGGCCTCGGTGGTGAGGAACAGCGCGGCGATGGAGGCGGCGTTCTGCAGGGCAGAGCGCGTCACCTTCGCCGGGTCGAGGATGCCCTCGGCGATCATG
The DNA here is from genome assembly GCF_055575715.1 of Streptomyces sp. NPDC034037. Classification (NCBI taxonomy): domain Bacteria; kingdom Bacillati; phylum Actinomycetota; class Actinomycetes; order Kitasatosporales; family Streptomycetaceae; genus Streptomyces; species Streptomyces sp. NPDC034037. The sequence goes on along the minus strand of NZ_JBVISC010000004.1, from coordinate 154,935 downwards.
TCGACGTACTCACCCGTCGCGGCGTTCAGACCGTGACCGATGGGCAGGTTGCGCACCTTCTCGACGATGACGCCACCCTCAAGGCCGGCGTTGACCGCGATCTGCTTCAGCGGGGCCTCGAGGGCCAGCTTCACGGCAGCGGCACCGGTGGCCTCGTCGCCGTCCAGCTCAAGCTTCTCGAAGACCGCGGAGGCCTGGATGAGCGCCACGCCACCACCGGCGACGATGCCCTCCTCGACGGCCGCCTTCGCGTTGCGAACGGCGTCCTCGATGCGGTGCTTGCGCTCCTTCAGCTCGACCTCGGTCGCGGCACCGGCCTTGATGACGGCCACGCCGCCCGCGAGCTTCGCCAGGCGCTCCTGGAGCTTCTCGCGGTCGTAGTCGGAGTCGCTGTTCTCGATCTCGGCGCGGATCTGGTTGACGCGGCCCTGGACCTGGTCGCTGTCACCGGCGCCGTCGACGATGGTCGTCTCGTCCTTGGTGATGACGACCTTGCGGGCGCGGCCGAGCAGGTCGAGACCGGCGTTCTCCAGCTTGAGGCCGACCTCCTCGGAGATGACGGTGCCACCGGTGAGGATGGCGATGTCGCCGAGCATGGCCTTGCGGCGGTCACCGAAGCCCGGGGCCTTGACGGCGACGGACTTGAAGGTGCCGCGGATCTTGTTGACGACGAGCGTGGACAGCGCCTCGCCCTCGACGTCCTCCGCGATGATCAGCAGCGGCTTGCCCGACTGCATGACCTTCTCCAGCAGCGGAAGGAGGTCCTTCACGTTGGAGATCTTGGAGTTGACGATCAGGATGTACGGGTCGTCGAGCGACGCCTCCATACGCTCCATGTCGGTGGCGAAGTACGCCGAGATGTAGCCCTTGTCGAAGCGCATACCCTCGGTGAGCTCCAGCTCCAGACCGAAGGTCTGGGACTCCTCGACGGTGATGACGCCTTCCTTGCCGACCTTGTCCATGGCCTCGGCGATCAGCTCGCCGATCTGGGTGTCGGCGGCGGAGATGGAGGCCGTCGAAGCGATCTGCTCCTTGGTCTCGACATCCTTCGCCTGCTCAAGGAGGGCACCGGAGACGGCCTCGACGGCCTTCTCGATGCCGCGCTTGAGGGCCATCGGGTTGGCGCCGGCGGCCACGTTGCGCAGACCCTCGCGCACCAGGGCCTGGGCCAGGACGGTCGCGGTCGTCGTGCCGTCACCGGCGACGTCGTCCGTCTTCTTCGCGACCTCCTTGACCAGCTCGGCGCCGATCTTCTCGTACGGGTCCTCGAGCTCGATCTCCTTGGCGATGGACACACCATCGTTGGTGATCGTGGGGGCGCCCCACTTCTTCTCGAGGACGACGTTGCGACCCTTGGGGCCCAGGGTCACCTTGACGGCGTCGGCGAGCTGGTTCATGCCGCGCTCGAGGCCGCGCCGTGCCTCCTCGTCGAACGCGATGATCTTGGCCATGTGAAGTGGTCCTCCCGGACAGGGGTGGAAACGCAAACGGACCGTGCTGGTGCCCGCGACGGACGGACTGCGCACCGTGTGGTTCCTTGCCCCACGCGGCCCGCGGACCTCACCGACCCGATCCAAGTTCTGTCACTCTCACTGGGAGAGTGCTAAGCCCAATGATTAGCACTCGACCCCTGCGAGTGCAAGCGCCTCTCCCGGATCCCGTAGAGTCCCGTGCCGCTTCGGCGAGGTGCGCCGGGGGATCCCGGGGGGCATACCCGCGCGGAGCCGGGCGCACACGAGGGGCCCGCGCGCCTGGCACGCCTGGCGGGACCCGGGCACGCGCGAGGGGCCCGCACCCCTGGTGGGATGCGAGCCCCTCGCGATACTTGCTTCGGTGGTCGATCGCGCCGAGCTAGACGGCGAGCTTGACCATGTCCGCCTGCGGACCCTTCTGGCCCTGCGAGATCTCGAACTCGACTCGCTGACCTTCTTCAAGGGTGCGGTAGCCGTCCATCTGGATCGCGCTGTAGTGGACGAAAACATCCGCACCACCGTCGACCGCGATGAAGCCGTACCCCTTCTCCGCGTTGAACCACTTGACGGTGCCCTGAGCCATGCCTAACTCCCCTATTACTGGCCCTTGCACAGGACCGCACTTCGCGGACCCGGGTCAGACCTCACCCCCCACTGATATGGGGGTGTGCGCCGGAACGCGTCGACCGCCGCTGAATGTATCTGTCCAACTGCCCTCTGCAACAGGTCAATCGGACGAGAAATCCGGGCACGCCTGATCGGTAATATGTGGAGAATTTGCCGAAGTCGGGGCAAGTCGGGCCGGGCAAAAGCCGTAGAAGGCTCGAAAGGGCGACGCGCTTTGGCTACTTCTTGTCGGCAGCGGCCAGACTTCGTATATGCGCCCGACACAAACGGCGAAGCAGCTTCCCCAACTGTACCGCTCTCAACCATGCAGAATTGCCCCCTCCGCTTGTCGTCGGGAGAGGGCAATTCGGGTTATGCAGGGAACTTGCGAAATCGAATCATCCGCCGGCGACGGCCGGAATGATCGACACGCCGGCGCCGTCCGGGGTGGCCGTCTCCAGGCCCTGCTCGAAGCGGACGTCGTCGTCGTTCACGTACACGTTGACGAAGCGGCGCAGCTTGCCCTGGTCGTCCAGGACGCGGGCGGCGATGCCGGTGTGGTTCTTCTCCAGGTCGGCGATGACCTCACCCAGGGTCGCCCCCTCGGCGGCCACCTCGGCCTTGCCGCCGGTGTAGGTGCGAAGGATGGTGGGAATGCGGACGTTCACGCTCATGGGGTTCACCTCGGTAGCTCAAAGGGGCGCCCGTCAGGGGCGCAAAAGGGGAAAACTCGGGCCCTACGCGGTTAACCGGCCAGGCCCGCGGAACGGAACGCCTCAAGGCTCGGCTTGATCGTCGCGGTGGCCTGCGAGGTCTCGGCGACGGCGTCCAGCGTCTTCAGGCCGTCCCCGGTGTTGAGCACCACCGTGGTCAGGGAGGGGTCGATGAGCCCCGCCTCGACCAGCTTCTTCGTGACGCCCACCGTCACACCGCCGGCGGTCTCCGCGAAGATGCCCTCGGTCCGCGCGAGCAGCTTGATCGCGTCGACGACCTGCTCGTCGTTCACGTCCTCCACGGCGCCGCCCGTGCGCCGCGCGATGTCGAGCACGTACGGCCCGTCGGCGGGGTTGCCGATGGCGAGGGACTTGGCGATGGTGTTCGGCTTCTGGGGGCGCACGACGTCGTGACCGGCCTTGAACGCGGCCGACACCGGCGAGCAGCCCTCGGCCTGGGCACCGAAGATCTTGTAGGGCTTGTCGGCGACGAGACCGAGCGCGATCAGCTCCTTCAGACCCTTGTCGATCTTCGTGAGCTGGGAGCCGGAGGCGATCGGGATGACCAGCTGGTCCGGCAGCTCCCAGCCGAGCTGCTCGCAGATCTCGTACGCGAGGGTCTTGGAGCCCTCGCCGTAGTACGGCCGCAGGTTGACGTTGACGAAGCCCCAGCCCTCGCCCAGCGGATCGCCGATCAGCTCGGAGCAGAAGCGGTTCACGTCGTCGTAGTTGCCCTCGATGCCGACCAGCTCGCCGCCGTAGACCGCGGCCATGACGACCTTGCCCTGCTCCAGGTCGTGCGGGATGAACACGCAGGAGCGGAAGCCGGCCCGGGCGGCGGCGGCGCCGACGGCGCCCGCGAGGTTGCCGGTGGAGGAGCAGGACAAGGTGGTGAAGCCGAAGGCGCGCGCCGCTTCGAGCGCCTGCGCGACGACCCGGTCCTTGAACGAGTGCGTGGGGTTCCCCGAGTCGTCCTTGACGAACAACTTGCCCTGTTGGAGACCCAGTTCACGCGCGAGGTTGTCGGCCTTGACGAGCTTGGTCCAGCCGGGGTTGAGGTTCGGCTTGTCGGCGACGTCGGCGGGCACGGGGAGCAGCGGGGCGTAGCGCCAGATGTTGGCGGGGCCCGCCTCGATCCGCGCGCGCAGCGCCTCGGGGTCGCCGAGGGGAAGGTCGTAGGCCACTTCGAGGGGGCCGAAACACTCGACGCAGGCGAAGATCGGGCCGAGCGGGAAGGTGGTGCCGCATTCCCGGCAGGAGAGGCCCGAGGCGGGACCGAGATCAACGGTCGCGGCGGGGTCGGAAGTCCCGGAGGTGGTGGAGGTCGCGGTGTTTTCGGTGGCGACGGTCTGCACAGCCATGGAGGCGAGGCCCTTTCTCCTCATCTTCCTCGCGACGCATCTCGCCGCGAGACGGAATTGGCACCTTCCCCACCGTGACCTCGCGGTCGGCGGGAGGGTTGCCGGGGCTTCAACGGGCCGTATCCCTCTGCCCCTCTGGATGAGCGGTATTCGATTGTGGGTTTCAGTTGTCGATCTCACGCGGCGACCCCGACATGCGGCGGCGACCGGCGTTGTTCAAGACTGTAACCGACGGCCCGGACCCTTGAGATAGTCGTCCGAACCGCGAGATGGATCACATGACGGCCTGTATGACGGACGACGGGCCGTATGACGGATGACTGGCCGTATGACGGATGACTGGCCGTATGACGGATGACTGGAGAGGACCCTGACCGTGCTGGAAGAGGTCGAGCGCTGGCTGAGCGGGCGTTCCTGGTCGGTGGCCGACCGCCCGCTGGAACGGCTGGCCGCCGCCAAGCGCGCGTCCGGCACCTCGGTGAGCGTCGTCCTGCCCGCGCTGGACGAGCAGGAGACGGTCGGCGCGATCGTCTCCGAGATCCGCCGCGAGCTGATCGAGCGGACACCGCTGGTCGACGAGCTGGTGGTGATCGACTCCGGGTCGACGGACCGCACGGCGCAGGTGGCGCGGGAGGCGGGCGCGAAAGTCGTCCACCGCGACGAGATACTGCCGCGCCTCGCGCCGCTGCCCGGCAAGGGCGAGGTGCTGTGGCGCTCGCTGCTCGTGACCGGCGGGGACGTCGTCGCGTTCGTCGACGCCGATCTGCGGGAGTTCTCCGCCGACTTCGTCTCGGGGATCGTGGGCCCGCTGCTCACCGACCCCGACGTGGCCTTCGTCAAGGCGATGTACGACCGCCCCCTGGGGGAGGCCGCGGGCCAGGGCGGCCGGGTCACCGAGCTGATGGCGCGGCCGCTGCTGAACATGCACTGGCCACGGCTCGCCGGCTTCGTGCAGCCGCTCGGCGGCGAGTACGCGGCCCGCAGGTCGCTCCTGGAGCGGCTGCCGTTCCCCGTCGGGTACGGAGTGGAGCTGGGCCTGCTCGTCGACGCCCTGCACACGGTGGGCCTGGACGCGCTCGCGCAGGTGGACGTCGGCGTGCGCAAGCACCGCCACCAGGACGGGCAGGCCCTCGGCCGGATGGCGGCGGCCATCTACCGCACGGCGCAGGTGCGGCTCGCGCGCGGCCACCTCGTGCGCCCCGAGCTGACGCAGTTCGAGCGGGGGGAGCGGGGCTTCGAGCCGCGGACTTACGCGGTGGACACCCAGGAGCGGCCGCCGATGGCCGGCATCGCGGAGTACGCGCACCGCCGCGTGGCGTGACCGTCGGGCGCTCGCACGTTTGCCCGGGCCCGGGACGGGCTACGTTTGGCCACATGGTCCCCGAGCCCCGAACAGCAGCAGCGCAGGTACTCGTCGCGTCCAACCGCGGCCCCGTCTCGTACACCGTCGGAGAGGACGGGGAGCTGACCGCCAGGCGCGGCGGCGGCGGCCTGGTCTCCGGACTGAGCGCCATCGGCGACTCCCCCGAGGATCCCGCCGCCCTGTGGGTGTGCGCGGCGCTCGGCGAGGGCGACCGGGAGGCGGTGCGGCGCGGCGTCGCCGAGCCGGGCGTCCGGATGCTCGACATCGACGCGGGCTCCCGCGAGGGCGTGCACACGGCGGCGTACAACGGCATCGCCAACTCGGTCCTGTGGTTCGTGCACCACATGCTCTACCAGACGCCCCTGGAGCCCGCCTTCGGTCCCGAGTTCCGCGCCCAGTGGGAGGCGTACGAGACGTACAACCGCGCGTTCGCCGAGGCGCTGGCGGCGGAGGCCGCGCCGGGCGCGGCGGTCATCGTGCAGGACTACCACCTGACGCTGGTGCCGGGCATGCTGCGCGAACTCCGCGACGACCTGCGGATCGGCCACTTCTCGCACACGCCGTGGGCGCCCGCCGACTACTTCCGGATGCTGCCGGACGACGTGGCCGAACAGGTGCTGCGCGGCATGCTCGGCGCCGACCGGCTCGGCTTCCTGACGGGACGCTGGGCGGACGCCTTCACGGAGTGCTGCGTGCGGCTGCTCGGCGGGACGTCCGGGACGCGGGTGGGCGTGCACGGCCTGGGCGCCGACGCGGACTTCCTGCGTGAGCGCTCGCGGCGGGACGACGTCGAGGAGCGGATGACGGCGCTGCGGGAGCAGGTCGGCGAGGGCCGCAAGACCATCGTGCGGGTGGACAGGACGGAGCTGTCCAAGAACATCGTGCGGGGCATGCGGGCCTACCGGGAGCTGCTGCGGACCCGCCCCGAGTGGCGCGAGCGGGTCGTGCACGTCGCCTTCGCCTACCCCTCGCGGCAGGACCTCGCGGTGTACCGCGACTACACCGCGGAGGTCTCGCGGGTCGCCGAGGAGATCAACGCGGAGTTCGGCACGGAGGGGTGGACGCCGGTGCTGCTGCGCGTCGACGACGACTTCGCCCGCTCGCTGGCGGCCTACCGGCTCGCCGACGTGGCGCTGGTCAACCCCATCCGGGACGGCATGAACCTCGTCGCGAAGGAGGTGCCGGTCGTCTCCGACGAGGGGTGCGCGCTGGTGCTCTCGCGGGAGGCGGGGGCGTACGAGGAACTGGGCGAGGACGCGATCCCGGTCAACCCCTACGACATCTGCGCCACGGCCGAGGCGCTGCACGCCGGCCTCTCCATGCCGCCGGCCGAACGGGCCGAACGCACCAAGCGCCTGGCGGCGGCCTCCACGGCACTGCCGCCGGCCCAGTGGTTCCTGGACCAGCTCCACGAACTGACGGGCGGGGACGCCTAGCCCGGACGGCCTGCGGGCGGCATGCCTGTCGGTGGCTCCCCGCGGTGCCGGGCGGGGCGCCTGGGCCGGGCTGCCGCCGCCCGGCGATTGCGCGCCTCGCCCCGCGCTCCTTCCCAGGCCGCCGCTTCGCGGCGGATGTTTCCCACCCACCCACCCGTTCACCCCGCGTCGACCAGCGAGGGCCGGGGTCCCCCGGGGGGCAGGTAGGAACACCCTCGCTGGGAGGCGGCGCGGCGCTTGGAACGCTCTCGCGGGGCGCCGACGTGCCCGTGGTCAGGGCGGGTGGGTGGGGGACACCCCCGCCGGGAGGCGGTGCGGTACTGGGAACGCCGTCCCCGGGCGAAGGGGCGTGCCCGTGGGTGGGGGACGCCCTCGCCGGGAGCAGGCGCCGTACTGAGGGCGCCCCCGGGCTGAGGGGGCGCTGGGTCAGGGGAGGTAGGTGGTGAGGGTGGTGAGGAGGGAGACCACTCCGGACGGGCCGTCTACGACCAGGTCGGCTCGGGTGGCGAGATCCGTGACCTCCGCGCTGCCGCTGCACACCAGCAGGCCCGCCATGCCGTCCGAGCGGAGTTTCTCGACCGCGGCGAAGGCGGGGATGTCGCCGAGGTCGTCGCCCGCGTAGAGCACCGACTCCGCGCCGACCTCCCGCAGGTACGCGGCGAGCGCCACGCCCTTGTCCATGCCCGGCGGGCGCAGCTCCAGGACCATGCGGCCCGGCTCGACGATCAGGCCGTGCCGGTGCGCCAGCTCGGTGAGCGGTCCGCGCAGCGCCTCGAACGCGGCCTGCGGGTCCTGCGCGCGCCGCGTGTGCACGGCGACTGCGCGGCCCTTCTCCTCTATCCACGTACCGCGCCACGCGCCGATCGTGTCGAGGAAGCCGGGCAGCTCGGCCCGGACGGCGGCGACGCCGGGATGCGGCTCGGCGGCCTGCACGGTGCCGGTCACCGCGTCCCAGCGCTCGGCGCCGTAGTGGCCGAGGACCACGAGCTGTTCGAGCCCCGGCACTCCCGCGAAGCCGCCGTAGCGCACGGCGACGCCCGCCTGGCGTCCGGTGACCACGGCGAGGGAGCGCAGGCGCGGAGCGAGCGCGGCGAGCGCGGGCACGGCGTCCGGGTGGGCGCGGGCCTGGTCGGGGTCGGGGACGATCGCGGCGAGCGTGCCGTCGAAATCGAGGGCCACGACGGATCGTTCCGGCCGCTCCAGGATCGCGGCGAGGCCCTCGCGTCCCGCGGGCGTCACGGGTTCGGGCAGGCCGGGACGTCCGGACCGGTCTGGCTGCGCGTACGTAGAGTCACCCATGGGCCCGACCTTAACCGCGTCAGCGCTCTTCGCGCCGGGACTCCCGCACCCGGCGCAGCCGATTGACCGTGATCGGGTCGTGCGCGAGGGCGCGGGGATCGTCCAGAAGGGCGTTGAGGAGCTGGTAGTAGCGCACGGGCACCATGCCCAGCTCCTCGCGGACGGCGCGTTCCTTCGCGCCGGGGCCGGGCCAGTCGCGCCGCTCCAGGGCGAGCACGGCGCGATCCCGCGCGGAGAGCTCCCGCGCGGGCTCCGGCTGGACGGAGGGTTGCTGCTCGGTCATGCGACCAGGCTATTCCGCGCTCTCCGCGGTCGCCGCCTTGTTCTGGATCTGGGAGAGCACCGAGGCGGGGTCGCCGTTCTCCTCGACGGTCCTGCCGATGTTCTTCTTCACGTCGGCGGACACCTGCGCCCAGGACGTCTTGCCCACCGGGTACAGCTGCGAGGTCGGCAGCTCCTCGAGGAACTTGCCGAGGTCGGTGTGGCCGCGCTCCTTGGACATCGCGTCGAAGGCGGAGGTCGTCACGGGCAGGATGTCGTACTCGTTGGAGAAGTCGAGCACGTTCTTCTTGCTGTAGACGTAGTCGAGGAACTTGCCGACCTCCTTGCGGTGGCCGTTCTGCTTGAACGCCATCATCCAGTCGGCGACGCCCATCGTGGCCCGCGCCTTGCCGTTGATGCCGGGCGCCGGCACCATGCCGAACTTCACGCCCTTCTTGGCGGCCATCTTCATCAGCGTGGGGTGGCCGTTGAGCATGCCGACCTCGCCGCGCGAGAACGCCGCGAACGCCTCGGCGCGGTTCAGCTCACCGGGCGCCGTCGGCCCCGTCAGGCCCTCGCCGACGAGTTCGTCCCTGAGCCAGGCGAACGTCTTGGCGTTCTGCTTGGAGTCGATGTCGTACGAGCCGACGTTGTCGGTGTAGCCGCCGCCACCGCTGAGCATCCACATCAGCGTCTCGGCGGGCGCCTCCTCCGGGCCCAGCGGCAGGGCGTACGGGATCTTCACGCCGCGCGCCTTGAGCGCCTTGGCGTCCGACTGCAGCTCGCCCCAGCTCCGCGGCGGGGTGAGGTGCGCGTCCTTGAAGAGCTTGGTGTTGTAGAACAGCAGGCGCGTGGAGGAGGCGAACGGCATCCCGTACTGGATGCGGTTGACCTCGCCGGCCTGGGCGAGCGGCGGCAGGAAGTCGGCCTGGGTGGCGATGGAGAGCAGCTCGTCGGCCTCGTAGAGCTTGTCCTGCGCGGCGTAGTCGGCGTACGCGCCGATCTGCGCCAGGTCAGGGGCGTCGCCCTTCTTGACCATCTCCTTGACCTCGCGGTCCACGTCGGTCCAGGGGCGGACGCTCACCTCGACGTTGATGCCGGGGTTGTCCTTCTCGAAGCCCTCGACGACCTGCGCCCAGTACTTCTTGGAGCTGTTCGCCGCGGAGTCGCCGTAGTCGGCGGCCACCAGCTTGAGGGTGACGTCACCGGAGTCACCGGGACCGCCGCAGCCGGCGAGGACTCCCGCCATGCCCAGTGCGGCCACCGCCGCGGTCAGTCCTGTCACGCGCCGCTGCACAGCTGTCCCACCCTCATTGCTTCCGCGTACTGGAGGCGTCCGCGCCCCAGCGCTTACGAACTGCGATTTTCCCCCGAGTTTCCCCCGAACTCGAACACAAGGTCTACACCAGCCCAGTATCACTTGTGCAACGGCGGCCCCTTTGCGCGACAGGGGCCCCATTGCCGGGCCGCCCCGGGGGCTGCTAAGCACATCACGTCCTCGCACGTATGCACGCACCGCACACCCGGTAGGAGCCTCGTCGCATGTCGCGTACCGCAGCAGAGATCGCCACCCAGCCCGCCTGCTGGCACCGGGCGGCGAAGGCAGCCGCATCGTTCGACGGGCTGCCGCGGCCGGGCGAGCGGGTCGCCGTCACCGGGTGCGGGACCTCGTGGTTCATGGCCCTCGCGTACGCGGCGCTGCGGGAGGCCGCCGGGCAGGGCGAGACGGACGCCTTCGCGTCGTCGGAGTTCCCGGCCGGGCGGCGCTACGACCGGGTGGTGGCGATCACCCGGTCCGGTACGACGACGGAGGTGCTCGACCTGCTCCGGCGGCTGACGGGCACGGTCCCGACCGTCGCGCTGACCGCCGACCCGAGGACGCCGGTCATGGACGCGGCCGACACGGTGGCGGTCCTGGACTGGGCGGACGAGGAATCGGTCGTCCAGACCCGCTTCGCCACGACCGCGCTCGCCTTCCTGCGGGCGGGACTCGGCGACGTCCCCGGCGTCAAGACCGTGGCGCAGGCGGCGCTCGACGCGGAGCTCGCGGTGACGGAACCGCTGCCGGCGGCGGCGGTCGAGGCGGAGCAGTGGACGTTCCTGGGGAGGGGCTGGACGTACGGTCTGGCGCTGGAAGCGGCGCTGAAGATGCGGGAGGCGGCGGGGGCGTGGACGGAGGCGTACCCCGCGATGGAGTACCGCCACGGGCCGATCTCCATCACCGGCCCCGGCCGGGTGGCGTGGATGTTCGGCACGCTGCCGGAGGGCCTCGCGGCCGACGTGGCCCGGGTGGGCGGCGAACTGGTCGCCCGCCAGGAGGCGGACCCCCTGGCGGACCTGATCCGCGCGCAGCGCCTGGCGGTGACCCTGGCGGAATCCCACGGCCAGGACCCGGACCGGCCCCGGAACCTGACCCGAAGCGTGATTCTGGGCTAGCGGGGGGCCTTGCTTTTGCCTGGCGGGGCGCCTTGGACTGGCGGAACGCCTTGCCTGGCGGGACGCCTTAGCTGGCGGGGCGGCTTGGACTGGCGGGGCGCCTAGCTGGCTGGGCGCCTTGCCTGGCGGCGGGATGCCTTGGGCGGCGGGGGCCTTGCCGTGGCGGGGCGGCTTGGACTGGCGGGGCCTCGGTTGGGCGGCGACTTGCCGTAGCCGGGGTGCCTTGTCTGACGCGGGGTGCCCTGGGCCGCCGACGGGGCTTCGGTCGGGCGGCGACCTGCCGTGGCCCGGGGTGGCTTGCCTTGCGCGGCGTGCCCTGAGCCGGGTGGGCCGGACGATTTGCCCTGGCGGGACGCCAGTGTGCGGCAGGGGTCTTGTCCTGGTGGGGCCTCGGTCGGGGTGTGGGAGGGGCGTTTCCTCGGCTCGGCCCGTTGCGGGCGTCCCACCCCGCCGCTTCGCGGCGGGTTTCTCCCACCCACCCACCCGTTTACCCCGAATCGGGAGGTCCCGTAGGAGCAGAGGCGGCCCCCGCTCCCACGGCAAGGACTCGACGCGGCGCAATCGGGCGGGCGGATGCTCCTACGGCAAGAGGCCGACGCCGGGCAAACGGGCGGGCGGATGTTCCTACGGCAAGGGGCCCGACCCCGGGTGAACGGGCGGGTGGGTGGGGAACATCTGCCGCGAAGCGGCAGGGCTGTCCCTACGGCGAGGGCCCACGCGGGGCAACCGGGCGGGCGGGTGCGCTCCACGAGGGCCGACCCCGGGCGAACGGGGCGGGTAGATGCTCCTACGCCAAGGGGCCGACCCCGGGCAATCGGGTGGGTGGGTGGGAGATGTCCGCCGCGAAGCGGTGGGGCCGCTCCTACGGTGAGGGTCGACCCCGGGCAATCGGGTGGGTGGGTGGGGGATATCCGCCGCGAAGCGGTGGGGCTGTTCCTACGGCAAGGGCCCGACCCCGGGTAATCGGGTGGGTGGGTGGGAGACGTCCGCCGCGAAGCGGTGGGGCTGTTCCTACGGCAAGGGCCCGACCCCGGGTGAACGGGCGGGTGGGTGGGAGACCCAGGCAACCCCAAGAAGAAAGCGCGCGGCACAGCCGAGAAACGAAGTGGACTAGACCTTTCGCGACCACCACGCGACACTGTCCCCCGTGAGACACGTCATCGCCCTCGATGTAGGCGGCACCGCAATGAAGGCCGCCCTGGTGGCCGCGGACGGCACCCTGCTCCACGAGGCCCGCCGCCCCACCGACCGGGACCGCGGCCCGGCCGCCGTGATCGAGTCCATCCTCGGCTTCGCGGAGGACCTCCGGGCCCACGGCGAGGCCCACCTGGGCGAACCGGCCGCCGCGGCGGGCGTCGCGGTGCCCGGCATCGTCGACGCCCCCCGCGGCATCGCCGTGTACGCCGCCAACCTCGGCTGGACCGACGTCCCCCTGAGGGACCTCCTCAGCGCCCGCCTGGCCGGCGCCCCCGTGGCGCTGGGCCACGACGTCCGCACGGGCGGCCTCGCCGAGGGCCGCCTGGGAGCGGGCAGGGGCGCCGACCGGTTCCTGTTCGTCCCCCTGGGAACCGGCATCGCCGGCGCCATCGGCATCGCCGGCGCCATCGAGCCGGGCGCCCACGGCTCGGCGGGCGAGATCGGCCACATCGTCGTACGCCCCGGCGGCCCCCCCTGCGGCTGCGGCCAGCGCGGCTGCCTGGAGCGCCTGGCCTCCGCGTCGGCGGTCAGCAGGGCCTGGGCACAGGCGAGCGGCGACCCGCACGCGGACGCCGCCGACTGCGCGAAGGCCGTGGAGTCCGGCGACCCGAGGGCCCAGAAGGTCTGGCGGAACGCGATCGACGCCCTGGCCGACGGTCTGCTGACCGCCCTCACCCTGCTGGACCCGCACACGCTGATCATCGGTGGCGGTCTGGCCGAGGCCGGGGAAACCTTGTTCACGCCGCTGCGTGCCGCCGTCGCGGCCCGCGTCGTCCAGTTCCAGACGCTGCCCGAAATCGTCCCCGCGGCCCTCGGCGACACCGCCGGATGCCTGGGCGCGGGCCTCCTCGCCTGGGACCTCCTCGACGAGACGACGGCCCCCACGGCTCCCACGACCCCCGGGACAACGAACCCCGAGAAAACCGACCCCCAGAAAACCGACCCCCAGAAAACCGACCCCACGGAGGTAACCACCTGATGGCCACTAGCAAGGTTCTCGCCGGTGCCCAGGTGGTACTGCCCACCGGAACCCTCACCGGCGGCCGGGTGATCGTCGAGGGCACCCGCATCGCCGCCACCGCCCCCGCCGACGCGCCCACCATCGACCTCACGGGCCACTGGCTGGTCCCCGGCTTCGTCGACCTCCACAACCACGGCGGCGGCGGCGCCTCCTTCACCTCCGGCACCGTGGAGGACGTACTCAAGGGCGTCCACACGCACCGCCTGCACGGCACGACCACGCTCGTCGCCTCCACGGTGACCGGCGACATGGACTTCCTCGCCCAGCGGGCCGGGCTGCTGAGCGAGCTGGCCGAGCAGGGCGACATCGCGGGCGTCCACTTCGAGGGGCCCTTCATCTCGCCGTGCCGCAAGGGCGCCCACAGCGAGGCCCTCCTGCGCGACCCCGACCCCTCCGACGTCCGCAAGCTGCTCGACGCCGCCCGGGGGCACGCGAAGATGCTCACCCTCGCCACCGAGCTGCCGGGCGGCCTCGACTCCGTGCGCCTCCTCGCCGAACACGGCGTGATCGCCGCCGTGGGCCACACGGACGCCACGTACGAGCAGACGGTGGAGGCCATCGACGCGGGCGCCACCGTCGCCACGCACCTGTTCAACGCGATGCCGGGTCTCGGCCACCGCGCGCCGGGCCCGATCGCCGCCCTCCTGGAGGACGAGCGGGTCACCGTCGAGCTGATCAACGACGGCACGCATCTGCACCCGGCCGCCCTGGAGCTGGCCTTCCACCGGGCGGGCGCGGACCGCGTCGCGTTCATCACCGACGCGATGGACGCGGCGGGCTTCGGCGACGGCCGGTACATGCTCGGCCCCCTGGAGGTCGAGGTGCGGGACAGCGTGGCGCGGCTCGTGGAGGGCGGCTCCATCGCGGGCTCCACCCTCACCCTGGACCGCGCCTTCAAGCGCTCGGTGACCGTCGACGGGCTCTCCGTCGAGGACACCGTCCGCGCCCTGTCGGCCAACCCGGCCAGGCTGCTGGGCATGGCCGACACGGTGGGCTCCCTGGAGCCGGGCAAGGACGCGGACCTGGTGGTCCTGGACGCCCACTTCGACGTCAAGGGCGTGATGCGCAAGGGCGAATGGGTGGTCGAACCCGGCTGAGCGCGAGGCGGTCGGCCCTCGCCTCTGGGCCAACCGCCTTCCGTTTGGCATGATCAGAACGGCGAAAGCGCGGCGGGACACAGGCACTTCGGGGGTGGTCACCAGTGATGCTCACCGTCACGCTGAACACCGCCGTCGACCTCACCTACCGCGTCCCCGCCCTCACCCCGCACGCCTCGCACCGCGTCACGGACGTGCGCGAACGCCCCGGCGGCAAGGGCGTCAACGTCGCCCGCGTCCTCGCGGCCCTCGGCCACGACGTGACCGTCACCGGTTTCGCCGGCGGCGACACCGGCCGCTCCCTGCGCGCCCACCTGGCCGCCGAGCCCCGGATCACGGACGCGCTCACCCCGGCCGCGACCGCCACCCGCCGTACCCTCGCCGTCGTCGACGCCTCGACCGGTGACACCACGCAGCTCAACGAACCCGGCCCGGACATCACCCCCGCCGAATGGGCCGCCTTCCTCGACTCCTACGAGGACCTGGTGCGGGCCCCCGGGACGACGGCGGTCGCGCTCTGCGGCAGCCTGCCGCCCGGCGTCCCCGTCGGCGCGTACGCCCTGCTGGTACGGGTGGCGCGCGCAGCCGGCGTCCCCGTCCTGCTGGACACCAGCGGGGAGCCGCTGCGGCGCGGGGTCGCCGCCCGCCCCGACGTCGTCAAGCCCAACGCCGACGAACTGGCCGTGCTGACCGGCTCGCGGGACCCGGAGCGGGCCACCCGCGACGCCCGCCGCAGGGGCGCGCACGCCGTGGTCGCCTCGCTCGGCGCCGACGGCCTCCTGGCCCGGACACCGGACGGCACCTGGCAGGCGCGCCCGCCCGCGCCCGTGCGGGGCAACCCGACGGGCGCGGGCGACTCGGCGGTCGCCGGGCTGCTCTCCGCCCTCGCCGAGGGCCTGCCGTGGCCGGAGCGGCTCGTGCGCGCCGTCGCGCTGTCGGCGGCGACCGTCGCGGCGCCGGTGGCGGGCGAGTTCGACCCCTCGACGTACGAGGCCCTGCTGACGCGGGTCACGGTGACCACCAAGGCCCCCACGGGGTAGCCGCCCACCAAGAGCCGTACCCGCACGACCGCACGACCGCACGAAGAGCCGTATCCGCACCGCGCAACGGGGCGCAGCGCCCCGGGAATTGGGGAGCACGTGCCAATGGTCCGCACCGGCGAACTCGTCGCGGAGGCCCGCGCCGCGGGTCACGGCGTCGCCGCGTTCAACGTCATCACGCTGGAACACGCCGAGGCGATCGCGCTGGGCGCCGAGCGCGCCGGGACGGCGGCGATCCTCCAGATCTCGCAGAACGCGGTGCGCTTCCACGGCGGCCGCCCGGGCCCGGTGGCGGCGGCGACGGCGGCCGTGGCCCGCGCGTCCTCGGCCCGGCTCGCCCTGCACCTGGACCATGTGACGGACGTCGAACTGCTGCGGGCCGCCCACCCGGAGGGCTTCAGCTCCGTGATGTTCGACGCCTCGAAGCTGACGTACGGCGAGAACGTGAAGGCGACGGCGGACGCGGTGCGCTGGGGCCACGAGCGGGGCATCTGGGTCGAGGCGGAGCTGGGCGAGGTGGGCGGCAAGGAGGGCGAGCCGCCGCTGGACGCGCACACGCCCGGGGTGCGCACGGACCCGGCGGAGGCGGCCGCGTACGTCGCCGACACGGGCGTGGACGCGCTCGCAGTGGCCGTCGGCTCCTCGCACGCGATGACGGAGCGGACGGCGACCCTGGACCACGAGTTGATCGCGTCCCTGGCGGCGGCCGTGCCCGCGCCGTTGGTGCTGCACGGCTCAAGTGGCGTACCGGACGCGGAGATCCGCCGCGCGATCGCCTCCGGCATGGTGAAGATCAACGTCGGTACGGCGCTCAACACGGCGTTCACGACCGAGGTACGCGCCCACCTCGCGGCGCACGCCTCGGTCGTGGACCCCAGGAAATACCTCGCCCCGGCCCGCGAGGCGATGGCCGGGACGGTGGCGGGTTTCCTGGGGCTGCTGGCATAGCCCCGGCCGCGGGGCTAGCCCTGGTCGCCCTCGACGAGCCACATCTGGTCGATGTTGGCGCCGGTGGACCCGCACAGGTTGTCCTGCTCGCAGGTGAGCGTGACGGTGTTGGTGCCCTTGGTGAGCTGGACCACCGCCCAGGTGTTGGTCCAGCCCTTGTCCCACTCCCCTTCCTTCGCGTGGGCGAAGTTCATCATGTTCAGGGGGCGGATCTGCTTCTTGCCGTTGACCAGGATCGTGGCGTTGGAGTCCTTGCCGGGCACGCCGTAGTTGACGCGCAGGCTGTACGAACCGGCCTTCGGGATGCCGTTGGCGGTCCAGGTCACCTGGGCGCCGACCTTGTCGAAGCCCGTCACGTAGACCCCGCCGGCGGCCTTGGCGCCGGCGACGTCGGACGCCGTGGTCGTGCCGCCCTGGAGCTGGAGCGTCTTCGCGTCCGTCTTGGGCAGTTCGGTCTTCTCGGCCGGCTTCTTCTTCGTGGGCTTCTCGCTGGGCTCGACGGTCCGGGCCGCCGTCGGCTTGCCGCCCGCCTGCTCCTCGCCGCCCTTGTCGTCGTCGCGGCCGAACAGCATGGCGGCGCCGATGCCGATGGCGACGACGGCCACCACCGCTATGGCGGCGATCAGCAGCCCCTTGCTGTTGGGTCCCCGGCCGCGGCCGCCGCCCGGGGGCGCGTTCCGCGGCGGGGCGACGGGCGCCCCGCCGGGCTGCGCCTCGGGCGCGGTGTAGTGCGGGTTCGGCCGGCCGTAGGGCTGTTGGGCCTGCTGTTGTGGGACCTGCTGGCCGTACGGCTGGGTGGCCTGCGGCTGCCCGTAGGAGGTGGGGCGGCGCTCGCCGACCGCCCGGACGTGGTGGTACGAGGACCGGGGCCCGGGGTAGCCGTAGCCGCCCCCGCTGCCGGGTGGGGTCGCTCCGGCCGCCTGTCCGTCCTCGTACAGGTAGCCGAACGGATCGTCGTCGCCCTGCGGCGCGCTCGGCGTGTTCTCGCCGTTATTGCCGGGCGTCATTCCCAGGTCACTCCCTCACATCGCTGACGGCGGGAGCCTACCCGGTCCAAGTGATCCCAAGAGGTGGCGTCGGCCTCACCCCGGGGGTCAGCCGGCCCGCCGCTGCTGTTTGGCACGGGAGCGCTTCTCCACGTACATCCGCTGGTCGGCGGAGTGCAGCACCTCGTCGGCCGACATCCCGCAGTGCGCCCAGCCGATGCCGAAACTGGCCCCGACCCGCACCGCCCTGCCGTCGACCCGGATCGGCGGGATGATCGCGTTGCGCAGCCGGACGGCGAGGTCCTGGGCGTCGGCGCGGCCGAGCCCGTCGGCGAGGACGACGAACTCGTCGCCGCCGAGCCGGGCCACGGTGTCCCCGTCGCGGACGCCGCTGGTCAGGCGCCTGGCGACCTCGATGAGGACGGCGTCACCGGTGTGGTGCCCGAACCGGTCGTTGATGGACTTGAAGCCGTCGAGGTCGCAGAAGAGGACCGCGAGTCCCTTGGTGCCGTCGTCCACGTCCCCCTCCCGGCCCTCGGGGGCGATGGTGTGGACGTGGTGGTCGAAGCCGTCGGCGTGCTCCAGCGAGGCGTGCCCGAAGTCGAAGCCGTGCTCGTAGGCGGCGTCCAGGGAGTCGACGGCGCTCGGCCTGCCCGCGTGCGGCCTGCGGCACAGGCGGGCACTGAGGCGGGCCCGCAGCTCGGCGGAGTTCGGCAGCCCGGTCAGGGAGTCGTGCGAGGCGCGGTGGGCGAGCTGGAGCTCGCGGCGCTTGCGCTCCTCGATGTCCTCGACGTGCGTGAGCAGGAAGCGGGGCCCGTCGGCGGCGTCGGCGACCACGGAGTTGCGCAGCGAGACCCACACGTACGTACCGTCGCGCCGCGCCAGCCGCAGCTCGGCGCGGCCGCCCTCGGCGGAGGTCCGCAGGAGCGTGCCGATGTCCTCGGGGTGGACGAGGTCGGAGAAGGAGTAGCGCCGCATGGCGGAGGCGGGGCGGCCGAGCAGGCGGCACAGCGCGTCGTTCGTCCGCAGGAGCCGCCCGTGCTGGTCGCCGCCCATCTCGGCGATGGCCATGCCGGAGGGCGCGTACTCGAAGGCCTGCCGGAAGGACTCCTCGCTGGCCCGCAGTGCCTGCTGCTCGCGCTCCAGGCGGACCAGGGCGCGCTGCATGTTGGCCCGCAGCCGGGCGTTGCTGATCGCGATGGCGGCCTGGAAGGCGTACATCTGGAGGGCCTCGCGGCCCCAGGCGCCGGGCCTGCGGCCGTTGCGCGGCCGGTCCACGGAGATCACGCCGAGCAGCTCGCCGCCGGCGGCGCCGGTCGCGTACATGGGCGCGAAGAGGCGGTCGGCGGGGTGCCACTCGTCCTCGAAGCGGGGCTCGGGGCCCTCGGTGTACCACTGCGGGACGTCGTCGTCGTCGAGGATCCAGCCCTCGGTGTGCGGGATGAAGCGCAGGGCGCCCCACGCCTCGCCCATGGCCAGGCGGCGCTCCCAGGCGTCGCGGGAGCCGACGCGGCCGGTGATGAGGGCCTCGGCGGAGGAGTTGCCCGCGAAGGCGGCGACGACGAGATCGCCGTCCGGGCGCACGAGATTGACGCAGGCCAGTTCATAGCCAAGGCCGTTGAC
This sequence comes from Streptomyces sp. NPDC034037, assembly GCF_055575715.1. Classification (NCBI taxonomy): domain Bacteria; kingdom Bacillati; phylum Actinomycetota; class Actinomycetes; order Kitasatosporales; family Streptomycetaceae; genus Streptomyces; species Streptomyces sp. NPDC034037. Next base: position 136,076 of record NZ_JBVISC010000004.1, on the reverse strand, counting down.
GACGCCGTCGGCGACGGTCTGCAGCGTGTCCGCCAGGCTCCGGGCGGTGTTCAGTTCCGCTACCACCTGATGCAGCTGCCGCAGGGTCGCAAGACGGACGTACGGCTCCGACTCGGTCTCCATGCTCGTTCTCCCCGAGACCTCGACAGCAATCCAGGATGCGCGGCGCCCGCAGTGTCTTTCTGTGCCCTTGTGCCCTCAGTGTCTTATTGCCACCGTCACTGAATCACAGCGAGCTGCCCACCCGGTACACAGGGTCAACAAAATATGGGCCCTGTGACTCAAGTCACAGGTGGGACAGGGTCGTTGGTCCAGTCCACCGGGCGATACGGCACCGCGTGCCACCCTTCCCTCGGCCGTGGGACCTAGGACCCGCCTCGGCCCCGGGGCCGATGTGGCACCCCGGGCCGGGGGGTTAGCGTCGTCACCGTGGCTCAGACACCGAAGACTCTCCCGGCCCCGCCTTCCCCACGCCTCCCGTCGCCGGATGGGCATGCTGGTGGGGTGAGCGACGACGAGTTCCGCGCGGCGATGTCCCGGCTGGCGGCGGGTGTGGTCCTGGTGACGGCGCGCGAGGCGAGCCTGGACGCCGACGACCCGAGCGCCCCGGTGGGCGAGGACGTGGGCATGACGGCGACGGCCTTCGTCTCCGTCTCGCTCGACCCGCCCCTGGTCATGGTGAGCCTGCGCGAGGGCTCCCGGATGGACGACCTGCTGGCCGAGCAGCCGCTGTGGGCGGTCTCGGTGCTCGCCGAGAGCCAGCGCCACATCGCGGGCCGCTTCGCCATGAAGGGCCGCATCAGCGACCGGCTGCTGTTCGAGGACATCCCGTACACGCGGGGCGCCGAGTCCGGGGCCCCGCTGATCGGCGGCGCGCTGTCCACGCTGGAGTGCCGTACGGAGCAGACGGTGCGGGCGGGCGACCACACGCTGGTGATCGGGCGGGTGCTGACGGCGTCCCTGCCGAGCGGGGAGGGCGGGCCGCTGCTGTACTTCCGGGGCCGCTACCGCCACCTCGGCTGAGCGCCCGTCGGGGGCGCGCCGCCCGCCCCGCAAGCCACTTACGGGGCGGGCTAACCCCACCCCTGTCCCGACCTGCCCCGCTTCGTCTCGCTCCGCTGCTTCTTGTTCCGCAGCCGGCGTTCGTTGATGCCGCGGGGGATCTTCGTGGCGCGGCGCGGCTTCGGCGGCGGTGCGGTGGCCTCGGCGAGCAGGGAGGCCAGCCGGGTGGCGGCCATCTCCCTGTTGCGCCACTGCGAGCGGTGCTCGGCGGCCCGCACGCTCACGACGCCGCCGACCAGGCGCGGCGCGAGCCGTTCGAGGGCCCGCCGCTTCCACACCTCCGGCAGGGCGTCGGTGTTCGCGAGGTCGAACCGCAGCTCGACCTGCGTGTCGGTGGTGTTGACGTGCTGCCCGCCCGGCCCCGAGGACCGCGAGAAACGCCACATCAGCTCGGCCTCCGGCAGGGAGACCGAACCGCGGATTACATAGGGACCGGACATGTCCCCCATGGTCCCGCGTCTGTCGGGCTCACGTCACGCACTTTTACGCGGGGCCGGTCGGGCGCGAAGGGCCGGGCGCGCCAGGGAAGCGTAAAGAAAGTAAAGCCATGCGGAACCTTCGGGACCTCGGACGGCGTTGGTACCAGTGAAGGTAGCTTCGTCCCCAGTACGAAGCCCGTACGCACTGGCTCAGACGCGGTGCGTCGTAACGAGGGAAGGGACTCCCAACAATGGCAGTAAGCCTGTCCAAGGGTGGCAACGTCTCGCTCACCAAGGAGGCTCCGGGCCTGACCGCCGTCACCGTGGGGCTCGGCTGGGACGTCCGCACCACCACCGGCACCGACTTCGACCTCGACGCCTCCGCGATCGCGGTGAACACGCAGGGCAAGGTCTACTCCGACCAGCACTTCGTGTTCTTCAACAACAAGGCGACGCCGGACCAGACCATCGTGCACACCGGTGACAACGTCACGGGCCAGGGCGAGGGCGACGACGAGCAGATCAACGTCAACCTCGAAGGTCTGCCGGCCGACATCGAGAAGATCGTCTTCCCGGTCTCGATCTACGACGCCGAGAACCGCTCGCAGAACTTCGGCCAGGTGCGGAACGCGTTCATCCGCATCATCAACCAGGCCGGCGGCGCGGAGATCGCCCGCTACGACCTCTCCGAGGACGCCGCCACCGAGACCGCCATGGTCTTCGGTGAGCTGTACCGCAACGGCGCGGAGTGGAAGTTCCGCGCGGTCGGCCAGGGCTACGCCTCGGGCCTGGTCGGCATCGCCCAGGACTTCGGCGTGAACGTCTGACCTGACGTCACCGGCTGACGTCGCTCCCCAGAGGGCCCCGGCACCCGTGCCGGGGCCCTCTGGCGTGCCCGGGGACCCCGCCCGGCTATTATCGTTCCTGTAATAGTTCGAGAAGCCGAAGAGCCCGGCGAGGGGGAGCATCCGTGGTCGTCACCGCGTGGACCCGTGCCGCGCTGCCGCTGTGTCTGCTCGGTGTCCTCGACGGTGAGGAGAAGAGCTACGGCTACGCCCTGCTCGGGCGGCTCGCCGACGCGGGGCTGGACGGGGTCAAGGCCGCGACGCTCTACCCCGCCCTCACCCGCCTCGAAGAGGAGGGCGCCGTCGCCGTCGAGTGGGGCGCGGGCGAGGGCGGTCCCGGGCGGAAGTACTACCGGATCACCGAGGAGGGGCGGGCGAGGCTGCGGCGTGACCAGGCCGCGTGGGGTGACTTCACCCGGACCGTCGCCTCGCTCCTCGGCCAGGGCGAGCTCGCTCCTCGGCCAGGGCAAGGGGGATGACAGTGCGCAGGACACGGACGAAAGCCGCGGCACCGGAGACAGCCGCGATACCGGAGACTGCCGCGACACCGGCGGCCGACCTCGTCTGGGCCCGCCCGGAGGACGAGGAGTGGGCGGACACCGTCCACGTACGGCTCGCGCTCGACCACGACGCGCCCGCCGACCTCACCGACGCGGTGCTCGCCGAGGCCCACCAGCTCGTGCGCGAGGCGGGGCTGCCCGCCCGGGAGGTCCTCGGCGCACCCGGGGCGTACGCCCGTACCGTCGCCGCCGAGCGCATCAGCGAGGAGCGCCGGGCCAGGGTCGACCCGCACGGCCTGACCCCCGCCGAACGCCTCCGCGCCTGCCTGGGCCTGCTCGGCTTCCTCGGCTTCGCCCTGAGTGCCTTGCACTGGATCGAGGACGGCCTGTGGGTGACGGGCAGTTGGGCCTCGGTCGCCGGATGCGCCGCGATCACCGCCACCATCACGCTCGGCGCCCTCGCCTTCGCCGCCCGCGCCGCCGGCCGGATGCGCGGCATGTGGGGCTTCTTCGCGGCGGCCGCCTGCGCCTTCGTGGGCGGGGTCTCCCTCGCCGCCACCGCCCCCAGGGAACGGCTGTTCGACGTGCCCGTGCCGGTGCTGATGGCGGCCTGCGCCGCCTGGGCCGTCGGGGCGTACGCGTTCCCGGACGCCCCCCTCGACCGCTGGTTCGCACCGCGCCCGCCCGCCGGCGACGAGCAGTGGCTGACCCGCCTCGAAGGGCTGCTGCGGGGCCGGCACACCATGCCGGCCGCCGAGGCGCGCGGCCATGTGCGGGAGGCCCGGCAGCACCTGGCCACGGCGGACGGCGAGCGTGCCGAGGACGCCTTCGGCGACGTCGAGGTGTACGCCATGCGGCTCGCCGAAGGGCCCCGCAAGCAGCGGCGGCTCGCCCGCCACAAGCTGTACCGCACGGCCGCGCCGGCCGCCGTGTTCGCCGTGCTCGCCGTCGACGAGGTCCTCGAAGCGGGCCATTTCACGGGCTGGGTCGCCTGCTACGCGCTCGCGTCCGGCGCCTGGCTCTGGACGGCGGCGGCCGAGTGGCGCGAGATCCGCAAGCGAGCCGGGGCCGAGCGGGCCGACCGGGCCGGTTAGCCTGCCCCGCATGATCCTCGAACCGCTCGTCGCCGTCGGCGGCGCGCTGCCGGGCCACCTGCTCACCGAGGTGACCGCGCTGTACGCGGCGAACCGCGCGTTCTTCGCGCTCAGCGGCGACTTCCCCGACCCCGACGACATCCGCGTCGAACAGGTCGCCAAGGCCCTCGCGGACGAACTGGCGCGCCCCGGCACGGACGTACTCCTCGCCCGCTCCGAGGGGCGCCTCGCCGGCGTCGCCGTCACCCTCGCCCACCACCCCGACCCCACCGACCCCGACCCGTGGATCGGGCTGTTCGTGGTCGCCGAGGAGCTGCACCGCACGGGCGTCGGGCGCCGGTTCGCCGGCCTCGTCGAGGACCGCTTCCGGGACGCGGGGCGCACGGCCGTGCGCCTGGCCGTCCTGGAGAACAACCCCGATGCGCTGCGCTTTTGGACCGCGCTCGGCTATCTCGTCATCGGGCACCGCGAGGACCGCGCGCTGCGCCGGCCGTGCGCGGTGCTGCGCAAGCCGCTGTGAGCGGCGCGCCTCAGGGGTGCTCCGGCTTCCCGTCCCCGTACAGCCAGTCGCCCCAGATCCGGCGGACCTTCTCGCGCGCCTCGTCGCCGCCCGCGTGCTTCTCCACGTACTCGGTGAAGTCCCGGGTGTCGGCGTTCTTGTGCCGGTACGTCTTCGTCCAGCCCTGCATGATGACGTAGAACGCGTCGTCGCCGACCGCCCGGCGGATCTTGTGGACGACCATCGCGCCCCGGTCGTAGACCGGCGGTTCCGAGATGTGTGCCGCGTCGGTGGGCTTCGCGGGCGGGAAGTCCCAGACGGCTTCGTTGGCTTCCTTGTTCTCGTAGAGGTCGCCCTCGTACAGCGCGTCGAACGTCTCCTGCGCGCTGTCGCCGCCGTTGTCCTCCGCGTACAGCCACTCCGCGTACGTCGCGAAGCCCTCGTTGAGCCACATGTCCCGCCAGGACCTCGGGGTCACGGAGTCGCCGAACCACTGGTGCGCCAGCTCGTGGACGAGCGTCTCGGTGTCGGGGGCGCCGGGGAAGACGGGCCGGGTCTGGGTCTCCAGGTCGTAGTCCGCGTCCTCCTCGCGGTCGACGATCGCGCCGATCGAGGAGAAGGGGTAGGGGCCGAAGTTCATCTCCGCCCACTCCATGACGTCCGGGAGCTTGGCGAGGACCTTCTTGCTCGCCTTCCTCTGCGAGGGGTCGACGGCCGTGATGACCGGCAGGCCGTCCTCCGTCACCGACGTCTCCATCTCGTACTTGCCCACGGCCACGGTCGCCAGGTAGCTCGCCATCGGCTCGGCGCTGTGCCAGGCGAAGGTGGTGCGGCCGTTCTTCGTCGACTCGCGCGTCAACTCGCCGTTGGATACGGCCTGCAGGCCCTCGGGGACGGTGACCTGTATGTCGTACGAGGCCTTGTCGCTCGGGTGGTGGTTGCCGGGGAACCACGCCATGGTACCGGTGGGCTCACCGAGTGCGAGCGCGCCGTCCACCGTCGTGAGCCAGCCCTCCTTGGAGCCGTCCGCGTCGGTGATGGCCTCCGGGGTGCCGCTGTAGCGGACGCGGGCCACGAACGTCTCGCCCCGGTCGAGTTCGTCGGCCGGGCGGACCTTCAGCTCGTGGCCGGCGCGCTGGAACCGGGCCGCCTTGCCCTCCACGGTGATCGCGGAGACGTCGAGCCCCTTGAGGTCGAGGTTGAAGGCGCTGAGGTTCTTGTCGGCGCGCGCGGTGATCTCGGCGGTGCCGGTGAGGTGGCGCGCGTCCGGGTCGTACCCGAGGGTCAGGTCGTAGTGCGTGACGTCGTACCCGCCGTTGCCCAGCTTCGGGAAGTACGGGTCGCGCACGCCGTCCGCCCCCGGCGTGCCGTCCACGCCCGAGCCGCCGCACCCGCCGACGGTGGCGAGCAGCGCCAGGGCGCAGGCGAGGGTACGGAGCACGGGGGCGGCTCGGCCGGCCGGAGATCGCAGGTCCACGCCGATGATCTTATGCGGCAATTGTTCGGCCTTGGGGCGGCCGGGGCCCCGGGGCGGGCCGGGGGCGCGGTCCGGGAAGTGGTGGCCCGGGGGTGGTCAGCGGTTCAGGGCCGCGACGCCCGCCTCGGCGAACTTCTCGTCCAGGTCGCCGCTCGGGGCGCCCGCGACACCGATGCCGGCGACGGGCGCGCCCTTGGCGGTCACCGGGGCGCCGCCCGCGAGGAAGAGCGTGCCGGGAATGTCCTTCAGGTTCGGGGCCTGCTCCAGGCGCTTGGCCAGCTCGGAGGTGGGCGCGTTCCAGGAGACGGCGGTGTACGCCTTCTTCTCGGCGGACTCGTACGCCTGCGGGCCCGCGCCGTCGCCGCGCAGCGTGACGATGGTGTTGCCGTTGCGGTCCACGACGGCGACGGAGACGCGCTGGTTCTCCTTCTTCGCCGCGTCCAGGGTGGCCTGCGCGGCCTTGGTGGCGGCGGCGACGGTCAGGTGCGTCGACCGCGTCAGGTTCTTGTCGCCCGCGTCGGCGGTGGCGGCGGCGGGCTTGGCGGCCGGGGCGCCGGTGCTCGCGGAGACGGCGTTCGCGGAGACGGCGCCGAGGGCACCGGTGCCGAGGACGGCGACGGCGACGGCACCGGTGAGGACGCGGGTGCGGCGGGAGATCTTCTGCATCGGGTGCTCCTTGGAGGGCGGCGGAAGGGGCGTTTGCCCCTGCCATCGATCCTCCGGCCGTTTCCGGGCCCCACCCCTCGGCGTACCGGCTCGGAGCCGGCCGCGACCCGGCCGACACGAGGGTCAGCCGATCGGTTGACCCGCCGGTGGCCCCGCCGGGCCACAATGAGGGTGTTCGCCCAGTTCAAGCAAGGCGTCACGCCGCACAATAGGGAGGCCCCCGTGGTGGCACGGCCCGCGCCGGCCCCGGGCCCCGCGACCGGGGAGGCGGGGGCACCCGACCCCGATGCCCGCTGGCTCGCAGCCGTCATGCACACCGCGTTCTTCCTGCTCCTCGGCTCCTCGCTGGTCCGCTTCCTGCTCCGGCACCCCGTAGGGCCCCGCACCCCGTGGATCATCGCCCTGTCGGTCTGCCTCGCGCTGCTCTACCTGTCCGGCCCCGCGCTCGGCGCCCGGTCCGCGCCGCACCGCCTCGCCTGGCTGATCCTCGTCGTGGCCGCCTGGAGCGTCCTCGTCGTCCTCGCGCCGAGCTTCGCGTGGTGCGCGGTGCCGCTCTTCTACACCGGGCTGCGCACGCTGCCGCCCCGCGCCGCGCTGTTCCTGGTGGCCGTCCTGACCGCCTTCGTGGTCGCCGCGCAGTTGCGGCTCGCGGGCCGCTTCGACCCGAACCTGCTGTTCGCGCCGCCCGCGTGGGCCGCCGTGGCGAGCGCCGTCTTCCTGTACATGCAGCGCCAGGCGGCCCGCCAGCGCGTCCTCATCGACGACCTTCTGCGCACCCGCCGCGAACTGGCCGCCACCGAACGCCGCGCGGGCACGCTCGCCGAGCGCCAGCGGCTGTCCATGGAGATCCACGACACCCTCGCGCAGGGCCTGTCCAGCCAGCAGATGCTGCTCCAGGCGGCCGACCGCCTCTGGGACACCGACCCCGCCAGGGCCCACGCCCACGTCCGTACCGCCGAATCGATCACCGAGCGCGGTCTGGCCGAGGCCCGCCGCTTCGTGCACGACCTGGCGCCCGCCGACCTCGCCGACGGCGGCGGCCTCACCGAGGCCCTGCGGGCCCTCGCCGAACGGGAGTCGGACGCCGGCCTGACCGTCCGCCTCCACGTGGAGGGCACCCCGGTGCCGCTGCCCGACCGGGTCGGCTCCGCGCTGCTGCGCATCGCCCAGGGCGCCCTGGCCAACGTACGCGAGCACGCGGACGCCACGACGGCCGCGCTGACCCTGACGCTCCTGGACGACCAGGTGGTCCTGGACGTCGCGGACGACGGCCGCGGCTTCACGCAGCCCGCGGCCGGCCGGCCCACGGCGGGCGTACGGGGCCACGGGCTGCCCGCCATCCGCGCCCGGGCGGGTCAGCTCGGCGGCACGCTGACCGTCGAGTCGGCGCCGGGCGAGGGCACCGTCCTCTCCGTGTCGATCCCCATCCCGTCGGAGTCCCCCTCGTCGATGCCCCAGGAGTCCCCGTCATGAGCCCATCGCGCCCCGTCCGCCTGCTGGTCTGCGACGACCACGTCGTCGTCCGCGCGGGTCTGCTGGCCCTGCTCGGCAGCGCCCCGGACATCGAGGTGGTCGGCGAGGCCGGCACCGGTGAGGAGGCGGTCGCCCTGGCCGCCAAGCTGACGCCCGACGTGGTCCTGATGGACCTGCAACTGGGCGCGGGCATCGACGGCGTGGAGGCCACCCGCCGCATCACCGCGCCCTCCCCCGACGCCCCGCCCCACGCCCCGCCCCACGTCCTGGTCCTGACCACCTACGACACGGACGCGGACATCACGCGGGCGATCGAGGCGGGCGCGACGGGCTACCTGCTCAAGGCGGAGCGCCCCGAGGAGCTGTTCTCCGCGATCCACGCCGCGTCCCAGGGCCGCACCGCGCTCTCGCCGCCGGTCGCCTCCCGCGTCATGGCCCGCATGCGCGCCCCGCGCCCCACGCTCACCGACCGCGAACGCGACATCCTCGGCCAGCTCTCCCAAGGGCTGGGCAACCGCGACATCGCCCGGGCCCTGTTCATCAGCGAGGCCACCGTCAAGACCCACCTGGGCCGCATCTACGACAAGCTCGGCGTCGACACGAGGGCGGGCGCGGTGGCGGTGGCTAAGGAACAGCGGCTGCTGCCGTGAGGATGGCCGGGCCGTGACACCATCGAACCGTGCTCGACATCGGTTACGCCCTCTCCCGCCGCTTCCCGGACCCCCCTGAGCTGGACTACGGCAGGGCGGACGTCCACACGCTCCGGCACGACCTGTTCTGCGGGGACGTGTATCTGGCGGACACCAAGGCCGACCGGGAACTGTCCACAGCCTGGGGATGGGTTCCCGTCCTGGACTTCGCGTGGGCGCTGTGCGACATCGTCGAGACGCTGGACAAGAACCCGCTCGGCAGCCGCGCCTCCCGGCCGCAGTACGCCGAGCTGGACTTCACGGAGTCCACGGACCGCATGCTGTTCACCCGCCGCTTCGGCTGGGTGGACATCGAGGCGGACTGGATGGACCCGGAGGAGCCCGCGCTGAGCTTCTCCCACGCGGAGCTGCGGCGCGAGGCGCGTGACTTCCTCCAGGACCTCGTCGCGGACCTCACCGACCTGCACGACTCCCTCGCCGACAACCCCACCATCTGGGCCCTCCAGTCCCGCTTCCCCCGCGTCTCCGACTGACCCCGCCGCCACCCCGGCGGAGACGGGCAGCGCCTCGCCACCCCGGCGCACGGGGAGACGCCCACCGCCTCGCCACCCCGGCGGAGACGGGCAGCGCCCCGCCACCCCTGCGGACGGGAAGACGGCCACCGCCCCGCCACCCTGCGGAGACCGCCAGCGCCCGCCACCCCGGCGGACGGGAAGACGCCCACCGCCCCGCAACTCCGGCGGAGACAGCCAGCGCCCGACCACCCCGGCGCACGGGGAGACGCCCACCGCGCGGGGCGGCGCCTCACTCCCCGAAGCCCGGCGGACGGCGATACGGCCACCGCCCCGCCACTCCGGCGGAGACGCCCGCCGCCCCGCCACCCCGGCGCACGAGGAGACGCCCACCGCCTCGCCACCCCGCCGGACGGCGATACGGCCACCGCCCCGCCACCCCAGCGCACGGGGAGACACCCACCGCCCCGCCACCCCGGCGGACGGGAAGACGGCCACCGCCCCGCCACCTGCCGGACGGCGATACGGCCACCGCCCCGCCACCCCGGCGCACGGGGAGACGCCCCCCACCCCGCCGGACGGCGAGACGCCCGCCGCGCGGGGCCGCGCCTCACTCCCCGAAGCCCGCCACCCGTACGCCCACCTCCGCGGCGAAACCCGCCGCCAGTTCCATCAGCTGCTCGGGGCTGATCACCGCCCCGGCCAGGCTGCCCACCCCGCGTACGATCTCCAGCTCCCCGGCCGCCCGCAGGTCCACGTCCTTCATCCGCGCCCCGCCGAAGTCCGCGCCCCGCAGCACGCAGTCCCGGAACTCCACCCGCTCCAAGGACGCCAGCGCGAAGTCCGGCTCGACAAGCACACACCCCTCGAAGATCACGTCCCGCAGCCGCGCCTTCCGCAGATTCAGGCAGTCGATCTTCCCGCCCCGCACCACCACCCGCTCCAGCACGGCGCCGTGCAACTGCACCCCGCCCAGCCGCGCGTCGACCACCTCGACGTCCCTCAGCGACGCCTCGGCGAGATCCGTGCCCACGCCCCTCGGCTCCGTCAGGACGCAGTCGACGAACCGCGCCCGCGTCAGCCGGGTCTCCCCGAACCCGCAGCCCACCAGCGCGCAGTCCATGAAGAACGCGCCGCCCCCGTCCTGCCCCCCGAGGTCGAGCCCGCCGAACTCCACCCCGTCGTAGTCCCCGTCGGGCTCCAGCTCCCCGCCCCCGAAGGACCGCAGCGGCGGCAGCCGCACCTCGGCCCGCCGGGCCGCCACGACCGCGCCCACGCTCTTCCTCTGACCCATGCGCCCATCGTGCCCGCCCCCACTGACAACGCCGCCACCGACGCCCACCACCCATGGGGGTTGACCTCAAGTCCGCTTCAGGTTGAAAGCTGGGCCCCGAAGCCGCCGCCCTCCCACCGGGGCGGCCCCGCCCCCCCGTGAGGAGCCCACCATGCACGCCATCCGCCTCCACGCCTTCGGCCCCGCCGAGAACCTCGTGTACGAGGAGACGGCGGCCCCCGAACCGGCCGCGGGCCAGGTCCGCGTCGGCGTCGCCGCGGCCGGCGTGCACCTGCTGGACACCGCGATCCGCGAGGGCGTACGCGGCCCGCTGCCCGAGCTGCCCGCCCTGCCCACGATCCCGGGCCGCGAGGTGGCGGGCACCGTCGACAAGGTGGGCGAGGGCGTCGACCCGGCCTGGCTCGGCAGACGCGTCGTCGCCCACATCGGGCTCGCCCCGGGCGGCTACGCCGAGCAGACCGTCACGGAGGCCTCCCGCCTGCACGAACTCCCCGACGACCTGGACTTCGCCGAGGCCGTCGCCCTGATCGGCACGGGTCGTACGACGATGGGCATCCTGCGGTTCGTGGAGCTCACCCCCGAGACGGTGGCCGTCATCCCCGCCGCGGCCGGCGGCATCGGCACCCTCCTCACCCAGTACGCCAAGCACCGGGGCGCCACCGTCATCGGCCTGGCGGGCGGCCCGCGCAAGGTGGCCCGCGTCCGCGCGAACGGCGCGGACCTGGCCGTCGACTACACCGACCCGGCCTGGCCCGACACGGTCCGCGCCCACCTGACGGACAGCCTCGGCGGCCGCGCCGCCACCGTCGTCTTCGACGGCGTGGGCGGTGAGGCGGGCCGGGCCGCGGTCGACCTGCTCGGGCCCGGCGGCCTGCACGTCGTCTTCGGCTGGTCCGGCCAGGGCATCCACGACGACGAGGCACCGGCGTCGGCACCGGCACCGGCGCCGGCGCCGACGCCGACGCCGACGCCGGGCGAGCAGGAAGCGGCCGGACGCGGCATCACGCGGGTCGACGTCCTCGGACCGGCGATGCTGCGGCAGGCCGGCGGCGACAACCCCCTGCGCACACTGGAGGAGGCCGCTCTCGCCGAGGCGGCCACGGGCCACTTCACCCCGGCCGTCCAGCGCTACCCCCTCGCGCAGGCGGCGGCCGCGCACCGCGCGCTGGAGACGCGCGGCACGATGGGCAAGGTCGTACTGATTCCCTGAGCCCCTGAGCCCCTGAGCCCCTGACCCCTTGAGTCCCTGAGCCCCTGAGCCGTCCCTGCCCATCCGCATCGGGAGCGGCTTTCGGAACCCCGCCTTCCACTACGGCCCGAAATTCACCTGCCCGCACGGCGTTCGGGAACTAACGTCCGTTATATGGATATGGAATCCGTCCCGCCCGCTACCACCCCCGCGCCCACCCACTCCCTCCGGTTCCGCGACGTCCCCGAGGCGGGGATCGACAGCGCCCTGTCCCTCGCGTACCTCGTCTTCCACGAGAGCCCGGAGGACGAGAAGCGCAAGCACCACCACGACCTGCTGCTCGACTGCATCCGCGTCGGCGCCTACGACGGCGACCAACTCGTCGGGTTCCTCGCGGCGTTGCCGTTCACCGTGTCGGTGCCCGGCGGCGAAGTGCCCTGCCCCGGGCTGACGTTCGTCTCCGTGGCGCCGACGCACCGGCGCCGGGGCGTGCTCTCCGGGATGATCGCCGAGCTGTTCGCCAGGGCGGCGGCGGACGGCGCCCCGATCGCCGCCCTGTGGGCGTCGGAGGACGCGATCTACGGCAGGTTCGGCTTCGGCCCCGCCACCCACGGGAACACCCTGGAGATCGACTCCCGCCGCCCCCTGGCCCTGCGCATCGCCCCGGACGAGCGCCCGTTGCGCCTGGTCGACCCGTCCGACGCCCCGGAGCTGCTCGGCCCGTACTACGACCGCACCCGCGCCGGCCGCGCGGGCCGCCTCGCCCGCACCCCGGCGTGGTGGCGCGAGGAGTGGATGGTGGAGAAGGACGAGGAGGACGACGAGCTGTCGCCGCCCCGCGTCGTCACGCTCGGCACCCCGGTCGCCGGGTACGCGGTCTACCGCACCAGGACCCGCGACGACGCCCCGGGCCTCGTCCGCCTGGACGACCTGGAGGCCGACACCCCGGCCGTCGCCGCCGCCCTGTGGCGCTACCTCGCCGCCATCGACCTGACGGGCGAGGTCCGCGCCTGGGGCCGCCCCCTGGACGACCCGCTGCTGCTCTTCGCCGCCGACCGGGACCAGGTGCGCGTCACCGGCCAGTTCCCCGCGCTGTGGGTGCGGCTCATCGACGTACGCGCGGCGCTGACCGCCCGCTCCTGGGCCGCCCCGGTGGACGCGGTCCTCGACGTGCGCGACGACCGCCTCCCCGCCAACGCGGGCCGCCACCGCCTGACGGCGACCCCCGAGGGCTGCGCGTACGAACCGACGGACGCCCCCGCCGACCTCTCCCTCGACGTGCGCGACCTGGCGGCCGCCTACCTGGGCGGGACGAGCATCGCCGCCCTGGCCAGCGCGGGCCTTGTCCAGGAACACACGGCAGGCACGGCCACGGCCCTGGACGCGGCGCTGCGCACCACCCTCCTGCCGCACACCGTGGACGAGTTCTAGGGGGTCCTCAGGGGGTGCCTCTGGGGTACCCAGGGGGTGTCTAGGCGGCTGGGGTACCCAGGGGGTGTCTAGGCGGCGCCGAGGGCGGTGAGCGCGTCGTCGGTCAGCCGGTACACGGTCCACTCGTCCTGGGGCCGCGCGCCGAGCGCCTCGTAGAAGTGGATGGAGGGTTCGTTCCAGTCCAGGACGGACCACTCCATCCGCTCGTAGCCGCGCTCCACGCAGATGCGGGCGAGTTCGGTGAGCAGCGCCCTGCCGTGTCCGGCGCCGCGCGCCTCAGGACGTACGTACAGGTCCTCCAGGTAGATGCCGTGCACGCCGCGCCACGTCGAGAAGTTGAGGAACCACAGCGCGAAGCCCACCGCCTCGCCGGTCGCGTCGTCCTGCGCGATGTGCGCGAACGCGGCCGGCCGCTCCCCGAAGAGCGCCTCGCGCAGCTGCTCCTCGGTGGCCCTCGCCTCCTCGGGCGCCTTCTCGTACGCGGCGAGGTCGCGCACCAGGGCGTGGATGACGGGGACGTCGGCGGGGGTGGCGGTACGAATCATGGGGGCAGGCTAGCCAGCGCCCCCGCGCCGACGTCAGTGCCGTCCACGGGTCGGACCCGGGGCCCTGGTCAGGAGATTCCGGCCGCCTTCAGCTCCTTGGCGAAGGCCGCCCGGTCGTAGAGGGAGTCGCCGGCCGGCTTCTTCCCGTCGACGAGGACGGTCGGCGTGCCCTGGATGCCGTCCGCCGTGAACGTCCGCATCGCCTCACCGACCCACTTCTTGTACGTCCCCTTGGTCACCGCCTTGTCGAAGGCGGCGCCCCGCAGCCCGTCGACCTTGCCGGCGATGTTCAGCAGGAAGGCCGGCGTGTAGGCGTCGTCCGACTCCTCCGCGGGCTGGTTGGCGAAGACGGCCGCGTGGAACCTCGGGAATTCGCCCGCCTCCACCGACGCCCGCAGCGCGTTCGCCGCGTTCACGGAGCCGCTGCCGCCGAGGTTGCCGTCCAGGAAGGAGGCGATCACGTACTCGACCTTGACCTTGCCGTCGGCCACCGGCCCGACCAGGGCCTGCGCCCCGCCCTCCTCGAACTTCTTGCAGAAGGGGCAGCGCGAGTCCTCGTAGATCTTGACCGTGTGCCCGGCCTTCGGGTCGCCGACGGTGATGACGCCGCCCCGCACGGAGGCGGGCGTCTCGGCGAGCCGCGCGCTGGACGCCGGCGGGGCCTTCGCCTCCGGGGCGTCGGACGCGGGGTCCTCGGACGCGGGCCGCTTCGACTCGGACGCGGGCCGCTTCGACTCGGGCGCGGGCCGCTTCGACTCGGGCGCGGCGGAGGAGGACTTCGCGGCACCGCCGTCGCCGTCGCCGTCGGGGCCGCAGGCGGACGCAGCCACCCCGATCAGCGCCGCGGCCACCACCGCGGTGGCGACACGTGCGGCCTTGCGCCCGGCCTTGTCTACGGCCATGAGTCGAGCCCTCCAAGTAAGCGATCAAACGTGCGATGCGTTGCGCTCAAAGTAGCGGAATGCGGGCCGCGTCCCGCCCGCCGGACGGTCCGGCCCCCGGGACCTCCGCCCCGAAGACCGCTCCACCCCTGCCCACCGCCCCCACCTGCGCAGTACCGTCCGCCCATGAGCAGCAGCACGGCCCACACGGGCACCCCCGGCACCGTCAACGGCGGCATATCGTTCTGGTACGCGGACGACGGCCTGCCCCCGGCACGCGAACCCCTCACCGGCGACACCACGGCGGACGTCTGCGTCGTCGGCGGCGGCTACACCGGCCTGTGGACGGCCTACTACCTGAAGAAGGCCGCCCCCTTCCTGCGCATCACCGTCCTGGAGCAGAAGTTCTGCGGCTACGGCGCCTCGGGGCGCAACGGCGGCTGGCTCTACAACGGCATCGCGGGCCGCGACCGGTACGCCGAGCTGCACGGCCGCGAGGCCGCCGTCCGCCTCCAGCAGGCCATGAACGCGACGGTCGACGAGGTGATCCGCGTCGCCGCGGAGGAGTCCATCGAGGCCGACATCCACCACGGCGGCGTCCTGGAAGTCGCGCACACGCCGGCCCAGTTGGCCCGCCTCAAGGCGTTCCACGAGCGCGAGGTGTCCTACGGCGAGAAGGACCGCACCCTGCACGGCGCCCGCGAGACCGCCGAACGCGTCCGCGTCACGGGCGCCGTCGGCTCCACCTGGACCCCGCACGGCGCGCGCCTGCACCCGGTGAAACTGGTCAAGGGCCTGGCCCGCGCCGTCGAGGCGCTCGGCGTCACGATCCACGAGTCGACGCCGGTCACCGAGATCAAGCCGAAGCACGCGCTCACCCCGTACGGCACGGTGCGCGCCCCCTACGTCCTGCGCTGCACGGAGGGCTTCACGGCCTCCCTCAAGGGCCAACGCCGCACCTGGCTCCCCATGAACTCCTCGATGATCGCGACGGAACCCCTGACGCCCGCCCAGTGGGAGTCCATCGGCTGGGAGGGCCGCGAGACGCTCGGCGACATGGCGCACGCGTACATGTACGCCCAGCGCACCGCCGACGACCGCATCGCACTCGGCGGCCGGGGCATCCCCTACCGCTACGGCTCGAAGACGGACAACGACGGCCGCACCCAGGCCGCCACGATCGAGGCCCTCCACACCGTCCTGACCCGCTTCTTCCCCCAACTGGCCGGGGTCCGGATCACCCACGCCTGGTCGGGCGTCCTCGGCGTCCCCCGCGACTGGTGCGCCACCGTCACCCTGGACCGCGCGACGGGCCTCGGCTGGGCGGGCGGCTACGTCGGCTCGGGCGTGGCCACCGCCAACCTGGCCGCCCGCACCCTGCGCGACCTGGTCCAACAGGACTCCGGCCAGGCGGGCCCCACCGACCTCACGACCCTCCCCTGGGTCGACCACAAGGTCCGCAAATGGGAACCGGAACCCTTCCGCTGGCTGGGCGTCCACGCCATGTACGCCACCTACAACACCGCCGACCACCGCGAACGCACCACCCACACCCCGGAGACCTCCCCCTTGGCCCACTGGGCAAACAAACTAACGGGCCGCCACTAAACGCCAAAACCCCAGGTCAGACCGCTCTGACCCGGGGTTCCAGTAGAGCCCCCTGTCGGATTCGAACCGACGACCTACGCATTACAAGTTGTCCGATCTTGGTCTGCGAGCGTCCACGGGCGTCCACGGTGGGGCTCGCGACCCTGGTCAGGAGGGATGCCGGACGTCGCCGGACATCAGCGGACCACCCCGAAATTGGCGATGATTGAGACCGCGATTGAGACCACGACCGCTTCGTCCCGAAGCAACTGCCCTACGGCTTCCCTGCCCCGGCATACACACCGCATAGTGCAGGAGTGAAACTGGCGATCACCATTCTGACTGTAGCTAGCGGCGTGCTGCCGGCACTTGGCGTCTGGCTGCTGTGGCGGCGAGTTGATAGTCGACGAGACCACCTCAGGTGCAAGTTCCGTAGGTACGAGGAGATCATGGGCGACCCGGGGCTCTCGGAGGAGGAACGCAGGAACAGGCTGGACCAGGAGGTACCCAGCCAAAGCACATGGGGGGACCTCCTTCACGTCCGAGAGCGCATCGAGCTTGTAAGCCTTGAGCAAGCGCCGGAGGTCACAGCTCCCGCGATGTTCGCTTCCATCGGCCTGATATGCGCGACCATCTCGGGCTTGCTGTCGACGTGGTTCGACTGACTCTCCTGGTCACCGCTGGGCGCCTTTCTTCCACGGCACCAGGACGGCCCGGGAGGGCAGCACCGCTTTAGGAGGGGCACGAGTATCTCAGGCATGCCTTGCTTGAACCAATACGGCTCTGGCGGTTTGCTGGAAAATTTGGCCAGCCTCAACGTAGTCATCCCAAGCCGCGTCGATGATGTCTCGGGCGTCGTTACTGAACTCATTCACGTCTAGCGCAGTGTAGAGCAGACCCATTAGGCGCATGCCGTAGCGGAATACGTTGCCCGATGCTGTGATCATTTCCTCGGGCCCAAGAACAGTGATGTGGCTGGATGTGTTGCTCAACTTCTCGATGGCTTCCCTAAAGGCAGTTACATCGGCGCTCGATTGGGGCTGGTCTGCCCGTCTGAGAGCGGTATCGGCTGCATGTTCAGCATCTTGATTCACAGCTATGAAAGCGCCGTAAGCAGTGAGACGCTGCTCGCGGAGCCAGTGATTGTGCTCAGCTGTAGCTTGATCCCGGACCTGCTGGCGACTGGCCGCAGCGGTCTTGTCAGCTCCCACCTTGGCTCCTCGGACAGCACCGATCGCTCCTGCAACGGCGCCTCCGAGTGCTCCGACCATGCCTGCCACTCCTGCGATCAAACCCGCTATTCCTTGGTCCATGTTGTAAGGATCTAACAGCCGACTTGGATGCCGCGCTAGGTCGGCGGAGCGGTTTTGGGCGGGAGCTGCCATGGGGCGAGTGATCATGGCCCCGTAAGCTCATCGCGAGTCGGGCAGTCTGTGGACATGCACGTTAAAGCACGACGTCGGGGGCCATGATCTTCGAGGCTCGCCCCATGGTGGCTGCCTAAAGCCGTGGAGCCGACCGCCCCAGGCACGGGGCAACGGCGCAGGTAGCGGGTTTGCCCCGCCGGGCACCGCCGCCGCGATCCGGCCTCATCAGTGACACAAAGCTGTCCCTGGCCTGCTGTGCGGCAACCCCCTCTACCCCTATGGCTGAGTGCCTAGTTTGGCCGCTGCCGGGGCGACGGACGGGCGGCGCGTGCAGCTGGTGGCGGAGACATGGAAGCGGCTGGCAGCGGCCGGCCGGCGCCCCCGCGCTGTGCGCGGCCCCTCGATCCTTGGATCGATTCCGACTCCGTTGGGTGGCGCGTGCCTGGTGGTCTTGATAGGGGTGCTCTTCGGCGCGCACTTCTCGGGCCTACGGATGCTGCTGGTTCTTTCCCCTCCCTAGGTCGGATCGCGGCGGCGGTATCCAGCGGCCTTCTCCCGCGTCACCAGGGACAGAAGACCCAGGCCAGGAATGGTTGAAGCTTGTGGCTGACTCTGGCGGCCGCGAGCGCAGCGAGCGTTGATCGAGCAGGGAATGTTCTGCCGCGCTCAGAAGAGGCCCCCGTAGTCAGCCTCGGGGCACGCTGTCCGCACCAAGAGCCGACTGGTGAAGCCTGCGTTGCGTAGCCGCTCATAGGCCCCCTCGACATCCTCGGGGACCGCCTGCTCAATCATGAATCCCTGACCGGGATACACCATGAGCCTCTGTTGAGTTCCGACCAACATGTCGATGACGAGACGCGCGTCCCCGATCGAATCGACGTACTCGGCAAACCCCATGGGCGTTGACGCGCTCACCCACTCGACTTCGGGCCAGAGCTTCCGTGCCGTGGCGTACGCCCGCCGTTCCTCGTACGGCTTGCTGACCAACAGGGCCGACGAGACAGGAACGCCCCGCTCTTCGAGGAGGGCACGAGAGAAGCGGATGTTCTCACCCGTGTTCCGGGCCCGCGGCTCAACGAGGATGGCGTCCGCAGGAACCCCTAGCTCGATCGCCCTCTCTCGGTAGTGTTCGGCCTCGCCCCGAGGCATGCGCTCGCGCGTCGTACGGCTCGTCGCGCCGGTGAAGACGATGACCGGCATCATCCCGCGCCGGTACAGGTTTACCGTGGTGTCGGCCACCCCCAAGTCATGACTGCCGAGACCGACCGCCACGGAGCAGGGGCGCGGTTCGTGCCCCATCTGCTGGAAGTCCCAGAGCCGTTGCGCGTCTGCCCACGCCTGGGTAGAGATCACTGACTCTCGCCTTCCGTGTTCGCCGAGTCGGGCACCTTGAAGTCGTAGGACCACGAGAACCGTGTTGCCGCGTGAACCCCGATCGCGTACTCCACCACGGTCCCGTCTGCGGTGTACGTGGTGCGGTGCAGCTCCATCACCCACTCTCCGGGCGAGAGCTGGAGGAGCTGAGCCTCGTCCGCGGTCGGAGTACGTGCGAACAGCTCTTCCTTCATGTGGTCGATCTCGTACCCGGCGTCATACAGCACGCGGAAGCCACCGCCCCGACCCGCAGGGCCCGGGGTCGGGTCGACCAACCGTGTCCCCTCGACGTGCTCGGGTCGGTAGTAGCTGGTCAGCGTGTGGGTCGGCTGCGTCCCCTCTTTCACGAGGCGGGCACGCGCATAGACCTCAGCACCGTCGGGCAACCCGTGCGCTTCGGCTACGGGTGCCGGCGCTTTCACACGGCTGACCTTCTGAGTCTGCTCGTTCCTGCGATAGGCGCGGCCCGACGCCACTCGGTCAGCGATGAACGCGACTTCGTCGCCATCGCGCCACTTGGCCTTGTCGTATCGAGCGATGCCCAGTCGCTTCAACGGGGTCTGCTGTCGCACGACGGTGCCGTGACCGCGAGACGAGACCACCAGCCCCTCGGCCTCTAGAGCCTTGTACGCCGCATGGACTGTGGACTTCGATCCCTCGCCCGCCTCCACCAGGTCCCGGATGTGCGGAAGCTGCTGGCCAGGTGCGTACTCGCCGTTCCTGATCCGCTCGGCAAGCCGGTCCGCCAGCTCTCGCCACTTGGGTGCCACGCAGAACTCCTCTCGATTCGTCCAGTCAAACACAGTCCCAGGACTGTTGACAGTCCTGGGACTGTGGGTGCATTGTCTTCTCAGGCCGCTCGCAGTCCTAGGACAGCGAGTCGGAACGGTCCTCTTCGGGCTGCTCCTGGCTGAGTCGGTTCGGGACAGCTCGTGCAGTTGGGGCCCTGAACTGGTTGGTCTTTGAGAACTCAACAGGGACAAATTCGACGGGGCCTGAGTCCCCGTCCCCGCTGCGGCCTGGGTGATGGCCGTCGGCAGCCACTTCGCGGCAGGTGTACGTGTCCTGTCCTGCGTGTCAGCTCTGGAGAACATCGGTCGGGATCATCCCTCCATCACTGGAGGTCAGCCCTTCGGATGCCACCTGGTGCGCGCTGCCCTGCTGGCGTCAGAGCAGTGACGATGACGCGCCCGATTTCCCCGGCTCGGGACCGGTGCTCCGTGGCAACGGCGCACCGGTGAAAGCCGTGTCCCTGCGAACGCAGGAGGTCGGCATGGGCCGACGACATACCAAGGGCGCTGCCGCTCGGACCGGTCGACGGCGCCCGCACAGCACACACGGTCCACCTCTGGTTCCGCAGCACATGCTGCGGGCCGGCTGCCTCTCCTTCCCGTCCGTTCCGCGCTCTGCGTGAGGACGTACGGGAGGGGGTGCGGGGAGCCGGAAAGACTCCGCTACTTCCACTCAGGAGCTGACATGACCTGCACCGAGACCTTCGAGACCATCCGCTACACCGCTGATGTGGTCGTGACCACGACCGACGGGTACGTGCTGCTGATCGAGCGCGGCTGGGACCCCCACAAGGGGGCGTGGGCGCTGCCTGGCGGTCACGTCGACCCGGGCGAGACGAGCCGCGCCGCTGCGGCCCGCGAGCTGGCCGAAGAGGCCGGGGTGTTCGCGATGCCCGAGGACCTGGTCCAGCTCGGCGTCTGGGACCAGGCCGACCGGGACCCGCGTGGCAGGTACGTGACCGTCGCCTACCACCTGGAGGTTCTGCCCGGGACTGAGATCCAGGCCGGTGACGACGCGACCCGCGCCCAGTGGTGGCCCCTGAACGACCTTCCGCAGGTCGCGTTCGACCACGCCGCGATCCTCAACGCGGTCGTGCACCCCGGTACCTGATCAGCCGATCCGCCCCGATGGTCGCAGGCCGGGTTCGACTCCCGGTCGGGGCGCGCACCGCTACCCGAGCACCCCGCCGCTAAGGAGATCAGCTCATGGCTAAGCGCAAGTACATCGCCGGAGTCTATGACGCCAAGACCGATGAGACGGGCGTCATCGAGGGCGAGGTGGAAACCGGCGCGTTCTTCGACGCCCCGGCGGCCCGCGCCTACATCCGCAGTGAGGTGCACCGCCAGGGTGGCGGCGTGTCCAGCATCCGGTTCGAGGACCCGGAGGACTGACCGCCTGGCCCGTTCCGGCACCCCCGCCGCGTCTTACGCGGCTTCCACCACGACGGCGCGCGCCCCCGGAGCGGACGCTCCGGGGGCGCTGTAGGGCCGTGCCCACCAGGAGAGGAACACACCATGGCTACTCAGCACTACGAGGCCCGCGTCAACATCCGCCCCCAGGGCGGCAGCGACGACGACGACCTGATCACCATCTATCTCGACTGGGACGGCCCGGTCGGCCTGTCTCCGCGGGAAGCCCATGCCGCCGCCGCGAAGGCCGCTCTGAAGCAGGCGCGCGGCACGGTCGTAGGGAGCTCGGTCAACACCAACGGGCGAGTGCGTTAGTGCAGCCAACTGACCAGTCCTTGCACCACCTGTGGCTCCTGATCGCAGCTCTGATCATCGCCACCGTCTGACCCGACTACCCCGAACGGCGCGCGGCCCCGGAGGTGCAACTCCGGGGCCGCTGTCGAGCCGTACCACCTGCTAGGGAGACCACGACCCATGAACCAGATTACTGTCCAGGACGCTGTTACGGCGTTCGCTCCGTTCATGGAGCCGACGAGCGCGGAGCTGGACGCGATTGAGCGGGAGATGCCCGTCATCCTGGCGGACGTCGACCTGCTGGACGCGCAGATCATCACTCTTGACCGGGTCCCGTCCGAGCTGGACATGCGGCGTATCCGGCGGGCCCGCCGCAAGGCGCTCGCCGCCCGCCGCGTCCTCGCCAACACCGCCGCCGCCGGCGGGGTTTCGGGGGTGGGCGCGTGAGTGCCATCGACTCGAACCTGTCGGCCGCGCACGCCGAGGTGAAGGCCGAGATTGCCCGCACGGACACCAAGGTCAGCCTCTTGCTCGCCTTCGTCGGTGCGCTTCTGGCGGGGACGTGGACGGTCGCCAAGGACGTGTCCTTGTCCCTGCCCGCCTGCGTGGTCGGCGGCCTCGGGGTGGCCCTGCTGCTCGCGGCGGCGGCCTCGCTACTCTCCTCGGTCCGCCCGAACTTGGGCGGCTCCCGCCCGGTGGGTTTTCCGCTGTGGGCGACGCTGAGTGCCGAGGAAATCACGGCCCATCTGGCCGAGGACCGGCGTGCGCAGGACATCGCCGGCCTGGCCCGCCTTGCGGTCAGGAAGTTCACGGCCCTGCGGCGGGCGGTCGATCTGACCCGCGCCGGTGGGGCCCTGCTCATTCTCGCTGCGCTGATCGCTCTCGGGGGTGGTCTGGCATGACCGAGCAGTCCTTGTCTGGCCTGAACTGGGTTTTGATCCTGGCCGGCTCGCTCCTGGCCATCGCCGCTTCGGCCAGCTCCCTGGCGTGGGACAGGCCGTGGCTCATGGACCTGGCCGTTGCCGGCTTCGCCGCGCAGTTCGTCGGCTGGCGCCGCCACGCCCGCCAGAGGGGGGATGCCGCATGATTCGCATTCTCACCGCCAAGCGCCTGGCGCTGCTCGAAGCCGACACGCAGGCGGCCCTCGAACGGGCCCACCAGGCCGGACAGGCTCTCCAGGAAGCGGTCGGCCGGCACGCGCGGGAACTGGCCGTCGCCACCAAGCGTGCACAGCAGGCAGAGGCGACCACCACCGAAGTGGGTGCGCTCTTGACCCACGCGGTGAAGGAAGCGGGCGCGGCCGAGCAGCGTGTACTGCTCGCGCAGATCGAGTTGCGGCGCCTGCGTGAGGAGCTGGCGGCCGAGCCACAGGAGGGGCAGACGCTCACGGTGCTGCTCCACCATGGCGAGCCGCACACCATCTATGCCTCGCGCGAGGACGCATACGCCGACACCACCGCCACCCATGGCGGTACGCCCGGCAGTTGGCGGCCGTGCGATGAACGCTCGCCCGCCGCGTTCACGTGGCGCTGTGAGGCGTTCATCTATGACGCCGGCTGCAACGGCTTCCGCCGCGCGTCGCTGCCCGCTCCCCCTTCGATGGGGGAGGCGGCATGAACACTGTTCAGACCCGTTCAGCAGAGAAGGCGCTGAACGTCGGGACGTGGCTGATCGTGTGCGGGGCGATGCTCTATTCGATCCTCACGGTCACCCCGCTCATGGCGGACCACACCGCCCCCGCGTGGGACTGGACGGCTCCGATTCTGCCGCTGGTGGTGGATGCGGCCGTGGTCATCGTGGTCAAGCTCGATGACGTGCTGGCTCGCCTCGGGGGGCACGGCGGCCGCTGGCCCATCGTGCTGCGGTGGATGACCGGCCTGATGACGCTGGCCCTCAACACGGCCGACTCGGCGCTGGACAAAGACCTGGTGGGCGTGGCCGTCCATGCGGTGGCGCCGCTGCTGCTCATCGTCACGGCGGAGACCAGCCTGGCCTACCGGCGGGCCATCGCCCGCGCGGTGGCCGCTCTGGAAGCCGAGCAGCGGGCCGAACGGGAGCGGCGGGAGCAGGTGGCCCACACGCGTGCTGAGCGGGCCCGTGCCGAGGCTAGGGAGGAGCGTGAGCACGCCGCCATGCTCGCTCGTGAACAGCGTGAACACGAGGCCGCACTTGCCCGTGAGCAGGCCGAGCGCGAAGAGCGCCGGCTCCGCGAGGAGCGCGAGGCGCGGGAGCGGGTGGAGGCTGCCGAGCGGGAGCTTCGTGAACGCCGTGAACGCGAGCGTGAACAGCGTGAACAAGAGCTGCTGCGGCGTGAACAGCAGGCCCGGCAGCGGGCCGAGGCCGAGCAGCGCGAGCGCGCGGAACAGGCGGAGCGTGAACGGCGGGAACGCGAGGAGCGTGCGGAGCGTGAACGCGCCGAGCTGCTGGAGCGCGGACCGGCACAGGAGAAGCTGCCCGAGGACGAGGCGCGCCGGATCGTGGCGGCCGCGTTCGCCTCGGGTCTGTCGGTGCGGGTGACGGCCGAGTTGTGCGGCTGGTCGGTCGGCTGGGTCTCCCACCGCTACGCCGAGCACCGCGACCCCACCGCGCAGGGCCGCACTGACCTCGCCATCGCGAGCCAGTGATGGCCACGCTGCCGGTGTTCCGGTGGCATTTGGCCCCGGACGGCTACGCCACCCTTCGCCAACTCCGCGCCCGTGGCCTGCGGCCCGGTGGCCAGGGGGTGGCTGCGCAGCTCGAACGGCCCCGCCGCCGGCGGGGGCCGCTGGTTGCCTACCTGTACCGCGTCGAGCTGGCCAAGCCGGTCCGGCCGATGACGCCGGGGCGGTGGGCCGCGCTCGCGGCGGCGAACCGGGCCCGCCGCGTCTGCCCGCAGTGCCGCAGGGATGCCGGCTACGTCATCCCTGCCTCGCTCGGGACCTGCGTGCCCTGTCACGACACCATCTGACCTGGGAGGACACCGATGACCTACCGCTTCACCACCGGCGACTGTGGAGGCGGTTCCGCGAGGCTGACTGCCGAGGCGGTCATCCTGCATCCCGGTACGGACCGTGCCGAGCCCGCCGTAGCCGTGCGGATCGCCGGCGGCGCTCGGGGTCGGTTGATCTATGTCCCCCTCGACCGGCTTGAAGAGCTGGTGACCGGCATCAGGGACACCGCCCGACAGGCCGCCGCCGACTTCCGGCAGGACCCGAGGAGCGTCTGACCATGCCCAACGCCGATACCGCCTGGAAGGCACCGCCTGGTGAGTGCCCGCAGTGCTGGCAGCACGCCCACGACAAGAGCATCCACCGCCGCCTGAAGCCGCGCGAGGACTGCCCGCAGTGCGTCGACCATATGGTCAACGGCCACCCCACCCTCGTGCCCAAGAAGCCGTCCCGCTGGTGGTGAGCGCAGCGGTGATCACCCTCGTCGCCTGACCGTTCACACCGTGCGAAGGAGAGAAGCCGTGAATCATCTGCCTGAGCCTGTCCGGGTGGTGCAACTCCCGGACGGCACCTACGCCTACACCGATCACCTGCCCGCACCGATCCAGCACGCCGCGCCGCCCGTGGTGCATCAGCACATCCACCACGCCCCGCCGGACCGGACGGTGCAGCGCCTCGCGCTGGGTTCCGGGGTGGGCGCCGGCGCGGTGGCGGCCGGTGTGTATTTCGGTCCGCTGCTGGTCGGCGTGCTCATCGCGATTGCCGCGAACCTTGCTCTGTTGGCCTTCCTCGCCGTCGTTCTGACGTGGGGGATGGTGACGGTCGTGCGGTCCGTGGGCGGCACCGACGGCCGTGCCGCCGCCAAGGCCGTGCGGCGCGCTCGCGGTCGTCGTCGCTGACGGCTGCCTGTCCCGCCCGGTCATTGTGGCCGGGTGGGGCGGGGAGCTGGGACAGCCCCGGCCCGCACACCGAAGGGAACACGTCGTGGCGAACCCGACGCCGTTCGAACTGGCCCGCATCTACCGCATCGGCGCTGCTGCCGCGATGCGCGGCGGCACCCTCACCACCCGCCAGAAGAAGGCGCTGCAAAAGATCGCGGAGCGTGGCGACAAGCGCGACGCCCAGCAGCGCAAGGGCAAGTAGCTGTGCCCCCGGGGCGGCCGTCCACGGCCAAGCGACCGGCCGCCCCGGGCCCCTGTACCGCCCGCAGACCGAGCAGACAGGAACCCCCAGCATGACGGAAACCAGCACGGAGCGGGCCCCTCACCTGCGGCCCGTGCCCGACCCCACCCCCGACCCGGCGCCTGCCCCTGCGCCGGTGGCCGATCCGGATGAGACGCCGACCATCGTCGCCGTCGACAACCCCAAACTGCCTGAGCCCGGTGTGACCAGCGAGAAGCGCAAGCCGGTTTTCGCCGGGTGGCTGACCAACCGGCGTGACTTCCTGGCCACCGCCCGCCACGCCGGCGCCAACCTCGGCTACGCCTCGCTCTTCCACGGCGTGCGCGTACCGGTCTATGCCGCCCGCCTGGGGATGATGGCCCCGCGCGGCACCTGCCGTTTCATCGCCTCCACCCACCGTTGGGTGTGGGACCGCGAGGCCGCCCCGTTGCGGGAGTTCGCGGTGCGCACCGAGGACGCCGAGGAGTACATGCGCCTGGCTCGCCTGCGGGCCGGACGCGTGCGCCTGCGCGGCCTGGTCACCCTGGTCGCCGCCGTCTTCGGCCTCGGGTTCGCGCTGTGGCTGTACGTCATCGCCCCCGCCTACCTCTACGCGTTCGCCGCCGGCGGTGTCCTGCTGCTCGGGGCGGCCGGCCAGCAGCCCGACGCACCCGTCGTGGGCCCGGCCGTGCTGAAGACGGAGATCCAGAAGTTGACCGGCTCCATCGTGCTGCGCGGTCTGGACTCCATCGGCAACGCCAAGATCTCCGCCGCCATCAAGAAGGGCGGAGACATGAACGGCCTGCGCTTCACGAGCGAGATCGTGCGGGACGGACCCGGATACCGCGCGGATCTCGACCTTCCCTACGGCGTCACGCCCGAGGACATCATGGAGGCTCGCAAGCCGCTGGCCTCCGGTCTGCGCCGCAAGGTCGGCTGCGTGTGGCCTGCCCCCGACCCCACTGAGCACGAGGGCCGCCTGGTGCTGTGGGTGGGGGACAAGCCGATGAACGAAACGTCGAAGCCGGCGTGGCCGCTGCTGAACTCCGGGACGGTCGACCTGTTCCGCCCGGTGACCTTCGGCAACGACCAGCGGATGCGGGACGTGTCGGTCACGCTGATGTTCGCCGCCGTGGTGGTCGGTTCCATCCCCCGCATGGGCAAGACGTTCCTGATGCGGCTGTTCCTGCTGATCGCGGCCCTGGACCCGCGCGCGGAGTTGTGGGCCTTCGACTTCAAGGGCACCGGTGACTTCGGCGCCCTGGAGCCGGTCTGCCACCGCTACCGCGCCGGCGAGGAAGACGAGGACATCGCCTACGTTCTGGACGCGCTGCGGGAGCTGAAAGAGGAACTGCGGCGCCGGGCGAAGGTCATCAAGTCCCTGCCGCGCTCGCGCTGCCCCGAGTCGAAGGTGACCCCGGAGCTGGCCAGTGACAAAAGCCTTGGCCTGCACCCCATCGTCGCCGGGTTCGATGAGTGCCAGGTGCCTTTCGAGCACGAGGAGCACGGCAAGGAGATCGAAGCGATCTGCACCGACCTGGTCAAGCGCGGTCCGGCGCTGGGCATCGTGACGCTGTTCGGCACCCAGCGCCCGGACGCCAAGTCCTTGCCCACCGGCATCAGCGCCAACGCGGTCCTGCGGTTCTGCCTGAAGGTCATGGGCCAGCCGGCCAACGACATGGTGCTGGGCACGTCGATGTACAAGGCCGGGTACCGGGCCACCATGTTCTCCCGCTCGGACCGGGGCATCTGCTGGATGGCCGGTGAAGGCGACGATCCACGCATCGTCGCCTCGGCGTTCGTGGACGCCCTCGCCGCCGAACAGGTCGCGGCGCGGGCTCGCAAACTGCGCGAGGACTACGGCAACGTCACCGGCCACGCCATCGGCAAGGGCCCCGAAAAGACCGCCGCCTCGGACATCCTCGCGGACGTGCTCGCCGTCATCGCCTCGGATGAGAAGGCCGTGTGGTGCGAGCGCATCGCCACCCGCCTGGCCGCCCACCAGCCCGAGACCTACGCCGGCTGGAAGGGCGAGAACGTCACGGCCGCCCTGAAGCCGTGGGGGGTCAAGCCGGGGCAGGTGTGGGGGCAGACCGACGCCGGCGAAGGCAAGAACCGGCGCGGTATCGAACGCGCCGACATCGCCGCCGCCATCACTCGCCGTGACGCCGACCGCAAGGCGGCCTGAGGCGAGCAGCGCTGCTAGACCTAGCGGCCCCCACCGCTAGGTCTAGCAGCCCCACTAGCGCCCTGCACCCCATCTGATCAGGTAGCTAGCGTCTAGCGCCTGACCTGCGCCAACCCCCGAAAACACATCTTTCGACGGGAGACGAGCATGCTGCTCGCCGCTAGCGCCCTCATCCTGCTCACCCTCGCCGGTTACGCAGCGTTGTGTGCGGTGCAGCCGTTCGCGCTGTGCCGCGCCTGCTCGGGGACCGGCGCCCGCAAGGTCACCCGACGCGGCGTCAAGGCCTGCCGGCGCTGCCGGGGCGCCCGCTACCGGCTGCGCGCCGGACGACGCCTGACCAACGCCGGCCGCCGCCTGCACGCCGACGGAACCCGCCGCCACCCCACCCGCACCTGACCCCGCCCCTACGACCGGAACGGAGGCCACGCCATGGCCGTGACCGTATCCCTCGTCGCCCTCTTCGCCCTCGTGCTGTTCTTCCTGCTCCGCCACGGCTCACTCAGCGCCGGATCAGCGTTCATCGCCGCCGGATTCAGCTTCTTCCTCGCCTCCACCGGCGCCGCCGGACCCATCAACCAACTCACCCACGCCGTCCTGGACGCCGTCGCCGCCCTGTAGGCCGCCTCGGCCCTGGCGCAACCACCTCCACGACCGAAGGAGCCACGTGGCACCCCGCCACCCCCGCGCCCTTCGGCGTGACCGGCGTGCACATCAGCACGCAACCCGCTAGCTGTGCCCGTCGGGTGGTCGGCCCGGCCATCCGACCATTACCTCTCACCGGCCGGAAGGGGGAAGCCTACGAAGTCGTCCCCCTTCTGGTAGACGAGGTGGACGCCCTGTGAGGTGAGCAGGTCCTTGAGGTCTGGGCTTGGTTCGCTCGGCAGGAGCACTGCAACCCGCACAGTTTTGGCGTCCGGGACGTGGCGCCGGTAGTCGGCCAACTGCCCAATTGCCATCCGGATGTTGATGCGGGTCGTCTGGCCCTTCGCCTCGTAGAGCATGTGATCGGTGGAGTCGTACAGGTCCGGTGTCAGCGCACCTACCTCCCCGGCCAAGGTGATCTGGAAGGACTTGTGCGTGTGGCCGGCCGCGGTCAGACGCTTCTTGAACGCCTCTACCAATAGTCCTTCCCGACGTACTACCTTGCGCTGACCGCCCGGGATGTTCGCGACGGTCTCGGTGGTCGTGTGCTGCTCGGAGTTCTTGTCCTTGACCCCGGGCTGTGCGGGAATGACCGGCTTGACCTCAACGGACTCAATTGCCGTCTCGGTGGCCGGCTTCAACCAGTCCTCGTCGGTCCACGCCGGCGTCGTCCCAGGGGTCGGGCGGAGTTTGAACACCAGGGCGTCGCGCATCTTCTTGTCCTGGCCCACGCCGCGCCGGATCTCTACCGGGTCGATCGGGTCCACGCCCATCTGCCCGATGTACCGCTGAAGCTTCGCGCCCGAGTCCGGCGCCTTGCCGGCGGCGACGAACAAGTGCAGCTCACGCCCGTCTTCGACGTGGTAACGCAGCGACTTGTTGCGGCTCTTCATCTGCTGATCGCCCTTGGCGCCGTAGCCGGTGTACAAGTACAGCGGCCCGTACTCGTCATCCTCCGCCCGGCCATCGAAGGTGTAGCCGAACTCCTCGCCGGCCGACGGATCGGAGTACACAAACACTTTCTTGGCGTCCACCGCCGGCTCGATGCCCTGGTACTTCCCACAGCCGAAAGCCGTAGCGACGTCATCACGCGTAGTGATCATGCCCGGCACGAGCTCAAGAGTCGTCGTCATGGACGAAGACCCTATGCACTCCCACTGACACCCCTTGCGCACAAGGGCGGCCCCCGTCTCGCCAAAGTCCGGGGCCGCCCTCGCTACCCAGCCCCCACGAAGAGAACTGGAGACACCCAGCATGACTCAATCGACTGCCTTACTGAAGGCCGCCCTTGACGCCGCCGGCCACGGATGGCCCGTCTTCCCTCTCCGTCCCGGCACGAAGCAGCCCGCCCTGCATGGCGAAGCCGCCTGTCCCCGTACCGGTCCGTGCGCCGGTGGGCACCGTAAGTGGGAGCGGCGGGCTACGACCGACGCGGACCGTATCCGGGCTGCGTGGTCGCACGCCCCGTATAACGTCGGCATCGCCACCGGCCCGTCTGGGCTGCTGGTCATCGACCTGGACATGCCCAAGGACAACAGCAGTGCGGACACGCCTTGCGGCGTGACAACCTTCAAGGCGCTCTGCGAGCGCACCGGGCACGCCGTCCCTGACACCTACCGGGTCCGGACTGCGAGCGGTGGGCAGCACCTGTACTTCACCGCCCCGCACGGCACGCGGTACGCCAACACCGCGGGAACCATTGAGGGGTTGGTGGACACGCGGGCATGGGGCGGGTACGTCGTCGCTGCGGGCAGCGCCACCCCCGCCGGAACCTACGAAGCTTTGAGTGGCTCTCTGGCGGCCCCTGTGCCCGAATGGTTGCAAACCATCCTGAAACCGGTCCCCGTGCGCTCTACGGGCCCTCTGAGGCTCCCCGCGGTCGACGGGAGTCGTGCGGCGCTCGCCGCGCTCGAAGCTGAGTGCGCCGTCGTCGCCGCGGCACCGGAGAAACAGCGCAACACGACGCTGAACCGGTGCGCCTTCAAGGTGGGGCGGTTCGTTGCGTGGGGCGAGATCCCCCGGCACGTGGTTGAAGAGGCCTTCCAAGGGGCGGGGGAGGCGAGCGGACTCACCGCGGCCGAGTGCCGCGCGACCGTCCGCAGCGCCCTGGACGGCTCTGCCCGCACGGTGCGGGCGCGGGAGGCAGCATGACCGCCCCGCCCCGCCCCGCCTTGGAAGGCATCCCGTCCACCCTCACCGGCCCGCGCCCCGCCAGACAGGGGGGACCGCGTCCGGCCGTGGGCGCTCCGAAGGGCGTCGCCGAAGGCGTCCCCATTGCTGTTCGCCCTGACCTGCGCACGACCACGCTGCCTCGCCCGGACGGGCGTTTCCCTATCGCGTGGCTGCACATCTGCGCCCCGCGCGGTGCAGTGCCCATCGCCACCTCGCGGTGCGAGTGCGGCCGGAACCGCAGCGCGGTCGGGCGCGGCAAGGTGCTCGCCCTGATTGACGACCACGGCGCCCACCGCGCCGTGTGCCCCCTGCGTGCTCCCCAGGAAGGAAGGGCCGCCGCATGACCGACCACACTGCTGGCGCCGCGCTGTTGGACGAGGTGGAGGCCTTCCACCGCCGGTTCAACGTCTTCCCCACCGAAGCCGCCTACGTCGCGGTCGCCCTGTGGGACGCGCACGCCCACCTGCTCGACTGCTTCGACTCCACCCCCCGCCTGGCCTTCCTCTCCCCGGAACCCGGTTCCGGGAAGTCGCGGGCGCTGGAGGTGGTGGAAACCCTCGTGCCCCAGCCCATGACGGCGGTCAACGCCTCCGCGGCCGCCCTGTTCCGGTCCGTGTCCAACCCCAACGGACGGCCGACGATCCTCTTCGATGAGATCGACACCGTCTTCGGGCCCAAGGCGGGGGAAAACGAGGAACTGCGCGGTTTCCTCAACGCCGGCCACCGACGCACCGGAGTCACCTACCGGTGCATCGGTGACGGCGGCAACCAGACCGTGCAGGCCTTCCCCTCCTACTGCGCGGTCGCGGTCGCCGGCCTCGGCGCACTCCCGGACACGATCATGACCCGCTCCGTCGTCATCCGGATGCGCCGCAGGGCCCGCAACGAACGCGTGGAGGCCTTCCGCGCCCGCCTCCACGAAGCCGAAGGCCACAAGCTCCGCGACCGCCTCGCGCAGTGGACGGAGCAGGCCCGCGACAAGGTCATGGGCGCGTGGCCCGAGATGCCCGACGGTGTCACCGACCGGCCCGCCGACGTGTGGGAACCCCTGCTCGCCATCGCGGACGCGGCCGGTGGCCACTGGCCCGAGCGGGCCCGCGCCGCATGCGTCACGCTCGTGACCGCCTCCCGCGCCAACGACAAAGGCAGCATGGGCGTGCGGCTGCTCACGGACCTGCGCGACCACGTCATGGTCGGGATCGACCGTCTGCCCACCATCGCCATCCTCGACCGGCTCACCGCCCTGGACGACGCACCATGGGCCGACCTCCACGGCAAGCCGCTCGACAACCGGCGCCTGTCCAAGATGCTCGCGGAGTACATGACGGCGGACAACGAGCCCATCACCTCCCGCAACATCAAGGCCGCCGGCAGCGTCCTCAAGGGCTACTACGCCGCCGATCTGTGGGACGCGTGGGCCCGCTACTGCCCCCCTCCCCCCGAAAGTCCGCTACCTCCGCTACCCGGCACCGAAAACACCGTCTGACCAGCAGTGATGCGGTAGCGGCAACCACCCCCGGTTGCCGCTACCCCGCCGCTACCTTCCCGCTACCGCTACCCCAGCCGCTACCTCCAACAGGCCCCTGACCTGCGAGGTAGCGGCGGTAGCGGAAGTAGCGGACTTCTGAGAAGGGCCCCGAGAAGCCCCCGAGGAGGCACCCCGGATGAGCACCGCGATTGCCGCCGCCGTCGACCGACTCCTGTACAAGCCGGAAGAGGCAGCCGAAGCGCTCGCCATCGGCCGCTCGACCGTCTACGAGCTGATGGCCGAAGGCGCCCTGATCTACATCAAGTTGGGCCGCGCGCGCCGCATTCGGCGGGCGGACCTCGAAGCGTACGTCGCCAGCCTCGCCCCCCTGCCCGCCTGACCCGAGCACGTCCTGAGGCGCCCCGAGCATCCCGCTCGGGGCGCCTCCCGCATGGAGGAACCCATGAGCCCCCGCAAAGCCAACAACGAGTCCTCCGTCTACTTCGGCGCCGACGGCTGGTGGCACGGCCGCGTCACCATGGGCGTGAAAAACGACGGAAGCCCCGACCGCCGCCACCGCCGCGCGAAGACCGAGCCCGAGATCAAGCGCAAGGTCAAAGAGCTGGAACGGCAGCGCGACGAGGGCCGCGCGACCAAGGCCGGCCGGGCCCCGACCGTCGCGAAGTGGATGGAGACCTACCTCACCGACATCGCCAGCCTGAAGCTAAAGCCGCGGTCCCTCGATGACTACTGGTCCAAGACCCGCAACGACATCATCCCGGGCGTCGGCCAGCACCGGATCGACAAGCTGCAGCCCGAGCACCTGGAGCGCATGTACCGGGCCATGCTCGACGCCGGGCACGCCCCCTCGCACGTCGTGAAGGTGCACCGCATCCTCTCGCGCGCCCTGAAGATCGCCCACCGCCGCCGCATGATCAGCGAGAACGTCGCCACCCTCGTGGACCCGCCCAGCGTTGACGAGACCGAGGCGAACCCCTTCACCCAGGAGGAGTGCAAGGCGTTCCTCGAAGCCGCCGCAAAACGGCCCAACTACATGCGGTGGATCGTCGGCGTCGGCATGGGCTTCCGCCAAGGCGAAACACTCGGCCTGCGATGGTCCTACGTCGACCTGGAGGCAGAGCTGTTCCACCCCAAGTGGCAGCTTCAGCGCCTCACATGGCGCCACGGCTGCACCGACCCGCACGCCTGCGGAGCGCGCCTCCACCGCCTCACCCCGTGCCCGCCGAACTGCACCGTGCACAAGGACTACAAGCGGGGGTGCCCGAAGCCGTGCACCAAGACGTGCACGAAGCACGCGAGTGCCTGCCCCGAGCGCAAAGGGGGCGGCCTTGTCTTCACCCGACCCAAGACCAAGAAGAGCCAGAATCCCGTCCCGATCCCGGCTGCCTTCATCCCGTTTCTGCACGACCACAAGGTGCGGCAGGAGGAGGCGCGAGCAGCGGCCGGTGAGCTGTGGCAGGACCACGACGTGGTATTCGCGCGGCCGGACGGGCGCCCGCTCGACCCCCGACAGGACTACGAGGAGTTCAAGGAACTCCTTGCCGAGGCCGGGATCGATGACCGCCGCCTCTACGACGGAAGCCGCCACACCGCCGGCACGATCCTGAACGAGCTGGGCGTCGACATGCCCACCATCATGGAGATCCTGCGGCACACCCAGATCAGCCAGACCCGCCGCTACGTGAAGGGGCGCTCCCACCTCTCCAAGGACGCCATGCGCCGCATGGGAGAGACCTTCATGCCGCCCATGTCCGTGATCGTGCCCCGCATGGGAGGAAACCCCGTGGAATCCGGCCCCACTGAGACCACAACTGAGACCCCCGACACCCGCGCGGCCCGCTCCCGCCGCCGACGCCGCATCCGCTGAACGACAAAACCCCAGGTCAGACCGCTCTGACCCGGGGTTCCACAAGAGCCCCCTGTCGGATTCGAACCGACGACCTACGCATTACAAGTGCGTTGCTCTGGCCATCTGAGCTAAGGAGGCACACGCGGTGCCGCGCGCATCGCGTCCGTGCAGTGTAACCAACGACTCCCCCGCCCCCGTCGAAAATATCGGCGAAGCCCGGCACGCCTCGACTACTGACAGACCGCGGACCTCCGGGGTACGGTCACGAGCAGTTCACCCCGGTGGACTACACCACTCCCTCTACTCGGATCGTCCGGCACGTTCCTGCCGGTGAAGGGGGCCCTCACCATGGCCACTGTTACGTTCGACAAGGCGACCCGCGTGTACCCGGGTTCCGAGAAGCCCGCCGTCGACGGCCTCGACATCGAGATCGAGGACGGCGAGTTCCTCGTACTCGTCGGCCCGTCCGGCTGCGGCAAGTCCACCTCGCTCCGCATGCTCGCGGGACTCGAGGACGTGAACGCGGGCGCGATCCGCATCGGGGACCGCGACGTCACGCATCTGCCGCCGAAGGACCGGGACATCGCCATGGTGTTCCAGAACTACGCGCTGTACCCGCACATGACCGTCGCCGACAACATGGGCTTCGCCCTGAAGATCGCCGGCGTCAACAAGGCCGAGATCCGCCAGAAGGTCGAGGACGCGGCGAAGATCCTGGACCTCACGGAGTACCTCGGCCGCAAGCCGAAGGCGCTCTCCGGCGGTCAGCGCCAGCGTGTCGCCATGGGCCGCGCCATCGTGCGCGAGCCGCAGGTCTTCCTCATGGACGAGCCGCTGTCCAACCTCGACGCCAAGCTCCGCGTGTCGACGCGCACGCAGATCGCGAGCCTCCAGCGCCGCCTCGGCATCACCACCGTGTACGTCACGCACGACCAGGTCGAGGCCATGACCATGGGCGACCGCGTGGCCGTCCTCAAGGACGGGCTCCTCCAGCAGATCGACTCGCCCCGCAACATGTACGACCGTCCGGCGAACCTCTTCGTCGCGGGCTTCATCGGCTCCCCCGCCATGAACCTCGTGGAGGTCCCGATCACCGACGGCGGCGTGAAGTTCGGCAACTCCGTGGTGCCGGTCAGCCGCGAGGCCCTGAGCGCCGCCGCCGACCGCGGCGACCGCACGGTCACCGTCGGCGTCCGCCCGGAGCACTTCGACATCGTCGAGCAGGACGGCACCACCGCGAAGTCCCTCTCCAAGGCGTCCGAGGACGCCCCGGCCGGCCTCGCCGTCTCCGTCAACGTGGTCGAGGAGCTCGGTGCCGACGGCTACGTCTACGGCTCCGCCGAGGTCAACGGCGAGCACAAGGACCTCGTGGTCCGCGTGAACGGCCGCCGCGTCCCGGAGAAGGGCACCCAGCTGCACGTCGTGCCGCGTCCGGGCGAGACCCACGTCTTCTCCACCTCGACGGGCGAGCGCCTCTCCGACTGACGCACGCCACGGCACGCCACGAGCACGCCACCAGCACACCCGAGGGGCCCCGCGCCGAGCGAGCGCGGGGCCCCTCGGCGTCTCCGCCGGGCCCGCCGGGCCCGCCGGGCCCGCCCACGGCGACGACGTTGTCGACAAATACCCCGGCACACCCGGCATTTCGCCCCCGCCGCGCCCCGCCCGCGTCAACACCGCGCCAGAGAAACCTCCTTCGTCGTCGCTCGACCGAGTGACAAAATGTCGCCAAATCATCACCGAGCGCTACGCTGCCTCGCGTGACGCACTCCGCCAACTACACCCAGAAGCCGCGCCGAGCCCACCGGGGCCCCGCCCGCCGCATCGGCCGCACGCTCGCTCTCGTCCTGCCCGTGATGCTGGTGCTTTCCGGGACCCTCGCGGTCACCAGCGTCAACTGGTCGGGGAGCACCTCGGATTCGATGCTGACCGCATCCGCCGACAACCTCTCCGTGCCGGCCAAGTCCCGCGCCCCGCAGGACATCCTGCGCGACCGGCTGCTCCTGGAACTCCAGGAGAAGAACCCCGGCACCACCCTCACCCACCTCCAGCAGGAGGTGGACCGCCATCCGTCGCTGGCCCGCCACTGCGCGGCCATCGCCCGCGCCCTCGGCCGCGCCGCCGTGCGCAAGTACGGCCCGACGCGCGCCCAGTCGTACGCCAGGCCCGTGTGCGACACGTCCTACGCGGCGGGTGTGGCGGCCCACCAGAACCGCTGAGCCGAGCGGCCCGCACCGCCGCGTGGGGTCTTCGGCGTGAGCACGCCGTAGGGTTTCCGCCATGACCACGCTGAACCCCACGCAGGCCGTAGTCCTGGCCGGCGGCCAGGGCTCCCGCCTGAGGCCGTACACCGACGACCGGCCCAAGCCGATGGTCGAGATCCCCGGCACGGGGACCCCGATCATCGGCCATCAGCTTGCCTGGCTGGCCGCGGAGGGCGTCACGGACGCCGTCGTCTCCTGCGGCCACCTCGCCGAGGTCCTCCAGGAGTGGCTCGACTCCGCCGACCTCCCGCTGAACGTCACCACGGTCGTCGAGAAGGAACCCCTCGGCCGCGGCGGCGGCCTCAAGTACGCCGCCCGCCACCTCCCCCACGCCGACCGCCCCTGGTACGCGACGAACGGCGACATCTGGACCCGCTTCTCGCTGCGCGACATGGCGGCCTTCCACGCCGAGCGGGACGCCACCGCGACCCTCGCCCTGGCCCGCCCCCGCATCCCGTGGGGTGCCGTCGAGACGGACACCTTCGGCCACATCACGGACTTCGTCGAGGCCCCGCCGTCCCCGTACCTCATCAACGCGGGCGTCTACGTCTTCTCCTCGTCCTTCACCGCGCTCCTGCCGGACCTCGGCGACCACGAGCGCACCACCTTCCCCCGGCTGGCCCGTGAGAAGCGCCTGGCGGGCTTCCCGCTGCCGCAGGGCGCCTACTGGCGCGCGATCGACACGGCGAAGGACCTCACCGAGGCCGCCAAGGAACTGGCCGCCCAGGCCCGTTGAGGCCCCCGCCCCGCCGCTCCCCGCCCGTACGCCGAAGGGGCCCCGCACAGCGTGTGTGCGGGGCCCCTTCGACGTACGTACGGGCGAGAGCCGGGGTCAGCGGCCGAGGACACCGCCCAGGAGTCCGCCCGGCCGCTCGCCGCCGGACCCGCCGGACGCCGAACCACCGGCACCGCCCGTGCCGCCGCCACCCGTGCTGCCCCCGCTGGTCGCGGGACCCGCCGTCGCGGCCGGCGGCTGCTGCTGCTGTTGCCGCTGCTGCTGGGGCGCCGACTGCTGCGGCGGGGCTTGGCCCGCCGTGCTGCTGCCCTGGGCCTGGCTCGGCTGCGTGGAGCCCACCGTGCCCGTCTCCGGCGCGGCCCCCGGCGCCGTGGCGCCCTGCGAGGGCTGCGCGGAGCTGCCCTGCGTCGGGGAGTCCGGCGAGGCGGAGGGGGTGTGCGGCTTGCGCTCCTGCCGCTTCTTCGCGGGGTCCCCGGGGAGCGGGGAGCCCGGCAGTTCGTTGCGCGGGGACTCGCCGGGCCCGGGCACCACGACCCGGTCCGCGTCCCGCACCGCGCCGCCCAGCAGCGAGCCGAGCAGCAGCGTCAGACCGATCGCGACGCCGCCGATCAGGGCGCCGCGCCGCAGCACCCGCCGCCGCAGGTCCCAGATGTCGGCGCGCGGCCCGAGCGTGCGCCAGGCCTCTCCCGCGAGGCGTCCGTCGGCGGAGTAGACGGGGGCGCCCGCGATGATCAGCGGCGACCAGGCGGCGAGGTAGATGATGTCCGGCGCGTCGTAGGCGGGGACCGTCTTCCAGCTGACGGTGACGATGAGCGCGGCGGAGAGCAGCACGCCGACACTGGCGGCGACCCGCTGCCAGAGTCCGAGCACCGTCAGGACACCGGCGAGCACCTGGAGGAAGGCGATGGTGAGCCCGGCGCCCACCGGGTGCTGGAGGGCGAAGTCGCGCAGCGGCTCGGCGAGCGCCCACGGGTGCAGCGAGTGGAGCCACTTGACCATGGAGCCGCGCTCGCCGCCGTCGAAGTAGACGGGGTCGCACAGCTTGCCCATGCCGGCGTAGATCGAGATGAAGCCGAGGAAGACGCGCAGCGGGAGCAGGACCACGCCGAGGTTCATCCGGCGGCCGGGGTAGTAGGCGTGCCGGACCGGATCGTTGCCGTGGCGCCGCCTGCGCTCCTCGGCGCCGTCCTCGTCGTCCTCGTGGTCGTACGCGTCGTCGTCGAACCGCTCGCGCTCCTGGACGAGCCGCTCGTCGTAGTCGCTGCTGGGCAGGCGCATCTGCGGCAGCAGCTGGGTCTGCGGCGCCGCGGCGCGCGGGCCCACGACGGCGGGCGTCGGGGCGGTCTCAGGGCCGTCGTCCACGCCGACGCGCGGGATGACCTGGGTGGCGCCGCCGTCGTCGTAGGGCCCCGGCTCCTCGGCGGAGCGGCGCACGCTGCTGCCGCGCACGGCCTGCAGCAGTCTGATCGCGCCGGTGTCGTCCGGGTCGGACTTCCCGCTCCAGACGACGGGCGCGCGGCGCCTGGCGGCCTCGCCCACGGCGGGCAGGCGCACCGTCGTCTCGGGCAGGCCCAAGTGCCGTGAGATGCGCGGGGATTGAATGCGCCCAGCGGCGGGGAGCTGCACGCGGAAGCTCGCGTGCGCGACGATGACCTGCGCCGGGTCGCTCGGCACCTTCACCATGCTCAGCGCGGGAGCTTCGTCGAAGCCTGACGAGCTTCCCCCTGTGGGAGTGCGGGGTGTTCTGGTGTCCACACTCATCTAACCGAGTGACGTGTGGTTAGGACACTGCCTTGACCACGCGGAAATGTCCGGACCGCGTCAAGAGACCCCCGTCAAGGGATCACGCGGTCCGGACATCTGTACGCCCCGCAACACCTACGCGCGGCGCCGCGCCGCCTCGTACAGCACCACGCCCGCGGCGACACCGGCGTTCAGCGACTCGGCGCCGCCCGGCATCGGGATGCGCACCCGGAAGTCGCAGGTCTCGCCGACGAGGCGGGACAGGCCCTTGCCCTCGCTGCCGACCACGACGACGACCGGGCCGCTGAGCGCCGCCAGGTCCCCGACCTCGTGCTCGCCGTCCGCGGCGAGACCGACGACGGCGATGCCCGCCTTCTTGTACGCCTCCAGGGCGCGCGTCAGGTTCGTGCAGCGGGCGACCGGCGTACGCGCGGCCGTACCGGCCGACGTCTTCCAGGCGCCGGCCGTCATGCCGGCGGCCCGCCGCTCGGGCACGACGACGCCGTGGCCGCCGAACGCGGTCACGGAGCGCACGATCGCGCCGAGGTTGCGCGGGTCCGTCACACCGTCCAGGGCGACGATCAGCGGGTCCTCGCCGGCGTCGTGGGCGGCGGCGACGAGGTCCTCGGGGTGCGCGTACTCGTACGGCGGGACCTGGAGGACGAGGCCCTGGTGGTTGAGGCCGTTCGTCATGCGGTCCAGCTCGGGCCGCGGGGCCTCCATCAGGTGGATGCCGCCGCGCTCGGCCGCGAGCTGGAGCGCCTCGCGCACCCGCTCGTCGTTGTCGATGAACTGCTGGACGTAGAGCATCGTGGCGGGGACGCCGTCGCGCAGCGCCTCGAAGACCGGGTTGCGGCCGACGACCATCTCGGAGGACGACCTGCCGCCGCGCCCCTTGGGCGCGGGGCGGCGGCCCGTGGCCTTCTTGGCCTTGGCGGTGGCGATGCGGTTCTTCACATGCCCCTTGCGCGCCTCGGCGGGCGGCGTCGGACCCTTGCCCTCAAGGCCGCGGCGCCGATTGCCGCCGCTGCCGACCTGCGCGCCCTTCTTGCCGGACATGCGGCGGTTGTTAGCGGCCATGACCTACCTGTCTGTCGTGTTGCGGTGGCGCGTACGTCCGTACGCGCGAAAGGTGTACGTCTATGCAGTGTGCCGCCCACTTGGCCGGGCGGCACCATCAGCGGGGTGCTAGCGCGGGCCGAGCGTCCAGCGGGGGCCGCTCGGGCCGTCCTCGATGACGAGGCCCGACTGGTTCAGCTGGTCGCGGATGGCGTCGGCGGTGCCCCAGTCCTTGCGGCCCCGGGCGGCCTCGCGCTGGTCGAGGACCATGCGCACGAGGGTGTCCACGACGCCGTGGAGGTCCTCGCCGCGGTCGCTCTCCGCGCCGGCCCAGTGCGGGTCGAGCGGGTCGAGGCCGAGGACGCCGAGCATGGCCCGCACCTCGGCCAGCCGGGCGACGGCGGCTTCCTTGTCGTCGGCGGCCAGGGCGCTGTTGCCCTGGCGGACCGTGGTGTGCACGATGGCCAGCGCCTGCGGGACGCCCATGTCGTCGTCCATGGCGTCGGCGAACGCGGGCGGCACCTGGGCGGCGGGCTCGACGGCTCCGCCGGCCTTCTCCACCACGCGCTGCACGAAGCCCTCGATGCGGGCGAACGCGGACTCGGCCTCGCGCAGGGCCTCCGGGCTGTACTCGATCATCGAGCGGTAGTGCGGGGTGCCCAGGTAGTAGCGCAGGACGATGGGGCGCCACTGCTTGACCATCTCGCTGACGAGGACCGAGTTGCCCAGCGACTTGGACATCTTCTCGCCGCTCATGGTGACCCAGCCGTTGTGCACCCAGTAGCGCGCGAACGCGTCGCCGAAGGCCTTGGCCTGGGCGATCTCGTTGTCGTGGTGGGGGAAGATCAGGTCGATCCCGCCGCCGTGGATGTCGAACTCCCGGCCCAGGTACTTGTGGGCCATCGCCGAGCACTCCAGGTGCCAGCCGGGACGGCCGCGCCCCCAGGGCGTCTCCCAGCTGGGCTCGCCCTCCTTGGCGGACTTCCACATGGCGAAGTCACGGGAGTCGCGCTTGCCGGTCTCGCCCTCGCCCGAGG
The DNA here is from genome assembly GCF_055575715.1 of Streptomyces sp. NPDC034037. Lineage (NCBI taxonomy): Bacteria > Bacillati > Actinomycetota > Actinomycetes > Kitasatosporales > Streptomycetaceae > Streptomyces > Streptomyces sp. NPDC034037. Next base: position 95,449 of record NZ_JBVISC010000004.1, on the reverse strand, counting down.
GCTGGAGCAGGTTGTCCAGCTCCTGGTTGGACAGCTCCAGGTAGCCGGGGAAGGACTTCACGTCGAAGTAGACGTTGCCGTCGGCCTCGTAGGCGTGGCCGCGCTCGATGAGGCCGCGCATCATCTCGACCATCTCGGTGATGTGGCCGGTGGCGCGCGGTTCGTAGGTGGGAGGCAGGCAGCCCAGGGCGTCGTAGCCGCTGTTGAAGGCCCGCTCGTTCTCGTACCCGATCGACCACCAGGGGCGGTCCTGCTCGGCCGACTTCTTGATGATCTTGTCGTCGATGTCGGTCACGTTCCGCACGAACGTCACGTCGTAGCCGCGGTAGGCGAACCAGCGGCGCATGATGTCGAAGTTCAGGCCCGACCTGATGTGCCCGATGTGCGGGGCCGCCTGGACCGTGGCACCACAGAGGTAGATCGAGACACAGCCTTCGTGCAGGGGGCTGAAGTCACGGATCTGCCGGGCGCTGGTGTCGTACAGGCGAATCGTCACCACTCCAGAGTAGTGGGCGCGGGGCAGTGCCCCACGCCCCCTCCGGCCCCGGCGCCACGGAACCGTGACGCGCGGCGGTCTCAGACCCGCCCGACGACCTTGCGCGGCGACACGCGCACCACGACCCGGGGGGCGTCGTCCTTGGCGGCGGGGTTGAACTCGGCGTACTCCTTGCCCGTGTACTTCAGCGACAGCTCGTCGATCAGCTCCTGGCCGCCGTCCGTCGTCAGTTGCGCGGTGCCGCGGATCTCCGCGTACGTGTAAGGCGCGTCGAACGGCTGGAGCAGCACCGTCACCCGCGGGTCGCGGCGCAGGTTCTGCTCCTTGCGGCGGCCGAGCGTGGTGGAGAACAGGACGTCGTCGCCGTCCCGCTTCACCCAGACCGGCGACAGCTGCGGGCTGCCGTCGGGCTGGATGGTGGCGACGATGATGAAGGACGGGGCGTCGAGGAGGGCTTTGAGCTGGTCGGACAGGGCGGCGGACATGGCTTCGCTCCTTCGTGGTCAGCGGGCTCTACGAACCTTGCCGGTACGACAGCTACGCCTACCCGTTATCGCCCTCAAGGCGTCGTGCGTACGACCAACGCGGTGGCGATCGCGGCAAGCCCCTCGCCGCGCCCGGGGAAGCCGAGGCCGTCGGTGGTGGCCCCGGAGACCGAGACGGGCGCGCCCGCCGCGTCGGAGAGCACCTTCTGCGCCTCGTCGCGGCGCTTGCCGATCTTCGGGCGGGGGCCGATGACCTGGACGGCCACATTGCCGACGGTGAAGCCGGCGTCCCGCACGATGCGGGCGGCCTCGGCGAGGAGGGTGAGCCCGGAGGCGCCGGACCACTCGGGGCGGCCGGTGCCGAAGTGCGCGCCGAGGTCGCCGAGGCCGGCCGCGGAGAACAGCGCGTTGCACGCGGCGTGGGCGACGACGTCGGCGTCGGAGTGTCCGGCGAGCCCCGGGCCCTCGTCCTCCCACTTCAGGCCGGCGCACCACAGTTCGCGGCCCTCTTCGAAGGCGTGGATGTCGGTGCCGATGCCGACGAGGGGCAGCACGGGGGCCGGGGCGGGCGTCTCAGAAGCCATCGTTGGCCCTCCGGCGGGCGAGGACGGCCTCGGCGAGGAGGAGGTCGAGGGGGCGCGTCACCTTGAAGGCCTCCTCGTGCCCGGGCACGACGACGACGGGCAGGCCCAGCTGCTCGACCATGCCGGCGTCGTCGGTGACGGGGCCGGTGACGCTCTCGTGGGCGCGTACGAGCGTGGCGCGGTCGAAGCCCTGCGGGGTCTGCACGGCGCGCAGCCGGGCGCGCTCGGGCGTGGCGACGACGGACTCGGCCGCGCCGGGCACCGTCGCCGGCTCGACCTGCTTGACGGTGTCGGCGAGCGGCAGCGCGGGCACCACGGCGGGCGCCCCCTCGCGGACGGCCGCGATGACGCCGTCGACGGTCTCGACCGGCACGAGCGGGCGGGCCGCGTCGTGCACGAGCACGATGTCGACGCCGGGCGGCAGCGCGTCCAGGCCGGCCCGCACGGACTCCTGGCGGCTCTCGCCGCCGGGGACGACGAGGAAGTCGGTCCGCTCGGGCAGCGCGTGGTCGTCGAGGAGGGTCTTGACCTCGGCGGCGCCGTCCGGCGGGGCCACGACGACGACCAGGGAGACGGCGCGGGAGGCCGCCATGGCGCGGACCGCGTGGATGAGCATCGGGGTGCCGTTCAGCGCGCGGAGCGCTTTGGGGGCGCCAGGGCCGAGGCGCACGCCCCGGCCGGCCGCGGGGATGACCACCGCGGTGCGGGATTCGCTAGACATCGGTTCCGTTCAGGTTTGTGTGCTCGGCCGACGTGGGTATGGCCTCACCGTGCGGGGGCGGACAAGGTGACCGGACCCTTCCGTGACATCTGGTCGAGCCGGCTGTCCGAGCCCTGTGCGAATGTCCGGATGCGTTCCGGGTACGAACATGCCGCAGCGCCCGGCGACTCCTGTAAGGGTCAGCGGGCACCGCGGCATTATTGCGCCGAGATCATTGCACCAGGGACGAGTCCGGGGACGCGTACCGGGGACACGTCCGGCGTCAGGACGCGAGGACCTCGTCGAGCAGGGCCTCGGCCTTGTCCTCGTTCGTGTTCTCCGCGAGGGCGAGCTCGCTCACCAGGATCTGCCGTGCCTTGGCGAGCATGCGCTTCTCACCGGCGGACAGTCCGCGCTCCCGCTCACGACGCCACAGGTCGCGCACGACTTCCGCGACCTTGATGACATCGCCGGACGCGAGCTTCTCGAGATTCGCCTTGTAACGACGCGACCAGTTCGTGGGCTCTTCGGCGTACGGCGCGCGCAGCACCTCGAAGACCCGGTCCAGCCCGTCCTGACCGACCACATCACGCACGCCGACGAACTCCGCATTGTCCGCTGGCACACGCACCGTCAAGTCGCCCTGGGCGACCTTGAGCACCAAGTAGGTCTTGTCCACGCCTTTGATCTGGCGAGTTTCGATAGCCTCGATCAGCGCGGCCCCGTGATGGGGATAGACCACGGTGTCGCCAACCTTGAACGTCATGTGACAGGTACCCCTTCCGTGGCTATCCATCCTAACACGAGAACAGGCGCTTCTGAATGGCGTTTTCGCAGGTCAGGGCATATCTCGGGGCTTGACAACAGCAACAGGAACGTGCTGCGCGGGGCCGCCGGAACGGGGTATTCGCAGGTCGGAGCGGCTCTTCGGGGAGGGAGAAACAGGGGCGTTACGTCCCTCTCGCGGGCGCCCCGAGCGGCCGAACGTCCCGGTTTGCGCGGTTCCAAGCGGTGAACTTTCGCTACTCCGTTCGGTGAGCGGAGAGCTGCGCCACACCGGGTCCGCCGGGATTCCGGAATTGATCACGGCGGCCGGTGATCAATTTCCGGCGCCCCGCGCATTCCTTACCGGAAAATCCGCGTCTCCGCCCGGGCGGCCGCTTGCCGGCGCTTATGTGAATGCCGGACCAGGGCCCCGCCGAACGGCCTGAGGGGGCCGGTGGGAAGCGGGCCCGGGGAAGGGCGCCAAGAGGCTGGCGGGGCCGAGGGGCGGGTCGGGTGCGGCGGCGCGGGAACGGCTCGGTAACCTAAGCGCGCTGACACACCCTTAGGACGGCTTCAGGGTCGTCCGACCCTCCCGTACCGTCCACGTTCAAGGAGTTGCCGCCGCCGTGAGCCGCAGCCTTCGACGCGGCGCCCTCGCCGCCACCGCCATCGCGTTCTCGCTCGCCTCGCTCGCCGCGTGCGGCGCGGGCAACAACGCTCAGACGTTGGAGGTCAAGCCGGACAACGCCGCGACCTCCGTCGGTGACATCAAGATCCAGAACGCCATGGTCATCACGCAGCCGGACCCGAAGGCCAAGGGCCCGGCCGTCGTCTCCGCGACGATCTTCAACGGAGGCACGACCGACCAGACCCTGAACTCCATCTCGGTCAAGGGCGCCGCCGACAAGGTCAAGCTCACGCGCGGCAAGGAGGACAAGGCCTCCAAGCCGAACGGCCCGCTGACCGTCCCGGCCGGCGGCTCGCTCGTCATCGGCGGCAAGGACAACGCCTCCGCCGTCCTGCCCGGCGGCCGCGACGCCGTCAAGGACGGCAACGCCCAGCAGGTCACCTTCGCCTTCAGCGACACCGGCGACGTGAAGATCAGGGCGTTCGTCGTGCCCGCCGAGAGCTACTTCGCCAAGTGGGGCCCGACCGAGGTGCCGCAGGCCCCGGGCGCCGAGCGCGGCGGGCCCGCCAAGTCCGGCAAGCCCTCGCAGTCCGCCTCCGGTGCTCCCGCCGACCCGTCGGGCAAGCCGGCCGGCGTCGCGAGCGGCGAGCCCGCGGACCACGCCTCCGGCGGGGCCGAGGACCCGTCGGACGACGCCTCGCACGGCGCCGACGCCGGCGGCGACACCGAGCACTGAGCGACGTACGTACGTACGCGGCTACGCCGAAGGGCGGGTCCCCACCGGGGGCCCGCCCTTCGGCATGTGCGGCGGCGCGGGTGCGGCCGCGCGCGGTTTACGGCTCGAACTTGTAGCCGAGGCCGCGCACCGTCACCAGGTAGCGCGGGGCCCCCGGGTCCGGCTCGATCTTGGCGCGCAGCCGCTTGACGTGGACGTCCAGCGTCTTGGTGTCGCCGACGTAGTCCGCGCCCCAGACGCGGTCGATGAGCTGCATGCGGGTCAGCACGCGGCCCGCGTTGCGCAGGAGCATCTCCAGGAGGTCGAACTCCTTCAGCGGCAGGTCGATCTTGGAGCCGGAGACGGTGACGACGTGGCGGTCCACGTCCATGCGGACGGGGCCCGCCTCCAGGGCCTGCGGGGCGACCTCCTCCGGCTCGCCCCTGCGGCGCAGGACCGCGCGGATGCGGGCGACCAGTTCTCGCGAGGAGAAGGGCTTGGTGACGTAGTCGTCGGCCCCTATCTCCAGGCCGACCACCTTGTCGATCTCGCTGTCCTTGGCGGTGACCATGATCACCGGGACATTGGAGCGGCTGCGCAGCTGGCGGCAGACCTCGGTGCCGGGCAGGCCGGGCAACATCAGGTCGAGCAGGACGAGGTCGGCGCCGTTGCGCTCGAATTCGTCGAGTCCGTCCGGGCCGGTGGCCGCGATGGCGACCTCGAAGCCCTCTTTGCGGAGCATGTAGGACAGGGCGTCGCTGAAGGATTCCTCGTCCTCGACGACGAGCACTCGGGTCACGGAAGGACCTCCGGGGCAGGGATGGTTTCGTACGTGGTGGTCGCGGCGTTCTCGTCGGATACGGCGTGCCCGCTCTCGGGCCCGCCGCCGTGACCCGGTCCGCGGTCACGCTGGGCGGCCGCCTCCGGCAGCCGCAGGGTGAAGGTGGAGCCCTGGCCCTCCGAGCTCCACACGGTGACCTCCCCGCCGTGCGAGGCGGCCACGTGCTTGACGATGGCGAGGCCGAGGCCGGTGCCGCCGGTGGCCCGGGAGCGGGCCGGGTCGACGCGGTAGAAGCGCTCGAAGATGCGCTCCTTGTCCTTGTCGGAGATGCCGATCCCCTGGTCGGTGACCGCCACCTCGATGTGGTCGCCGCCCGGCGCGGTGACCCGCCGGGCGGCTATTCCGACGCGGGTGCGGGCGGGGCTGTAGTTCACGGCGTTCTCCACGAGATTGCCGAGCGCCGCGGCCAGCTGGCCGCGGTTGCCCCAGATCTGCAGGTCGGCGGTCCCCCCGGCGGCCAGGGTGATCTGCTTGTGGGAGGCCTGGTGCCGGCTGCGGTCGATGGCCTCCGCGACCAGTTCGTCCACCCGCACCGGCTCGGCGTCCTCCAGCGGGTCGTCGTTCTGGACCCGGGAGAGGTCGATCAGCTCCTGCACGAGGTTGGTGAGCCGGGTCGCCTCGATCTGCATGCGCCCCGCGAAGCGCTCCACCGCCTCGGGGTCCTCGGAGGCGTCCATGACGGCCTCGGAGAGCAGACTGAGGGCGCCCACGGGGGTCTTCAGCTCATGGCTCACGTTCGCCACGAAGTCGCGGCGCACCGCCTCGATGCGGCGCGCCTCCGTGAGGTCCTCGACGAGCAGCAGCACGAGCCGGGAGCCGAGCGGCGCCACGCGGGCGGAGACCGCGAGGGCCTCGCCGCGGCCGGTGCCGCGCCGGGGCAGGTCCAGTTCGACCTGGCGTATCTCGCCGTCGCGGCGGGTGTCGCGGGCCATCTGGAGCATCGGCTCGACGGCGAGCTTGCCGCCGCGCACGAGCCCGAGGGCGTACGCCGCCGAGCTGGCCTTGACCACGCTGTCGGCCTCGTCGAGGACGACAGCGCTGGAGCGCAGCACGGACAGGACCGTGTCCACGCCGGGCGGCAGTACGGGGTCGGTGTGCAGGGAGGTCCGGGTGGGGCGTTTCTGGTCGCGCTCGCTCCAGCGGAACGCCAGCATGGCGATGACGCCGGTGCACACCCCGGCGATCGCTGCAGCTGCGGCGACCGCCGCGTTCACGTCCATGTCCCCAGGTTATGCGCCGGATGAGTGTCGGCCACAGCCATTCGGGTGCGGCCTCGAACACTCGTCGCCCAGAGTTCACCGAGGAGACGGCGCCGGTTCATTTCTGCCGAAGGGTCCGGTGTGCGGCCGAGCACGGGCGGGGCCTCGTGTCGCCCACAGTTCACCTTGATGACGGGGGCGGTTCACGCGAGGTGCCGGAAACGGACGCGTCGGGGCCGCACCGTGGGAGCGTAGGGGCCAGCCCCCTGGGACGTACGAGAGAGGGACAGCCACATGCGCGACGCGTACCACGAGGAACTTGACTCGATCGGCGAGAGCCTGGTCGAGATGGCCCGGCTGGTCGGGTCCGCGATCGGGCGTGCCACGACGGCCATGCTCGACGCCGATCTGAAGCTGGCCGAGAGTGTGATCGCCGCCGACCAGAAGGTCGACGACCTCCAGCACGAGCTGGAGGCGCGCGCGATAGCCCTGCTCGCGCGCCAGCAGCCGGTCGCCACCGACCTGCGCATCGTGGTGACGTCGCTGCGGATGAGCGCCGACCTGGAGCGTTCGGGCGACCTCGCCCAGCACGTCGCGAAGCTGGCCAGGCTGCGCTTCCCCGACTCGGCGGTGCCGCACGACCTGCACGCCACGATCCTGGAGATGGGCCAGCTCGCGCAGCGCCTGATGGCGAAGGCGGCGGAGGTCATCATCACCAAGGACGTCGATCTCGCGCTCCAGCTGGAGCAGGACGACGACGAGATGGACCAGCTGCACCGCACGCTCTTCCAGCACCTGATGGACGACCGCTGGAAGCACGGCATCGAGACGGCCGTCGACGTGACGCTGCTCGGCCGCTACTACGAGCGCTTCGCGGACCACGCGGTGTCGGTCGCGAAGCGGGTCGTCTACCTGGTCACGGGCGAGCACGCGGACGAGATCCAGGCGACGGGCCCGGCGGCGGTGGAGGGGGCCTGAGGCCCGCTCGGGCGCCGCGCGTGCACGTGCCCCGCACGAGACAGGTCGTCGTGCGGGGCACGTGTGATCTTGCGGCGGGACGGGTGGTCCCGCCGGGGGGTCAGCCGCAGCCGCCGCCGCACTGGCATGAGCCGCCGGACTGGCAGCCGCACGAGCAGCCGGAGCCGCAGCTGCAGTTCATCTCGATGACCACGGGCTTGGGGGACTCGGCCATGGGTCTCCTCCTCGAAGGCGTACGGGGCGTGTCGCCTCGCCTGCTGCCATTGCACTGCCATTCCACCCCCGCCGGGCAGGGCGCATCAACGGCGCACGCGCGCGTACGTCCTTTCCGGCCGCCGGGGAGGGCCACCTCCCGAAACTCCCTCCCCACCTGTCACAGACATGTCATAGCCTGCGCGGTGGACGGGGGTTCCGGCCCAGGGCGGACGGCTCGGGCCATTCATGTGGGGGGTCACATCACCGTGCGTACGCGCACCCTCTCGACCGCGACGGCGCTCGCGGTCCTCTTCAGCTCCGCGGCGCTGGTCGCCGCGACCACCGGCCCGGCGGCGGCGGACTCCGCCGAGCTCCTCGCCGTGCGCTCGGTCGGCGACGTCCTCGTCGACGCCGCGCACCAGCGCGTCTACGTGTCCGACCCCAAGGGCGGCAAGCTCGTCGTCACCGACTACGCGGGCACCGTCAAGGCGACTCTGGACGGGCTGCCGGACGTCGACGGCCTCGCCCTCTCGCCCGACTCCCGGCAGGTCCTCGCGGCCGTCGCGGGCCTGAACCGGATCGTCTCCGTGGAGACGACCTCGTACACGCAGAGCGCGAGCTACACCCTCGACGGCGCCGAGAAGCCGCGCACGCTGGCGCGGGCCGGCGGCAAGCTGTGGTTCGGCTACGGGCCTTCGGGCGCGGGCGGGATCGGCTCGCTCGACCTCTCCGGGGACGAGCCGGTCGTCGCCCTCCGCCAGGACGGGGAGGCCAGCTTCTACGCCGCCCCCGAGCTGGGCTCCGACCCCGACTCGGGGCTGCTCGTCGCGGGCGAGAAGGAGACGAGCGCGGACGCCCTCACGGTGTACGACGTCTCGGGTCCCGAGCCGGAGCTGCGGGTCACCAAGTCGGTGGAGGGCGGCTTCTTCGACGACATCGCGGTCTCGCCCGACGGCACGCAGGTCGTCACGGCGAGCGGCTCCCCGTACTACCACCCGGTGTACTCCACCAAGGACCTGTCCCCGCTGGGCCGTTACGACTCCGGGGACTACGGCGCGGCCGTCGACATCGCCCCCGACGGCACCGTGGCGGCGGGCACCTCCTCCTGGTACGGGCCCGACGTGCACGTCTACCGGCAGGGCAAGTGGTCCAAGGTGCGGGAGTACGAGTTCCCGAACACCGGCCAGAGCAGCGGCGGCGACACGCTCGCCGAGGGCGGCCTGGCCTGGGCGCCGGACGGCAGCAGGCTCTTCGCGGTCACCTCCAACAGCGAGGGCGTCTTCTCGCTGCGGGTCCTCACCGACCCCGCCAAGTCCCGGCCCACGCTCGAGGTCGAGGCGCCGCGGAAGGCGCCGCGGGCCGAGCGGCTCACCGTCAAGGGCACGCTCACCGGGGCGGACCTGCCCGCCGGCATCCCCCTCGCCGTCACCCGCGAGGACCTGGAGTCCCCCGACGGCAAGGCGCTCGCCGAGGTCAGGACCAAGGCGGACGGCTCCTTCTCCTTCACCGACACCCCGCCGGCCGGCGGCAAGGTGACGTACCGGGTCGCGTACGCGGGCGACGCCACGCACGCGGCGGTCACCGCGTCGGACTCCGTGGAGGTCTCGCGCTCCAGGACGGCCCTCACGCTCGACAAGAACGGCAAGGTGTACGGCTACGGAGCGGACGTGTCCTTCACGGCGCACCTCGGCCCGACGTACAAGAACCGCACCGTCGAGATCTGGGCCGACCCCTACGGCGCCGACAAGCCGAACAAGCTGGTGAAGAGGGGCGCCGTGAACTCCCACGGCGACCTGAGGGCCACGGTCGACATGAAGCGCGACACGAAGGTGACGGCCGTCTTCGCCGGGGACTCCCGCTCGGCCGCCGCGAAGGGCACGTCGACGGCGTACGCCCGGGTGAAGGTGTCCACCGCCGTCTCCGGGCACTACAAGACGGGCGAGATCGGCTCCACGAAGTACCACTACTTCCACAAGGACACCGACCCGGTGCTCGCCACCACGATGACGTACTACAAGGGCCGCAAGCAGCGCTTCGAGGTCCAGGTGTACGGCTCGGACCGCAAGTGGCACGCCACGGGCTCGGAGTACTTCGCGCTCGGCCCCGACGGCAGGTCCACGGTCCGCCTGGAGGCCCCGGGCCGCTCCGGCATCCGGGCGCGGATCCGGTCGGCGTACGTGAACGGTTCCTCGGGGGACGACGTCAACTCGACGACGTACGGGGCGTGGAGGTACCTGAACTTCACGCGCTGACGACGCCCCGGCCCCGCGCCGGCACTCCTGGCCGCCCCCGTCCGCAGGGGCGGGGGCGGCCAGGAGAGGCATCAGTGGAGGCAGAGGCAGAAGGGGTGGCCGGCCGGGTCGGCGTAGACGCGCCAGTTGGTGCCCGGGTGGAGCTGGTCCGTGCGCTCCAGCACGGTCGCGCCGAGGGCGAGCGCCCGCCTCTCCTCACCTTCGAGGTCGTCCACGTCGAAGTCCAGGTGGAGCTGTTGGGGGCGGTCCTGGCCCGGCCATTCGGGCGGCCGGTAGCCGTCCACCCGCTGGCAGGCCAGCGGAATGCCCTCGAACCCCCGCACCTCGACCCAGTCGGGGTCGTCGGAGTCCATGACCACCCGGCCGCCGAGCAACTCCGCGTAGAACGTGGCGAGCCGTACCGGATCAGCGCAGTCCAGCGCGACCGCCTGCAACTTTCGGATCACTTCTGACACCTCTCGCTCTCGGGCCGTGAAGGGTCCCCGGGGGGCCTGCGCAAAGCCCCCTGCCCGCGGACGAATCCGCAGGCAGGGGGCCACACGCGTCCGGGCCTGCCCGGCGTCGTTCGGGGTTACTTCTTCTTGCCCTGGTTCTTGACCGCCTCGATCGCCGCCTTCGCGGCCTCCGGGTCGAGGTAGGTGCCGCCCGGGTTCAGGGGCTTGAAGGCGGCGTCCAGTTCGTAGGAGAGCGGGATGCCGGTGGGGATGTTCAGGCCCGCGATGTCGGCGTCCGAGATGCCGTCCAGGTGCTTGACCAGGGCGCGCAGGCTGTTGCCGTGCGCCGCGACCAGGACCGTCCTGCCGGTCAGGAGGTCGGGGACGATGCCGTCGAACCAGTAGGGGAGCATGCGGACTACGACGTCCTTCAGGCACTCCGTCCGGGGGCGCAGCTCGGGGGGCAGCGTCGCGTAGCGCGGGTCCTCGAACTGGGAGTACTCGGCGTCGCGGGCCAGCTCCGGCGGCGGGGTGTCGTACGAGCGGCGCCACAGCATGAACTGCTCCTCGCCGAACTCGGCGAGCGTCTGGGCCTTGTCCTTGCCCTGGAGGGCGCCGTAGTGGCGCTCGTTCAGGCGCCAGCTGCGGTGGACGGGGATCCAGTGGCGGTCGGCCGCTTCGAGGGCGAGCTGCGCCGTGCGGATGGCGCGCTTCTGGAGCGACGTGTGGACCACGTCGGGCAGCAGGCCGGCGTCCTTGAGCAGCTCACCGCCGCGGACCGCCTCCTTCTCGCCCTTCTCGTTGAGGTTGACGTCCACCCAGCCGGTGAACAGGTTCTTCGCGTTCCATTCGCTCTCGCCGTGGCGGAGGAGGATCAGCTTGTACGGTGCGTCGGCCATGCCTCTGAGCGTAATCGAACCCCGGCGGGCCTCGCGCGCGCGGGCGCGGGGGTGACGGTGGGCCGGCGGCGAGGTGGCCGCGGAGGTGACGATTGACGGTTCATGTCAATTGAGTGGCGGGGCGGGGCGGCGGGCTCGTAACGTGTGCTGGCCGCTTGAGACGCTTACACCACGGGGGACCGCATGACGCCGGCGACGACCTTCACCGCCATGAGACGCGCCGTCACCGAGAGCGTGTCGGGGCTCCCGGGCGCCTTCTGGTGGCTGTGGACCAGCACGCTGATCAACCGGCTCGGCGCCTTCGTCGCGACGTTCATGGCGCTGTACCTGACCTTGGACCGGGGCTACTCCGCCTCGTACGCCGGTCTCGTCGCCGCGCTGCACGGGCTCGGCGGTGTCGTGTCCTCGCTGGGCGCGGGGGTGATGACCGACCGGCTCGGGCGGCGGCCCACGCTGCTGATCGCACAGGCCTCGACGGCGCTGTCCGTGGCGGTGCTCGGTTTCATGGAGCACCCGGTGGCCATCGCGGGCGTCGCCTTCCTCGTGGGCATGGCGTCGAACGCGTCCCGGCCCGCCGTGCAGGCGATGATGGCGGACATCGTGCGCCCCGAGGACCGCGTGCGGGCCTTCTCCCTGAACTACTGGGCCATCAATCTCGGCTTCGCGGTCTCCTCCGCCGGGGCCGGGTTCATCGCCTCGTACAGCTACCGCGCCGGCTTCCTGATCGAGGCGGCGATGACGATGGTCTGCGCGGTCGTCGTCTTCCTGAAGCTGCCGGAGTCGCGGCCCGTGCGCACGGCCCTGGAGAAGGCGGCCGAGCCGGTGGTCGGGCTCGGGACCGTGCTGCGGGACGGGCGGTTCATGGGCGTGGTCGGCCTCTCGTTCCTCGTCGCGCTGGTCTTCCAGCAGGGCTCCGTGGGGCTGCCGGTCGCGATGGGCGCGGCCGGGTTCACGCCCGCCGACTACGGGCTCGCCATCGCCGTGAACGGCGTGCTGATCGTCGCCCTGCAGATCCCCGTCACCCGTTTCATCGAGCACCGCGACCCGCGGCGGCTGTTGGTGATCTCCTCCGTCGTCGCCGGATACGGCTTCGGGCTCACTGCCTTCGCCGGGTCCGTCGGGGTCTTCGCGCTGACGGTGTGCGTGTGGACGCTCGCCGAGATCGTCAACGCGCCGACGCAGACGGGCCTCGTCGTCGCGCTCTCCCCCACCCATGGTCGGGGCCGCTACCAGGGCATGTACACGATGTCGTGGGCGGTGGCCGGGCTCGTCGCCCCGCTGATGTCCGGCTTCATGATCGACCGGTTCGGCGCGCAGTGGCTCTGGGCGGCGTGCGCGGTGCTGGGGACGGGGGCGGCGGTCGGGTACTGGGCGCTGATGCGGGGGCTTTCCGGGGCGGACGCGGGCTTTGGGGCGGCGGACGCGGTGGTGGCCGAGCCTGCGGTCGCCGGGGCGGGGGGCGCCGAGGGGCCGGTTCCGGGGGCCGTGGCCCCAGGGGTCGCCGTTTCGGAGACCGTGGCTCCGGGGGGAGCCGGCGTCAGCCCTTCGGCCGGGTCAGGTGGCTGAACGCCTCGAGGTTCCGCGTGGACTCGCCCCGCGAGACGCGCCACTCGTACTCCTTGCGGATCGCCGAGGCGAACCCCAGCTCCAGCAGCGTGTTGAAGGAGTCGTCCGAGGCCGAGAGGACCGCCCCGAGCAGGCGGTCCAGCTCGGCGGGCGTGACCGCGGCGAGCGGGAGCTTGCCGGCGAGGTAGATGTCGCCGAGGGAGTCGATCGCGTAACTCACGCCGTAGAGGCGGAGGTTGCGCTCCAGCAGCCAGCGGTGCACGGCCTCGTGGTTCTCGTCGGGGTGCCGGATCACGAAGGCGTTCAGGGAGAGGGAGTGGTTGCCCACGATCATCGACAGGGTCGTGGAGAGTTTGCGGGTGCCGGGGAGCTTCACCACGTAGGAGCCCGGCTCGGGGCTCTCCCACTCCAGTTCGGCGTCGTCCAGTGTCCGCTCGATGATCGTCGCGGTGGTCGCGGTGGTCGCAGTGGTCGCGTCAGTCGCGGTGTCCGTGCTCGTCGCGGTGTCCGCCTGCTCGGGCTCAGCCATGGTGCGAGCGTACGTGACGTCGGAAGTCGTGCATGGCGGCCGTGTACACGTCCGCCGTGGCGGAGGCCGCCGTGTCCCAGCCGAAGGACTGCGCGTGCCGCGCGGCCGCCGCCCCCATCCGGTCCACCAGGTGGGGATGGTCGGCGAAATCGCGCAGCACGCGCGCGTAGTGCGCCGGTTCGTGGCCGGAGACCAGGAATCCCGTCACCTCGTCGCGTACGGCGACGGGCAGCCCGCCCACCGCCGCCGCGAGGACCGGCGTGCCCGCCGCCTGCGCCTCGATGGCGACGAGCCCGAAGGACTCGCTGTAGGAGGGCATGACGAGGACGGACGCGGCACGGAACCAGTCCGCGAGCTGGTCCTGGCCCACCGGCGGCTGGAAGCGCACCACGTCCGCGATGCCCAGCCGCGCGGCGAGCTTCTGGAGGCCCTCCGGCTTGGCGAGGCCGCTGCCGCTGGGGCCGCCGACGATGGGCACGACGATGTTCGAGCGCAGCTCGGGACGCTCGTCCAGGAGGACGGCGACGGCGCGGAGCAGCACGTCGGGGGCCTTCAGCGGCTGGATGCGGCCCGCGAAGACGGGGACGAGGGCGTCCTGCGGGAGCCCGAGCCGGTGGCGCGCCGCCGCGCGTCCGTCGGCGGGACGGAAGCGGTCGAGGTTGACGCCGGGGTGGACGACGGCGACCTTGCCGGCGTCGGCTTCGTAGTGGCGTACGAGTTCGTCGGCCTCTTCGGAGGTGTTGGCGATGAGGCGGTCGGCGGCGCGGACTATCTGCGTCTCGCCGATGACGCGGGCGGCCGGCTCCGGGGTGTCGCCCTCGGCGAGCGCGGCGTTCTTGACCTTGGCCATGGTGTGCATGGCGTGGACGAGGGGCACGCCCCAGCGTTCGGCGGCGAGCCAGCCGACGTGCCCGGAGAGCCAGTAGTGGGAGTGGACCAGGTCGTAGTAGCCGGGGCGGTGGCCCGCCCAGGCCTGCATCACGCCGTGGGTGAAGGCGCAGAGCTGGGCCGGCAGCTCTTCCTTGGCGAGGCCTTCGTAGGGGCCCGCGTCGACGTGGCGCACGAGGACGCCGGGAGCCAGTTGCACGGCGGGGGGAAGGGCGCCGGTGGTGGCGCGGGTGAAGATCTCGACCTCGATGTTGATCGCGGCGAGGCGCTTGGCCAGCTCGACGATGTAGACGTTCATGCCGCCCGCGTCGCCCGTGCCGGGCTGGTGCAGCGGCGAGGTGTGCACGCTCAGCATGGCCACGCGACGCGGCCGCCGCGGGGCGCCGGGCATGCGCAGCCGTGAGGGGGCCGCCGGGGAGCGACGCCCGAGCCTGGACACGTAGTGGCTCACGTGGCGGTCCTCCTTGCGTACGGGCATGACGACGCGGAGGGCGTACGAACCTCCGGAGGGTGAACACCGGAGGCCGCTGCTCCATTTCCGCTGCGTCGGCCCTTGGCCCGTTTTTGCCAAAGTGTTACCCGGGTTCTGTTCCCGGGGGGCTTCTGTTCCCAGGGGGGGCTGGGGGGCGGGGTCCGGGGTCGGCGGGCGCGAGGGTGGCAGGGGCGGCGTGCGCGGGCACGGCGGGCGGGGGGCGGCAGTGGGCGCGGGGGCGGTGCTCGGCGGGGCGGCGGTCAAGGGTCGACGGGGTGCGGCCACGGCGGGCGCGGGGTCGGCAGGGGCGGCGGGCGCGGGGTTGGGGATCGGCGGCGGGCGCGCGCGGGTAGCGGCGAGTGCGCGGGCGGGCAGCGGCAGGTGCGCGGGCGGGCAGCGCGCGGTCGGCGGGCGCGGGGTCGGCAGCGGCGGAGGGCGCGGGGTCCGGGGTCCGGGGTCGGCGGGCGCGGGGGCGGTGTGGTCGTGCCGTCGTCGTCCCCGCATACCCTTTGCCCATGGCCCCACGCACCCCTTCCCGCCCCGTGGGAACGGTGACGCGCGGGACCACGAATCCGAACCGGCTGCGCCGCATGGACCGCTGGATCGCCGCCACCCACGGCGCCGCCCTGCGCCGCTCCCCCGACCCCGTGGCCGTGGACCTCGGCTACGGGGCCGCCCCCTGGACCGCCGTCGAACTGCTGCTCCGGCTGCGTACCGTCGCCCCCCGCACGCGCGTGGTCGGCGTCGAGATCGACCCCGCGCGGGTCGCCGCGGCCAAGCCGTACGAACGCGCGGGGCTGACCTTCCGGCACGGCGGCTTCGAGGTGCCGCTGGCGGGCTCGGGCGGCCCCACGCTGATCCGTGCCGCGAACGTCCTGCGGCAGTACGACGAGGAGCAGGTCGCCGCCGTCTGGGAGCGGCTCCGCGCCCGGCTCTCCCCCGGCGGGCTGCTCGTCGAGGGCACCTGTGACGAGATCGGCCGGCGGCACGTGTGGGTCGCGCTCGGCCCGGAGGGACCCCGCACGGTGACCTTCGCGGCGCGCCTCGCCTCCCTGGAGCGCCCCTCCGACCTCGCCGAACGGCTGCCGAAGGCGCTGATCCACCGGAATGTGCCGGGCGAGCCGGTGCACGCGTTCCTGCGGGACTTCGACCGGGCCTGGGCGGCCGCGGCGCCGTACGCCTCCTACGGGGCGCGGCAGCGGTGGATCAGGGCGGTGCGCGAGCTGGGCGCCGACTGGCCGGTCGTGGACGGCGGTGCGCGGTGGCGGCAGGGGGAAGTGACGGTGCGTTGGGAGGCGCTGGCGCCGACCGGCGGCGTCCGCTGAGGCCGGACGGGGCCCGCCGGGGCCGGATATGGGCGAGGCCCGCCAGGGTCGGATACGGGCGAGGCCGACCTGGGCGGGCCACCTGCGGCCGTCCGGGGGGACACCGGACCTGAACCCCTAGGTCACTCGGGGGCCACCCCGACGCCACCCGGAGGTCGGTCCCGGAACTGACCCTGAGGCCCTGACCTGCGGGGAACGAAGGTCACTCACGGTTCGTCACATGGGGCAGGTGGGGGAGCGGAGTTTGCTGTCGGGCTCTGTCGCATTGCGCGTCGGCATGGCACCATCCCGAGGGCGACCAGACGTTACTGACGGTAAATCAGCTATGGGGGTGGCAGGGCGTGACCGGCAGGCGATACTCGACGGCGGCGACCGTGGCGCTGATGTGCGCGGCTGTGGTGGTGACCGCACCGGGAGCGGCGTATGCCAGCCCCTCTCCCCCGTCCAGCCCCGCGAGGCCGACACCCAGATCGGACAGCGCGCTCGAACAGGTCCGCAAGGACATCGAGAAGCTCTATCACGACGCGGGCGTGGCCACGGACGCGTACAACGCGGCGGAGGAGAAGGCCGACGAGCAGTCCGAGCGCATCGTGAAGTTGGCCAAGGACATCACGGAGGGCCAGGAGAGGCTGCGGAAGCTGAAGGCCCGCGCGGGCGCCGCGGCCCGCGCGCAGTACCGCGGCGGCGGCATGCCGGGCGAGGCCCGGTTGATGCTCAGCGACGACCCGAGGCAGTTCCTGGACGGGGCCGGCCGCCTGCGCCAGGGCGAGAAGGCCACCAAGGCCATGCTCACGGAGCTGGCCAGGACCCAGGAAGACCTGCGGATCTACGCCAAGGACGCCACCGCCCGCTGGAAGAAGCTGGAAGCCAACCGCAAGGCGAAGGCCGCGTCGAAGAAGAAGATCAAGAAGAAGATCGCGGACGCCGAGAAGCTCGAGTCGAGGCTGGAGAAGAAGGAGCGGGAGCGGCTGCGGGAGCTGGAGGAGGCCGCCGCCCGCAAGAAGCAGTCGGCGTGGGTGGGTTCGGGCGCCCTGAAGGACATCAGGGGCAAGGCCACGGCGCGGGGCGCGAAGGCCGTCGAGTTCGCCACCGCGCAGATCGGCAAGCCGTACGTATGGGGCGCCGAGGGCCCTGACTCGTACGACTGCTCGGGGCTGACGTCGAAGGCTTGGGCGGCGGCCGGGCGCGGCATCCCCCGGACCTCGCAGGAGCAGTGGAAGCAGCTGCCGCACGTCGACATCAAGAACATGCGCCCCGGTGACCTGATCATCTACCACGCGGACGCGAGCCACGTCGGCATATACCTGGGCGCCGGCACCATCGTGCACGCCCCCCGCCCGGGCCGCGACGTGACCATCGCGGGCGCCGGCTCCATGCAGATCCTCGGAGTCGTCCGCCCCGAGGGGTGAGCGGGCCCCCGCTTCCCGGGCCGGGTCGGCCCGTGTGACGCACCGCACCCGGCGGCCCCCCGCCCGGCCCCGGCGGCGTGACGTTCGTCATCCCGGGGCGGACGCGCCATGCCCAATTGCGTTCCAGGATGCGGCATATGACGGTGGCTGTTCGCCGCGCGGCATTCCAATGGAGGCGCGGCTACCGCTAAGGTCCCTCGTCGGTGCCGCGTCGACCTGCGTGGCGCCATGCCCTCGGGGGGAGGGAAGGAACCAGCGATGTCCGCACCCATACCGCGGCAGAGAGCGATCCCGGCCGCGGAAGGCGGTCAGGCCCATCCGGCGCCCCCGCACGACGCGGCGACGCTCCCACGCCCCGCGCCGACGCCCGCGCAGGACGCGCCGACGCCCCCGTACGACTCGGCGGGCGCCCCGCACCGCACGGCGCCCGTCCGCAACACCTCCGCGGACGGCGGCAGCCTCAGCCTGCTCGTGATCGAGGACGACCCGGGGTCGCTCAGCGTCCCCCGGCTCCTCGACTCCGCGGGCAAGCCCATCCGCATCCGCACCGCCCGCAACCTCACCGAGGCCGAGCGGCTGCTCACCGACGACGTGCACTGCATCCTGCTGGACCTCGCCCTGACCGTCCCCGGCCCCGGCACAGGCCCCGGCACAGGCCCCGGAACCGGAACCGGCACCCCCGAGGCGGGCGAGGCGGGTGAGGACGAGCTGGCCGCCCTGAAGCACGTGCTGCGCCTCGCACCCCGCCACGCCGTCCTCGCGCTCACGGCCAACGACGACTCCGAGCTGGGCGCCGAGGCCGTACGCGTCGGCGCGCAGGACTACCTCTACCGGGACGAGCTGGACGGGCGGCTGCTGGGCCGCGCGATCCGGTACGCGGTGGAGCGCAAGCGCGCCGACGTCGCCCAGCGCCAGCTGACCGAGTCCCGGCTGCGCGCCCAGGAGAACGCCCGCCTGGAGCGCGGCCTGCTCCCGACACCGCTCCTGGACGGCTCACCGCTGCGGTTCGCCGCCCGCTACCGCCCCGGCCGCTCCCGCGCGCTGCTCGGCGGCGACTTCTACGACACCGTCCGCACCCCCGACGGCTCCGTCCACGTCATGATCGGCGACGTCTGCGGCCACGGCCCCGACGAGGCCGCGCTCGGCGTGGAGCTGCGGATCGCCTGGCGCGCGCTGACCTTCGCGGGGCTCTGCGGCGACGAGCTGCTCTCCACCCTCCAGAAGGTCCTGGAGCACGAGCGCGCCGACGACGAGATCTTCGCGACGCTCTGCACCGTCGACATCGCCCCCGACGGCCGCCGCGCCGGACTCTGCCTCGCCGGCCACCCCGCGCCGCTGATCGCCCGCGAGGGCCGCCTCGCGGAACTCCTGCCGTACGAGGACGGGGGCCCCGCCCTCGGCCTGCTGCCGCGCGCCCGTTGGCCGCGCCGACAGGTGGAACTGGGCGGGAAGTGGAGCCTGATGCTCTACACGGACGGCCTGATCGAGGGCCGGATCGGCCAGGGCAAGGAGCGCCTGGGCCAGGAGGGCATGGTGGAGATGATCCGCCGCCAGCTCGCCTCGGGCCTCCAGGGCGACGCACTGCTGGAGGCCGCTGTGAACGAGGCCCGGGACCTCAACGGCGGCGACCTGACGGACGACGTGGCGGTCCTGCTCCTCGACCGCGCCCCCAGCGGCACGCGCTAGGCCTGCGCCGGGGCGGAGGGACTACCGGCCGCCGTTGTACGGCCCGTACGGCCCGTCGCTGCTGGAGCCGCCGCGGCGGCCGCCGCCGGTGATCTGCCGGATCGCGGGACGCACGTCCACCATGTAGACGATGGTGGCGACGAGGCCGATGATCGGCAGGAACGACAGGATGTCGAAGATCAGGTTCACCGCGAAGGCGAGCCCGAGGATGATCAGCCAGAACGGCTTGGTCTTCTTGTCCGCGGCCCGATAGGCGTCCTCGCGCCGGACGGCGGCGTCGATGAGCGCGAATCCGCTGAACACGATCAGGGCCAGCGACAGCAGCCACATGAAGTTCGCGAACCCCTGCATCAGCACAACGTCCACCACCAGTCTCGGCTCATCATCACGCGGTCACCGTACCCGCTACCCCGTCAACGGGGCGGACACCCGATGAGTGCCCGCCCCGTCCGGTCCTGCTCCTCGGCCGGTACTACTGCTCGGCCGGTACTACTGCTCGGCCGGTACTACTGCTCGGCCTGCTGCTCGGCAGGGACTGACTACTTCGCGGGCGGCGTGATCTTCTTCGCCGCCGTCGTCTTGCGGGCCGGCGCCTTCTTGGCGGCGGGCTTCTTCTCCGGCACGGCGGCCACGACCGGCGCGCTCGCCGGCTCCGAGGCGCTCACCTCGGACGGCGACGCGGACGGCGCGTCGGCCGGCACCGTGACCTGGTCCGTCGCCTCCGGCTGCGCGTCCGGCTCGACCGTCTCGGCCAGGTCGAGGATCTCCTCGGCGGCCTCGCCGCGCCAGGTCCGGACGGTCTGCTCGCCGTGCTCGGCGACCTCGTCGTACTTCTCGCGGGCCTTGACCGCGAGCTCCGCGGCCACGCCGACGCCTCGCAGGGCGAGGTCCTGGGCGGTCTCGCCGAGCTTCTTCAGGTCGGTGTCCAGGGAGCCGAGCACTTCGGTGACCTTGGCCTGGAGGGTCTCCTGCGCCTCCTTGGCGCGGGCGGCGGCCTTGTCCTGCACGGCCTTGGGGTCGGTGTTGCGCACCGCCTCGAAGCGGGAGGGCGCCTCGGCGATCAGCTGCTCGACGATGCCCGGCACCTTCTTCGCCTGCTGGAAGGCGAGGTCCGCGGACCCGGCGACGAAGTATGCGGGGGTGGTGTTGGTGAGGGTCTTGCGCAGGTCATCGGTGATGGCCATGACGATGGTCCTCCCGGAATCGCGTCGGCTGGTTCAGCTCGGGGGTGTGGGCTTGGGGCCGGTATCACTGCCGTCGGCGGCGGCGTCCTCGGCGCCGGGGTCCTCATCCGCGTACGCCGCGTTCTCGAAGCCGTTCTCCTTGCGGAACGACTCATAGATCTGCAGCAGTACTTGCTTCTGGCGCTCGTTGAGGGAGGGGTCGGCGAGGATGACGGCGCGCGTCTCCAGCTCGTCCCGCTCCTTCTCGTCGAGGATCCCGGCGCGCACGTACAGCGTCTCGGCGGAGATCCGCAGGGCCTTGGCGACCTGCTGCAACACCTCGGCGCTCGGCTTGCGCAGGCCGCGCTCGATCTGGCTCAGATACGGATTGGACACCCCGGCGGCGTCGGCGAGCTGCCTGAGCGACAGCTGCGCCGTGCGGCGCTGCTCGCGCAGATACTCGCCGAGATTGCCGACGTTGAGTGATGCCATGCCTTGATGGTGCGCCACTTCCGCTAACTTTTGCAAGCACCTGCTTGCAAAAGTGCGCCACACCACTCGTCCGGGTCGGCCCGGGGGGGGCCGGTCTCTGCTGGCCGGTTCAAAGCGCCTGTGCGGGTTGGCGCTGGATCCGCTCGCTGAAGTGAGAGAGTCCCGGTCGATCTGCGCGGTGAGGCTTCCGCGGTGTCGGCCTACGGACGGCGCGCGACGAAGACGAACTCCTTGCCCGGTCTGTCGGGCGCGTCGCGTACGCCCTCCACCTCATAGCCCTGCGCGATCAGATCCGTCTCGACCTCCTCCCGCTCGCGGAAGCGCAGGGTGGAGTCCGAGGTCAGTACCTGCCCGTCGGCAGCGAACACGTAGGTCCAGCGGAACGTCACCAACGGTTCATTCACCTCGACCACCTGGACCCAGCTTTCGACGGCGCCGACATCAGGGATCTCTGTCAGGCGATACGAGGCTTCGCGATTCCACTCTTCCCAGGCGCGTCCGGCTGGCTTCCGGGTCTCGAACACCAGACGGCCGCCAGGCCGCAGTGCTTCGTATGCGCCGCGCAGGGTCTCGTGCCATGCCTGCGGATCAAGGATCTGCTGGGCGGCGTTCGCGGTCATGGTCGCCAGGTCGACGCGCAGCGGCGGGAGTGTCGACGCGTCACCACAGATCCAGCGCACTCGTTCGCCGCCGCGCTTGGCCCGGGCCACGTCGAGGGACGCCTGGGCGGGGTCGACCCCAACGACCTCGATCCCGCGTCCAGCCAGCAGCAGCGCGAACACTCCCGTCCCACAGCCGATGTCCAGCACCTGGCGTGCCCCGAACTCCTCCGTCATCCGGACGTACGCGTCGAGATCGCGGCGATCGGCGTCGAGCGGGTCGTAGATCGCGGCAAGCCGTGGATGCCCGAAACATTCGTCAGCCATGTGACACCCCGCAATCAGCTCACGACGATGCAGAAGGGGTGCCCAGCGGGGTCGGTGAGGACTCGGGCCTTGTCTCCGTGCGGCTGGTGGGGCGGCTTGGTCGCGCCCAGTCGCAGCAGGCGGGTCTCGGCGTCGTCCAGGCTCTCCGTGACCTTGAAGCAGAGGTGAAGTTGCTGCGGGACGATCTGGTCGGGCCAACTCGGAGCCCGGTAGTCCTCGACCCGCTGGAAGCCGATGAAGAGTCCGTCCTCACGGTTGAGACCGGCGAACCCGGCGTCCGACTTCGGGTGCGGCTCCCAGCCGGTGGCCTGCTGGTAGAACGCCGCCAGAGCCAGCGGGTCAGGGCAATCCAGCGTTATCGCGACCAGTTCCATCTGTGGGTTCATGAGGCCTCCGAGTCGATCAGTGGACTTCCGTGCATGCCATGGCGGCGGCCGCCGACGGGTGAGCCGTTCAGCCGTCAGCACAGCAGGTCAGGACCGCACCATGCCAACAGTTATCTGGGACAGGACACTCGCGGCGGTCCTGTGCCTGCGCCGTCCAGGCGCGTTCCGCCGGGGTCGGGGTCGCCCCGGCCTCTCTCACCCCTGAGCGCGCACCTCTCCGAGGTTTCTGCCCCTCGGAGCCGCCGGTTCGGCCTGACTGAGGGTCTTCTCGATCCACCGCCGACGGCCCCACGGTCGGCAGCCACCGGTCGGGCAGGACACTGGTTGACCTTCACCTTGGGGGAGGCCACAACATCGGTGGGGCCGGGCGACGTGCTCGGCATGAGGAGGAGAGCGGGCATGGGGCTGCTGACCATCGGGGCGTTCGCGAAGGCGTCCCGCCTGTCACCGAAGGCGCTGCGTCTCTACGACGAACTCGGTCTGCTGGTCCCCGCTCGCGTCGACCCGGTGACCGGCTACCGCCTCTACGCCCCGGAACAACTGAACCAGGCCCGGCTTGTCGCCTGGCTCCGGCGCCTGGGCATGCCCCTGGCCCGCATCCAGCACGTCTGCACGCTGGAGGCAGGCCCGGCAGCCCGGGAGGTCCGCGCGTTCTGGGTCCAGGTCGAGGCCGACACCGCCGCCCGGCGAGACCTCGCTTCCTTCCTCATCGACCATCTGTCCCGGAAGGACCCCGCCATGACTCCGACCACCGAGCCCCTTGGACTCCGCTACGCCGCTCTCTCCGACCCGGGCCTGGTCCGCGAGAACAACCAGGACACCGCCTACGCGGGATCCCGCCTGCTCGCCGTCGCCGACGGCTTCGGCAGCGGTGGAGCGCCTGCGAGCGCCGCGGCCGTCGACACGCTCAAGCGCCTCGAAGCCGACGGCATTCCAGCAGGCGATCTGCTCAACCGCCTGGAAGACGCCGTCGAACAGGCCAAGCAGGCCGTCAACGGCGTCGCCGGACACACCTCGCCGTCCGAGGACGCCGGCACCACACTCACCGCGATGCTCTGGACCGGCTCGCAGTTGGCCCTCGTCCACATCGGCGACTCCCGCGTCTACCTCCTGCGCGACGGAGAGCTGTTCCAGATCACACACGACCACACCATGGTCCAGTCGATGGTCGATGAAGGACGCCTCAGCCGGGAGGAAGCCGCCTCCCACCCCGAGCGGTCCCTGCTGATACGCGCGTTGGGTCACGGAGCCGATGGCACCCCTGACATGCGCCTGCACGACGCCCGGCAGGACGACCGCTACCTGCTCTGTTCCGACGGCCTCTCCACCGTCGCGCCGATCGAGGAGATCCGCCGAGTGCTGTGCGGGATCAGCGAGCCCGAGCAGGCGGTCCGCGAACTCATCGCCCTCGCCAACGGCTCCGGGGGCCCCGACAACGTCAGTTGCGTGGTCGCCGATGTCGTGGCACTACAGCGAGAGGAGTGCGCGGCACACACTTCGAGTGGCAGTGGACGGTGAGCGGCCCCGCCTCGTCCCATGTCCGATGGGACAGGACAGCTCGGCAGGCGGACGATGGAGTAAGCGGAGCAGTTCCGAACGCCCGAGTTCGTACGTGACGCGCGTACGCCGGAAGGAGGTGCGACGCCATGTCGCAGTTCATGGACGTCCACCACGGGATGAAGGGCATCACGGCCGACCAGCTGAAGCAGGCGCACCAGGCCGACCTCGCCATCGAGAAGGAAGAAGGCGTCCACTTCCAGAGGGCCTGGGCGGATCCGGAGACCGGCACGGTCTACTGCCTCTCCGACGCCCCCTCTGCCGAAGCGGTCCAACGCGTCCACGAACGGGCGGGCCACAAGGCCGACGAGGTCCACGCCGTCCCGCTCACGGTCTGAGCGGACCCCGGTAACGTGCCCCCCGTGACCTCCCTCCCCGATCTGGTGCGGCTGCGGCAGGCGCGGGACCGCATGGACCGTGACTACGCGCAGCCCCTCGACGTGCCGGCACTCGCGGCGCAGGCCCTCATGTCCGCGGGGCACTTCTCGCGCAGCTTCCGGGCCGCCTACGGCGAGACGCCGTACAGCTATCTCATGACCCGCCGGATCGAGCGCGCCAAGGCGCTGCTGCGGCGCGGGGACCTGTCGGTGACGGAGGTCTGCATGGCCGTCGGCTGTACGTCGCTCGGGTCGTTCAGCTCGCGGTTCACGGAGATCGTCGGGGAGAGCCCGAGCGCCTACCGCGCCCGCGACCACGGGACGGGCGCCGCCGTGCCCGCCTGCCTCGCCAAGATCTACACCCGACCGGTCAGGAACGGAGAAGCGAAAACTCCCGCCGCTCCCTAGCGTGAGGGGCATGGAAATCAACCTCGCACAGTGCTTCATCGCCGTCGACGACCACGACAAGGCGCTCGCCTTCTACCGCGACGTACTCGGCCTGGAGGTGCGCAACGACGTCGGGTTCGAGGGCATGCGCTGGGTGACCGTCGGCTCGCCCACGCAGCCCGGCGTCGAGATCGTCCTCGAACCGCCGCTCGCCGACCCGAACGCCACCGCGGCCGACCGGCAGGCCATGGCCGAGCTGATGGCGAAGGGCCATCTGCGCGGCGTCATCTTCCGCACCGACGACGTCGACGCCACCTTCGAACGCGTCCGCGCGGCGGGCGGCGACGTCCTCCAGGAGCCGATGGACCAGCCGTACGGCGTGCGCGACTGCGCCTTCCGCGACCCGGCCGGCAACATGATCCGCTTCAACCAGCCGAAGGGCGGATGACACGGCAGCGCACCGGAACCGCCCCGCGCGAGCCCGAGGAGCCGGCACCTCGGACCGCATGAGCCGCGTCGTCGCCGGCGTCATCACGGCCGCGGGGGCCGTTCCGGCCAGGTGATGCCGGACACCACTGCGCGGAACGCCGCGCGGTAGGTGGTGGGGCTCGTGCCGGTGGAGCGCTGGAAGTGGTGGCGCAGGTTGGCGGGGGTGCCGAGGCCGGTGCGGGCCGCGATGCGTTCCACCGGGTCGTCGGTGCGTTCCAGGAGCCGCTGGGCGCGCTGGATGCGCGTACGGAGCAGGTACTGGAGCGGAGTGAGCCCCGTATCGGCGCGGAAGCGGCGCGTCAGGCTGCGCACGCCGAGCCCCGCGCGTTCCGCGATCACGTCGAGGGTCAGCGGGTGGTGGAGGTTGGCCTCCATCCACCGCGTGACCGGTTCGAGACTGCTGCCCGGCGGGGTGACGGCGTTGTACGCGGCCTCGGCGGCGCCGGGGCCCGCGTCCGGACCGCCCCCGCCGGCGGCCCCCTCGGCGCCCTCCGGTTCCGCGTGCAGATGCAGGAACAGTTGCCGTTCCGTCTCGATGGCCACGGCCTGCCCGTGGTCCAGGGTGATCAGGTGCAGACAGAGGTCGACGCCTCCGAGGACCCCGGCCGCGCTGTGGAAGGGGCCGTCCGCCACGGCCGATCCCTCCGGGTCCACGTGGACCCGGGGGTACAGCCGGGCCAGCTCCCGCGTGTGCCGCCGGCTGGTGGCCGCCCGGCGGCCGTCCAGGAGACCGGTGGCCGCGAGCGTGAACGTGCCGGTGCCGACGGCGCAGACGCGGGCCCCGCGCGCCGCCGCGGCCCGCAGCGCGTCCACGACCCCGGGCGGCGGCGCGGCACGGAAGTCCTCGTGACCCGGCAGCACCACCGTGTCGGCGTCCTCGAGTCCCTCCGTGCCCCAGGGCGTGTCGAGGCCGAAGGGCGCGGGGCCACCCGTGCCCCGAAACCCCGGCGCCGCGCAGATCCGCACCTCGTACGCGACCGGGTGGTGGTGCCTGGCCGCCGTCGCGAAGGCCGTCCCGGGGGCGGTGAGCTGGTGGCCCGGGACCCCGTCGAGGGCGAGGACGGCGATCAGTGACATGTCCGGAATTTAGCCGAGGGTGACATCGCGGCCGCTGTTGGCGTGCGCCACCCGCGACGGATGATCGCAGGGCGGTGGGACGCGGGCGGACGGCCGCCCCGTCCGCGCACCGCTCCCTCCCCTTCTGCTTCTGCTTCCGCGAAAGGCCTGCTCATGCACCGTACGGACCTGTCCCCCGCCGGCCCCGGAACCCGCTCGCGGCGGGGGCCGCGCCGCCTGCTCGCCCGGGGCGCCGCGACGCTCGGCGCGGCCGCGGTCCTCGGCGCCACGGCGATGACCGGCAGCGCGAGCGCCATCGTCAACGGCGAAGACGCCACCCAGCACTACTCCTACATGGCGACCGTGCCGGTCGAGGAGTACGGCGCCCAGTGCGGGGCGACGCTGGTCGACGCCCGCTGGGTCCTCACGGCCGCGCACTGCGTCAATCCGGAGCTGGCCACCCTGACCGGCAAGGTCCGGGTCGGCAGCGGCCACCGCACGACCGGGGGCTCCGTCCGGAACATCGACAAGATCGTCACCGCGCCCGGCTATGTGCAGGACATGACCGGAACGACGTACAACAAGAACGACCTCGCGCTGATACGCCTGGACCGCCCCGTCACCCAGAAGCCCGTCCGTATCGCCGACAAGACGGGGCCGGTCGGTACGCCCACCCGCATCCTCGGCTTCGGCACGGTCGTCGAGGCACCGACGCTGGAGGACGCGAGGTTCCCCGACCGGCTCCAGCAGCTGGACACGCGCAGGGGCGCGCCCGGCGACTGCGACCCGGGCTGGGCGGGCCGGACGCGGCTGTGCACCGTCAGCCCGAAGCCGAAGGCCATGGCGTGCAACGGCGACTCCGGTGGCCCGCAGCTCCAGCGTGCGAGGAGCGGCCGCTGGGAGCTGATCGGCGCCACATCCGGGCCGGGCAGCGTCCGCGAGGGCTGCGGGACCGGACCGGGCCTCTACTCGAACGTGCCCGCCTTCAAGAGCTGGATCGAGCAGACGATCCGCCAGGGCCACTGACCCCCGAGGTGACCGGCCTGCGGGCCGCGCGAGTGGTTGGATGCCGGACATGTCAGTGATCGCCGTCCTCGCCCTCGACGGGGCCCCGGGGCAGCACCTCACCACGCCAGGCCTGGTCTTCGGCACCGCCTGCCGCGAACACCCCGGCCTGTCCTACGAGGTCCGGCTCTGCGCCGCCCCCGGGTTCCGGGCGGCGGGCGGCCCGGGACCAG
Organism: Streptomyces sp. NPDC034037; assembly: GCF_055575715.1. Classification (NCBI taxonomy): domain Bacteria; kingdom Bacillati; phylum Actinomycetota; class Actinomycetes; order Kitasatosporales; family Streptomycetaceae; genus Streptomyces; species Streptomyces sp. NPDC034037. The sequence continues at coordinate 68,332 of NZ_JBVISC010000004.1, read as the reverse complement.
CGCTCCCCGTCCGGCCCCCGCACGGCCTCGAAGGGTTGGCGGACGCGGACGTCGTCCTGGTCCCGGGGCCGGGCGGCCGCCAGGCCGGGCGGCCTCCAGAGGACGTCGTCGCCGCGCTGCGTGCGGCGGCGGGGCGGGGCGGCCGCCTCGCCGCCGTCGGCACCGGCACGTTCACGCTCGCCGCGACCGGGCTGCTCGACGGGCGGCGCGCCACGACCGGCTGGCGGCACGTGGAGGAGCTGGCCGCCCGGTATCCCCGTATCGACGTCGACCCCGCCGGCACGGCCGTCGAGGACGGGCCGTTCTGCACGGCGGCCGGGGTCTTCGGGGGCCTGGACGTCTGTCTGCGCCTGCTGGCCCACGACCACGGCCGCCACATCGCCGGGCAGACGTCGCGGGAGCTGATCACGCCGCTGCACGGGGACGCGGACAGCGTCCAGGAGGCCATCGACCGGGAGGTCGCCGAGAGTGCGGGACTCGACCCCACCCTGCGCTGGATCGGGGCGCACCTCCACCTCCCGCTCACGCTCCCCGAGATCGCCGCCCACGCCGGGACGAGCGTCTCCAGCGTGACGCGCCGTTTCCGCGCCCACACCGGGCTCAGCCCGCTCCAATACGTCCTGCGTGCGCGGCTGCACGAGGCGATGCGGCTGCTGCGGGAGACGGACACGCCCGTCGAGGGTGTCGCCGCCGCGACCGGGTTCACCTCGCCCGCCGCCCTGCGCCACCACTTCCGCGCGCTCACCGGCACCACGCCCCGCGACTACCGCCGCGCCCATACCCCGTGAGCGCGGACCCGGGCAGGGTCCGCGGGTGTCCGCCCCCGCCCGACCCCGGCGGCACCTCCGGCGCCCGTACGCGGACCCGGCGCATGACCACGTCCTTTTGGGTACTTGGCGAAGAGCGCGTCTGGGGCCAATCTGGTGACCACTCCGCGACGCACGGCAAGGAGGTTCGGTGACAGAGCGTCAGGGTGCTTGGGAGAGACAGGGCTTCACGGGAGGTCCCGTCCGGGACTCGGGCTGGAACGTCGGGGCCGGCGCGCCACGCGGGCGCCGCTGAACCGGGCCGGCCCGCGGGCGAGACCCCGTCCAGGACAGCGGGGCGGCCGGAACACCCGACCGCCCCGCGCCCACGCCCCAGGCCGTGATCCCGCCCCCGTACGCCGACCCCTCGCACCGCCCCCGTACGCCAGGCCCTCGCACCGCCCCCTCAGCAGATCGGGCCCTCGCCCCACGTCACCCCAGTGACGCGAGCGCCGTATCCACCGTCCCCCGCAGTTCCGCCGCTTCCGCGCCCGCCCGGGAGCGCAGGTTCACGCCGTACGCGAGCAGCGCCAGGAGCTCGGCGGCCGCCGGTACATCGGCTGCGGGCGCCAACTCGCCCTCCGCGCGCGCCGCTTCCAGCGCGCCCCGCAACGCGTCCCGCAGCTGCTCGTGGTGCTCCTCCAGGAGGGCCCGCACCTCGGGGTCGGCGCGCTCCGCGCCCACGTGGGCGTTGACGACCATGCAGCCCCACCCCGCGTAGGGGCCCGAGCAGCGCAGCTCGATCAGCGCGTCGAAGAACGCGCGCACGGCGGGCAGCCCCCGGCCGTCCTCGGCGACGGACCGGAACCCGCGCCGGGAGTGGTCCCGCACATAGCGGCGCAGGGCGGCCAGATACAGCTCGCGCTTGCCGCCGAACGTGGCGTACAGGCTGGAGCGGTTGAGGCCCGTCGCGCTCGCCACGGCCTGGATGGAGGTCGTGGCGGCGCCGTGCTGCCAGAAGAGCCGGACGACGCGGTCGAGCGCCTCGTCCGGGTCGAAGTGCTTGATGTCAGCCATGAGTTGGGGCTCCCCGCGCTGCCGTACTGCCATCACGCCGTACCGACGTCCCGCCGTACCGCTGTCCCGCCGTACCGCGAACACCGTCCCACCCATTCTTGGAACGGCAATTCCAAGATACCCCTTGACGCCAACCCCACCCTCTCAGCATCCTGAAACGACCGTTCCAAGTTCCCCGCGTCCGACGCCGGCCGGAACGCGGAACCCGCCTACGAAAGGCCCCACATGAGCCTCAAGGACGACCTCCGCGACCTGTACGTGAACGGCCACCGCAGACTGCCCCAGGACGTCCTGGAGGTCATGGACCGCGGCGCGGCCCAGCTCCTCGCCACCCGCCTCGCCGAGAAGGCCCTCGGCGCGGGCGAGCACGCCCCCCGCTTCACCCTCGACTCCGCCACCGGCGACAAGGTCTCCCTGGACGCACTCCTCGCCGAGGGTCCCGTCGTCCTGACCTTCTACCGCGGCGCCTGGTGCCCCTACTGCAATCTCGCCCTGCGCGCCCTCCAGCGGCACCGGGACGACTTCGCCGCCCGCGGCGCCCACCTCGTGGCCGTCTCCCCGCAGATCCCGGACGAGAGCCTCACCCTGACCGAGAAGGAGCAGCTCGGCTTCCCCGTCCTGTCCGACATCGGCTCCCGCGTCGCGAAGGAGTTCGGGATCGCCTTCGACCTCTCCGACGAACTGGGCGCGCTCTACGACCGGCTGGGCTTCGAACTGCACCGCGTGAACGCGGGCCACCACCGCACGCTCCCCCTGCCCGCCACCTACGTCATCGACCGCGCCGGAGTCATCCGCTGGGCGTTCGTCGACACCGACTACACCGTGCGGGCCGAGCCCTCCGACGTCGTGGCGGCCCTGGCGGCGATCACCGCGCCGGGCGACTCCGGTCAGGCCGCGGGGCGGCGGCTGAAGAACGAGCGGCGGTAGTCCCCGGGCGAGACCCCGACCTGCTTGAGGAAGTGGTGCCGGAGGTTGTTCGCCGTGCCGAGGCCGCTCAGTTCGCCGACCTTCTCCACCGGCAGGTCCGTCGTCTCCAGGAGTTCCTGGGCCCGCGCGAGGCGCTGGCCGAGCAGCCACTGGAGCGGGGTCGTGCCGGTGGCGGCCTGGAGGCGGCGGTAGAAGGTGCGCGGGCTCATCGCCGCCCGGCGCGCCAGGTCGTCCACGGTCAGCGGCCGGTCCAGGCGGGCGCGGGCCCACTCCAGCACGGGTCCGAGGCCCGCGCCGTCCGTCTCGGGCACGGACAGGTCGATGAACTGCGCCTGGCCGCCCGGCCGGTGGGCGGGCACCACCATGCGCCGCGCCAGCTGGTTGGCGATGTGCGCGCCGAGATCACGGCGCACCAGGTGCAGGCACAGGTCGAGGCCCGCGGTCAGGCCCGCGCTGGTCAGGACGTCGCCGTCGTCGACGTAGAGGACGGATTCGTCGACCGTCACCTTCGGGTAGCGGGCGGCCAGTTGGGCGGTGTGCATCCAGTGCGCGGTGGCCCTGCGCCCGTCCAGGAGGCCGGCCTCGGCGAGCGCGAAGGCGCCGGTGCACAGGGACACCATGCGGGCGCCCGCCCGGTACGCCGCGCGCAGGGCCTCGGTCAGGCCCGGTGCGAGCGGCCTGCCCTCCTCCAGGCACGCGTCCGGCACGGAGGTGACGACGACGGTGTCCGCCCCGGCCAGGCCCTCCAGGCCGTAGGGGGTGCGCAGCGCGACGCCGAACGCGCCCCCCGCCTCCTCCCGCTCGCCCGTGGCGCACAGCCGCAGGTCGTACCAGTGGTCGGACAGATCGGGCTGCGGCTTGCCGAACACCGTGCAGGGGATGCTCAGTTCGTACAGGTCCCAGGACGGGACCCCGATCTCCTCGGCCACGACCACCGCGACGGAACCAGCGCTCATGCCGCGAGCGTACGAGGCCACGGGCACCCCCCGGACCACCGGCAGGAATTTGGTGATCACCGTCACCGCTGTCACTGTCCCGCGCCCGCCGCCCCTGCGAGCGTGACCCCCATGAACGCACAGCACACCGCGGCAGCGCCCGCCGAAACCCCCGTCACCGTCCTCGGCCTCGGCCTGATGGGCTCCGCCCTCGCCGGCGCCCTCCTGGACCAGGGCCACCCCACCACCGTCTGGAACCGCACCCCGCCCAAGGCGAAGCCGCTGGCCGACCGCGGCGCGCACCCGGCGGCGACCCCCGGGGACGCCGTCGCCGCGAGCGGCCTCGTCCTGGCCTGCGTACTCGACTACGAGGCGCTGCGCACCGTCCTCGACCCGGTCGCCGCGGCGGGCGGGCTCGCCGGAAAGGCCCTGGTCAACCTCACCTCGGGGGCGCCGGAGCAGGCCGTGGAGATGGCGGCGTGGGCCGCTTCGCACGGCGCGGGCTACCTCGACGGCGGCATCATGACGACCCCGCCCGGCGTCGGGAACCCCGAGATGATGTTCCTCTACAGCGGCGACGCGGAGGTCTTCGCGACCCACCGGCCCACTCTGGCCGCCCTCGGTGACCCCCTCCACCTCGGCACGGAGCCCGGCCTCGCCTCGCTGTACGACGCGGCGCTGCTCGGCCTGATGTGGGCGACGTTCACCGGCTGGCTGCACGGCACCGCCCTGGTCACCTCGGAGGGCACGACGGCCACGGACTTCACCCGGGTCGCGCTGCGCTGGCTGACCGGCGCCGTCTCCGGTTTCGTCACCACGTACGCGCCCCAGGTGGACGCCGGCCGCTACCCGGGGGACGACGCCACGGTCGACGTCCAGATCGCCGCCATCGGCCACCTCGTGCACGCCGCCCACGCGCGCGGCCTCGACGTCGCCCTGCCCGAACTGCTCAAGGCGACCATGGAGCGCGCCTCCGCCCGGGGTCACGGCTCCGACAGCTACGCGAGCGTCATCGAGGTGCTGCGCGGCGCCGCACACCGGTAGATACGGCGGTTCACCTCCCACGCCCGGGCGGAAGCGGACAGGATGGACACGGAAACGTTCATCCGTAGGCACCGGGGGGAGCCACCACCATGAACCGTCCGCTGCGGCACATAGCCGTCTTCTGCGGGATCCTCACGCTCGCCCTGCTGCTGCGCGCCACCTGGGTGCAGTACGCGCGCAACGACGAGCTGTCCCACCACGCGAAGAACCGCCGCGTGCAGATCGAGGCGTTCTCGCACCCCCGCGGCGACATCATCGTCGGCGGGAAGTCCATCACCGGCTCGAAGAAGACGTCCGGCACCGACTTCGCGTACAAGCGGACCTTCAAGCAGGGCCCGATGTACGCGCCGGTGACCGGCTACTTCTCGCAGGCCCAGGGCGGCACCTTCCTGGAGGGCGTCCACAACGGCATCCTCAGCGGCGACGACGACCGACTCTTCATCAAGCGCACCCTGGACATGCTGACCGGCAAGAAGCAGCAGGGCGGCGACGTCGTCACGACCATCGACCCCAAGGCGCAGAAGGCCGCCTACGAAGGCCTGGTGGCGCTGGACGCCAAGGGCGCCGTCGTCGCGCTCGACCCGCGCACCGGCAAGGTGCTCGCCCTGGCCAGCACCCCCTCGTACGACCCGTCGGTGTTCGCCGGCATCTCGCGGGAGGAGGGCCGCGCCTTCACGCGGCTCGCGCGGCGCGCGGACAAGCCGCTGAGCAACCGCGCGCTGCGCGAGACCTTCCCTCCGGGCTCCACCTTCAAGATCCTCACGGCGGCCGCCGCCCTGGAGCACGGCGTGGTGAGGGACATCGACAAGCCGACCGGCGCCAGAACCCCGTACAAGCTGCCCCTCAGCTCCACCCGTATCGGCAACGACGTGCCCGACTCCCATTGCGACAAGGTGTCGTTGAAGACGGGCATGCAGTGGTCCTGCAACAACGTCTTCCTCGACGTCGCGCTGAAGGTCGGCAAGGACAGGATGCGGGAGACCGCCGAGCGGTTCGGCTTCAACGAGGAGCAGTTCATCCCCGTGCGCGCGGTCGCCAGCGGCTACCCGGAGCGGCTCGACAAGCCGCAGACCGCGCTGACCGGCATGGGGCAGGGCAGCCTGACCAGCACCCCGCTCCAGATGGCGATGGTCACGGCGGGCCTCGCCAACGACGGCAAGGTCATGGAGCCCTACCTGGTCGAGGAGTTGCGCGGCCCCGACCTGACGACGGTCGAGAAGGCCGAGCCGCATGAACTGGACCAGGCCGTCTCCGAGGACACCGCGAAGAAGGTCCAGGAGATGATGGAGAACACCGTCGAGAACGGCACGGCGAACAAGGCGCGGATCGACGGCGTCACGGTCGGCGGCAAGACCGGCACGGCCCAGCACGGCGCGGACGTCAACGACGAGCGGCCCTACGCCTGGTTCGTCTCCTACGCGAAGACGCCCGGGGACGACGACGGCGAGTCACCGGTCGCCGTCGCGGTCTTCGTCGACCCCTCCCACATGAACATCCCCCGCTCGGAGATCGCGGGCGGCAAGCTGGGCGCGCCGATCGCGAAGGCGGTCATGGAGGCGGTCCTGGAACGCTGATCCCCCGGGCCCCGGCTCGCCCGCTACGCCGGCACGTCCCACGGCAGCGGCCGGCTGTGCACGACGTCCAGCCGTGACACGGCCCGGGTCAGCACGACGTACAGCCGGTGCGCGCCCCGCCGCTCGGCCTCGGCGATGGCGGCCGGTTCGACGGCGACGACATGGTCGTACTCCAGGCCCTTGGCGAGCGAGGCGGGCAGTACGGTGACGCGCGCCCCCGGCTCGTCCGCGTCCGCCGTGCCGATGCCGGCGCCCTCCAGGGCGGCGCGCAGCGCCTCGGTGTCCGCGTCGGCGGCGATGACGCCGACCGAGCCCTCCCGCCCGAGCGCGTCGCGCACGGCCCGCACCGCGGCGGCCCGCACGTCGTGCGCCGCGCGGATCCGCAGTTCGCCGTCGGCCCGCATCGACCGGGCGGGCGGCACGTCCACGTCGAGGCGGGCCAGGAGCCGGTTGGCGAGCCCGATGATCTCCCGGGGCACGCGGAACCCGGTGGTCAGCCGCGTCACGGCGGCGTCCGGCCTGCCGAGGTGCCCGAGGAGTTCGGCCCAGTCGCGGGCCGCCCAGGGCGTGGTGGCCTGGGCGAGATCGCCGAGGACGGTCAGCGAGCCGAAGTCCGCGCGACGCGCGATGGCCCGGCACTCCATGGGCGACAGGTCCTGCGCCTCGTCCACGACGATGTGCCCGTACCCCTCGGGCCGCTCCAGGAGCCCCTGGATCTCGTCCATCAGCACCAGATCGGCGGCGCTCCACCGCGCGGACCTGTACGAGCGCGGGGGCCGGGCCCACCGGATCGCGCGCCGCTCCTCGTCCCCAAGGACGCCGTCCGACGCGGCGGCGAGCGCGTCCGGGTCGCCCAGGAGCCCCGCGAGCACCTCGTCGGCCCCGGCCTTCGGCCACACCTGGTCCACGAAGGCGCTCAGCGCCGACGACCGGCCGATCTTGCGCACCCACGCGGCCTGGCGCGGCCCGGCCCGCCGCTCGGCCCGCTCCTGGACGGCCCGCACGGCCCGCTCGCGCACCCGCTCCCGCCCCACCGCGTACGACGACTCCTCGGCGCGCACCCCCGCCACGATGTGCTCCAGCTCGTCCAGCGGCACCCGCCAGCGGTAGGACCCGTCCGCCACCGCGAGGGACTCGGCGGGCGCCCGGACCCGCGCGTACAGCGCGCGGCGCAGCACCTCGGCCATGCGGGCGTCGTGCTTGACGACGGCGGCGGCCTCGTCGTCCCGGGCGCGCACCGGGTGCCGCCCGATCTCGTCCAGGACGGTGGACTGGCGTACGCCCGTCTCACCGAGGGAGGGCAGCACCTCGGCGATGTACCGCAGGAAGGTCCGGTTGGGGCCGAGGATGAGCAGCCCGGCGCGCCGCAGCCGCTCGGGGTGGGTGTAGAGGAGGTAGGCGGCGCGGTGCAGGCCGACGGCGGTCTTGCCGGTGCCGGGCGCGCCCTGCACGCACAGGGAGGCGGCCAGGTCGCCGCGTACGAGGTCGTCCTGCTCGGGCTGGATGGTGGCGGCGATGTCCCGCATGGGGCCGACGCGGGGCCGCTCGATCTCCCCGGCGACGATGCGGCTGCCGCCCTGCGGGGCCTCGGCCGCCGTCAGGTGCTCGTCCTCCATGCCGGTCAGGTCGGCGGAGTCGCCCTTGCTGCCGGGGGCCCAGCCGAACCGGCGGCGGACGGCGACGCCCCGCGGGTCGCGGGCGCCGGCCTGGTAGAAGGCGCGGGAGACGGGCGCGCGCCAGTCCACGACGAGGGGCGGCGCGCTGGGGTGCTCGGTGACGCGCAGCCGCCCGATGTAGTAGCGCTGGCCGCGGTGGTCGCCGGCCGCCTCGGCGTGGGGGCCGGTGGCGGCGAAGTCGAGGCGGCCGAAGAAGAGGGGTGCCTCGGGCAGCTCGCGCAGGGCTTTGGCGCGGCTGCGGAACCGGTAGCCGAGGACTTCGGCGTCGGCGCCGGACGCGGACACGTCGACGCCGGTGACCACGTGGTCCTCGGCGCCTTCGACCATGCCGGTCAGGGCGGCGCGGCAGGCGTCGTGGTAGCGGCGTTCGAGGGCGAGGGGTTCTGCCGTATCCATGCGCCCACGATAATGTAACCGAGTTAAATTCGATACCAAGTAACGTTCTTAACCAGGTAACGCAGCCCCCTACACTCGCCCCATGAGCGAAGACGAGACGGCCCCCGAACCGGGCGACGGCCTGCGCACCCGCAAGAAGCGGCAGCGCCACCGGACCATCTCCGACACGGCGATCGCGCTCTTCCTGGAGAAGGGCTTCGAGAAGGTGTCGGTCGCGGAGGTGGCGGCGGCCGCGGAGGTCTCCAAGCCGACCCTCTTCCGGTACTTCGCGTCCAAGGAGGACCTGGTCCTGCACCGCTTCGCCGACCACGAAGACGAGGCGGCCCGCGTGGTCGCCGCCCGTCCGGCCGGGCGGGCCGCGCTGGAAGCGCTGCACCGGAACTTCCGCGCCGGCCTGGACCGCCGCGACCCCGTCACCGGCCTCTGCGACGTCCCCGCGGTCCTCGCCTTCCACCGGCTCCTCTACTCGACGCCGTCCCTGGTGGCCCGCCTCTACGGCTACCAGGCCCGCTCCGAGGCGGCGCTCGCCGGGGCGCTGGCCACCGCGCACGGCGGCACCCCGCTGGAGTCCCGCCTGGCCGCGGCGCAGACCGTGGCCGTGCAGCGCGTCCTGGCGGAGGAGAACTGGCGCCGGATCACCGAGGGCGAGACGGCGGACGCCGTCCGGCCGGACGCGCTGACCGCGGCCGACGAGGCGTTCACCCACCTGCGGGCGGGCCTGCCCCGGTACGCCTGACCGCCGCCCTGCGAGGCCCCGTACAGACGCCTTCCCCGGCGCCCCGCTCCCCTTCGGCGACGACCCGGCCGTGCGGACCCTCGTACCACTCCCGCAGGGCCCGTTCCACCCGTCGCTCGTCCGGTACCTCGGCCAGGCGCAGGGGTTCGGCGGCACGTCGCAGTGCGCGGCAGATCTGCGCGGCGGCGCGGGCGTGGTCCGTGCCGTCCGGCCCGTTGGGCAGGGCGGTCAGGCCGAGCGCGGCGCGCATGATGTCCGGGAAGACGGACTGGGCGTACTCGAAGTCCAGGTAGACGGGCAGGTCGGCGTGCAGGCCCGCGGTCATGCCCCGGTGCCCCGCGCGCTCCATCTCCTCGGCCCACAGCTCCGTCATCCGGGTCTGCTCGTCCTTCTCGTACTCCATGCGTACGAGATGGGTGGCGAGGTCGTGCAGCGGGTCGCCGTACATCGCGAGCTCCCAGTCGATGACCGCCATCCGACGGCGGCCGACCACCACGTTGGCGCGGTGCACGTCGGTGTGGAGCAGGCAGAAGGGGCGCGGGGTCAGGGGCGGGCGGCGCGGGTCGTCGCGGAAGGCGCCCAGGACGTCCGGGCGCAGCCCCACGGCGGTGAACAGCTGCTCGAAGCGCGGGCGGTGGGGGCGGTGGACGCGCTCCTCGGTGAAGGCGATCAGCCAGTCGAGGAAGTCCTGGCTCCGCCCCGGGGCGGGCCAGCCGGCCGGCCGGGGCGGCAGCTCCCGTTCGGGCACGGCCGCGGCCCTGGCGAAGAACTGGGCGAAGGACCGCATCATCGCCTCCCCGACGGGCCCCTCGGGCTGGATGTCGGACAGGGCGCGCCCGGCCCGGTAGGAGTGCAGCGACCAGTCCCCGAAGTCGCGCAGGCAGCGCGGGACTTCCCTCAGGTGCCGGCTCACCACCGTGAGCAGCTCCGCCTCGCTGGGCCAGATGCGGGGCACCACCTCGACGGTCTCGCGCGGCATCCGGCACTTGACCCGGGCCCGGAAGGGCATGGTGCGCAGCAGCAGGGCGAGGGACCAGCCCAGCGGCACCACGTGGTTGACGTTGTGGTGACCGGCCACGACCTCGCGGTCCGGGTGGTCCCTGTGCGCGTCGGCGAGACGTCGGATCCACGTCTCGCGGCGCCCGCGTTTCGGCGCCTCGTGGGGGGAGCGAGGCGGAGGTGACGGCATGAGCGCAGAGAGTATCCGCAGACCGGAACCGTTCCCCGCGACTTGCCACGATGTGGACACCGGCGCACCGATTGTCACACTCCGCCCGCCGCCCGCGCCTACCGTCGCCCGCCCCGCAGACAGCGCAGGACCGGTTCCAGGGAGGACACCAGGGCGGTGCCGCCCGCGTCGCGCAGCAGCCGGGCCTTGCGCGGGTTGCGCGCGTAGCCGAGGAATCCGACGCCGGCCCGCCGGGCCGCCGCGAGGTCGGTGGGCGCGTCGCCGATCATCAGGGCGGCCTTCGGGTCGGCGCCCAGCGCGCTCAGGGCGCGCCGCAGGCAGTGCGGGTCGGGCTTGAGCAGCCGCAGGTCCTGGGTGCGGCCGTGGATGTGCGGGGCGAAGCACTCCAGGAGGCCGCGGGAGGTGAGGTAGGTGTGCACGGCGCGCGGGGAGTTGTTGGTCGTCACGGCGAGCCGGGCGCCGAGCGCCGTCCAGGTGCGGATCAGCGGGTCGACGTGCGGGGTGGGCCAGGCGGAGGCCACGGCTTTCAGCTCCTGCTGGGTGAGCAGCTCCTCCAGCTCCTCGACCAGGTCGCTGCGGGGCCGGCGGCGGTCGACGGCGCGCAGCACCACGTACGGGTCGGGCTGGCGCCGCTCGTCGTCGGTGAGCAGGCCGTGCAGGCCGAGGCCCGCGAGGCGCCGGACCAGGTCCTTCGCCACGTCCTCGGCGGAGTGCCCGGCGAAGAGGCGGCAGATGGGCCCGTCGAAGTCGAAGAGAACGAATCGAACAGGACCGATCAGTTCGTGGAGCCTTTCGGTCTCCTCGTCGAGCATCTCGGGCCATATCGCGTCGGATCGCGTCGAGTCAGAGGTCACCTAAGAGAGTGTCAGGTCCGTGGTGATGGTTGCCCAGAGTGCGTCGAACCACCTCTGCGACTCCTCCACGAACAGGGAGTCGCGCGCGGCCACGGGGTCCTTGCCGAAGGAGAAGAGGGGCGCCTTGATGCCCAGCACGTCGTAGAGGTCGACGTTCTCACCGCCGTCGCTGTCGCTGTCGCCCAGCTCCAGCTGCTGGGGGCCCAGGGTGTAGTACGCGAGCAGCGCCTCGCGCCCGTTGAGCAGGTACAGCTTGACCGGCGTGGTGAACGGCAGCGCGCGGAACTGCACCGACACGTCGATGCCGTGCGAGGCCCGCAGCGCCCGCAGGTTGTGCCGCAGCACCTGCCCCTGCGCGTTGCGCTGGGTCAGCCAGCGCCGGTGGAGCCGCTCGCGGTTCTCGGCGTCCCGGTCGATCGGCACCGGGAAGGCCAGCTGGATGTCGCTGCTCGGCAGCAGGATGCGCACCGTGACGGACTTCGGCGCGATGCGCCCCTCGTGGATCAGACGCACCGGCTCCCCGAGGGCGACCATCAGCGTCTCGGCGGTGTAGGACACCACGTCGACGCGTACGTCCGGCTCCGCGAAGGCCGCCGCGAGGCGCGGGGCGAGCGCGACCATGGAGGGCTGGGGGCCCTGGGGCCCGAGGGCCGGGCCCGCGTCGGCGACCCGGGGCGGGCTGCCCTTGCTGACGTGGGACAGGAGGCCTTCGCTCTGGAGCTTCTTCATCGCCTGCCGCACGGCTCCGCGCTCCACACCGAACTCGCCCGCCAGCTCGGCCTGCGTCGGCAGCCTCTCACCCGCCTTGAGCGTGCCCGTCCGGATGCGCTCGCGCAGGGTGTCGGCGATGTCCTGGGACGAGAGCTTTCTGTTGCCGTTCACTGCGACATTCTCCTGAGTCACGACCGGACGTCACGGACGATACAACTGCGCGCCATCTTGGCGGAGTTGGTTGCCAACCGCGCAAGATGGCCGCGCCTCAACACGCCGCCAGCTCCAGGTCCCGGCTGATCGTGTCCCACAGGGCGTCGAACCACAGCTGGGCCTGGTCCACGAACGTGGTGTCCCGCAGCCCGTCGCCCCGCCGGAACGGGAAGAGCATCGACTGCGCGCCCTGCGCGTCGTACAGCTCCAGGGACTCCTGGCCGATCTCCTCGTCCCGCCTGCTGAGCGTGTAGTACGCGAAGAGCGCCTCCGCGCCGTTGATCAGATACAGCTTCACGGGCGGCGTGAACGGCAGCGCGCGAAAGCGCACCGACACGTCGAGACCGTGCGAGGCGCGCAGCGCCAGGAGGTTGTGGCGCAGCACCTGCCCCTGGGCGTTGCGCTGGTCGAGCCAGCGGCGGTGGACCCGGCCGCCCTCGTCCCCGCCGTCGACCGGCGTGGGGAAGGCCAGGACGATGTCCCGGCTCGGCAGCAGCACCCGCACGTCGACCTTGGCCGGTTTGTGCCCCCCGGCGTGGATCCGCCGGAGCGGTTCGCCGATCGCCATGGTCAGCGAGACGGAGGTCAGGCAGAGCGCGTCGATCTTCACGCGCGGGGCCTCGAAGGCGGCCGCGACGCGCGGCGCGAGGCCGACCGTCGTGGGCTGGGGGCGCACCGACCCGACGCACGCGGGCGCGCGCTCCGTCGCTTCGGCGACCGTCGCGCGGCTGCCCTTGGACACATCGGACAGGAGGTGCTCATGGTGCAGGATGCGCAGCGCCTCGCGCACGGCCCCGCGCTCCACGCCGAACTCGTCGGCCAACTCGGCCTGGGTCGGCATGCGCTGGCCCGGCCGCAGCGCACCGGACCTGATCCGGTCGCGCAGCGCGTCGGCCACCTCGCGGTGGGAACGCCGTCCCCGGCCGCCGCCGACGGGCGCGTGTTCCGTGCTCACCACCAAACCGTACAACTTCGGGCCATCTTTGGGGAGTTGACGGAAAGGTGGTTATGAGTCGACTCCCGGCGGAGATAAGTCAGATGGAGTTGGTGGCCAACTTCGGCGACATGGTCGGGCCGCGTCGAGGTTGGCCATCCGGCGAGTTCCGACTGACCGGGAACCCATCCGGAGGGGAGCCGGGAGACCGGTCGGCCGTCGGAAAAGCGAGCCCCGGCTCCCGGCTACGGGGGGCCGGGGCTCACCCTTCGCGGACCGCCCCCGCCCTCAGAAGATGTCCTGGCACCACGGCCGCCGGGCCGCGCGGAACAGCGCGTCGGCCACCGCGGCCGCCCCGGCCCGCTCCTCGGCCACGAGCCCCAGCGCCACCAGCCGCGCCGCCGACTCGTCCCCCAGCCACAGCCGCCCCAACTCCGCGACCCCCAAGGTCAGATCGGCCTCCTGGCCGGTCGGCGCGCACACCGCGCCACCGTCGGCCGCCGCGTCCAGCCGATAGCGCCCGCCCGCGAGCCCCGCCGCGTCGGTGACCTCCAGGACGAGCGAGCCCGCGCCGCCGTACGTACGCGCCTCCAGGGCCCGTACGACGTCCAGGATCCGCACCCAGAGCCAGTCCGAGTGCCCGGTCACCCTGGCGGCACGGGGGTCGGGAAGGAGCTGCGGGAGCAAGTCGTCGGGGGCCCGCCAGCCGGACTTCACCGTCACGACCCGGTCGACCGAGCACACGTAGTGCCACAGGGCCCGCTCGGCGGCGGGCGTGACGGCGGTCAGCGAGAGCACCGTCAGGACGTTGCGCGGCTGGAGGGTCTCGCTCCACTCCTCGTCGGTGGCGCGGTACGCGACCAGTCCGTCGACGCGGCCCGAGGGGTCGCGGTAGAGGGCGTAGAACGGCTCCTGCCAGGGCTGTTCGGGCATGGCCTGCTGCCCGGTGTTCCGCTGCCACCAGTGCTCGTCGCGGGTGATGGCGCCGTGCTGCGCCGCCCTGAACCGCTCGTGCAGCTCGGGGCCGAACTTGCGCACCTCGTCGCCGTCGACGAGGTCGATGCGGGCGCCGGCCTCTTGCGGCCCCGACCGGCGCGGATCGAGCCCCGAGCGCGTCACGTCGACCGTCCACTCGGCCATCGAGGTCGCGGGGCCGAAGCCGAACCGGCCGTAGATGCCGTACTCGGCGGCGATCAGCGTGGCGACCACGTCGCCGCGCGCCTTCGCCGCCGCGAGGTCGGCGGTCATCATGCGGGTGAGGATGCCGCGCCGCCGGTGGGTGGGCGCGACGGTCACCGCCGAGACGGCGTTGGCGGGGACGGCGGCACCGCCCACCGCGGTCAGCTCCTGCCGCAGCGAGCGGTACGTGCCCACGCAGCGGCCCCGGTCGAAGGCGCCCCGCAACCGGTCCAGGTCACCGCGGGCACGGGCGTACGCCACCATCTCGCCGGAGACGGTGGCCAGCGGCCGCAGGAACCCCGCGTTGGCCGCGCGCAGCCAGAGGGGCAGCTCCTCCTCGGTGACCGCCCTTACTTCGACGCCACCCTCGCCGCCACCCTGGCCGCCACTCTCGGCGTCACCCTCGCCGCCACCCGCCGCGTCGTCCGCTACATCGCCCTCAAGATCGCTCATCCGCCCACGCTAGGCGGCCCGGCACCGCCGGCGCACCGGGATTTTTGCCGGGCGCCGCCCCGCCCCCGGCACCGCGACCGCCCCTGTCACACCAGCAGGTCGTCGACCTGTGCCTCGCCCTCCCGGTAGCGCCGGGCGATCTCGGCGCTGCAGTCGTCCGCCGTGCGCTGGAGGGACTGCCGGCACCGCGAGACCTGCTGCTCGTACCCCACGAGGCGGCCCATGGCCGTGTGCAGCTCATCGTCCGTGCGGGCGGCCAGGTCGGACAGCTCGACCTCGGCGAGCATCTCCGTGGCCAGCAGGCGGTACTCCTCGCTGTGCGGGGTGCCGAGCGTGACGTGCCGGGCGGAGGAGCGGTGCCGGGCCGGAGCGTCCGCGAGGATCTCCGAGAGCCGGTCGACGACCGCGCCCTTGGGCCGGGGCGCCGGCCGGTCCCTGCGGCGCGCGATCTCGGCCCGCAGGATGTCGATGCGCCCTTGCAGCAGCCGCCGCACATAGCTGAGGTCGGCCTCGTCCTGCTGCGCGGCCCGGCGCAGCTCGCGCAGCTCGGGCAGGCGCCGCGCCATCAGGTCGTGCTGGGGCACGGCGGGCAGCAGCGGGCTGCCCGTGCGCTGCGTGGGAGGCCGCGGAACCTGTGGACGCCGCAGCGAGACGCGGCCGGGCGAGTGCCCTGTGCTCGGTGTGTTCATGTCCTCTACCCGTCCCCTCGACCGGCCTACGCGGTACACCGCGTGTGAGCATGGTGCCACCCCAAGTGGCCGCTATGTGAATGAGTGCCCGGAATCAGCCCCAGATGGGGGGATCCGCAGCGCCGGACGGGCCGCCTCCGACCGCCCGGGCCGGCACGGCATGATGGCCGCATGCGAGCAGTGGTGCAGAGGGTCGACGGCGCGAGCGTGGTCGTCGACGGCGAGGACGGGCCCGAGACGGTGGGCGAGATCAGCGGCGAGGGCCTGTGCGTCCTGGTGGGCGTCACGCACGACGACACCGCGGAGAAGGCGGCGCAACTGGCCCGCAAGCTGTGGACGCTGCGCGTGCTGGCCGACGAGAAGTCGTGCAGCGACATCGACGCGCCGCTGCTCGTCGTCAGCCAGTTCACGCTCTACGGCGACGCCCGCAAGGGCCGCCGCCCCACCTGGAACGCGGCGGCCCCCGGCGACGTGGCCGAACCCCTGGTGGACGAGGTGGTGACCCGGCTGCGCGCCCTGGGCGCGACGGTGGCGACGGGCCGGTTCGGGGCGCAGATGCGGGTGACCCTGACGAACGACGGCCCGTTCACGGTCCTGCTGGAGATGTGACCGACGGGCCGAGACGGGTGGGTGGGAAACATCCGCCGCGCAGCGGCGGTTCAGTTACGGCTGGACGACGACTTCCTGGGCCGCCGCAACGCCCCCGGCGAGAAGCTCCGCGTCCACCGGCACATTCCGCTTGAGCAGCCCCAGCGCGATCGGCCCCAGCTCGTGATGGCGTACGGCGGTCGTGACGAACCCCAGCTTCCGCCCCTCCGCCCCCTCGGCGGCAAGCTGCAGCGGCGTACCGGCCACCGGCAGGTGCACCTCGCTCCCGTCCAGGTGGAGGAAGACGAGCCGCCGCGGCGGCTTGCCGAGGTTGTGGACGCGGGCGACGGTCTCCTGCCCCCGGTAGCAGCCCTTCTGGAGGTGCACGGCCGTGCCGATCCAGCCCAGCTCGTGCGGGATCGTGCGGTGGTCGGTCTCGAAGCCGAGGCGGGGCCGGTGGGCCTCCACCCGCAGCGCCTCGTACGCGAGGAGCCCGGCCGCCGGGCCGTTGTCCGCCGCGTACGCCTCCAGGCCGGCGCGCGGCAGGAACAGATCGCGCCCGAACGCCGTCTCCCGTACGACGACACCCTCGGGGACCGGGGCGATGGAACCGGCGGGCAGGTGCACGACGGCGAACTCGTCGGTGCGGTCGGCGACTTCGACGCGGTAGAAGAACTTCATGCTCTCCAGGTACGCGATGAGGGCGCCCTGGGTGCCGGGCTCGACGTGCGCCCAGATGGTCTCGCCGTCGTCCACGAGATACAGGGCGTGCTCGATGTGGCCGTTGGCGGAGAGGATCAGCGCTTCGGTGGCCTGGCCGGCGGGCAGCTCGCTGACGTGCTGGGTGAGCAGCAGGTGCAGCCAGCTCAGCCGGTCGGAGCCGGTGACGGTGACCACCCCGCGGTGGGAGAGGTCGACGAAACCGGCGCCGTCGGCGAGGGAACGCTGCTCGCGGAACAGTTCGCCGTAGTGGGCGGCGACGCCTTCGTCCACGCCCTCGGCGGGGACGGCGCCGGGCAGGGACAACAGGGGGCTCTTCATGTTCACAAAGAGTACGACCAGCGGGCGCCGGCTTTTATTTCTGGCCGGGCTCTGCGCTACTCCTGGCGGCACTTCCCGCACTGCCCGAAGATCGCGAAGTGCTTCAGGTCGGTGTCGAAGCCGAAGGTGTCCCGCAGCTTGGCGGTGAACTCCGCGGCCACGGAGGTGTCGGCCTCGATGACGTCCGTGCAGTCCCGGCAGACCAGGTGCAGGTGGTGGTGGCGGTCCGCGAGGTGGTACGTCGGCGCGCCGTGCCCGAGGTGGGCGTGGCTGACCAGGCCCAGCTCCTCCAGGAGCTCCAGGGTGCGGTAGACCGTGGAGATGTTGACCCCCGACGCCGTCCTGCGCACTTCGCTCAGGATGTCGTCGGGGGTCGCGTGCTCCAGGGCGTCGACGGCTTCGAGGACAAGCTGGCGCTGCGGTGTCAGCCGGTAGCCGCGCTGCCGCAGGTCGCTCTTCCAGTCGGAGTCGGTGCTCGCCACGCCGCCAAGTCTAGGTCTACTTGAAGAAAGCGATGCCGTCGTCGGGGAGATCACCGAGATTGCGCGCCATGTCGGCGACCTCCTCGGGCGTGACGACCTTCTTGAGCTGCGCCGACATGTAGGGGCGCAGCGGCACCTCGGGGGTCTGCTTCTCGCCGACCCACATCAGGTCGCCCTTCACATAGCCGTAGAGCCGCTTGCCGCCGGTGTAGGGGCCCGCGGCCGCGGTGCGCGCGACGGCATCCGTGACCAGGTCGATCTGCGGCTTCTTGTCGGCCAGCTCGCCGTACCAGACCTCGACGACACCGTCGTGGCGGACCATGACGACCTCGACCTTCCGGTCCTTGTCGACACGCCAGAAGCCGGACTCGGTCTCCAGCGGCTTCACCTTGTTGCCCTCGGCGTCGAGCACCCAGGTGTACGAGCGGTACTCGATGAAGTCCCGCCCGTCGTGCGTGAAGGAGACCTCCTGGCCGAAGTTCGCCTTCTCGGCGCCGGGGAAGTCGGTGACGCCCGCGCCCGCCCAGTTGCCGAGGAGGAAGGCGAGGGGGACGAGGGAGGGGTTCAGGTCGGACGGAATCTCGATCATGGGAAGCTCAGGCGATCTGTGTGGTCGGGCGACGGGTGGGGGTCAGCGCTGGCCCTGGTACAGCTTCTTCACGGTGAGCCCGGCGAAGGCGAGAACGCCGACGCAGACAAGAACCAGCAGGGCGGAGAAGAAGGCCTCAAGCACGGGGTGCTCCTCGGTGAGCTGTTGGGGCAGGTATCAGAGCCGGTCCCACTGTAGTCGGGCGAAGCCCGTCCCTCTCTGTGAGGGGCCTTACGATGCGGCCATGGCGAAGAAGCTCGTGATCAAGGTGACCGCCGGGGCCGACGCCCCCGAGCGCTGCTCCCAGGCCTTCACGGTGGCGGCCGTGGCCGTGGCCAGCGGGGTGGAGGTGTCGCTGTGGCTGACCGGTGAGTCCTCGTGGTTCGCGCTGCCGGGCCGCGCGGCGGAGTTCGATCTTCCGCATGCCGCGCCGCTGCCGGATCTGATCGGCTCGATCATGGCGGCGGGCCGGATCACGCTCTGCACGCAGTGCGCGGCGCGCCGTGAGATCTCCGAGCAGGATGTCATCCCCGGAGTGCGGATCGCGGGCGCGCAGGTCTTCGTCCAGGAGGCGACGACGGACGGCGTCCAGGCGCTCGTCTACTGACGGGGGCGCCGGCCGTTACTGACGGGGGCGCCGGCCGTCCAGCTCGTCCCACCACTCGTCGGACTTCGGGTCGCCCGACGGGTCGTCCCACCAGCGGTCGTCGGGCCCCCGCCGGTTGGCGACCATGGCGGCGAGCGGCGGTATCACCATCGCCACGACGCACATGCCGACGGCGACGGGGATCGACCAGAGCCGCACGACGCCCCAGGCCAGGACGAACAGGGCGATGCACGTGCCCATCATGACGAAGTAGCTGCGGCGCCGTCGCGCGTACATGTCTCCAGACTAGGCCCGGACACGCCGAAGGGCCGCACCCCGTTCCAGTGGCGTCCAACCCCCTGGGGTGCGGCCCCTCGGCCGTTCTCGGCGCGAGGCGGATCAGACCGCGATCGCGACCTCCGCGAGGCCGCCCTGCTGCGCGACGACCGTGCGGTCGGCCGTGCCGCCGGGGATCAGCGCCCGGACGGTCCAGGTGCCCTCGGCGGCGTAGAAACGGAACTGGCCGGTCGCCGAGGTGGGGACCTCGGCGGTGAACTCGCCGGTCGAGTCGAGCAGGCGCACGTACCCGGTGACGGGCTCGCCGTCGCGGGTCACCTGGCCCTGGATGGTGGTCTCACCGGGCTTGATCGTCGAAGCGTCGGGGCCGCCGGCCTTTGCTCCACACATGTCGTACTCCTGAGGGTCCTGAGATGAGAGGGAGGGGAGGAGGGGGGAGGTCGGGAGCGCTACTTGTTGGCGCCGAGCTCGATCGGCACGCCGACGAGCGAGCCGTACTCGGTCCAGGAGCCGTCGTAGTTCTTGACGTTGGTCTGGCCGAGCAGCTCGTGCAGGACGAACCAGGTCAGGGCCGAGCGCTCACCGATGCGGCAGTAGGCGATGGTGTCCTTGGCGAGGTCGACCTGCTCGGCCTCGTAGAGCGCCTTCAGCTCCTCGTCGGACTTGAAGGTGCCGTCGTCGTTGGCGTTCTTCGACCACGGGATGTTGCGGGCGCTCGGCACGTGGCCGGGGCGCTGCGACTGCTCCTGCGGGAGGTGGGCCGGGGCGAGCAGCTTGCCGCTGAACTCGTCGGGCGAGCGCACGTCGACCAGGTTCTTGGCGCCGATGGCCGCCACGACGTCGTCGCGGAAGGCGCGGATCGAGGTGTCCTGCGGCTTGGCCTTGTACTGGGTGGCCGGACGGTTCGGGACCTCGGAGCCGTCGACCAGGTCGCGGGAGTCCAGCTCCCACTTCTTGCGGCCGCCGTCGAGGAGCTTCACGTCCTGGTGGCCGTAGAGCTTGAAGTACCAGAAGGCGTACGACGCGAACCAGTTGTTGTTGCCGCCGTAGAGGACGACGGTGGAGTCGTTCGCGATGCCCTTCGCCGACAGGAGCTTCTCGAAGCCCTCCTGGTCGACGAAGTCGCGGCGGACCGGGTCCTGGAGGTCCTTGGTCCAGTCGATGCGGACCGCGTTCTTGATGTGGTTCTTGTCGTAGGCGGAGGTGTCCTCGTCGACCTCGACGATGACGACCTTCGGGTCGTCGATGTGGGCCTCGACCCAGTCGGCGTCTACCAGGACGTCGCTGCGGCTCATGTTTCTCTCCTCCGGGGCAGTTACGGCGGTACGGCTGTGCGAGGGGACGTGCGGGTACGCCTGCAAAACGCGGGGAGGCGCGGCGTACGTGCACGGGGGGCGGCCCTGACCGAAGTCGTCGTCGGGCCGGGGGAATACGGGAGTGACGGCTCCCGCTAGACGGGGCGACAGAGCATGGCGGCGACGCGGCACAGGTCTACTGCCCGCCGCTTCGTGAGGTCCGCCTGTCGCTTCATGGTGCCGATCGTAGGGATGCCGGGGCGGCTGTGTCACCGGCGCTCCGCATAGTGAGACACGATCGCCCACCATCTGAGAATGGTTGAAGCCCGCGACCGCCCCGGTGGGGTCGCGGGCTCCCTGTAGCTCGCGTCACATCCGCCCGCCGGACGGCCCCGTCTCGCACTGCGGACAGGGGCCCCGGGAGGGCGGCGGGAATCAGCCGGTGAGGCTCACGTTCGAGCCGGTCACCGACATGTCCACGCCGTCCGGCGCGGCCTCGACGCTCTTCAGCTTGATCCCGGCCGGCAGGTCGTCGATCTTCTGGTCGAAGTCGGTGACGTCCCGGACCATGCCCTCGGGCAGCGGGATGGAGATGCCGAGGACGTCCAGCTTCTTCGGGATCTCGTCGGCGTGCACCTTGATGTGGTCACCCTCGACGCGGACCGAGCTGAGCACGTGGACGGGCTTGGGGAGCTTCGCGCCGCCCTTGCTGACCTCGACCTCGACCTTAATCTTGCCGTTGCCGCCGTCGGAGAGGCCGATGACCTTGCCCTGGGCGCCGAGCGGCAGGTCCACGGGCTCGGACTTGCTCGCCTTCAGCAGCTCGTCGTAGCTGACGCGGGCCGTCCCCGAGGCGGTCGCGGCGGTCGCCGAGCTGTAGTCGCCGGAGAACTTCACGCCCTTCATGCGGGCCTCCAGGTCGGCGATGCGGATCGAGTCGGCGCCGGACTTCGCGTCGTAGTCCTTGATGCCGACCTCCACCTCGTCCAGCTCGCCGCCCGCGACCTGGGTCAGGAAGGGGAAGCCCTTGATGGAGACGTCGGGTTCCTCGGCAAGGCCCTCGTTGGTGCGCAGCTTCTCCGCCGCCTCGCCCTCGGCGAAGTTCACGGCGAGCCGGTCGGCCGCCACGAACAGACCCCCGAGGACCACGACGACGATCAGCAGTATTCGTACGGCGCGCTTGCTCATGTCCGGCGTTCCCCCACCTTGATCCCCCGTGTCGGCTGTCCCCCGCGAGCCTAAAGGACAGGTCCCCGGCCGATGGGGGCGGCCGGGGACCTGTCGTACAGCTGTGACGAACGCTGCGCCGAGGGCGCGGGTCAGCCGATGGCGCGCCCGAGGACGTAGACGGCCGGCGCGGCGGCCGCCAGCGGCAGCGCGACGCCCGCCGTCATGTGCACGAATCTCGACGGGTAGTCGTAACTGGCCACCCGGTGTCCGACCAGCGCGCAGACGCCCGCGCCGAGGGCGAGCAGCGCGCCCTTGGTGCCGAGGTCCGTCATCCCGCCGGCCGCGAGACCGGCCCCGGTGGCCGCGAGCAGCGCGACGACGACGGAGGCGGGCGTGGGCAGCGGCAGCGCGCGGGCGAGGATCGCCGCGGCGACCGCGACACAGCCCACGGTGACGGCGTCGGCGGCGGCCGCGAGGTGCCCGGCCGCGATGATCGCGAGGGCGGCCGACACGACGGTGGCCATCAGCCCGTACATCCGCTCGTCGGCGCCCGCGCGGCTGCGCAGCTGGAGGACCAGCACCAGCAGCACCCACACCCCGAGCGTGCCGAGGATGGCGGCGGGCGCGTGCTCCTTGCCCACGGCCAGCAGCGCGGCGTCGGCGGCGACCCCGCCCAGGAAGGCGAGCGCGATGCCCTGCCGGGCCGGCCACATGCCGTTGAGGCGGAACCAGCCGGCGGCGGTCACGGCCTGGAGGATCACCAGCGGCACGAGCAGCGCGTACTGCCCGACGGCGGCCCCCGCGGCGAGCAGCAGCCCGAGGACCGCGGTCAGGGCGGCGGGCTGCATCCCCGGCTCTATGACGGGCGAGCGCCCCTCGGCGCGGGCCCGCTGGGCGTCGGTGACCCGGGCGTTGCCGGTGGTGGTGGCGCGGCCGTAGGTGGGCCCCTCCTCCGAAGCGGGCGCGGCACTTCGCGCGGCGACCGGTGCCGGCGCCTCGCCCTGGAGGGGCAGGTACGCCGTCTCCGTCACGTCCACCGCCACCGGCGGCTGCGCCTGCGTCTCCCAGGTCTGCCCCTCCCACTGCTGGAGGTACTGGTCCTGGGCGGCGTGCTGCTCATGGCCGTGCGCCTGCGGGTACCGCTCCTGCGGATACCGCTCCTGGGCGTAGGACTGCTGCGGATACGGCTGCTGCGGATACTGCTGCTGCTCCGGATACGGCTGCTGGGCGTACGGCTGCTGCCCGGGGTGAGGCTGCTGCGGATAGGGCTGCTGCGGGTACTGCTGCTGCTCCGGGTAGGGCTGCTGCTGGTACTGCTGCTGCTCGGGATACGGGGAGTGGGGGTGGGGGTGGCGCTGCCCGGAGTACGGGTCGTGACCCTCGTACCCCTCATACCCCTCGTACGGCTGATCGGACATGGCGCTCATCCTCCTGCGAACGGCGGGAGCACCTCGACCGTGCCGCCCTCGGCCAGCCGTACGGTCTCATGCCCGCGGGTACCTACGGGGGCACCGTCGATCAGGAAGGAGCAGCGCCGCAGCACCCGGGCCAGTTCGCCGGGGTGCCGCTCGCGGGCGCCGTCCAGCGCCTCGGCGAGCGTCGTCGCCGCGTACGGCTCCTCGGCGACGCCCGCGGCCGCCTTGGCGGCGGCCCAGTAACGAATGGTGCCGTTCACCATGCGACCTCTCCTCTCAGTCGGCGGTTGCCGACGTCCATGATGCCGTGGCCCACGCCGCGATCCGCCCGGCCAGCTCGTCCGAGACCGCGTGCTCCGCGTGCCCCATGCCTTCTTCCAGCCACAGCTCGGCCCCGTGCGGCGCGGCGGCGGCCAGCGTCCGGGGGTGGTCGAGGGGGAAGTACGGGTCCCCGGTGCCGTGCACGACGAGCAGCGGGGTCGCGCCGATGAGGGGGACGGACTCGACCGGCGAAAGGGGGACGGGGTCCCACTCGTGCGGGTGGATCCGGGTGCGCAGCCCGAGGCGGCCGAGCGCGCGCCCGGCGGGGCGCGTGACGACCCAGTGCAGCCGGCGCATGGGCGCGGTGCCCCGGTAGTACCAGCGCGCCGGGGCGCTCACCGCGACCACCGCGTCCGTCCGCGCTTCCGTGCGCCCCCGGTGCGACGCGGCGTGCCGCAGGACGACGGAACCGCCCATCGAGAAGCCGACGGTCACCACGCGCGCGTGGCCCAGCGAGCGCGCCCACTCCACCGCCGCCGCCAGGTCGAGCACCTCGCGGTCGCCCACCGTGGAGTGCCCGCCGGAGGCCCCGTGGCCCCGGAAGGAAAAGGTGATCACGGCCGCACGCTGGGCGAACACGCCCGCGATGCGGCGCACGTGGGGCCGCGCGAGGTCACCGGTGAAGCCGTGCGCGACGACGATCGCGACCTCGTCCGCGCCCCCGGGACCCGGGTCGTACGCGGCGTCGACGGCGACCCCGTCCGGCGTACGGAGCATGGCGCGCCGTGGAACGCGGGACGACGCTGGAGTGATCGGCGGCACAGAGGATCGCGCCGCTTGACCTGCCGGACCGGAACTCATGTGAGCTATTGTGCTGGGCAGAGGATCCGGGCGACGCAGCCCCCGGGTCCTTTTGTGCTTTCAGGCGCGTCACCGAGCCACCGAGAACACGTACGAAGCAGTGCCGTAAACGCCCGCCGGCTCGCAGGAGCCGGGGGGAGCCCTCCGCAGGGACCGAGGAGGAACCGACGTTATGGGCGAGCGAACCGTGCACGACCGCAGGACAGAGCCGGGGTGGGGCTCCCCCCTGCCCGAGCGGGCCCGACAGCTCGGGGGCGAGACGCGATGAGCTCTCTGCTGCTCCTGACCAATGCCCTCCAGCCGTCGACGGAGGTGCTCCCCGCCCTCGGCCTGCTCCTCCACAACGTGCGCGTCGCCCCGGCGGAAGGGCCCGCCCTCGTCGACACCCCGGGCGCCGACGTCATCCTCGTCGACGGCCGCCGGGGCCTTCCCCAGGTGCGCAGCCTCTGCCAGCTGCTGCGCTCCACCGGACCGGGCTGCCCGCTGGTCCTCGTGGTCACGGAGGGCGGCCTCGCGGCCGTCACCGCGGAGTGGGGCATCGACGACGTGCTCCTGGACACCGCAGGGCCCGCCGAGGTCGAGGCGCGGCTGCGGCTCGCGATGGGCCGCCAGCAGATCACCTCCGACGACTCCCCCATGGAGATCCGCAACGGCGACCTCTCCGTGGACGAGGCGACGTACAGCGCGAAGCTGAAGGGCCGGGTCCTCGACCTGACCTTCAAGGAGTTCGAGCTGCTGAAGTACCTGGCGCAGCACCCGGGCCGGGTCTTCACGCGCGCCCAGCTGCTCCAGGAGGTCTGGGGCTACGACTACTTCGGCGGCACGCGCACGGTCGACGTCCACGTGCGGCGGCTGCGCGCGAAACTCGGCGTCGAGCACGAGTCGCTCATCGGCACCGTCCGCAACGTCGGCTACCGCTTCGTGGTGCCGGAGAAGGTCGAGCGGGCGGCCGAGGAGGAGAAGGCCAAGAAGGAGGCCGAGGAGAAGGCGCAGGAGAAGGCGCGGTCGGCCGCGAAGGCCGGTTCGTAGGAAGCCGCCGTACGGCCTGCCCAGCGGGAGTTCCATCCGCGTAGACTCCGCGCGTGGCCAAGGTGACTCGGGATGACGTGGCGCGACTGGCGGGTACTTCGACCGCCGTCGTCAGCTATGTCATCAACAACGGACCCCGGCCGGTCGCCCCGGCCACGCGCGAGCGTGTACTCGCCGCGATCAAGGAGCTGGGCTACCGCCCGGACCGGGTCGCGCAGGCCATGGCGTCCCGGCGCACGGACCTCATAGGCATGATCGTGCCGGACGCGCGCCAGCCGTTCTTCGCGGAGATGACGCACGCGGTCGAGCAGGCGGCGTCCGAGCGCGGAAAGATGGTCCTCGTCGGCAACTCCGACTACGTGGAGGAGCGCGAGACCCACTATCTGCGCGCCTTCCTCGGCATGCGGGTCTCCGGCCTCATCCTCGTCAGCCACGGCCTGACCGACCAGGCCGCCGCCGAGATAGACGCCTGGGACGCGCGCGTCGTGCTGCTCCACGAGCGGCCCGAGGCCATCGACGACGTCGCGGTGGTCACGGACGACGTGGGCGGCGCGCAGCTCGCCACCCGGCACCTGCTCGAACACGGCCACGAGTACGTCGCCTGCCTCGGCGGCATGGCCGGGACCCCGACCGTCGGCGACCCCGTCTCCGACCACGTCGAGGGCTGGCGGCGCGCCATGCGGGAGGCCGGCCGGTCGGTGGAGGGGCGCCTCTTCGAAGCCCCGTACAACCGCTACGACGCCTACCAGGTCGGCCTGGAGCTGCTCGCCGGGCCCGACCGGCCCACCGCCATCTTCTGCTCCACGGACGACCAGGCGATCGGCGTGCTGCGGGCCGCGCGGGAGCTGCGCATCGACGTACCCGGCGAGCTGGCCGTCGCCGGCTTCGACGACGTCAAGGAGGCGGGCCTGACCGATCCGCCGCTGACCACGGTGGCCTCCGACCGGCCCGCGATGGCCCGCGCCGCGGTGGACCTCGTCCTGGACGACGGCCTGCGCGTGGCCGGCTCCCGCCGGGAGCGCCTGAAGCTGTTCCCCTCGCGGCTGGTCGTACGCCAGTCCTGCGGCTGCCGGTGAGCACTCCGGCGGGGACGCCCGCGTAGCCGCCTCGCCCCGGGCCCGGCAAGCGGCACCCCGGGCTTTATATGGGGCATACGCACTTCTGCCGGGCTTCTCAGGACGTACTCAGGCAGCTCTCATGTGCGCCGGTCACTCTCGAAGGCATGACCGAGACCTTCCGCCACAGCGGCGAGTACCCCACGCAGCAGCCGTCCGCGCCGGTGCACCACGGCGGTACGCAGGGCGCGTACCCGCCCCCGCCCGCCTACGCGCCGGAGGCGACCCGGGCCATCCCCACCCTCCCGAGGAACCGCCGCGCCAAGCGCCCCGCGGCCCTGCTCGCCGCGGTGGCCATCGCGGCCGCGGCCGTCGGCGGCGGCACCGCGTACGCCGTGCAGACCCTGACGGACCAGGGCGCCACCACCACCTCCGCGACCAGCACCGCCGTCGTGCCGGCCGGCAAGCGGGGCACCGTCTCCGGGGTCGCGCAGGCCGTCGCGCCCAGCATCGTGGAGATCAGCGCCACCACCGCCCAGGGCAAGTCCACCGGCTCCGGGGTCATCACCAGGAGCGACGGCGAGATCGTCACCAACAACCACGTCGTCTCCGGCGCCACCTCGATCAAGGTGCGGACGAACGACGGCAAGACGTACGACGCCGAGCTCGTCGGCACCGACAGCAAGAAGGACCTCGCGCTCATCCAGCTGAAGAACGCCTCCGGGCTGAAGCCGGCGACCTTCGGCGACTCCGACGGCGTCAAGGTCGGTGACGAGGTCGTCGCCATCGGCTCCCCCGAGGGCCTGACCGGCACCGTCACCAGCGGCATCGTCTCCGCGCTCGACCGGGACGTGACCGTCCCCACCGGCGAGGGGCAGGAACAGCAGCAGGGGCCCCGGGGCGGCTGGCCCTTCGAGTTCGGCGGGCAGGAGTTCAACGGCGACACCGGCTCGTCCAAGACCACGTACAAGGCCCTCCAGACCGACGCCTCGCTCAACCCCGGCAACTCCGGCGGCGCCCTCATCGACATGAACGGCAACGTCATCGGCATCAACTCCGCGATGTACTCGCCCGCTTCGTCGGCGCAGGCCGGCGGCGACGCCGCGTCCGGCAGCGTCGGCCTCGGCTTCGCCATCCCGGTCAACACGGTCAAGGCCGACCTCGACACCCTCCGCTCCGGCGCCACGGACTGACCCCGGCCACCTCCGCGTGCGAGGCTGATACGGCCCCGTTTTCGCCCCCTTACCCGAGGAAGTCCGAAGCCCATGAGCCCCGCCGAAGGCGACCGCGCCGGTGACCGCGAGCAGCAGCGCATCCTGATCGTGGACGACGAGCCCGCCGTGCGGGAGGCGCTGCAACGCAGTCTCGCCTTCGAGGGGTACGGCACGCAGGTCGCCGTGGACGGCGCCGACGCGCTGGAGAAGGCCGCCGCGCACCGCCCCGACCTCGTCGTACTCGACATCCAGATGCCCCGCATGGACGGCCTGACCGCCGCCCGCAGGCTCCGCGCCGGCGGATCGACCACGCCGATCCTGATGCTGACCGCGCGCGACACGGTCGGCGACCGCGTCACCGGGCTCGACGCGGGCGCCGACGACTACCTGGTCAAGCCGTTCGAACTGGACGAGCTGTTCGCCCGCATCCGCGCGCTCCTGCGGCGCAGCTCGTACGCCGCCGGCGCGGGGCGGGCCGAGGAGGGCGACACCCTCGCCTTCGCCGACCTGCGCATGGACCTGGCGACGCGCGAGGTCACGCGGGGCGGGCGCACCGTGGAGCTGACCCGCACGGAGTTCACCCTCCTGGAGATGTTCCTCGCCCACCCCCGGCAGGTCCTGACCCGCGAGCAGATCCTCAAGGCCGTCTGGGGCTTCGACTTCGAGCCCACCTCCAACTCCCTGGACGTCTACGTCATGTACCTGCGCCGCAAGACGGAGGCGGGCGGCGAGCCCCGCCTCGTGCACACCGTGCGGGGCGTCGGCTATGTCCTGAGGGGCGGCGAGTGAGCGGGCCCGTCCGGCGGTTCCGGGGGCTGCCGCTGCGCTCGCGGCTGGCGTTGCTCGTCACCGTCGCCGTGGCCCTCGCGGTCGCGGCGGTCGCCGTCTCCTGCTGGGTGCTGACCCGCGCCCAGCTGCGCGGCCAGCTGGACGACTCGCTGCGCAGCCTGAACGTCGGCCGCGTCTACCTGGACGTCACGGCCGCCGAGTGCAACGACGACCGCACCCGCCCCAACGCCGAGACGTCCCCCGGCACCACCACCGTCTTCGTCCAGATCGTCCAGGCGGACGGCTCCCGCTGCGTGGGCCGCGGCTCCACCCCCGTGGTCGTCCAGGACAGCGACGTCGAAGTGGCCCAGCACCTGCGGCCCCAGGCCCTGCACGACGCCAGGACCGACGACGGGGCGGCGGTGCGCGTCCTGACCCAGGTGGACCCCGACGGCCGCTACACGGTGTCCCTGGCCCGCCCGCTCTCCGAGATCGACGAACCCCTCAACAAGCTGGCCCTGCTGCTCACCGCCGTCGGCGGCATCGGCATCCTCGGCGCGGGCGCCGCCGGCCTCTGGGTGGCGCGCACCGGTCTGCGCCCGGTGGACCGGCTCACCGAGGCCGTGGAACACGTGGCCCGCACCGAGGACCTCGACCTGCGCATCCCCGTGGACGGCCACGACGAGATCGCCCGCCTGTCGGAGTCCTTCAACTCCATGACCGCCTCGCTGGCCTCCTCCCGCGACCTCCAGCAGCAGCTCATCGCCGACGCCGGCCACGAGCTGCGCACCCCGCTGACCTCCCTGCGCACCAACATCGAGCTGCTCGCCCGCAGCGAGGACACCGGCCGGGCCATCCCGCCCGACGACCGCCGGGCCCTGCTCGCCTCCGTCAAGGCCCAGATGACGGAGCTGGCCTCACTGATCGGCGATCTACAGGAACTGTCCCGGCCGGACGCGGGCCACGGCGGCGGCAAGGTGCAGGTGATCGCCCTGCACGACCTGGTGGAGACCGCCCTGGAGCGGGCCCGCCTGCGCGGCCCCGAACTGACCTTCGCCGCCGACCTCGCGCCCTGGTACGTCCGCGCGGAACCGGCCGCCCTGGAGCGCGCCGTCGTCAACCTCCTGGACAACGCGGTCAAGTTCGGCCCGTCGGGATCGACCATCGAAGTGGGCCTGCGGGGCGGCGAACTGACGGTGCGCGACCACGGCCCCGGCATCGCCGCCGACGAACTCCCCCACGTCTTCGACCGCTTCTGGCGCTCGCCGTCCGCCCGCAGCCTGCCGGGCTCCGGCCTCGGCCTGTCCATCGTGGACCGCACGGTGCGCCAGTCCGGCGGCGAGGTGACGCTGGCCGCGGCGGACGGCGGCGGCACGGTGGCCTCCGTCCGCCTCCCGGGAGCGTCGACGCCCCCGCCCAGCGAACTCCCCTGAGCGAGCCGGTAGGGCCTACCGGCCTACGGCGCGAAGCCGAGGCCCGTCCCGGTCAGCCGCACGCGGATGCCCTCCTTCTCCACGGTCACGTCCCGCAGCGCCACCGTCCCCTCGCCCGGCAGCTTCGGCAGTTGGAACGCGAGGGTGAGGCGGTCGGCGAGGGCGGGGCGGGTGAGCTGGGCGAGGCCCTTGAGCAGGGCGGGGTCCAGGCCGAGCTTCTTCAGCAGCGCGGGGTGGCCCATCGCCACGTCGATGAGGTTCAGGCCCATCACGTCGTCCACGAACTCGGGTGACCCGGTGAGTTCGCCCAGCTTGGCGTCGCTCTTGAGGGCCTTGCGCACGACGGAGTCGGGAACGCCGAGCCGCTTCACGATGGCGGGGACGGACAGCAGCGCCTTCGCCTTCGCCGTCTCCTTGGCCACCCGGTCGGCGGAACTGCGCGACAGGTGCAGGCCCTCCTTCTCGCGGGTGCCCGGCCGGTACGTCGCGAGGTCGCCCAGTTGCAGGCTCATGCCGCCGATGTCGGTGGAGATCCCGCGCTCGCCGTTGCGCTGGATACGGGCGTCGGCGCGCACCTTCAGGTCGTGCCCGGCGACGGGCAGCGTGCCGCGCGCGAGGACCTGGTCGCGGCCCCTACCGGTGAACGTGACCTGGGAGGCGCCCAGTTCGCGGTTGAGGTCGTCGAAGGAGAGCAGCACCTCGCCGTCCATCGCGCCGATGCGGGCGCCCTTGATGGAGGTGGGCCCATCCCCGAGGAGCGTGACGTCCGTGGCGGTCGCGGAGACCTTGGCGAGCGAGACGCGGTCGGCGGCGACGTCCGGGACGGTCACCTTCACCCGGTCCAGGCGCTGGTCGAGGACCTGGGTGAGGAACGGGAACCCCTCGATGTCGACCTCGGGCGCCGCGCTCAGGTCCAGCTGCTGCTTGAACTTCTCCGCCGCCTCGTGCTCGGCGTAGAGCAGCGCCCAGCGGTCGCCGAGGGCGAGGAACGCGGTGGCGACGAGGACGGCCACCAGGGCCTTCGCGGCGAGCGGCAGCCGGGCGAAACGGCGGCGGGCCCTGCCCCGGCCCTTGCCCCGGCCGCGACCCCGGCGGCGACTGCCCCGCCGGTGGTTGGGCGGCTCCCAAGGCGCTTCCGCATCGGCCGACTTGTCCTCGTGGAGGAACTCCTCCAGGGGGTTCGGAGCGAGGTCGGCCAGCTCGTCGTACGGGTTGCGGTAGGGCTTTACCGGGGTTTCGACGGGCCGGTTCGGGGATCCGGCGGGCCGATCCGTGGCACCGGCGGGCCGGCTCGGGGTTCCGGCGGGTTGGTTGGGGGTGCTGTAGGGCTGGTCCGGGGGCGGTTGCGGGGTTATGCGGTGGGGGGAACGCATCAGATGATCTCACCATACGTTCACACCCCACCCCAAGCTCTACCTCCGGTAAGCGCCGAGGTGAGCGCTACTTCACGATCGTGATCCGGTCCGCCTTCGGCGGCGCGATCGGCTTGGCCGCCGAGGAGTTGGCGGTCAGATAGTCGTTGAACGCCTTCAGGTCGTCGGCGCCGACGAGCGGCTTCGCGCCCTTGCCCAGCTCGGGCAGGCCGTCGCCGCCGCCCGCGAGGAAGGAGTTCAGCGCGACGCGGTAGGTGGCCGACGGATCAAGCGCCTTGCCGTTCAGCTTGATCGAGTCGGTGACGACCCGGTCGGCCCCCGTCTTCGTCATGTCCAGCGTGTACGTCAGTCCGTCCGACACCTGGAGGATCTTCGGGGAGGCCTCGTTGGCGCCGCTGACCTGCTGCTTCAGGGCGGTGACGAGCTGCGCGCCGGTCAGGTCGACGAGGTTGACGGTGTTGCTGAAGGGCTGCACGGTGAACGCCTCGCCGTAGGTGACGACGCCGTCGCCCTCACCGCCGCTCGCCTTGTGGACGAGGTCGGAGCGGATGCCCCCGGGGTTCATCAGCGCCAGGTCGGCCTCGGGGTCCAGGGACTTGGCGTGCGCGAGCTGCGCGTCCGCGATCAGGTCGCCCAGCGGGGACTCGGGCACGCCCGCGCCCCGGCCGGGGATGTCACCGGCGATGTAACCGACGGGCCGGTTCGCGACGGGCGCGGCCAGCTTGTCCCAGCGGTTGATCAGCGAGGTCATGTCGGGGGCCTTGGCCTGCTCCCGGCTCACCACGTGGTTCGCGGACCGCACGCTCGTCCGGACGATGTCCTTGGTCCTGCGGTCGTACGTGAGCGTGGTGTCCGTGTAGAGCTTCCCGTAGGAGGACGCCGAGGTCACCATGCGGGGCTTGCCCGAGGGGTCCGGGATCGTGCAGACGTACGCGGCGTGCGTGTGCCCGGTGACGAGCGCGTCGACCTTGGGCGTGATGCCCTTGGCGATGTCGGTGATGGGCCCGGAGATGCCGTCACCCGCGCCCGGCGAGTCGCAGTCGTAGTTGTACGTCTGGCTCGCGGGGGCGCCGCCCTCGTGGATGAGCGTGACGATGGACTTCACGCCCTGCCGGTCGAGGATCTTCGCGTACTTGTTGACGGTCTCGATCTCGTCGTGGAACTTCAGGCCTTTGACGCCGTCGGCGGAGACGATGTTCGGGGTGCCTTCGAGGGTGACGCCGATGAAGCCGACCTTCACGCCCTTGTGCTTCCACACCCAGTAGGGCTTGAGGATGGGCTTGCCGGTCTTCTCGTCCGTGACGTTCGCGGCGAGGTAGGGGTAGTCGGCGCCCTCGAACTCCTTGGGCCTGCCGGCCTTGTCCTTCTCGAAGCAGCCGTCCTTGGGGTGGCAGCCGCCGTACTGCATGCGGGCCAGTTCCTTGGCACCCTCGTCGAACTCGTGGTTGCCGACGCTGGTGACGTCCAGGTCCAGCTTGTTCATCGCCTGGATCGTGGGCTCGTCGTGGAAGAGGCCGGAGAGCAGCGGGCTGGCGCCTATGAGGTCACCGGCGGCCGCGGTGACGCTGTAGGGGTGCGTCTTGCGGGCGGTGCGCAGGGACGTGGCGAGGTACTCGACGCCACCGGCGTCGATCTTCTTCTCGGTGCCGTCGTGCTGCTTCTCCGTGACCTGGCCGGACGAGCCGGCGGGCGGCTGGAGGTTGCCGTGGAAGTCGTTGAACGACAGGAGCTGCACGTCCACCGTGCGCTTCCCGCCGCCCTCGCCCCCGCCCGCGTGGGCCTGTCCCGCGCTCGCGGGAAGGGCGGCGGCCAGCGCGCCGATGGTGGCGAGCGAGGCGGCCGCGGCGAGTACGCGCGTGGCGCGGCGTCCGGGCCGTGGCCCGCGGGGCCGGGATGTGGCTGACACGTGTCCCCCTGGGGATGGTGTGAGACGACTGGAAGGGCGATTCCGCCGAGCGCAGCCTAGAGTCAACGCGCGTAGCGCAACAGGGGGTTACGGGTTACGAGGTGGTTGCCATCGGGAGCGATACGGGCACTTCGCCCGATGTCCGGTTCTTCCCCCTCGGAGGGGTACGTGACCCGGCGCCCCGGACGGCACGGTTCCGGACCGTTCCAGCCGCCCTCCCGTCGCCGCTCGCCGTACCCTCGACCCATGACTGACGACCGGCCCGCCCAGGCTCCCGCCCCCCTCCGGAAGATCGACACCCTCGCCGCCCTCGACCCCGCGCAGGCCGACGCCGTGCTCGCGCTGCTCGCGGAGGCCGCCCGCACCGACGGGCAGCAGGCGGTGTCCGAGCAGGGGCGGTTGCAGCTCCGCGGCGGGGCACGGGAGGGGGTGCGGCACCTGCTGCTCGGCGTCGGCGACGAACTCGTCGGGTACGCGCAGCTGGAGGACACCGACCCGGTGGAGGCCCCGGCCGCCGAACTCGTCGTCCACCCCTCCTGCCGCGGCCGCGGCCACGGCCGGGCGCTCGGCAGCGCGCTGCTCGGCGAGTCCGGGCGGCGGCTGCGCGTGTGGGCGCACGGCGGGCACTCCGCCGCCCGGCACCTGGCCCAGGTCCTCGGCCTCAGCCTCTTCCGCGAACTGCGGCAGATGCGCAGGCCGTTGGCGGACCTGGACCTGCCGGAACCGGTCTTCCCGGCGGGCGTGTCCGTACGTGCCTTCGTGCCCGGGCAGGACGACGCGGCCTGGCTCGCGGTGAACGCCGAGGCCTTCGCCCACCACCCCGAGCAGGGCTCCCTCACCCAGCGCGACCTGGACGCCCGCAAGGCGGAGCCGTGGTTCGACCCGGCCGGCTTCTTCCTCGCCGAGAAGGACGGGGAGCTGATCGGCTTCCACTGGACGAAGGTGCACGCGCAGGAGAACCTCGGCGAGGTGTACGTCGTCGGGGTGCGCCCCGGCGCCCAGGGCGGCGGCCTCGGCAAGGCCCTGACGACGACGGGCCTGCGCCACCTCGCGAAGGCCGGCCTGCCGACCGCGATGCTGTACGTGGACGCGGACAACAAGGCGGCCGTGAGCGTCTACGAGCGCCTCGGCTTCGTGACCCACGAGACGGATCTGATGTACCGCACGGAGTCCTGACCAGCACTTTTCCCCCAGACCGTACGACCCGAGGGGCGGCGCCCATTGACGCCGCCCCTTCGCCGGATCGCCCGACAGGCCCTGCCCCCAGCCTGTCGGAGCCCGGGCGACAAGCTGCCCACGGCGCGCGAGGTCGTCGAGGCGCCGTCGGAGAACTGGCCGACACGGGCCACCACTTGCCCCGCGACCGGAGGCCGATTCCAGATCGACGGAGGCAGCCATGACCTCGCCACCGCGCGTGCTTTGGTGACAGGCACACGCCCGGCCGCCCCTCGTGCCCGACGCTGTGAGGCCCGCACTGAGTGGATATGCGGGAGCACCGCACCGCGCCCCACGGTGGCCGGCATCGTCCTCGCCCTCGCGGCCGCCGCCGCGTACGCCGCCTTCCGTCTGCTCCGCCGCCGGACGGCCTGACCTCTACGATCGGCGGAAGGCCCCGTGCCGCGAGGATGCCCGGAGGCCTTCCGTCGATGTCCCGCACGTCATGTCTCCGTAACCACTGATTCAGACAGGCTTGCGACGCTCGCCCAATGACGCCCGCCGTGCCCGACCCGCCACCGGCGAACGCGCCGGAGAACGACCGGCCGCGCCTCGCTCCCGCGCTCTCCGACGCGCCCATCGGCGTGAGCGCGCGGAACAATGGGCACATGAGCCAGCCGAACCCGCAGGGACAGGTCCAGCACGCCCAGCCTTCCGTCGGATCCATCGCGGCGCACAGGCCGCACACCATCGCCGCCACCATCTCCGACCTGGCGCCGGACATCGACGCCGACCTCGACGCGTACGACGAGGACTCCCAGGTGGGGCACGACGGCGTCGAGCTGCCGCAGGGGCGCTTCCTGGACCGGGAGCGCAGCTGGCTCGCGTTCAACGAACGCGTCCTGGAACTGGCCGAGGACCCGCAGACCCCCCTCCTCGAACGGGCGAACTTCCTCGCGATCTTCGCCTCGAACCTCGACGAGTTCTTCATGGTCCGCGTCGCCGGCCTCAAGCGCCGCATCGCGACCGGCGTCGCCACCCGTTCCGCCTCCGGGCTCCAGCCCCGCGAGGTCCTCGAACTCATCTGGAACCGCTCCCGCGAACTCATGGCCCGGCACGCCGCCTGCTACCACGACGACGTGGCGCCCGGCCTCGCCGACGAGGGCATCCAGCTGGTGCGCTGGCACGAGCTGACCGAGAAGGAGCAGTCCCGGCTCTTCACCCTCTTCCGGCAGCAGATCTTCCCCGTCCTGACCCCGCTGGCCGTCGACCCCGCGCACCCCTTCCCGTACATCTCGGGACTCTCGCTGAACCTCGCCGTGGTCGTGCGCAACCCGGTGTCCGGCCACCACCACTTCGCACGTGTGAAGGTCCCGCCGCTGCTCTCCCGCTTCCTGGAGGCCTCCCCCCAGCGCTACGTCCCCATAGAGGACGTCATCGCCGCTCCAGCCCACCTCCAGGAGCTGTTCCCGGGCATGGAGATCCAGGAGCACCACATGTTCCGGCTCACCAGGAACGAGGACCTGGAGGTCGAGGAGGACGACGCGGAGAACCTCCTCCAGGCCCTGGAGAAGGAGCTGATGCGGCGCCGCTTCGGGCCCCCGGTGCGCCTGGAGGTCGAGGAGAGCATCGCCCCGAACGTCCTGAGCCTGCTGGTGCGCGAGCTGAAGATCAGCGAGGCCGAGGTCTATCCGCTGCCCGGCCCGCTCGACCTCACCGGCCTCTTCAGCATCGCCAAGCTGGACCGGCCCGAGCTGAAGTACCCCAAGTTCGTGGCCGGCACCCACCGCGACCTCGCCGAGGTCGAGTCGGCGTCCGCGCCCGACATCTTCGCTGCCCTTCGCGAACGCGACGTACTCCTGCACCACCCGTACGACTCCTTCTCCACGTCCGTGCAGGCGTTCTTGGAGCAGGCGGCGGCCGACCCCGACGTCCTCGCCATCAAGCAGACGCTGTACCGCACCTCGGGCGACTCCCCGATAGTCGACGCGCTCATCGACGCCGCCGAGTCCGGCAAGCAGGTCCTCGTCCTGGTCGAGATCAAGGCCCGCTTCGACGAGCAGGCCAACATCAAGTGGGCGCGGAAGCTGGAGGAGGCCGGCTGCCACGTCGTCTACGGCATCGTCGGCCTGAAGACCCACTGCAAGCTCTCCCTCGTCGTACGCCAGGAGGGCGACACCCTCGTCCGCTACTCGCACGTGGGCACCGGCAACTACCACCCGAAGACCGCCCGCCTCTACGAGGACCTCGGCCTGCTCACCTCCAACGCGGAGGTCGGCGCGGACCTCTCCGACCTCTTCAACCGCCTCTCCGGCTACTCGCGGCGCGAGACCTACCGCCGGCTGCTGGTGGCCCCCAAGTCCCTGCGCGACGGCCTCGTCTCGCGCATCGACAAGGAGATCCAGCACCACCGCGCGGGCCGCCCCGCCTACGTCCGCATCAAGGTCAACTCCATGGTCGACGAGGCGATCATCGACTCGCTGTACCGCGCCTCGCAGGCCGGCGTCGAGGTGGACGTGTGGGTGCGCGGCATCTGCGCGGTCCGGCCCGGCGTCGCGGGGCTCTCCGAGAACATCCGCGTACGATCCGTCCTCGGCCGCTTCCTGGAGCACTCCCGCCTCTTCGCCTTCGGCAACGGCGGCGAACCGGAGGTGTGGATCGGCAGCGCCGACATGATGCACCGCAATCTCGACCGCCGTATCGAGGCGCTGGTCAGGGTCCAGGACCCGGCGCACCGAGCGGCCCTCGGCCGGCTCCTGGAGACCGGCATGTCGGACACCACCGCCTCCTGGCACCTGGGCGCGGACGGCAACTGGACCCGCCACTCGGTGGACCAGGACGGCCAGCCCCTGCGGAACGTGCAGGAGATGCTCATAGACGCCCGGAGGCGCCGGCGTGGCACAGCGAAACCCTGAGATGACGGGCACCCCCGGCACCGAGAGCGAGGTCCTCGCCGCCCATCTGCGGGAGCAGGCGACGGAGTTCCTCCGCTCGCTGCGGCTGCACCGCGAGGCCACGACGGACGCGCGGGGCGCCGAGGAGGCCCTGGCGGCGGCCCGCGCCCTGCGCCGCGCGGCCCGCCGCCTCAGCGCCGCGCTGCACACCTTCCGACCGCTCCTGGACGCGGAGTGGGCGGCCGCCCTGCGCCCCGAAC
The DNA here is from genome assembly GCF_055575715.1 of Streptomyces sp. NPDC034037. Taxonomy (NCBI): domain Bacteria; kingdom Bacillati; phylum Actinomycetota; class Actinomycetes; order Kitasatosporales; family Streptomycetaceae; genus Streptomyces; species Streptomyces sp. NPDC034037. The sequence goes on along the minus strand of NZ_JBVISC010000004.1, from coordinate 31,327 downwards.
TGGCCTGGCTCTCGGGGACGCTGGCCCAGGAACACGCGTACGCGAGCCGCCTGAGCCGCCTCCTGGACGCCCTGCACCGCCTCTCGGGCCCTTCGGCGCTGCCGGGCCCCGCCGCGCCGGAGGGCGGCACGCGAGGCGACAAGCGGGGCACCGCTCCCCGCGGCCTGACCGTCGGCGCCGCCAAGGCCGCCGCCCTGCTGGAGCGGCAGCTGACCCTGGCGCGGACCCGGGCCCACTCCACGGCCCTCCAGGCCCTCGGCTCCTCCCGCTTCCACGCCGTGGCCGACAGTGTCGCCGTACTGGCCAGCGAAGTGCCCCTCAGCGGCTGCGCGGACGACCTGAAGCCGCTGGCCGCCCAGGCCGAGTCGGACCTCGCGGAAGCGGTCGCCGCGCTCCCCCTCGGCCAGGCCGGACACCCGTACAACGCGGAGGCCCTCACGCACGGCCTGGCCGCGGAGACCGCCCCCGACACCCAGGACGCCCCCTGGCTGACGGTCCGCTCCCTGCTGCGCCTGCACCGGTACGCCCAGGAGGTGCTGCTGGGCCACGTACCGCCGGAGCCCCGCCTGGCCGACGCGAGCCGGGCCCTCGACCTCCACCGCGAGGCGGCCGCCGCGGCGTCGGCGGCGGCCCAGGCGGCCCGCACCCCCCGCATCGCCCCGGCGACTGCGTACGCCCTCGGTGTGCTCCACGCCGATCAGCGCCACGAGGTCGAGGCGGCGAGGTTCAGCTTCCAGCGGGCCTGGCAGCACGAGCCGGTGAGCGCGGGATGACGTACGAGACGGCGGGCGAGGGTGACGTCGGGGGCAGCGGGAGCGGGGGTACCGTCCGGGCCGCGGGCTGCGTGCTGTGGCGCCGCTCCCCCGCCGACGGCGCGCTGGAGATCTGCCTGGTCCACCGCCCCAAGTACGACGACTGGTCGCACCCCAAGGGCAAGTTGAAGGCCGGCGAGTCCCCGCTGGCCGCCGCCCTGCGCGAGGTCGAGGAGGAGACCGGGCACCGCTGCACGCCCGGCGCCCGGCTGCCCACCGTGCGCTACGCCGCGCAGGGCCGCCCCAAGCAAGTCGACTACTGGGCGGCGCGGGCCGGCACCGGTCAGTTCACGCCCCGTCGCGAGGTCGACCGCATCATCTGGCTGCCCCCGGCGCCGGCCCGCGACCGGCTCACCCAGACCCGGGATCGCGAGCTCGTCGACGCCCTGCTCAGGGTGCTTAACCTGCCGTAGCCGACCGGATACGTTCCGTGGAGCGATGTCGCACCAGGCCGACCGCCGAGGTTCACCCCCCGTTCACTCCGGCCGCTCGGTGGCTTCACCTGTACTGCCTAATTTCGGCCTTACCAAGACAGACATCGCACGCCGCCAGCAACGGGCCGGCGGCTCCCGGAAGGAAAAACCCGAAAAGTGAAGCTTCAGCGCAAGAACCGGCTCCGCGCCCTCTCCCTCGGCGCCCTCGCCGTCTCCGGCGCCCTGGCCCTCACGGCGTGCGGCTCCGACGACACCAGCGGCTCGGGCGACGGCGGCAAGGAGACCAACGCCAACGCCAACATCAAGTGCGACGACGCCAAGGGCCGCCTCGCGGCCTCCGGTTCGTCCGCGCAGAAGAACGCGATCGACGCCTGGCGGAAGGTCTACACGACCAACTGCAAGGACGTGCAGCTGAACTACAACCCGACGGGTTCGGGCGCCGGCATCACCGCGTTCCTCCAGGGCCAGACGGCGTTCGCCGGTTCCGACTCCGCGCTCAAGCCCGACGAGATCGCCAAGTCGAAGAAGGTCTGCAAGGACAGCCAGGCCATCGACCTGCCGATGGTCGGCGGCCCGATCGCCATCGGTTTCAACGTCCCCGGCGTCGACAAGCTGACCCTGGACGCCAAGACCGTGGCCGACATCTTCAACGACAAGATCAAGACCTGGGACGACAAGGCGATCGCCAAGCTCAACCCCGACGCCAAGCTCCCCAAGACGAAGGTCCAGGCCTTCCACCGCTCCGACGAGTCGGGCACCACCGACAACTTCACCAAGTACCTCAAGGGCGCCGCCCCCGACGCCTGGCCCTACGAGCCGGGCAAGTCGTGGGAGCCCAAGGGCGGCCAGTCCGCGAACGGCTCCGCCGGTGTCGCGGGCCAGGTCAAGCAGACCCCGGGCGCCATCTCCTACTTCGAGCTGTCCTACGCGGGCGAGGGCATCAAGACCGTCGACCTGAAGACGGGCGCCAAGGAGCCGGTGAAGGCCACCGTCGACAACGCCTCCGAGGCGATCTCGGAGGCCAAGGTCGTCGGCAAGGGCAAGGACCTCGCCCTCGAGCTGAACTACAAGCCCACCGCCGAGGGCGCCTACCCGATCACCCTGGTGACGTACGAGGTCGTCTGCGAGAAGGGCAACAAGGCCGACACGCTCGCCGCCACCAAGTCCTTCCTGACCTACATCGCGAGCGAGGACGGCCAGAACGTCCTCAAGGAGAACGACTACGCGCCGATCCCGGCCGAGATCATCACCAAGGTCCGCTCCACCGTCGCGAGCCTGAGCTAGCTGAACCGAGTGCGGCCGGCCCCACGGACCGGGCCGGCCGCACCGTCCGGTGCACCGCCGCCACGGAGCGCCCGCCACCGGCGCGGGCCGGCTCCGCAGACCGGAGAACCCCATGGACATATCCAGCAACACGACCGCACCCCCTCCCGTCGCCGACGTGCAGCCCGTCGCCCCCGTGAGCAAGGCCGCCGCACGCGGCGCCACCCGCCCGGGCGACCGGATCTTCCTCGGGTTCTCCCGGGGCTCAGGCATCGCGCTCCTCGCGGTCATGGCCGCCATCGCCGCGTTCCTCACCTACCGCACGGCCCTCGCGCTCGCCGACAACACGGGCAACTTCCTCACCACCTTCGAGTGGGACCCGGCCGGCGCGAGCACCGGGGGCAAGCCGTACTTCGGCATCGCCGTCCTGGTCTTCGGCACCGTGGTCAGCTCGCTGATCGCCCTCGTGATCGCCGTCCCCGTCGCCATCGGCATCGCGCTGTTCATCTCGCACTACGCGCCGCGCAAGCTGGCCACCCCCATCGCCTACGTGATCGACCTGCTGGCCGCCGTGCCCTCGATCGTGTACGGCCTGTGGGGCGCCCTCGTGGTCGCGCCCAACCTCACCGGGCTCTACAGCTGGCTCGACGACTACTTCGGCTGGACCGGCGTCCTGGAGTACAACGGGGGCGCCCCGCGCTCCCTGATGACCGTCGGCATCCTCCTCGCGATCATGATCCTGCCGATCATCACCAACGTGAGCCGCGAGGTCTTTCTCCAGGTCCCGAAGATGCACGAGGAGGCCGCCCTGGCCCTCGGCGCTACGCGCTGGGAGGTCATCCGCATGTCGGTGCTGCCCTTCGGCCGCTCCGGCATCATCTCCGCCTCGATGCTGGGCCTCGGCCGCGCGCTCGGCGAGACGATCGCCGTCGCCACCGTGCTCTCCCCGTCCTTCCTGATCAACGCCTCCGTGCTCGACTACGGCGGCGGCACCTTCGCACAGAACATCGCCAGCAAGTTCAACGAGGCCAGTGAGTACGGCCAGGACGCGCTCATCGCCTCCGGCCTGGTCCTGTTCGTCATCACCCTGCTGGTCAACGGCGCGGCCCGCCTGATCATCGCGCGCCGCAAGGAGTACTCGGGGGCCAACGCATGAGCACCACGACACCCACCCCGGCCGGGCCGCTCACCCAGCGCCCCTCGACGCTCCGGGCGGCCAGCCTGCCGCGCTGGTCCCCCCTCGCCGTCGCCCTCGGCTCGATCGCCGTCGCCGCGGGCATCGGCGTCGCGGCCGGCCTGGACAGCCGCATCCAGTGGGGGCTGATCGCCGCCCTGCTGTTCATCGTCGGGTCCTACGTCCTCGCGATGACCGTCGAGGGCACCCGCCAGGCCAAGGACCGCCTCGCCACCTCGCTGGTGTGGGTCATGTTCCTGCTGGCCATCGTCCCGCTGGCCTCGCTGATCTACGAGACCGTCCAGCGCGGCAGCGAGGTCTTCGACGTCTACTTCCTGACGCACTCCATGGGCGTCCTGTCCGACGACGAGACCGGCGGCGGCATCTACCACGCCCTCATCGGCACCCTCCAGCAGGTGCTGCTGGCCTCCGTCATCGCCGTGCCGATCGGCCTGCTCACCGCGATCTACCTCGTGGAGTACGGGCGGGGCAAGCTCTCCAAGGTCATCACGTTCTTCGTGGACGTCATGACGGGCATCCCCTCGATCGTCGCGGGCCTGTTCGTCCTCAGCTTCTGGATCCTGATCCTCGGCTTCGGCTACTCCGGCTGGGCCGGCGCCATGGCGCTCGCCATCCTGATGATGCCGGTGATCGTCCGCTCCACCGAGGAGATGCTCAAGCTCGTCCCCAACGAGCTGCGCGAGGCCTCGCTCGCCCTCGGCGTGCCGAAGTGGCGGACCATCCTCAAGGTCGTCCTGCCCACCGCGATCGGCGGCATCACCACGGGCGTCATGCTCTCGGTGGCCCGCATCGCCGGTGAGACCGCGCCGGTCCTGCTCCTGGTCTGGGTGAACCCCCTGATCAACACGAACCCCTTCGAGGGCTCGCAGGCCTCGCTGCCGCTGTACGTCTACCAGCAGTACGCGGCCGGCACCGACGCGTCGTACGACCGGGCCTGGGCGGCGGCGCTCGCCCTCATCGGCTTCATCATGATCCTCAACCTGGCGGCCCGCGGCGTAGCGCGCTGGAAGGCCCCCAAGACGGGCCGCTGAGCGGCCATATCAGCGACCCTCTCGCACTCCCCCTCGAAAGAAGCAGTGATCCCCATGGCCAAGCGAATCGACGTATCGGGCCTGACCGCCTACTACGGTTCCCACAAGGCGATCGACGACATCTCGATGACCGTGGAGCCCCGCTCGGTGACGGCCTTCATCGGCCCGTCCGGCTGCGGCAAGTCCACGTTCCTGCGCACCTTGAACCGCATGCACGAGGTCACCCCCGGCGGCCGCGTCGAGGGCAAGGTCCTCCTGGACGACGAGGACCTCTACGGCAGCGGCGTGGACCCGGTGTCCGTGCGCCGCACGATCGGCATGGTCTTCCAGCGCCCCAACCCCTTCCCCACCATGTCGATCTACGACAACGTCGCGGCGGGCCTGCGGCTCAACGGCTCGTACAAGAAGTCCGAGCTGAACGACGTCGTGGAGAAGTCCCTCAAGGGCGCGAACCTCTGGAACGAGGTCAAGGACCGCCTCAACAAGCCCGGCTCGGGCCTCTCCGGCGGCCAGCAGCAGCGGCTGTGCATCGCGCGGGCCATCGCCGTCGAGCCGCAGGTGCTGCTGATGGACGAGCCCTGCTCGGCGCTCGACCCGATCTCCACCCTCGCCATCGAGGACCTGATCGGCGAGCTGAAGGAGCGCTTCACCATCGTCATCGTCACGCACAACATGCAGCAGGCGGCCCGCGTCTCGGACCGCACCGCCTTCTTCAACCTCTCCGCGGTCGGCCAGCCCGGCAAGCTCGTGGAGATCGACGAGACGGAACGGATCTTCTCCAACCCGTCCGTGCAGGCCACCGAGGACTACATCTCGGGCCGCTTCGGCTAGATCGTACGGACTCCCCGCGGTGCTGCATGGCGGTGCCACCGCGGGGGCAACAAGAAAGGCCCGCCCCTGGCTCCCGGGGGCGGGCCTTTCGTACGACTGTCCTGGCGTCGCCGGTGCTACAGGAACGCGAGGTTCACGATCCAGAAGCTGACCGCGGCGACCAGCGCGGCCGCCGGCATGGTGATGAACCAGCCCAGGATGATGTTCTTGGCGACGCCCCACCGCACCGCGTTGACGCGCTTGGTGGCGCCCACGCCCATGATGGCGGAGGTGATGACGTGGGTGGTCGAGATCGGCGCGTGGAACATGAACGCGGTGGTGAACATGATGCCCGCGCCGGTCGTCTCGGCGGCGAAGCCCTGCGGCGGGTCCAGCTCGATGATCTTACGTCCGAGGGTCCGCATGATGCGCCAGCCGCCCGCGTACGTGCCGAGCGACAGCATCAGCGCACAGGCGATCTTGACCCAGATCGGGATGGGCGCGTCCGCGCTCTGCACGTCGGAGATGACCAGGGCCATCACCACGATGCCCATCGTCTTCTGCGCGTCCTGGAGACCGTGGCCGAGCGCCATGCCGGCCGCCGACACCGTCTGCGCGATGCGGAAGCCGCGCTTGGCCTTGTGCGGGTTGGACCTGCGGAACATCCACATGATCGCGCACATCACCAGATAGCCGACGATGAGGCCGACGAACGGGGAGAGGAACATCGGGATGACGATCTTGTCGATCACCCCGGACCAGATGACCCCGATCCCGCCGGCGAGCGCCGCGCCGACCATGCCGCCGAAGAGCGCGTGCGACGAGGAGGAGGGCAGCCCGAAGTACCAGGTGACGAGGTTCCACACGATCGCGCCGATCAGGGCCGCGAAGAGGATCCACATGCCCTTGTCGCCGTGCGGGGTCTCGATGATCCCCTCACTGACGGTCTTGGCGACGCCGCTGCCCATGAAGGCACCGGCGAGGTTCATCACCGCGGCCATGGCGAGCGCCGCGCGGGGCGTCAGGGCGCGGGTGGAGACGGAGGTGGCGATGGCGTTCGCGGAGTCGTGAAAGCCATTCGTGTACGTGAAGCCGAGCGCGACGCCGATGGTCACGATCAGAGCGAAGGTGTCCATGGAGGGGTCAGGACTCCTTGACCGCGATGGTCTCCACGGTGTTCGCCACGTGCTCGAAGGCGTCGGCGGCCTCTTCGAGGACGTCCACGATCTGCTTGAGCTTCAACACCTCGATGGCGTCGTACTTGCCGTTGAAGAGCTGGGCGAGGAGCTTGCGGTGGATCTGGTCGGCCTGGTTCTCCAGACGGTTGACCTCGATCCAGTACTCGGTCAGGTTCGACATCGTCCGCAGGTTCGGCATGGCCTCGGCCGTCAGCTCGGCGGCCCGTGCCAGGACCTCGATCTGCTGCTCGACGCCCTTGGGGAGTTCCTCGACCTGATACAGGACGACCAGGTCGACGGCCTCCTCCATGAAGTCCATGATGTCGTCCAGGCACGACGCGAGGTTGTAGATGTCCTCGCGGTCGAACGGCGTGATGAACGAGGAGTTCAGCTGGTGGAAGATCGCATGCGTCGCGTCGTCTCCCGCGTGTTCCGCGGCCCGCATACGCTCTGCGATCTCGGCCCGCGCGGAAGAGTCCGCTCCGAGCAGTTCCATGAGGAGCTTCGAGCCCGTGACGATGTTGTCCGCGGATGCGGCGAACATGTCGTAGAAGCTCGTCTCCCTGGGGGTCAGACGAAAGCGCACGTGGGGTCCTCGGGGTGCTCTGGATGCGGTCAGGCTGATGCTAGGCGCATCATCCGGCCACGGCTAACCGGCCGCTCCCCAGTGTCGCCCATCAGGCACAGTGGTCGGCACACCCCCCGGCACATCGGCTAGAATATACCCACCAGGGGTATATGGATCAGTAGAAATGCCCCCAGCCCCTTCCAGGAGGAGGACGCGATGACCACCACCGACGCGGCAGCGGTGACCCCGGAGGCGGCCGACGCGCCCTCCGAGCACGGTGATCACGCTCACGGTGTGCACGGGTACCACAAGCAGAAGGACGAACACCTCAAGCGGCTGCGCCGCATCGAGGGGCAGATCCGCGGCCTGCAGCGCATGGTCGAGGAGGACGTCTACTGCATCGACATACTCACGCAGGTCTCGGCGAGCACCAAGGCGCTCCAGTCCTTCGCCCTCCAGCTCCTGGAGGAACACCTGCGGCACTGCGTGGCCGACGCGGCGGTCAAGGGCGGCGCGGAGATCGACGCGAAGGTGGAAGAGGCGACGAAGGCCATCGCGCGGATGCTCCGCACGTAACCGCTCCCGCTAGGGGGTGGGGGGTCCGGGGGGGGTGGCGTACCCCTGCTCGCCGGGGCGGGCGGGACCGCTCCTAAGCGCCGCTGCCTCCTGAACCAGCATCCCCCACCGCAAGAACCTCTCCCACCCACCCACCCGAGCACCCCGCATCAACCGCAGGCCGGGAACCCCTCCACCACGCGCCGCTGATCCCTGGACCGGCACCCCGTGCCGTACGGGGCTTTCCCAGCATCACTCGGCCAGGCAGGCCCCTGCACCACGCGCCACTGTCCCCCTGAGCCAGCAACCACCCACCGCAAGGGCCTCTCCCACCCACCCACCCGATCACCCCGCATTCCCCGCGAGGTAAGCCCCTCCCCCACGCGCCGCTGGACCCTGGGCCGGCATCCCCCGCCGCACGGAGCTTTCCCACCCACCCCATGTCCCGTGGCCGCGTGTCTGTTCGTTCACCGACGGATGCGGGGTAAACGGGCGGGTGGGTGGGAGACATCCGCCGCGCAGCGGCGGGCCAGGGCGGCCCGCAGGGCACGGCCCCGCCGGGAGGACATCCGCCGCGGAGCGGCGGGACAGGGTGCGGCGGCCCCCCGCAGGGTCAGGCGGGGTCACCCTGCTCGGAGAGCGCCTCGCGGGAGTCGTAGACCCGCAGCACCTCGTCGATCCGGTCAAAGCTCAACCGCTCGCCCGCCGCACTCGCCGCGATGATGAGTTCCCCGCACAGCTCGATCTCGGCGAGGGCGACGTGGTCCTGAACCGCCGTACCGCCACGCAAAGGAGCCACGTTCATCACCTCTTCCTGGACCCGTACCGACTTCCTAGAGTAGGGAGCGGCCTACACACCGCGCATGGCACGGACGGACCATTTCCACCAGCCGTACGCGACTAGGGACCGGCGATTTTCCCGGCGAAGATGTCCTTCTCGGCCGGAAGTCGCACCCCCACCGCGACCCCGAACCGGTAGAGCAGCGTGGTCGACGCCACATCGGCGTCGGAGACGGTGAACCGCTGACGCAGCTTCCTCACCCGCCCCACCCCGTCGACGTACACGTCGAACGGCACCCTCCCCTTGCTGAACCCTTTCGCTGCCGCCGCCCCCAACGCCCCCCGCTGACCTGCGGAAGCCTCCTTCGCCGCGGCCCGCAGATCGACGACCCCGCGATAGTGCCGCACCTCGACGCCCCCGACCCGCCCCTCCCCCACGTACGTCACCTGCCGCGCCCCGCGCAGCAGTTCGGCGGCCGCGAGGGGATCCGTGGCACCGCCGGTGACGAGGTTCCCGTCGGAGAGCGAACGTGTCTCGATCCGCACCCACTTGTCGGCCGGCACCCCCGCCCCGCGGTTCTTCATGTAGAGCGCCCCGCCGGCCATCAGCTCGGTGATCGGCCGCCGCGCCGGACCCCCGGCGGGGCCCTGCGGGAGCACCACCTTGAACTGCCCGAGCCGGCGCCGGAAGTCGTAGGCGCCCTCACCCCGGACGGTCACCCGCGTCCCGCCGCTGGCCATCTCCATGGACGTATGCGCCCTGGCGCTGCCGGCCCGGACGAGCAGGTCGGCGGAGCGCCGCACCACCTCCGCGGGCTTCCCGGGGGCCCCGGCCCCGCCGCCCTCGGCGACGGCGCCGTCCGAGCAGCCGGTGACGACGGCCGCCAGCCCCGCCGCCACGACCGCGGCGACCGCTCGGCCGGTGCGCCTGTGCTGCTGCCCCATCGCCTGTTACCCCCAAGCGTTTCCGCGCTTGTGCCGATCCCCCCGTTCTCCCGGTTAACGACCGGTACGGGGAGCCGTCACGCGGCGGCCCCCGCACCGAACCCGCCCGAACCCGACCGACCGGGTTCACCCTGGCTCGGTACCGTGGCAGCGTGGCCGATCAGGAAGTCTCCGCATCCCATCGCACGACCACGGTCGAGAAGGGCCGGTTCACCGCGGCCCACTGCTCCTGCGGCTGGCGCGGCCCGGCCCGCAGGGCCCGCAGCAAGGCCCGCACGGACGCCGCCGAACACGAGGCGTCCCCCTGAACCCCTGACTGCCGTGGGGAACCCGCCCGCCCCCCGCGCCGTCTGGTTCTGCGGGAAGCAACGGGAGGTGTCATGGAACGACGTACGTTCATCGGTACGACGGCCGCCACGCTGGCCGCCGCCACGGTCGCCGGCTGCACGGGAAGCGACGCACGGGCGGGAGCGGCGCCGAGCACCGGTGGCGGCGGCGGTGCCACCACGCCCCTGCGGACGACGAGCGCCGCCTCGTCCTCGCCCGCCACCCTCAAGGCGCTGGCCAGGGACCTGGACGGCACCCTGGTGCGGCCCGGCGAGGCCAAGTGGGCGGCGGCCCGGCAGCTGTACAACACGCGCTTCGACGACCTGTCGCCCACGGCCGTGGCGTACGTCGCGCACGAGGACGACATCCGCACCGCCCTCGCCTACGCCCGCGCCCACCGCACCCCGGTCGCGATACGCAACGGCGGCCACTCGTACGCGGGTTGGTCCTCCGGCACCGGCCGCCTGGTCATCGACGTATCGAAGTTGAGCAAGATACGGGCGAGCGGCACGACGGCCACGATCGGCGGCGGCGCCAAGCTGATCGACGTCTACCGCTCGCTGGCCGCGAAGGGCGTCACGATCCCGGCGGGCTCCTGCCCGACCGTCGGCATCTCGGGCCTCACCCTCGGCGGCGGCCACGGCGTGGTCTCCCGCGCGTACGGCCTGACCTGCGACAACCTCACCTCCGCCACCCTCGTCACGGCGGACGGCAAGACGCTCACCGCCTCCGCGTCGGAGCACAAGGACCTCTTCTGGGCGCTGCGTGGCGCGGGCAACGGCCAGTTCGGCATCGTCACCGAGCTGTCGTACCGCACGCGTCCCGCGCCGCAGGGCGTCTCCGCGTACATGTCCTGGCCGTGGGCGAAGGCGGCGGCGGTCGTCAAGGCCTGGCAGCAGTGGGGCCCGGACCAGCCGGACGAGATCTGGTCCTCCCTGCACCTGGCGAACACCCCGGGCGGCACCCCGACCGTCTCCGTCGCCTGCTTCTCGCTGGGCACGTACGGCGAGCTGCAGAACGCCGTCGACCGCCTCGCCGACAAGATCGGCTCCCCGGCGCGCAGCGTCTCCCTGAAGCGGCGGTCGTACCAGGACGCGATGGAGGTGTACGCGGGCTGCTCGTCGTTCGCCACCGACGCCCAGTGCCATCTGCCGGGCACGACGCCGGGGCGCAGTCCGCAGGGCGCCCTGAAGCGGGAGACGTACGCGGCGAGTTCGGACTTCTTCGACCGCTCGCTGTCGGCGGCGGGCATCCGCGCGCTGCTGTCGCAGATCGAGAACGTGACGGGCGCGAGCGCCGGCAGCATCGCGCTGACCGCGCTCGGAGGCGCCATCAACCGCGTCGACCCGACGGCGACGGCGTTCGTGCACCGCCGCTCGCGAATGCTGGCGCAGTACATCGCGTCGTGGCGCGCGGGGACCTCGGGGACACCGGCGCGAGCGTGGCTGAAAAAGGCGCATGGGGCCATGGGGCGGTACGCGTCCGGTGCGGCGTACCAGAACTACACCGACCCGACGCTGACGAACTGGCGTGAGGCGTACTTCGGTGACGCGGCGCCGCGCCTGAAGAAGCTGAAGAAGCAGTACGACCCGGGCCGTTTCTTCGACTTCCCGCAGGCGCTGTGAGGCCCCGGGGGCCTCTCGTGCGTGCGAGGACCAGCGGGACCCCCTAGGGCCCCCTAGGACCCCCTAGGCGGCGAGGTCCCGCTCGTCGGGGTCGGCCGTGAGGCGGGAGGGCCGCGCCGGCTCGCTCAGCGGGGCGGCGACCGGGCCGACCCGGCGGTCCCACACCAGCCACCCGACGTGCCGGGACCGCCCGACCGCCTTGGCGAGCGGCGTGAGCAGCGCCATGGCGAGCGGGGACAGGAGGAGAGCGACGGCCGTGCCGAGCGCGAAGCCGCCGACCACGTCCGTCGGGTAGTGCACGCCCATGAAGACCCGGCACAGGCCCTCCAGGGCCGCGAGACCGAGCCCGACGAAGCCGAACCTGCGGTTCGCGACGAAGAGCGCGGCGCCGATGGCCATGGCGAGCGTCGCGTGGTCGCTGACGAAGGAGAAGTCGTCCTTGCCCTCGGCCAGGACGTGGATGCCGGCGTGGTCGCGGAAGGGGCGCGGCCGCTCCACGAAGCCTCTGATCGGGACGTTGACCAGCACCGCGATGCCGGCGGCCAGGGGCGCCCAGACGACGGCGGCGACCGACGAGGCGGCGTCGTCGAGGGCGCCCCTCCTGCGCTGGCCCCACCAGCACCACACCACGAGCAGCACGAGGGCGATCAGCAGTCCGTACTCGCCGACGAACGCCAGGGCGCGGTCGAGCCAGTGCGGCGTCTCCCGCGTCAGGCCGTTGATGTCGTAGAGCAGGCCGACGTCGGGGTTCGACCCGGATTCATCGAGTCCAGCCATGGCGCTGCGGCCCCTTGTCTCCTAGCCTACGGGCGCACCTTCTGGGCGCCCTTTCCATCAACCCCCGTGGTCGGTCCAGTCAAGGGAACGCTCGGTCCCCACCCCTACGTTCCACTCTCCACCGAAAGATCACTCAGACGTTACCGAAGAGAGACACATCACCGCAGCTCAGGGGAGTGTTTTAACGGAGAGTTCAAGCCACGTCACACCTCGCGCGCGCCTCCGCACGCCCCCCGTTCGCCTCCGTACGCCTGCCTGCCGAGGCCTCGGGCGGCCGGTTCAGAGCGCCTTCGCCCCCTCGTCCGTGACACGAGTCGCGCCAAAATAATCCGGCGTGTCGATCGGGTCGAAGCGGATGACGGCACCGGCGCGCGGGGCGTTGATCATGTAGCCCCCGCCGACGTAGATCCCAACGTGCCGGATGGCGCGCGAATTGGTGAGGTCGTCCGAGAAGAAGACCAGGTCACCGGGGAGCAGCTCGTCCCGCTTGGGGTGCGGCCCCGCGTTGTACTGGTCGTTGGCCACGCGCGGCAGCGTCACGCCGACGGAGCGGTAGGCGGCCAGGGTGAGACCGGAGCAGTCGAAGCGGCCGTTCTGCTCGGGCGTGCCGTTGCCGCCCCACAGGTAGGGGGTGCCGAGCTTCTTCTGCGCGAAGTAGATCGCTCCCGCCGCCTGCTGCGAGGGCTGCACGCGTCCCACGGGCCGGGCGAAGCTCTTGGAGAGGGTGGTGATCGTCTTCACGTAGTTCTGCGTCTCGCGGTAGGGCGGCACGCCGCCGTACTTGAGCACGGCGTACGCGCCCGCGTTGTACGCCGCGAGCATGTTCTTCGTGGGGTCCCCGGGGGCGTCCTTCACGTAGCCGGCGAGCTTGCAGTCGTACGAGGCCGCAGACGGGATGGCGTCCTGCGGGTCCCAGATGTCGCGGTCGCCGTCACCGTCGCCGTCGACGCCGTGCGTGGCCCAGGTCCCCGGGATGAACTGCGCTATGCCCATCGCCTTGGCCGGGCTCGTCGCGCGCGGGTTCCACCCGCTCTCCTGATAGAGCTGGGCGGCGAGCAGCGCGGGGTTGATGGCCTTGCAGAGATTGCCCCACTTCTGGACGAGGGGCTGATACGTCGCGGGCACGGCGCCCTTGGCGAGCCCGACGGACCCGCCGCTCGCGCCGCCGGCGAGGCTTCCCGCCGCCATGTACGTCCCGACGACGAGAAGGCCGATGAAGCTGAGGGCACCCCCGAGCCCGACGGCCGCGACCAGCCACGCCTTACGCACCGTCAACCACCCCTCACCCGCCGGGAGTCCGCCGCCGCTCAGTGTAGAGGCCGCGTACGACCGTGGCAGGAAGCATGCGCGCATCGGGCCCGCCCGCCGAACCGCGCACCCTCCCCTCCCACTCACCGCTTTGCTCGATCATTGCGAGCCAACCACGCTCGGCCGCGGGCCGGAAGCGATGCGTTTGAGCGGATATGGGGCCCCGCTCGTCCCGCCCGTCACTGGTCCCGCCCCTCCCGCATCGATAGCTTGGTTCACTCCAGTGAACCCTCACCCCTCCGGGAGTTGTCCGTGATCCGCCGCCCCGCCCTGCTCGCCGCGACCGCGTTCACCGCGGCCGCCGTCCTCTCGCTCTCCGCCTGCGGAGGAGGCGACGGGGCGGCCAAGGACAACGAGAAGGTGGCGGGCGCGGATGTCGGCGACCAGAGAAAGACCACGTCCCCCAAGGCATCGGCGGACGACGGAATCACCCGCCCGGAGATCAGGCTCCCGAAGGACGTGAAGAACGTCTTCGAGGGCGGCGAAACCGGCGACCCGAAGAAGGACGCCGTCCTCGCGGACAACGAGCGGTGGGTCAACTCCCTGATCGAGGCGGTGACCGTCGACGCCGAGGACCATCCGGCGCTCAAGTTCTATGCGAAGGGCGAGGCGCTGGTGTCGTCGGCGGAGTACATCCAGGGCTTCCGGGAGAAGAAGAAGAGCTTCGTCGGGACCACGCGGTACTACGACCGGCGGGTCACCTTCCTCAGGGAAGGGGTCGCAGCGGTGACGTACTGCCAGGACGGCACCAAGACCTATCCCAAGGATCTCAAGACCGGGAAGGTCGACCGGTCGATCAAGGGCTCCGCGAGCGATTACTCCTTCTTCAACACCCGCGTCAAGAAGAACGACAAGGGCATCTGGCAGACGGATTCCGTCACCTCCACGGCGGGAGCCAAGAAGTGCATGTGAGCCCGGGGAAGCCGTCGGCCCTTCGGTTCGCTGCCGCCCTCGGCGCAGCTCTGGCGCTGATTCCCTGGACCGCCCACGCGGGCGGCGGCGTCACCGGCGGCGGGAACAACGTGGGGGACGGGCAGTACGCAAAAGGCACGCGCCAAGGCAGGAACCTCGGCGTCGAGACGAGGATCCAGACGACCGTCAAGGGCAGCCCCCGATCCACGAAGACCGGCACGCTCTCTCCTGCCGACAGCGACTGGGACCCGCCGGCTTGCTGGTACGAACCGGCTTACTCCCCGAAGGAGATCGAGGCCACCGTCAAGGCGATCCGGAAAATCGGTTTCCTCGGTATCGGTGAAGTCGTCGGCGGGGTCTTCGACTCGTACTTCAAGGAAGGCAAGCCGTACAAGGACTACAACCTCGACAAGCAGGGCGAGGGAAAGTTCTGGGCGGCTGCCGTGGATGAGAAGCGCAAGGACGAGCCGGAGGCGAAGGCCTGCGACAAGCTGCCGTTCTGGGTCCCGGACGGCCAGACCCCGCGGGAGCCGCTCGCGGTGTCGCCCGAAATCCTCGCCGAGTACGCCTACGGCCAGCTCCCGGTGCCTGACACCGAGGTCGAGATGGCACCGCAGGGCGAGACGAAGGTCAATCTGCCGACCTGGGTATGGCTGGACAGGGCCAGGTTCAAGACGGTCTCGGTGACGGCGAGCCTGCCGGGCACGGGCCTGTCGGCGACGACGACCGCCAAGCCGCTCTCCCTGAAGATCGAGCCGGGCACGGCGGACGCGGAGACGTACCCGGCCTCCGGGGAGTGCTCGTTCGAGGAGGGCCGGATCGGCAACCCCCGCGCGAAGGGCACGCCCGCGGACACGGATCCGCCGTGCGGCGTGCGATATCTGCGGTCCTCCGCCGACGCTCCGTACAAGCTCCGCGCCACTCTCACATGGCAGGTCACCTGGACGAGCACCAACGGCGAGGGCGGCAAGCTGCCCGCCGGCGAATTCGGCACGGACCAAGACGTCGTGGTCCGCGAGATCCAGTCCGTCAACCGCTGACCGCCGTTCGTCGTCCGGGGCGTCAGGGTCTGCGTCCAGGACAGCGACGGCGGCGGCGCCGCACGGCAGTTGCTACGGTCCGCCCATGTCTGACACCGGAGAAACCACGGCCCCCGCCCACCCCGTCCTCCTCGCTCCCGTGACCGCCGATGACGTCACCCGGGCCGTACGGCTCGCCGTCGCCGTTCTGCGCCGGGCGCCGGACGACGCCGACTGGGGCGCCAAGGCCGGCGGTCTGGACTGGGACTGCTGGGAGACCGGTGAGCACCTCGCGGACGACCTGTTCGCGTACGCCGCCCAACTCGGCCCGGAGCACCCGCCGCAGGACGGGGTCGTCCCCTTCCACTGGGTCAGCCGGACGCCCGGCGGCCCCGCCAACGTCACCCTCGCCGACCCCACCGCCGGTCCTGCGGGACTGCTCATGGTCGTGGAGGCGTGCGGCGCCCTGCTGACCGCCATGGTCGCCACGACGCCGCCGTCCGTCCGGGCCCACCATGGCTTCGGCACCTCGGATCCCGAGGGCTTCGCCGCGATGGGGGTCGTGGAGACCCTCGTCCACACGTACGACATCGCGCACGGGCTCGGCATCGGCGACACGTGGTCGCCGCCCGGCGAACTCTGCGCCCGCGTCCTGCACCGCCTCTTCCCCGACGCCCCGACGGACACGGACCCGTGGGCCACCCTCCTGTGGGCCACGGGCCGCGGCGAACTCCCCGGCCGCGCCCGACTGACCCAGTGGCGGTGGTACGGGGCTCCCAGGGTCTGACGGGCCCGGCGGGACCGTCCCAGGACCGTGTTCCACACGGGCCTCGTTTCCGCAGGTCAGGACCCCCGTATGCGTTCCAGCGTCCCTGATCCACCGGCGCTCCTTGCCCCCGCCCGCCGGGGACGGCTTCGCTGGTGGTCAGGCCGGGCACGACGGCCCGTACCGACACCAGTCACGCACCTCACGGGGACCCCATGAAGCTCACGCACCTCTCGAAGTCCCTGCTCGCCTGCCTCACGCTGGCCGGCGCGCTCGCCCTCACCGCCTGCGACAACGACGACACCGCGGACGCGGTCGGCGCCCCGAGCGGGTCAAAGCCGACCGCGTCCGCCGAGTCGGGGAAGGACGGCGGTGGCGGCAGCGGCGAGGGCGGCGGCAGCAGCAGCAGCAGCGAGGGTGGCGAGAGCAGCCCCGACGACAGCACCGACTCCATCGAGAACAAGAAAACCGGCATCTGCCGCAGCGACGAGCTGGAGGTGACCGCCATCGACAACAGCACCGACAAGACCGAAGGCATCGTCACGGTCGCCTTCAAGAACGGCGGTGGTCGCGACTGCTCCATCAGCGGCTACGCGGGAGTGGACCTGAAGACGGCCGTCGGCGACACGCTGTCCGTCGACCGCAACGGCGAACAGACCCACGCCGAGATCCTCAAGGACGGCGAGACCGCCGCGTTCAACATCACCTTCCCGGCCAACACCTCCGGCGGCAGCGGAGTCCGCATCACCAAGATCCTGGTGACCCCGCCGAACGAGACGAAGACCGTCACCGTCGACTGGCCCGCCGGGTCCCTGCCCGTGGCCGGCGAAGGCTCCTCCAACGGCCCGAAGCTGGCCATCGGCCCCGTCGGGAAGGTCAGCGACTCCCCTGCGGGCTGAGCCCCACGCACCCCCCTGTGCTCAGCGAAATCGCTGGTCACAGGGGTCCACCCCCGCCCCCACGCCCGATTGACGCGCCCCCGGCCATCCCCGATGGTTGCTGGATTGAGCGTTGTGCGACACGCGACCGCCGGGTACGGCATGACGCGGTGCCACGGCTGGGGGGAGCCGACCATGGACCCGAGAGACCGACGCGCCATCCCACCCGACGACGACCGGCCTCCCACCGGGGCCGGGAACAAGGGCGTCCCGCCCCCCGCCGAGCCGCGGGACCGGCCGGCCCGGGACCAGGCCGCCCAAGGCCAAGCCGCCCGGGACAGGGCCACCCAGCGCCAAACCGCCCCGGACAAGGCAGCGCAAGGCCAGACCGGCCAGGACCGGAATGAACCCGACACCACGAGAATCCGGCCCCCCGACGCGGCCCACACCCCCGACACCGAAGGCAACCGGCACCCCCTCCCGTCCGAGGCCGCCGGCAACCCCCCAGCCACCCGCTCCGAGGGCACGGCGGCCCCGCCCGCCTCCCCATTACCCGGCGACACAGGGGCCCACCACCCCCCTGCCCTCGCCCCCGGACCAGCCCCCCACCCCACCACGGGCAACCTCCACCCCGCCGCCCCCTTCGGACCACCACCCCCCGGGCCCCCAACCGCACCCCCGAACCCACCACCCCCGACCTTCTCCCCGACTCCGCCGCCCCTCCCCGCCCTGCCCCCGGACCGCGACGCCGGTCACCGGGGCAGGCCCGTACACGCCGTGGCCGTCGCGCTGCTCAACCTCAGTGGGCTCGGGCTCGGTTACGCGCTGCTCCGCCGGTGGCTCCTCGCCGCCCTCTGCTGTGGCGTGAGCGCCGCGCTGCTCGTCCTCGCGCTGCCCGCCGACGTCGACGGCGTGCCCGGCGGCGTACTCCTCGGCTACGTCGCCCTCCTGCTCCTGGCCGCCGTCCACGGCGCCCTGCGGGCCACCCGCGACCACCGCCCCTGGCCGGTACGCGCGCCGCTCGCCGCCGCCCTCGGTGTCGTCCTGCTCGCCGTGCCCTCCGCCGCCGCCTTCGCGTACGAGAGCGCACGCGACGAAGCCGTCGAACAGATGCTCCTCGACCGCCTCCACAAGGCCGACCGCATCGTCGCGGACCTCGACGGCCGCCCCTTCGAGGACGCCACCGAGACCCGGTACAAGAAGGCCCTCCACATCTACCGCGACCTCGCCGCGGACCACCCCGGATCGAAGGCCGCCGACCGACTGCCCACCAGCCTCGCCTCCTACTACGACTCCGTCGCCGCCCCCTACACCGCGAAGCGGTACTGCGAGGCCATCACCCCGCTCAAACACCTGCGTACCGTGCCCGAAACCCTCGGCACCCCCGGCAAGGACCACCTCGGCGCCCTCGCCGACCGGCCCGACGACCACCTCGCCACCTCCCTCTACGAATGCGGTACGGCAGACCTCGGCCGGGCCTCCGCCGACGGCCCCCTCACCGAACTGCTGCGCACCTTCCCCGCCTCCGACCAGGCCGGCAAGGTCGAACCCGCGCTGCGCGACGCCATCGCCGCCCGAACGGCCGCCCTCAAAGGCCCCGCCCCCTGCACCGCCGTCGACGAACTGCGCGCCCTCGCCACCACCACCGCCGCCCTGCCCGGCGACGTGGTCGACGCCGGCGCCCTGCGCGGCGACACCGACCGCGCCCTGGAGAGCGGCGTCTACGCCTGCGGCCTGGACGAGTTCGAGGACGCCCACTTCGCGAAGGCCGCCGCCACCCTGAACGGCTTCGCCACGTCCTACCCGGCCAGCGAGAAACGCGACCGCGCCAAGGACGTCGCCATCGCCGCCGAGATCGCCGAGGAACGCCCGAGCGCGGGCCGCCACCTGCCCCCGTCCGGTTCCGCGGGCGGCGCGAGCGTCGAGTTCGTCGTCGCCAACCTCGGCTCCGGCGAACTGGAAGTCCTCTACACCGGCCCCACCACCGGCCGCGTCACACTCGAGCCCTGCGCGTCCTGCCGGATCTACGGCACCAAGTCCCAGGGCGACAAGGCCTGCCGGGCCGGCGTCACGAAGTACCCCAGGACCACCCTCAGACTGCCCGCCGGCGAGTACCACTTCCTCTACAAACGGGCCACCGTCGACGACCGGGCCGACGGCGCGAGGCTCAGCCCGTCGTACCGTTACACCGACTGCTCCTTCGTCACCCGCGCGACCGCCGGCCTCGGACTCTCCTGAATCCCGGCCACTTGAGTCCCGCTCACCTGACCCCCGCTCAGAACCCCGCTCATCGGCCATCCTCCGGACTCCGGGTCAGAAGTCCAGGTCAGAGGCACGCCGGTCCCTCATTGCCCGGCGTCCTACCGCGTGATACACAGAGTCACCAGACCTCACCCACGAGGAAACGTACGAAGTCGGCCAACGAATGGCGCCAAGGCGACACTCGCGGGCCCGATTGTCGGCGAGAATGAGCTGACCTCTGCACCTAGGTAGGCAGAGGTGGCAGAACAACCCACTAGGGGCGGTGAGTTACACATGCTTATGGCAGCCGAAAAGGGCGACATCACCACCATCATCGGCGGGATCGCCCCCGACTGGGGTCCCTTCGGGAGCCTGGGCAACGAGGCACGCGTGATGATCGAGGTCGTGATGGCGATCGCCATCCTCCTCTGTCTCGGCATTGCCATCTGGGGCGCGGCGAAGCAACGCATCGGCGCGACGGCGCTGCGCGACACCTTCAGCGCGGAACAGGGCAAGGGCCTGATCATCGCGGGGCTGACCGGCGTCTTCATCATCGGTTCGCTCGGCACGCTGTTCACCATCGTGTACGGCATGGCGGTCTAGCGCCCGCCCTCGTCCCACGCCTCCGCCACCAGGCGCCCACGTCCCCACCCTGTCCCCACGTCCCCCATGTCCCCCACGTCCCCTCTCCCCCACCCGTCCGTCGTGCCCACCGGCTGAGGTTGCAACTCCCTGATGTCGAGTCACCACACCGCGTCCGCGCGGGAACCAGCACGGCTACCGTCATACGTGTCCTACGTGACGGTCCAGCGAGAGGTTGAGGGGGCGAACCCGGCATGAGTCCCGGCGACGAGCGGAACGACGGCCTCTTCGGCGGCTCGGGAGAGACCAGGACGCGGCTCCCCGAGGGGGAGGGCGGAGGCGACGACGTCTACGGCGTCCCGCGCAGATCCACCCGGTCCGGGCGGACGTCCTCGCGCGGCCTGGTGACGGTGGTCGGCGTCGTCGTCCTCCTGATCGCCGCGATCGCCTTCGCCAACCGCGGCGACGGCGAGGACGACCCGGCCTCCGCCGACCCCAAAAAACCGACCACGACATCGACGTCCCCCACGGGAAAAAAGCCCGTCGACGGCAAAACCGCAGGCATCCCTTCGGGGTTCCCGCGGGATGAACAGGGCGCGCAGAGCGCGGCGTCCAACTACGCGGTGTCGTTGGTCTCGGCTGACATCCTCAAGCCCACCCGACGAGTCGAGATCGTCAGGAGTCTGTTCATCGCCGACAAGGTGAGTGAACTGGAGAGCACGTTCAACAAGACGTACTCCAAGGAGTTCCTGGGCAAGATCGGTCTGAACGAAAAGGGCGAGTCTGCTCCCGGTCAGACCTATGTCTCACGCACTGTGCCTGTCGGCACCAAGACCACCTCGTACTCGAAGGACGCGGCGACCGTCGAGGTGTGGTGCACGGGCGCCTTCGGCACCGCCGGGGAGGACACGACGAACCCCGTCAGCAATGACTGGTTCACACTGACCCTCAAGCTGCGGTGGGCCGATGACGACTGGAAGGTCGAGAGCTTCCGGTCGAAGGACGGCCCCGCTCCGGTGAACGGCGACAACAAGATCTCCACGGCCGACGAGATCGCCAAGGCCATTCACGAGTACGGAGGGTTCACGTATGCCCGGTAGCCGTCGCGCACTCAAACTCACCGCCGTGGCCTCGGCCGTCCAAGTGACGGCGATCCTGCTGGCTTCGCGTGCCTACGCCGCGCCGGAGCCGAGGGAAGACCGGTGTGACCTCATCGTCGGCCCCGCCAAAAAGTACTGCGAAAAAGGCGAGTCCGGCGGCGGCAGCCCCCGTAGCCTTGACGGCAAGTACCCCACCCAAGAACCCCTGGACGGTTCCGCCGACCCCCTCAGCTCCCTGGCCAAAGGCTGCGCCGAAGCCGCCTCCTGGACCGTCGACAAGCTGTCGGACGCCGTCAAGGAGACGGCGAACGTCGACTTCACGAACCCCAAGTTCCTCCAGCAGTACGCCGTCGTCTTCGCCGCGTCCACGATCCTCACGCTCCTGCTGTGGCTGCTCGCCGTGGCGAAGCGAGCCGTCCGCGGCGTGCCGCTGACCACCGCGATCTCCGAGGCCGTCGGATTCCTGTGGCTCACCGTGCTCGCCTCCGCCTTCACCCCCCTGATCCTGTACACCGTCGTCTCGGCGACCGACGGCGTCTCCGACGTCATCGCGAAGGCCACCGGCGGCCAGACCGACCAGTTCTTCGGCACGTTCTCCGGCGCCCTGAAGAAGGGCGAGGACATCGGCGGCGGCCCGATCATGCTGATCGTCGTCTCGCTGGTGTCGATCCTCGCCGCCGGCGTCCTGTGGCTGGAGCTGGTGATCAGGGCGGCGCTCCTGTACGTAGGAGCGCTCCTCGGCACCGTCGTCTACGCCGGCCTCGTCGACAAGAACCTGTGGTCGCACGTCCGCCGCTGGGCGGGCATCATGATCGCCGTCATCCTCGTCAAACCGATCATCGTGATCGTGCTCGGCCTCGCCGGCGCGCTCTCCGCCGACGACGGCCCCGACGCGTTCTCCGCCGTCGTCTCCGGACTGTCGATCATCCTGCTCGCCATCTTCGCGAGCGCCATGATCTACCGCTTCGTCCCCGGCTTCGGCGACGAGATCGCCGGCTCCCGCAACAACCGCATCATGCGCGGCGCCGAGAACAAGGCCGCCGCCGTGATCAGCTCCCCCGCCTCCCTCGTCTCCCAGGGCATCAAGACCCACAGCGCCCGGGGCAACGGCTCGGGCGGCGGCGGTGCCGGAAGCAGCCAGCCCCGGCCCGCCAACCCCGTCGGCGGCGGCGTCGCCGCCCACAGCGCCCGCACGCCCGCCGGCGGCCCCGCGACCGGCGGCTCCTCGACCGGCGGCGGATCCGTCCCCTCCGCCGCACCCGCGCCGCGCTCCAGCGCGACGAACACGCCGCACGCGGGCAACCGCGGCGGCGCCCGCAACAGCAGCAGTCCCAACCGCACGGGAGGTGAAGGGCGTTGACGACCCAGTCCCACGTGTCCCATCCGGTCGCGCCCCGCCGCACATATCTGATCGGCCGCGCCCGGCCGAACGCGATCGTCGGCAAGAACCGCGAGACCGGTGAGATCGCCCTGATCATCGTGGGGGCCTTCCTCGGGATGATGTGCGGGCTCCTCGTCCCCGTCCTCTCCCTGCGCATCGTGCTGCTCTCCGGCCTGCCGATGCTCGCCGTCGCCGCGGTGTACGTCCCGTACAAGGGCCGGACGTTCTACAAGTGGTTCGAGATCAACCGCAGTTACAAGCGTTCCCTGAAGCGCGGCACCGCCTACCGCTCCGCTGCCCCGGAGGCCGGGATCAGGCTCGACGGCCGCGAGATCGAGGTCGGGCCGCCGCCCGGCATCGGCCGCATCAACTGGCTCGCCGCACCCTTCGGCCCCGACGAGATCGCCGTACTGCTGCACGCCGACCGGCGCACCGTCACCGCCGCCATCGAGATCGAGGGCCCGGGCGTGGGCCTGCGCGACAGCGAGGACCAGGAGGCCCTCGTCGACCGCTTCGGCACGCTTCTGAAGCACGTGGCGAACGGCGACGGCTTCGTCACCCGCCTCCAGATGCTCGCCCGCACCCTGCCCGCCGACCCCGACGCCCACGCCAAGGACGTCGCCCAGCGCGGCGACCACCGGGCGCTGCCGTGGCTCCAGGAGTCGTACGACCAGCTCCAGTCGATGGTGTCGACCAGCAGCGAGCAGCACCGCGCCTACCTCGTCGCCTGCATGCACTACTCCCGCGACCTGGCCGCCGAGGCGCAGGCGATGGCCCGCGCGGCGCGCCCGCACGGCGGCCGCAAGCTCGACAAGGACGCCGGTCTCGCCGTGGTCATGGCCCGCGAGCTGACCGACATCTGCTCGCGGCTCCAGGAAGCCGACATCCGCGTACGGCAGCCGCTCGGCCAGGGCCGCCTCGCCTCCCTGGTCCACTCCATGTACGACCCGGACCACCCCATCGACCACATCCAGGCGATGACGAAGCGCAACGCCTGGCCCGCCGAGCTGGACGCCATGGAGCCCACCTACCTCCAGGCCAAGACCCGCGAGTCCTCCACCCGCGCCCCCTGGTGCCACGCCACGGCCTGGGTGAAGGAGTGGCCGATGACCCCCGTCGGCGTCAACTTCCTCGCCCCGCTGCTCGTCCACACCCCGGACGTCATCCGCACGGTGGCCGTGACGATGGACCTCGAACCCACCGAGGTGGCCATCGAGCGGATGCTGACCGAGAAGACGAACGACGAGGCGGAGGCCAGCCGCCAGGCCAAGATGAACCGTACGGTCGACCCCCGCGACGTCGCCTCGAACTCCCGCCTGGACCAGCGCGGCGAGGACCTGGCGAGCGGCGCGGCGGGCGTCAACCTCGTGGGCTACATCACGGTGTCGTCCCGTTCCCCGGAGGCGCTCGCGCGCGACAAGCGCACCATCCGCGCCTCCGCCGGCAAGTCGTATCTGAAGCTGGAGTGGTGCGACCGCGAGCACCACAGGGCCTTCGTCAACACGCTGCCGTTCGCGACCGGCATCCGACGCTAGAGCGCGTGAGCGCTAGACGGTATCGACGTAGAGGCAGGCTGTTGCGATGCGGGATCCGCTGACCGTCCTCACGGACGCCTTCACGTCCTTCCTCTTCGGGAAGGTCGAGACGACCAGGCTTCCGGTGCGTACGTCGACGGGGCAGGCCCAGGCGGTCTACCTCCCGACGGCCGCGCCGGGACTCGGCGACTCGGGCGTGATCATCGGGCGTGAGGTGTACTCCGGCAAGGGGTACATCTACGACCCCTTCCAGCTGTACGGGCAGCAGCTGCCCGCACCGCACTGGCTGGTGCTCGGCGAGTCCGGCAACGGCAAGTCGGCGCTGGAGAAGACGTACGTCCTGCGGCAGTTGCGGTTCAAGGACCGCCAGGTCGTCGTCCTGGACGCGCAGGGCGAGGACGGGGTGGGCGAATGGAACCTCATCGCCCAGGAGCTGGGCATAACGCCCATCCGGCTCGACCCGACGGCCGCCCTCGACATGGGCATCCGGCTCAACCCGCTCGATCCGGCGATCACGACGACGGGCCAGCTCGCGCTGCTCCGCACGATCATCGAGGTCGCCATGGGCCACGGCCTGGACGAGCGCTCGGGCTTCGCCCTGAAGGTCGCGCACGCCTACGTCAACGAGACGATCGTGGAGCGCCAGCCGGTCCTCACCGACATCGTCGAGCAGCTGCGCCACCCCGAGCCGGAGTCGGCCGAGGCGATGAACGTGGCCATAGACGACGTACGCGCGTGGGGCCTGGACGTGGCGCTGGTCCTGGACCGCCTGGTCGACGGTGACCTGCGGGGCATGTTCGACGGCCCCACGACGGTCGGTGTCGACCTCGACGCGCCCCTGACCGTCTTCGACCTGTCCCACATCGACCGGAACTCCATCGCGATGCCGATCCTGATGGCGATCGTCGGCGTGTGGCTGGAGCACACCTGGATCCGGCCCGACCGCAAGAAGCGCATCTTCCTGGTGGAAGAGGCCTGGCACATCATCAACTCCCCCTTCGTGGCGCAGCTGTTCCAGCGGCTGCTGAAGTTCGGCCGGCGGCTCGGTCTGTCGTTCGTGGCGGTGGTCCACCACCTGAGCGACGTGGTCGACGGCGCGGCGGCCAAGGAGGCGGCGGCGATCCTGAAGATGGCCTCCACCCGCACGATCTACGCCCAGAAGGCCGACGAGGCGAGGGCGACGGGACGGGTCCTCGGCCTGCCCAGGTGGGCCGTGGAGATCATCCCCACCCTCACCCCGGGCATCGCGGTGTGGGACGTGAACGGCAACGTCCAGGTGGTCAAGCACCTCATCACCGAGACGGAACGGCCCCTGGTCTTCACGGACCGCGCCATGACGGAGTCCTCCGCCGAGCTGGCGAGCTCCGGCATGCCGGCCGACGACGCGCTGCGGGCGGCCGAGCTGGAGGCGGAGGAACGGGCGGCGTACATGGAGCAGCATGCGGGATGACTGGGAGCGGGGCCGCCGGGGCGCAGGTGCCGAGCGGGGGGTCCCGGACGGCCTCCTGCTGGGGATCCTCGGCTTTCTGCTGATCTCCACGGTCCTGGTGTGGTCGGCGACGCGCCTCGCGGCATGGTTCGCGCGGGGCGCCGTGCCGGACGGCGTGACGTTCGGCCGTACGCCGCTGGCGGTACGCCACTTGATCGGCCACCCCCAGGACCTCCCGGGCGCCTGGCCCGACACCCCGCCGCCGCAGCTCTCGGGGTACGGCCTGTTCTGGGGCCTGTTCATCGGCCAGCTCCTGGCCCTGCTCGTCCTGACGATCTTCACGCTGGGCACGGCCACGAGGTGGCGAGCGGTACGGAGGGCGACCCGAGCACGACACGGATCCGAAAGCCCCTCCGGCCGCCCCATGGACATCACCGAGGACACCCCGGGCAGGAACGCCCCCGCGATCCCGGACCTCCGCCGGCCGGGGCACGCCGAAGGCGCGGTGGGACCGGGCGGGCCTGTAAGGGCGGACGACTGGCAGCCGGACGCAGAAGTCCCACTGGGGCCGAACGGGCCTGTAAAAGCGGGCGGATGGGAAACAAGCGCCGAAGGCGCACCAGGATCCCACGGCCCTACGACGGCGGGCGCCTGGCAGCCGGGCGCCGAAGGCGCACCAGGAACATACGGGCCTGTAAGGGCGGGCGGGTGGGAAACGGGCGCCGAAGGCGCACCAGAACCCCACGAACCGCCCAGGCCGACCGGCCGAGAACCCCACACCGAAGCCGCGAGCCCCAACACACCCACCCTGCCCACGCCCCTCGCAGGGCCCCGCACAAAAACCCCGCCCACGCCCCTCGCAGGACCCCTCGTCCTCGGCACCCCCGAGACAAGAAGACCCCACGCCCTCCAGGCCATCCAGGACGCCGAGGCCGCCGCCCTGGTCCTGACCTCCGACCCCACCCTGTGGGAGGAGACGAAGGACGCCCGCGCCAAACTGGGCCCCGTCCTCCTCTACGACCCCTCCCACCTCTGCGACACCCCCGCCCGCATGCACTGGTCCCCCACCTCCGGCTGCCAGGACAAGGCGACGGCCACCCGCCGCGCCGTCGCCCTCCTGGCCCCGATAAGGCCGGCCGCCCGACTGGACGCGGCGGTGGCCGACACGGCGGAACTGCTGATGCGCAGCTTCCTGCACGCCGCCGCCGTGGCCGACAAGCCGATGCGGAACGTCCACCGCTGGTCCCAGGGCACGCAGGTCCAAGAGGCGGTCCGCATCCTCCGTACGCATCCCAAGGCCGCGCCCGGCGCCGCCGGCGAACTGGAGGCCGCGCTCACGGCGTACCCGGAACGCCGGGACGTTGCGCAGGAGTTGACCACCCGCGCCCTGTCCGCCCTCTTCACGGTCCACGTCCGCGAATCCTGCACCCCGAACCGAACTGATGCGCTCACCCTGGATTCCTTTGTCCGTGAAGGGGGCACGCTTTTCGTGGTGGGGGAGGCGATCGAGGATCCCAAGTCCCGCCAAGGCCCGGGTGCCATGCCGCTGCTGACGGCACTCGCCTCCAGCGTGGTCGAGCACGGCCGGCGCATGGCCGAACGGTCATCCTCCGGTCGGCTCGACCCACCAATGACGCTCGTCCTGGACGACGCCGCCGCGGTGGCCCCCCTGCCCCAGCTCCCGGAGCTGCTCACCTCCGGCGCCGACCTGGGCATGCCCACCCGAGCCCTGCTCCGCTCCCGAGAACAGGCCAGATCCCGCTGGCCGGACAGCGCCCTGCCCCTCTGACGACGGCGCTCCCACACTCGAAGCCCGGCACCCCGGCAAGCACGCCTCAGGGTCGCCGTCGTACCCCGGTACTACCCCCGGCCGCCACGTCCCGCCCCCGGTCCGACGATCCGCGCCCCCGCACCGGCCAGCATCGGACACATGACGATCAGGGCATACGGACTGACCAAACACTACGGCGGCAAGCCCGCCAAGAAGGCCGTCGACGACCTCAGCTTCGAGGTCCTCCCCGGCACCGTCACCGGCTTCCTCGGCCCCAACGGCGCGGGCAAGTCCACGACCATGCGGATGCTCCTCGGCCTGGACGCCCCCACCCGCGGCCGCGCCACCATCGGCGACCGCTCCTACACGGCGCACCCCGCTCCCCTGCGCGAAGTGGGCGCTCTGCTGGAGGCCCGCTCCGTCCACCCGGGCCGCTCCGCCTACCACCACCTGATGGCGCTCGCCCACACGCACTCCATCCCCAGGAGCCGCGTGGCCGCGGTCCTGGAGCTGGCCGGCATCCACGAGGTGGCCCGCAGGCGCGTCAAGGGCTTCTCCCTCGGCATGGGCCAACGCCTCGGCATCGCCGCCGCCCTGCTCGGCGACCCCGCCACCCTCATCCTCGACGAACCGGTCAACGGCCTCGACCCCGAGGGCGTCCTGTGGATCCGCAACCTCCTCAGGTCCCTGGCCGCCGAGGGCCGTACGGTCCTCGTCTCCTCGCACCTCATGAGCGAGATGGCGCTGACCGCCGACCACCTCGTCATCATCGGCCGCGGCCGGCTCCTCGCCGACACCACCGTCGACCGCTTCGTACGCGAGTCCGGCACCGGCTCCGTCAAGGTCGTCACCCCCGAGGCCGGCCTCCTCACCGAGCTGCTCGCCGCCCCCGCGGTACAGATCACCGGCAACGCCCCCGGCGTCCTCGACGTACGCGGCACGGACGCCGAGCACATCGGCCGCACCGCCGCAGCCCACGGCATCCCGCTCTTCGAACTCACGCCGCACACCGCGTCGTTGGAGCAGGCGTTCATGGACCTCACCCGCGACTCCGTCGAGTACCTCGCCCCGACGACCGCCCCCCAGCCGGAAGGAACGGCGGCATGAACACCCTCACGCACCCCACCGAGACCACCTCAGGAACCGGCGTCCCCGCCCCCGCGTACCGCCTGAGCGCCAAGGGCATCCTGCGCGCGGAGTGGCACAAGCTCTGGACGCTCCGCTCCACCTGGATCACCCTCATCACGGCGAGCGCCCTGGTCCTGTCGGTCGGCATCGTCATGGGCAGCACCTACGACGACGACGACGCCGAGATCGACACCGTCGTCTTCACCCTCTTCGGCACCCAGCTCTCCCAGATCTGCCTCGCCGTCCTCGGCATCCTCGTCACCGCCGGCGAGTACGCGACGGGCATGATCCGGGCCTCCCTCACCGCCGTCCCGCAGCGCCTGCCCCTCCTGTGGTCGAAGGCCGCCGTCTTCACCGTCGTCGCCTTCACCGCCTCCTGGACGACGAACACCGTCACATTCCTCACCGCCCAGACCTGGCTCTCCGGCACCGACAAAGAACTCGCCCTCACCGATGACGACGTCCTCGCCGCCCTCACCACCAGCGCGGCCGCCCTCACCCTGCTCGGCCTCTTCGCCCTCTGCCTCGGCGCCCTGCTGCGCTCGGTGCCCGGCGCCATCGGCGCGTTCGTCGGCTCCGTGCTGATCCTGCCGGAGGTGCTGTCGATGCTGCCCTTCGACGCCGTCCAGAGCGCCATCCGGTACTTCCCGGCCCAGGCGGCGAGCGCCCTCGGCTCGGTCTCCCGGGTGGAGCACACCATCGCCCCCGGCACCGCCCTGCTCACCCTCGCCCTCTGGTCCGCCGTGGCCCTCGCGGCGGCGACGGCGCTGCTCAAGCGGCGGGACGTGTGACGGCACCCGGCTCACGAGAAACTCGTGTACGAGGATGAGGCCGGTGCCCGAGGATGAGCGCATGCCCGAAGCCGAGCCGCCGACTGAACCGGCGGGCGCGACCGAGACGGTGCCCGCGACCGCTCCGGTGACAGCGACCGGCCCGGAGACCGCGCCAGGGGGCGTGACCGACCCGGAGAGCGCCACCGAGCCGCATCCCCTCACCCGGCTCGTCCAGCGCTCCATCCAGCGGGTGCGCGCCTTCGACACCCGCCGCCCTCTGGTGTGGGACCTCCTGGTGACGGGGTTCTTCGTGATCGCCGCCCTCACCGACGGCCAGGGCGGCTGGCGCACCACCGCGGCCGACCCGCACGTGCCGCAGGGCCAGGTCCTCCTGATGAGCCTCGCCCTCTCCGTGCCCCTGCTGTGGCGCCGCCGCCGTCCGCTGATCGCCCTCGCGGTGATGACGGTGGCGACGCTGGTCAGCAATGGGACGGGCGCCTGGCTCCAGGCAGCCCTGATCCAATTCGTCGTGGTCTTCAACATCGCCCTGCGCCTCCCCCTGAAGACCCTCGGGCGAGCGGCCGCCATGATCGCGCTTCCCATGGCCGTCTGCGTCCTCACCTACCCGTCCCGCGGCTGGTACGAGCTGGTCGTCCCGCACGTCTGGTCCTTCGCCCTCGTCGCACTGGCGGGCGTCGCCGTCCGCTCCCGCCAGGACCACACCCGGGCCCTCGTCGACCGCGCCCGGCGGCTCGAAGTGGAACGCGACCAGCAGACCCGGCTCGCCGCCGCGGCCGAACGCACCCGTATCGCCCGCGAGATGCACGACATCATCGGACACAATCTGTCCGTCATCACCGGCCTCGCGGACGGCGGTTCGTACGCGGCCGCCAAGTCCCCCGAGCGTGCCGCCCAGGCCCTCGACGCCATCGGGACCACGAGCCGCCAGGCCCTCGCAGAGCTGCGGCGCCTCCTGGACGTCCTGCGCGAGGACACCCCCGCCGCGGCCGATCGCGCCCCGCAACCCACCCTCACCGACCTGGACCGCCTCATCGACGGCGTACGGGCCGCGGGTCTGCCGACACGAAGCACCGTCCGCGGCCGCCCCGGCTCCGTCACCGCGGGCCGCCAGCTCACCGTCTACCGCGTGGTGCAGGAAGCCCTCACGAACACCCTGAAACACGCCGGCCCCGGCGCCACCGCCACCGTCGACGTCTCCTGCAGCGACACCGCCGTCACGGTGACCGTCACGGACACCGGCACGGGCGGCACCCCTTCCCGGTCCCCGGGCAGCGGCCGGGGCCTGACCGGCATGCGGGAGCGAACAGCGTTGTACGACGGCACACTTGAGGCAGGTCCACTCCCTTCCCCGCCGGGCGGCTGGCGGGTCCACCTCCGTCTCCCGAAGGACAGCGACACATCGTGACGACCGTGCTCATCGTGGACGACCAGCCCATGCAGCGCTTCGGTTTCCGCATGCTCCTGGAGAGCCAGGACGACATGACGGTGGCGGGCGAGGCCGGCAACGGCAGCGAGGCGGTCCGCATGACCGCCGAACTCCACCCCGACGTGGTCCTGATGGACATCCGCATGCCGGGCCTGGACGGCATCGAGGCCACGCGCCGCATCGTCGCGTCCGGCGACCGCACCCGCGTCCTGATCCTCACCACGTTCGACCTCGACGAGTACGCGTACGACGGTCTGCGCGCGGGCGCCTCGGGGTTCCTCATCAAGGACGCCCTGCCCGAGGAACTCCTCTCCGGAATCCGCGCGGTCGCCTCGGGCGACGCGGTGGTCGCCCCCAGCCTGACCCGTCGCCTCCTGAACACCTTCGCGGAGCGTCTCCCCGCAGCCGGCTCAGGGCCTGCGGATCCCGCGTCCCATCCGCGGCTGATCTCTCTCACGGATCGGGAACGCGAGATCCTCGCTGTCATCGGCCAGGGCTGGACGAACACCGAAATAGCGGTCCGTCTGCACCTCGCGGAATCCACGGTGAAGACCCATGTGGGCCGCATCCTCGCGAAAACGGGCGCGCGGGACAGAGTGCAGGCGGTGATTCTCGCGTACGACACGAAATTGGTGACCCCGGCCTGAGCACGCGAGAAAGCTCCTGAACGCAAAAAAGCCTCAGGCCCCGGACAATGTCCAGGGCCTGAGGCTTTATCAAAATTAGTTCGGCGGCGTCCTACTCTCCCACAGGGTCC